>CAWFFV010000026.1:0-3513 GCA_963814985.1 uncultured Chloroflexia bacterium | reverse complement strand
TCATGGGTCATCCCGAATTTTTCGAACGCTTGTTCAGTAAATAGAGTGTTGGAAGGAAAGATGCAATAATTGGTGGAAGGTGAATTCTCTGCCATAAGAAGCTGATAGCCCAACGGATACGGTAAAGCGGTATCTTTACCTCTTGATATCGCTTTCCTGTTCGGTGACAGCCTTGTCGTAAAAGCCGAGTTTTTATTCGTTCAACCGCAGGATCGCAGAGTAAGAGTAAATAGGTATATGCCAATGTCACCAGTGCAAGCAGTTTTTCGCGTGCTTCCCACAATCTCGAGCATACGCTCTCTACGCCCATTTCACTCTTCTTAAAACGAAAGGTTTCTTCTATTTTCCATCTCCTGGAATACATCTTCACCACATCCCATGCTTGCTCTTCCGTTTCTATCGGCAGATTGGTGACCAAATACCAGGGATAGTGTTCTCCACGCCCAACGACTAACCACAACGGTCCTGCATATGCTGCATGTCAAATCGGCACCGCAACCACGCCCCTTCTGCTCCATCCTTTCTTTGAACCATCTTCTACATCTCGATATCCCCATGTTCTCTTTCCTCTAGCAAACGTCCATAATGCTTTCTCTTTCCCTGTTTCATCGATGAAATGGTGCTTTCCTTTCCATCGTATCACAAATGGAACTTTATGCAGGTTTAACTCTCCTATCCAGGGTCCACCTGCATATCCTCTATCAAAGATATGTACCACATCTTTCCCTAAATATTCGGGATGTCTTCCATAATAGACGTTTTTCCACTTCTCTCTGATTTGTCGCATGCTCCCCCTTTTCTTGACCAGTACTCCATTGTTGCTACTTCTGGGACCCCTTGCATTCCTGCTATCAGCAGCCCGCTCCACTCTAATCCTAACACAGTGACCGGTTTCCCACCTGGTGGATTCCATACTCCTTTTCGGTTCTTTTTGAGCCTTTTTGCTTTTGACGACAATACTGCACACATTCCTTCGGTCTTTTCGCTTGCTGGCTTTTCTATGCGACTGCCATCCCAGATACACAATGCTCGTTTTCCCGCTTCTTTTGAACTCCTTAGACCCGCTTGACCGATTTTTCCCAATGAAATTCGTAGATGAGCTCTTTTCCCCATTTTTTTGAATGCAGCAGTCTTTCTAGCTTTTTTGTTCCTGCTGGTGCTTGTGCCCCATTTTTTATCAGGCACCGACTTCACTCACATGCAGCCCTTGTTTGGGATTCCTAAAGACGAGGATTGCTGCCACACTTTCTACCAATGTGCGTACCAACCGCTTATCCAAATACGCGTCCAGCCTCTCTAGAAGCGGATCCAGCTTCCTCGTCAACACCTCCACCAGCTCCCGATCTTGCTCGATCTCCTCTTGCCGATTTTCTCCTGATATGCCATACTCTAACGACATCGATGTTTCTGACCTCCTGATTTCCTCTGAATTTTTCGTGAGACTCAGAGTCTAACTCAGGAGGTCTTTTTTGTCTACTGGTCATCCTTGAACTTGTGTTTCAAAAATTCGGGATGACTCATGTTATTATTCATTAGCAGGGTTGCAGATTTCTCCTACGATGCTGATCTAAATGAAGAGAGCATTTATGGCCTGTCTTCTACATATCTGTTGCACGAAGCTTTTTCGTGAATAAGTGCTGTCTTTGACATGTCTTCTCTGTTATGTTATTTGGGAAGTATCTCTTTTGAGGAAGTACCCTAACGGTGTTTACCGTAAGGCATATTTTTCAAAGTGTTGTCCTGTCTAACTGAATACCCAGGCCAGGACCAGCGGGTACTGTGAGGAGTCCATTGTGGATAGGTAAATCTTCAACGATCAAATCATCCTTTAGCAGGTGCAATGTGGCGAACCCACACTCCAGGATAACTTCTGTTGACGCGGCTGCGAGATGCAACGCTGCTACGCGACCAATACCGGCCTCGATTGTGCTGGTGACAACGCTCTGTATGCCCTGTGCTGCCGCCTCCTGAATGATCTGCCGCCCAACATGTAAACCTCCTGCCAGTTGCGGCTTGATGATCAAGACATCAGCCGCTTGTGCTGCAAGCACGGTTCTTGCACTTTCTAGATGGGAGAGCATTTCATCTGCCGCAATAGGTATCGACACCACTTGTGGGACCCCGCTCATACCTTCCAGATCACTTGCGGGGAGAGGCTGCTCAATGTACTGTATATCAAAGCGTGCACAGTGGGTAAGGATGGTACATGCTTTTTTTAAATTCCATGCTTCATTAGCGTCTAAGCGCAGGTGGATTGTCGGCCCAATCGCCTCGCATACTGCGGGCCGCTCGTTCGATGTCTGATTGCCCACTAATTCCCACCTTGAGCTTTATGCAACCAAAACCTGCGCGAACAGCCTCCTGGGCACGTTTTGCTGCCGCTTCCGCTGTTTGCACACCTACGACAGCATTGACACGTATAAAGGGACGTGGATGCACGCCAAGTAAGTTACTTACCGCACACTGTTTAGCTTTCCCCAGTGCGTCGAGCAAAGCGATTTCTGGCACAAGGTTGTTGAAGCAGGTAGGGAACCCATCTCTCTAGATAAAAGATCCAGTGCTTCATCAAGCTGTTTTCCGCGAAGCCGGTAACTGTTGCCGGCAGCGAGACAAGCGCGGCATCGAGACTGCCTCCCCCGAACTCTGGTAGTGGGGCCATTTCTCCAACACCAGTAATTCCCTCTTCGGTATAGATCTCAACAAGTGCGCCATCGCGTGTATGAAGCTCATGATCGGCCATCATAAAACTGTTTCGTAGTGGTATGCGATAGGGATAGCGCTGCACATCAGTAATTTTCATCTCTTTGATATCTTCGCACATTTTCCCATTCTGGTGCAACGAGACAAACATCCGAAACGTGTAAGATGGTATGATCCTATGGTATAATCCTTAGGAATTCGTTTCAATGAGAGGAACTTGTATGAAAAGCTTTAATTTCGGACCAGTCATTGCAGGACAAATTACCTATGCTGACCTTATCCGCGATATCACCTATCGCGATTTACGACCACTTACCGATGACCTGTTTGAGACAATCCAGAATATTATCATCCAGGCGAAGAATACCGATATTACCTTTGTACCCAGAGATCCGCAATCAACAGAGGGAGGGGAGCAAGGCTGGACATTGGGCCATGTGATTGCTCACCTCACGGCTACTTTCGAAGAGACTGCAGCGGCAGCAGCAATGCAGGCGCGCGGCATACACGTTGAGGGACGGCTACGCTATGAGACACCCTGGGAAAGCATTCAGACGGTGCAACAGGTACAAAATCGTCTCAGTGAGAGCCTGCGCATGTGCACAGCTTTCCTTAATGCCTGGCCCGACACACCACATCTGGATATCACAATAACGCGCATTCCACAATTTGGACCAATGAATGCAGTGGCAACCCATATGCTCGGTATCATCCACGGACAAACCCATCTGGATCAACTGCAAGAGGTTATGTCACAGATCAGAGAAGAAAAGGCATAGTTGGGGTATCCTTTGAGCCAGAGTATCACAGATC
>CAWFFV010000025.1:0-157041 GCA_963814985.1 uncultured Chloroflexia bacterium | reverse complement strand
TAACACGTGGAGTTGGAGGTGTCTGGACAATGCCTTGCTTTTGTAGATGCTTGATTGTATCTTCCAAAATTTGCTCATGTCTGGCACTGAATGTTATATCGAGGGTGGTCATACCACGATCAAAACGCAAAAATGCACTCTTCCACTCTTGCAACTCAGCAAAAATGACTTCTGCATTTCCACGATTACCAGCTAGATGAACTGGTTTACCTGCACGAAAGTAGAGGTGAACAATGCTGAAGCGCTCGGTATTACGCAGGGTGAGCCGACCAAACGCCTGTATACGTTTGATATGCTGAACCATATTTGCCAGATCACTAAGTGAACCTTGCCATGCAGAACCGAATAAACCAACTAGGGACACAATACTCTCACCTTCTGTTGAGGATGCGCCTGGTAAGCCTTTGCCAGGTTGACACACCTGAACAGATACTCTTCTTATATTCCATGATACAAAGAGCCTATCGATCTGTCAAGCAGTAGCAATAAAAAGAGCACAGTGAAGATACTTAGTACCTATTGTTGTTCTCCCACCTGATGAAATTGCTGACAGACCTCACACCAACCAACAAGTTTTCCCTCTTCCTCGTGAAGATCTGACAGGCGACGTGCACAACGACATACATATCCCTGAGGACGTGCAGGATTTCCAAAGACCAGGGTATGCGGGGGCACATCTTTTGTGACAACAGAGCCTGCCCCTATCAGAGCGAATTCGCCAATGGTCACACCACATACGATCACAGAGCCTGCCCCTATCGATGCTCCATACTTGACCAGTGTAGGAGTGATCTGCCAGTCCTCAGCACTTTTGGGTTTGCCGTCAGGAGTAATCGCACGGGGAAACATATCGTTAGTAAAACAGACATGAGGGCCAATAAAGACGCCATCTTCCAGGGTCACCCCTTCAAAAATGGAGACATGGTTCTGGATTTTGACGTAGGAACCGATGCGCACATGTGTCTCAACATACACACCTTTCCCAATATTACACATCTCACCAATATAGGCATGCTCCCGTATATGGGCTTGCCGCCAGATACGCGTCCCTGCACCAACATGTGCTTCGGGTGACACTTCCGCTAACGGATGAACGTAAAATGAAACTTCGGGCATCAGCCACTTACCTGCCTTTACAATGAATAGTGAAAACTCCTCGGGTTCCCTCACCACCAGTGGTGGCTCGCTCTTGTTTTGTGTGGGTTGTGTTGGCAGTGGTGGAGGTTGCGACGCAACCTCCACCACTGCCAACACAACCCACACAAAACGGACTGCGAAGCGCCCTGGGCACTGAGGAATCAGAAAAGAGACCTGAGCACCCCATAACTCAACATGGATTAACGGGTGACAGCGATAGTATCCAATTGCTCTTGCTGTTCTAAAACTTTTTGTGCGGCTGCTAATACTTTGACCACTGCCAGGCCAACACCACCATGAGCACGCGGTTGTATCCCTAAACGAATTGCATTGGCGAAATCCTCACACTCCAGGCGTAATGGCTCTATCCAATCGATATGGGGAATAGTGATTGCACCATAGCGATATGAAACGACCGGATCAGCATGCACATCAGCCCCTTTATTATACACCTTAATCATCTCTGCCGGGTTGGTATCATCATACACCACCATTCTGGCATCACCGATGACAGTCACACGGCGAATTTTACAGGGATGAAGCCAGCTCACATGGATATGGGCCATCATTCCATCGGCAAAGCTCAGATCGAGATGGGCAATATCGTGGATGTGTGGCTGAAGATGTGCATGTGCCTGTACTTTGATTTCCTGCGGCATTTTACCGAACAGGTACAGGAGAATTGATACATCGTGCGGTGCAAGATCCCAGATCACATTAATATCGTTACGAAATAGTCCCAGATTTACACGTTCCGCTTCCACACAGCAGATTTTTCCCAGGTCTCCCGCCTGTACCAGTTTACGTAACTTGTTGACGGCTGGACTATATTCAAAGGTGTGACCTACCATCAAGACCAGTTTCAGCTCTTGTGCCAGCGCGACAAGTTCTTCCGCCTCTTCAACATTGGCCGTCAGAGGTTTCTCAACGAGTACATGTTTGCCATGTAAAAGCGCTTCTTTTGCCAGACGATAGTGTGTTCGTACAGGAGTTGCAATGACAACTCCATCCACATCCGAACATAGCACATCCTGCATCTGCGTCGTCGTACGTATCCATGGCTGGTTCACGGAAATTGATGTCAGACGATGAGCATCCAGATCAGCCACCATAGTAACTGCTACCTGTGGCAGGCTATCCAGATTGCGAGCAATTTTTGGTCCCCAGTATCCCCAACCAATAATACCAAAACGTAGATCAGTCATAATCTTGTCAATTCCTTCTACCACTTAACACATAGTCATCGAAACCAGATAGTTCTAAGTACCGAGATAGCTCTCGACACAACTACCGGATTGATGCCTCCACCCCAACATTTTTCTTTACCGCATTGATAACCAACTGTAACTGTTCTTCGGTTAGTTCTGGATACATTGGCAAAGAGACGATACGTTCTGCCATAGCTTCCGTGATCGGAAGCATTCCACGTTTATAACCATAGGGCACACAGGCAGGTTGTAGATGAATAGGTGTAGGATAGTGAATATTTGTTGCTATTCCCTCTTGCTCTAAAGCTTTACGGAATTGATCACGTTGAGGAACTTGCACAACATAGTAACAATACACATGGGTGCCCCAGGGTCGAACGACAGGGACCGCTTCTACGATATCGCTTAGCTGTTCAGTATATAGCTGTGCATGCGCCTGACGAGCTTTATTCCAGCGCTCCAGGTGGGGCATCTTGATAAGCAACACCGCTGCCTGTATTTCATCGAGACGGGCATTTACACCCATCACCTCATGCTGATAGCGGATACGTGACCCATGATCGCGTATCATACACATTTTCTCTGCAAGAGCACGGTCGCTGGTTGTACAAATACCAGCTTCACCAAAGGCTCCCAGGTTTTTGCTATAATACAGGCTGAAACAACCAATGTCGCCAAAACTTCCAACACGTTGTCCCTGATAGGTAGCACCATGAGCTTGAGAAGCATCTTCGATTACCCGCAGCCCATGTACACGAGCAAAATCCATTATGGGCTGCATCTCTGCGACATGACCATAGAGGTGCACTGGCAAAATAGCCCGCGTTCGCGGGGTCAGTACCTGCTCCAATTGCCGCCAATCCATGAGATAGGTTTCGGGATCAATATCGACAAAAACCGGCTTGGCTCCGACCATCGCAATAGCTTCAACCGTAGCGATGAAGCTATTGGAGACAGTGATCACCTCATCACCAACGCCAATATCGCAGGCACGCAGTGCCAGGGCAAGAGCATCGGTACCCGATGAGGCACCTACACCATACTGAGAACCACAATAAAGTGCAAACTGATGTTCAAATGCACGCAGTCGTGGCCCAAGAAACAACTGCATGCTCTCAAGAACTTCCTCCATAGCAAGCATGATTTCAGGTTTAAGCGCCAGATATTGTATACGTAGATCAACAAGAGGGACTTGCATAGACCGCACCACTCCTTACCACTTCCCTTCTTCCAAAAATGAGAAATATAAAATATGCTTATACTTTCAGTATAATAGCACTGCAAAATGAAGATACAGGAGGTTCGCTTTAATGTATGAAGAACACTACTTGCGAGCAAAACCCCCGTAGAGGACCTCGATGGTATGGCGCGTGACATGCTCAGTGCCTTCTGGTCCATCAGCATACGGACGCATTTGATTTTCGATGATCAGCATAGCCAGCCCGTGCAGAGTCGACCACAGGACGCAAGCCAGCACTGCTGGATCGCCATCCACAAGCTTTCCTTTCTCCTGGCCGCGCCTGATCACATCAGTATAGAGCCGATAGACCGCCTTTGAGGCCATATGCAAGCTCACAAACGCTTCATGCTCAATGGTGAGACCGCTAAACATCTCACGCATCAGCCAGGGATGTTCCTGAGCAAAATGCACATAGGCGAGTGCACTCCCTAGCAATTGCTCAAATGGCTCATCGGATACTTCGTGCAACGTCGCTTGAATTTGTTCAGCCAACCAGTGAAATCCTTCTTCGGCAATGGCTGCAATCAATGCCTGCTTGTCGGCAAAATGACGGTAGGGTGCAGCATGGCTCACCCCAGCCCGGCGTGCGACTTTGCGCAGATCAAGCTCCTGCGCTCCTCCCTCCGCGAGCAGTTCCAACCCGGCCTGAATCAAAGCGTTTCGTAAATCCCCGTGGTGATAGGGACATTGGCCTCTGGGGCTCATGATGGTTCTCCATCCCTCTCTTTTTCCAGCCTGTTCCTGGCACAAGGAAGTTTACACTGAAAACAATGTTGACACCAGAAACATACTATAGTAGAATGTTTACAACGTCATCATACAGCACCACCTGACAGCTTGCAAGAGCTAAAGGCGTCCCAGTGCCAGCAAAGGCGTTATCACTTGCGAAAGACAGCAAACAATGTCAGAAAGTTGAAAGGAAATCACATGTCAGAGGGAAAAAAGATCGCACTTGTTACAGGTGCGAATAAAGGTATCGGTCTTGAGATTGCACGTCAGTTGGGTCTCCAGGACATCACTGTCCTCGTTGGTGCGCGTGACCAGGCTCGGGGAGAGGTCGCCATACAGAAATTGCGTGCCGAGAAGATAGATGCAGTCGCCATCCAACTCGAAGTGACCAATGAAGCCAGCATCGATGCCACCGCGGCCTTTATTGATCAGACCTATGGGCGACTGGATATTCTGGTCAACAATGCGGCTATGTCTCTTGACGATGGGCACACACCGCCCAGCCAGATCTCGCTTGAAGATTTGCAGAAGACCTTCGCCACTAATTTCTTTGGCGTCTTCGCCATCACCAAAGCCATGCTTCCCCTGCTACGCCGTTCCCAGGCCGGGCGTATCGTGAACGTATCGAGCGAGATGGGTTCCCTGTCTATCAACAGCAGTGCTAACTCCATGTTCGCAGATCGACTGCCTCTCCTGGGCTACCAGGCATCCAAAACGTCCCTGAACGCTCTCACCGTCTTCTTCGCCAAAGAGCTACAAGGCACGCCCATCAAAGTCAACTCGGTCAGCCCTGGCTTTGTCGCCACAGACATGACTGAACACAGAGGTTTTCTCACTACCGAACAGGGAGCAAAAGCACCTGTAGCCTATGCCACCCTGCCAGCCGATGGACCTACCGGCGGCTTCTTTGGAGCCAATGGACAGATCCCCTGGTAACTTCCCGTGCGAGGACTCCGCTCGCAGTTGTGGTCCACAAGACAAGGATTGCCGCTTCCCATCTTAGAGGTGAAGCGGCAATCGTCTGCTTCAACGCTTCCGCTTCGAGAACAGACCCGTACGGAACACACATGCTATACTGGAGATCGAAGAGAGAAGCATCTTAAGCAGTGATAAGTAACCCTACGCCAATGCCAAGTAGTCCACCCACAATGACCTGAATTGGTGTATGTCCTATCAGTTCACGTAATCGCTTTTCAGCCATTGGACGACCTTGAAAAGCCTCATCCATCATCTTATTGAGGATGCGAGCCTGGATACTCACAGCACGACGCACTCCCGCCGCATCATACATCACAATACTCGCAAGTACCACTGTAATGGCGAACTGTGCTGAACCTACACCAGCGATACGCCCGGTGGCAGTAGCAAGTCCGGTCACCAGAGCAGAATGAGAACTGGGCATCCCACCCGAAGAGACAAGATGGCTAATAATCAGTTTGCGCTGCTTAAACAACTCATAGATGGTCTTACTTATCTGTGCAACAGCCCATGCCATAAAAGACGCCATGAGGATGCGATTCTCGAAGAAAGTATTCTGCATAGCTCCCGCCCTATATATCCAGAGGTTGTGTGGACAACGTACCATCACTATCCACGCTTAACTGCTGCACAGATAACTCTGCCTGTTGCAGGAGTTCCTGACAGTGCTGCGCCAGTTTCATACCCTCTTGATAATACTGTAACGCTCGTTCAAGAGGCATACGTCCATCTTGCAATGCCGCGACGGCCACTTCGAGTTGTGCAAAGGCATCTTCAAAAGATAAGGCTTCCATCTTCTCTTCACCATCTCAAAAATTAAATACGAACTTCAACTGCAATATGCCCATCCTGTACCTGGATGGTTAACTGGTCACCTGGATGCACCTGCTGTACGCTGGTCAAAACTGTCTGATCACTATCCAACCGCACAATAGAGTAACCGCGCCCAATTGTCAACAGGGGACTTAACGAGTGGAGCCGCAAGGCGAGACCGCGCAGACGCTCACCGCGTAGTGAGATAAGATGCTCCATATGTGTCTGCAAACGCTCCGTCATATCGTCCAGTTGCTGCCGACGTCGATCGACCACATTCTGGGGGCTGACGCGCTGTAGATCACGCTGTGTACGCTCCAATCGTTCACCCAGATCATACAGACGCTCCCTTATCAAAGTGGTCAATATCTGTTGTTTTTCCTGCACATCAACATACCAATCAGCGATATTTGGTACGGCGGCAGTTGCAGCAGCGGTCGGTGTTGAAGCACGATAATCTGCCACAAAGTCAGCGATGGTAAAATCCGTTTCGTGACCAACACCGCTGATCACTGGAATACGCGAACGCGCAATAGCACGTGCTACCACTTCCTCATTGAAAGCCCACAACTCTTCTATTGACCCACCACCCCGCCCAACAATCACAACATCAGCCTCACCATGCTCGTTGAGCAGATCTAGAGCAGCGGCTATTGAGGTGGGTGCCTCGGCTCCCTGTACCAGCGAAGGCGCAAGGACCACTTCAGCAAGTGGATAGCGGCTACGTAGAACACGCAACATATCACGAAGCGCAGCGGCCTGGAGAGAGGTCACAATTCCAATTACAGAGGGTTGTGGCGGAAGCATACGTTTTCGCTCCGCATCGAAAAGGCCTTCAGCAGCTAAACGTATCTTGAGTTGCTCAAAACGTTGAAAGAGTTCTCCTTCTCCCAATAGCTTGACGCTCTCAATGTAGAGTTGCAGTTTGCCATCTCGCTCATAAAAAGCTACACGGCCATTGACAGCAAGCGCCATCCCATTGCGTAAATCGGGGGCGGCAGAGCGCAGGCGAGAGTGCTTAAAAAAGACACAGGGGAGTTGAGTATCTCCTTCTTTGAGCGTAAAATAACAGTGCCCCGAAAGCATACGTTTTACAATTAGAGACCTCGCCACGCACCCATATATTGTGTAGGAGATGGTTTTCCTCCAGCCACTCTTTCAGATAGAGAGACAATTCTGAGACGCTGACAACTGGTGGAGCATCCACATCTTCGGGAAGATGCATACTATCCATGCTGCCTACGACTCCTGCGAACGCTCAATGACCACCAGCGGCTGTCCATATTCGACAGCTTCGCCATCCTGCACAAGAATTTCAACAACATGTCCAGCTACAGATGACTCTACCTCGTTTATGACGTTCAGAGACTGGATCGTACCCACCAGTTGCCCCACCTTAACATAGTCACCGCTTCCGACCAGAGCACCACCCCTGGGTCTGGCCCAGGTATGAAAGATACCAACGAGAGGCGCAACAACGGTGTGTTTTGCTTCTACGGGTGGTGTCAGGTCCAAATCTGCGCTCACTGGTTTCCTCGTCTGAAGATCACTATGCTCAAGAGCTTTGGCCTTACGTAATACTAAACGTGTTCCCTCTTTAGCATGTTTCACCTCTATCTCAGAAACATCACTATTATCAAGCAGGTGTACAAGACGACGTAGCTGCTCGGCACTCAGACGATCTGAAGCATCATGCTCCTCGTGAGAGAGGGGTTTCACGTTATAGGGATATTGCCCATTACTATCCATCTATCATTGCTCCGTTCTCTTCTATCAGAAGAAAAATGTGAGACACTCTACACACGCTCTACATGAGACACTCTACACACGCTCTACATAGGAGCCAGTGGTAGTATTAACACGAATGACATCATCAGTCGTAATAAAGAGGGGTACCTGCACAACCAGACCGGTCTCGTTGTTGCAGGCTTCGTACCACCCGTAGCCGTATCACCTTTAAAGCCTGGCTCAGTATAGGTCACACGGAGCACAACTTTCTCAGGTAATTTGACGGAAATAGGCTCATCATTATAGCGAACAATGTCCATTTCCAGGTTGTCAATCAGGTAATCCTTGGCCTCTCCGAGCTGTGTCTCAGTCAATACAATGTCCTCATATGTGCTAGTATCCATAAAGTGATACTGGTTGCCATCCTGATATTGATAGGTCACAGTGGATTGATCCAGGTAGAGACGCTTAAACTTATCACCTGAATCACATGTTCTATCGAAAATTGCTCCACTACGTAAGTTGCGCAATTTCATGCGTACAATTGCACCACCACGCCCTATTTTGACATGTTGCCATTCAACAATGTTACAGGGCTGTCCTTCAAACTCAATTGCCAGACCTCTCTTCAGGTCGCCAGTGGATATCATAGAGAGTCTCCTTTAACGCTGAATCACCAGCTCTGTTGGTGACTGTGTTAATACTTCCACACCATTTTCTTTGACCAGAACACAATCCTCCACGCGTGTACCACTCCAACCAGGGATATACACTCCTGGCTCAACAGTAACCACACAGCCCACGGGTAAGAGTACATCTTCAGGAGCACGTGTTGAAAGCGCAGGTCTCTCATGGATTTGTAAACCCACGCCATGACCAGTACTGTGCACATAATATTCGGCCAGTCCTGCCTCCTCCAGTACTGTACGTGCCAGAGCATCAGCTTCGCGTCCCGACATACCAGCATGCAACCCCTGCTCACAAGTCTTCATAGCACGAAGTACGCTATCATATACTTCACGCATACGCGGTTCTGAGGGTTCTCCCAGACAAATCGTCCGGGTCATATCTGCACAATAGCCTTTGTATCGAGCACCCATATCAATAGTAATCAGTTCACCTTGTTGGATACGGCGTTGACCAGCGTGAGCATGTGGCATTGAACCATTTGGCCCGGAGGCAATAATCGTTTCAAATGACAAACCATCTGCACCCAGGGCTACCATCTTACGAGTAATCTCCCACTGTACCTCTTTTTCCGTCATTCCCGGCTCAATCCAGCTACAGATATGCGCAAATGTTTCGTCTGTAATCGCAACAGCACGTTTGAGCAACGCAATTTCGTCGGGTTGCTTGACCAGGCGCAACTTGTCTATATAGCTTTGCTCAAAAGGTTGCAGTGTGTAGACATTTTCGCCTGCATGATATATTTTTTCATATTCCGCATAGGTCAAAGTCGAAGATTCGAAACCAATCTTTTTCCAACCATGCTCTTGAGCAAGAGAAGAATCGTTGCGGCATATTCGCGAGCAGGCGGAATGACCACCTGCCATCCTACGGCCTCATGTTGAGCAATTTCTGCATAGAGGGCATTGGTCAATAAGATTTGTTGTTGCTGTCCTATCAATAGTGAACCAGCGCCCTCCGTATCATCATTGAGCCATCCACTTAGATAAGAACGGTTCTGAGGTTGCGTTACGAGAAAGGCATCGATATCTTGCTCAGCTTCCCATGTACGAAGTTGCTTGATACTCTCTTGACTCATAACGATCTCCCTATTTCTTGTTGCTATTTTCACGTACCAGTTCAACCAGAGCTTCTAACGCCAACAAATAGCCGCGCCAGCCCAGTCCCACAATATGTCCGCGACTGACCCCAGCAATCACCGATAGATGTCTGAACGACTCACGTGTATAGATATTACTCAGGTGCACCTCTATCGAGGGTATCTTTACCGCTGCAAGGGCATCACGTAAGGCAATTGAGTAATGTGTCAATGCACCAGGATTGATAATGATACCATCAGCTTTATCCGCATGCAGTTGAATGAAATCTATCAATGCTCCTTCATGGTTCGACTGAAAGCACTCAACGGTTGCCTCCAGGGCCTTCCCTCGCACGCGCAGCACCTCATGAATTTGCTCCAATGTGACAGTTCCATAGATGTCTGGTTCGCGTGTCCCCAACGTATTGAGATTAGGTCCATTCAGGACCAGAATAGCAAGCATCTCTATGGCCTCATTTCCTCAAAAAACGATGTGATCACCCGCATCACCAGATCATCTGGCATCTGGGTCACGACAACAGCACCGATATGTCGCGGCATAACCCAGTGTACACGCTTCCCAATAACTTTCTTATCCAGTTGTATTTTCGCCAAATATCTTGTGCCTTAACAGACCCTTGATACACAACAGGCAAACCTAATGCTGCAAGGAGTTTATTCTGTCGCGCTACATCCTCGGCAGAAAACATACCAGCTTCTCGCCCCAGGTAGCCGCAGCTACCATACCCAGCGAGACCGCCTCACCATGCAACCACTCACCATACCCCGCAACATTTTCCAGCGCATGCCCAATCGTATGGCCATAATTGAGAATAGCACGGCGTCCCTGTTCGCGCTCGTCCTCCTCTATCACTGCTACTTTCAGCTCGATGGAACGAGCTATGATTTGACACAACAATGTAATAGGGGGATGAGAAAAGTCATGCAACGCATCCGCATGCGCCTCAAGACGAGAAAACAATTCAGCGTCGAGTATAATACCATATTTTACGATCTCTGCCCATCCCTCTGTACGTTGACGCGCTGGTAACGTCAATAACGTTGCAGGATCAGCAAGAACCAGACGTGGGTGGTAAAAAGCACCAATCAGATTTTTACCTTTTGCATGATTTATGCCGGTTTTGCCACCAATCGCAGAATTGACCTGCGCCAAAAGTGATGTAGGCACCTGAATTAATGGTACCCCTCGCAGATAGGTGGCAGCCGCATAACCGACAAGATCTCCGACAACGCCACCACCCAGGGTCATCAATGCTTCACGACGCTCAGCATGCTGATCTACCAACCAATCATAGAGTGCATTGAGTTGCTGCGGCGATTTACTGGCCTCACCCGCAGGTATCACATAGAGGTGAGGCTCCCAGCCCGCACCGGAAAGATGCTCCATGATCGACGGAGCGTAGAGATCACTCACATTACTATCAGTGACAATAAAAATGCGTGGTGGCAAATTCAACTGAGAGAGATACTGTGACAGCCGTCCCACCCCACCCCAATCGACCACAATATCATACCCTTCACCAACATTCGCATGTCGTACGATTGAGGCAACATCTCCAAGTTCACCAGAGCCAATCAACATAGCAATTATCTCCTGCGCAACCCGTTCAGCACTTTTCTGCTGAGTCGAACAGACCAGATCAGCCTCTTCATACCAGGTAATACGTGTAGTTAACAGGTCTTGTAGCGAGGTCAAGGGATCAGGTCCAGCAAGAAGCGGGCGTACCTCTGGGGTAGCTCCACAAGCTAATGCAGCTGCATGTTGAGCTAAGAGGCGCTGTAGGGCATGCTGAGGGTCAACGTGCAAAAATATTCGCACCCCCCGTTCCGCCATGAGGAGTTCGATTTTCGGGCCGCACAACGATACCACCACCTGTAGCAATGATGGCACCATCAGCCGTCAACTGTGTGATTTTCGCTAGAATGCGACTTTCGCAAGCACGGAAGTAGTCCTCACCGTGTCGAGCAAAAATAGTCGGTATGTGCTCGCCACACTCCTCCTCGATGAGTGCGTCAAGATCGAATAAGGGTTTGCCTAACTGTTGTGCTAGAAGACGCCCTACAGTGCTTTTTCCGCTACCTGAAAGCCCAATCAAAAATACATCTCGCATACCGCTATTGTATCATGACAGAGCTATCAATAGAGTTCCTCATTGCTAATCTCAGTATCCACTGTATTGAGCATACTAAAGCTTGTTGTATCCACAGAGTTAAGGTAGCTCCCTGCGTCCAGACCATCGCGGATAAATGCCTGGGCACGATTATCAAAAACCTTGAATGTACGCCCAAAGGAGAAGGCATATTGTACGACCTGTCCAGTCTGGCGATTGAGTACCAGAATATCATCGCCATTGCTGCAATTACCGCTTTTAGCACACTGTGAACGGTCAATAAACGCCCCAATGAGTATCTGCCAGTTCTGGTCCCAACTCGTCACCGTATATTGATGTGTTACTTCTAACGACTGGTCAAAAGCAAGAAAGGTACTCTTTCCCGCCTGTGGATCATAGAGCATAATACTCAATGCAGGCATACCAAAATGACCGACATAGAGAACCATATTGGTTCCCCAGTCTGAATATGTCTTCTGACTGGCAAGAGTCAGGTCATGAGCAAAGGTCAGAACTTGTGCATCGCCGCTGCTGGGATCATAGAGCAACATCTGCGCTCGACCGGAATCCGTAAAATCACCAGTGTAGACAACCCAGTTGCCATCAAGATTGTGCATCTCCTTATAATTCGTCACAAGCATCTCATTGTTAAAACTCATGAGACGCCCCTCACCTACGGAGCGATCATAGAGGAAGATACCATCCTGACTGGCGCTGACAAAAGGACCTACATACACCTCCCAGTTAGCATGCCAGAGAGTATATGTTTGCTGCTTCTGAATACCAAAATCCTTGTTGAAATCAAGGACACGAATGTTGGCCGTTCGTCCCAATTTCTCCCAATCCTCTGGGGCAGTGCCACTAAGATCACTATTACCTATCATAGAGGTCGGCGTTGGGGATGGATCCAGTATATCCATGCTGGCATCCTGGGTTTGCATTGGTGTCGTTGTGGGTTTGATACCCGGCGTTGCCTCGATCGTTGCGGTTGCCGTAGTTGGCGTCGGATTGGGTATTGCCGTTGGCAGTCTGGCGTTGGACTGTCGGCGTCGGAATTGGCTTGGTGTTGGAATTGGGATAGGCGTTGGGCGTCGGACTGGGTTTTGGAGTTGGAGTTGGGGGTTTTGTCTTCGTTCTGGGCGTTGCCGTTGGGGCTTGACGAAGGAATGTTTTTGTCGGCGCAGGCGTGGAATTCGCTGCCAGATCGGGTCGAGCAAAGCGATTATACATGAACACACCGCTACGCTTTCCATCGAATCGCCCCACGTACAGTTCCCAGCCAGGACCATAACCAGGTAGTGTTACATGTTTCTTAATCGCCAGATCTGGTGTCAGACTAAGCAGTTGGATGGTCCCAGTGACATGATCATAGAGCAGAATATCAAATTCACCCGTACCAGCAAAATCACCGATATGTACATCCAGGTTCGATCCCCACTTCCCCGCTGGTGTTATTGAGTCACCAAGACTTACCGTTTGTGAATAGGTACCGTTTGGGTCATCGTCACCAGGGACATAACCGGGTACATGTTTTCTGGCATAAGGCGGAAGCCCCCTGGCAAGCGTGAGCACATCCAGACGACCGGCAAGGCGATCATAGAGCAAGAGATCACTGACCCCATTTCCTGCAAAATCAGCATTAAATTCCTGATCAGACGAGACAGGCGATAAGCCAAGAGCTATACGGTCACCAGTGAATGTTGCACTTGACCCGGTGGCATTATTTGCTAAGGTACGTGAGAGCAGACTATTTGCATACGTCACTGAAACCGGATCAGAATTTCCAATGCCCGGAAGGTGTGCAAAGCGTTGTGGATCAATGATCCGTGGGAAATAGAGAAAGCGCATGCTGCCATTCTGGAACCGTGGTTGGTTGATCACAGAGACGTTATAGTCAGTTCCTACATACATAGGAGTGGGATCACCATAGTTCTGATAGGTCACATTAAAGGTTGAGGCATCACTACTCACAGCCGTCACAAAGGCCACGTGACCAGCTGGGCCAAAAGCCCAGACTCCATCAGCGCGAGGAAAGACAGCGATAGAGCCAACACGCGGCATTGTTCCAAGCGGCAGACCTGAGCGCTCAGCATCAACAATCCAGTCAGCGGCATTTCCCCAGTTCAGCGGCAAATTATAGCCCAGCAAGTGCCATTGTTCCCACGCCCACCACACACAGTTCCCACCAACTGGATAAGGGCCAGGACACATTGGAAACGGGTTTCATTAGGGGAGAAACTCACATGTTGACAAGCATCATTTACAGTCGGACTGGTATGACTTTGTGCAGCTACCTGGATCGACCCAAAAGACGATAATCCAATGCCAATAAATGTCAACAGCAGTAGCACAGCAAAAATACATGGTATATATCGACGATTAATGTAACCAAATAACAAAGGCTTATACTGCACGGACTGTTTAATTCTTGAAAAAAGCATTAAAATCACACTTTCCGAACGAAGAGAGAAACTATTAACCCAACAATATAGTAGTATAGGATTACATCTGCTTAAATGCAAGTGAATCCCACAATTTTACAAACTTTCGCTGGCATCTCTACCATACTATAATGCTAGGGTTTTTCCTCTAATGTCAAGAACCGCAAAGGTAAAAGTAGTACATTTTTGGGGATTTTGGTTTTGGTGGAAAAGGTTCTTGACAAGAGGTGGGAGAATGCTATGATCGTGCCGTTCCAGGGCGATTAGCTCAGTTGGTTAGAGCGCTACGTTGACATCGTAGAGGTCACAGATTTGAGTTCTGTATCGCCCATTTTGAAAAGCGGCTTCTGAGAAGCCGCTTTTATTCTTGTTTTCCTGTAACTTCCCAGACCCCCTTTTTCTGATTCCTCAGTGCCTACGGGCTTCGTCATTTTATTGTTCGCAGCAAGGTTTGCGCCGCAAACCTTGCTGCGAACAATAAAATGAGAGCGAAGCCACCGCAGGTGGTGAGCAGGCCTGAGTAGTTACCATCAAAGAAAGCGTTGCTCTCATGATCATTCTGGTGAAGTATCATATCATGAAGTAGGACTAAGATCATGGTCCGACCTCAACAAAAGGGGAGAATGCATAACATCTCTGCATTCTCCCCTCGGAGACTTATCAGCAATGATTTAAGCGGGGTACTTGAATGTACTATTTGACTCCTTAGTATTATCTCTGCAAGATCGGGAGATTCATCCCCTCATCACGTGTACGGTGGGAACCAGCAGTCTCCTTGATGCCGCCTTCGGGATAAACCACCCTGGCCTCGTGGGCAGGCAACAGACTTGCCACTTCCTTAAGCACTGCATCCAGAAATTGATCCTCAGGTACAGTCTTGACAACCTCACCCTTACGGAAGATGACACCCTTGCCTTTTCCACCAGCCAGGCCCACATCCGCATCACGAGACTCGCCAGGTCCATTGACAACACAACCCATCACAGCCACATGGATGGGCGTCTGCACCTTCGCCAGACGTTTCTCAACTTCATTGGCAACGCTAATAACATCAATCTCAACACGTCCACAAGACGGACACGAGACAAACGTCACACCACGATTACGCAATTCTAACGAACGTAGAATTTCGTAAGCGACGGGTATCTCTTCTTCCGGCTCAGCGCTCAGACTAACACGAATCGTATCACCAATACCCTCAGCCAGCAGAAGTCCCAGACCAACAGCAGACTTCACTGAACCTGTGACAAGCGTACCCGCCTCAGTAATGCCGAGATGAAGGGGATAGTCCGAACATTGCGAGAAACGGCGATAAGCCTCAACAGCAGTCAGGACAGAAGAGGACTTCAACGAGACCTCGATCTCATGATAGTCTAGAGCCTCACACCAGCTAATATATTCCAACGCCTTTGTCACCATACGTTCTGCCAGATGTTCGCGCTCTTTACGTCGTGCCTCGGCTGGATCAGTCCGCTCCAGTACACCATCATCACGCAAACGTACCTGAATGCGCTGCATCTGGGCACGCTGATCTAATGCGTCGATTGAGCCAGAGTTTACGCCAATACGCATCGAAGTATGATGCATCTTAGCAGCGGTAGCAATCTGCTCCAGAGATTTACGTCCCTGAATGAGATTACCAGGATTGATACGAACATTATCTATACCCTGGCGAATGGCTTCCAGTGCAAGAGCAGCATTATAGTGAACATCGGCCACAAGTGGGATATGGATACGTCTCTTGATTTCACCAAGCACCAGCGCATCTTCCATCTCTGGAACTGCGACACGCACGATTTCACAACCAACTTCCTCTAAGCGATAGATCTGGGCCACAGTGGCTGCAACGTCACGTGTATAGGTGGTTGTCATCGACTGCACTGCAACAGGAGCATCTCCACCAATTGCTACATTGCCAATATGAATTTGTCGCGTTTTCCTTCGCATAACTACAACTACTCCGTTTAGCTCCCCCAATGCAGCACATCACTAATAGTGATGACAACCATCAGAGCTAGCAAAAGTGCCATGCCAACAAAATTAATAATGCCTTCACGTTCAGGTTTCAGGCGCTTCCCACCACGTACGATCTCGATCAGTATAAGTACAATGCGCCCACCATCGAGAGCAGGGAAAGGTAAAATGTTGATAACAGCCAGGTTAATGCTTAACAATGCTGTTAAACTGAGAAGATCCCACCAGCCATAGTCAGGCACAGATTGTGCTACCTGACCAGTGATCTTAACAATACCTACGGGTCCTGTCAATTGGGGCGTATCTTTCCTATGATCATCTGTCCAATCGCACTCAAGAAATCATGTGTCATCTTAAAAGTGTAGACAATCCCCTTAAATGGTGCCTGCCAGACCGGGGACTTGACATAGATGATCTTCTCACTAATACCCATCGCTCCCTGGCCAGATGGTGGATTGACTCGCGCATTCACTATCGTTGTGATATGAGCGGAATTTCCTTGATGCTGTATGACCAGGGTTACTGGTACTGTCGCACCATGCCCTTTGTCTTGAGTGATGGCATTGCCAACAATACCTTGCAAATCAGTGAACAGTTTCACTGCATGTCCGTTCACAGAGAGAATCGTATCATCTGGACGTAGACCTGCCATAGCGGCTGGCGTATTAGGAAGGACCTGACCAATCATCGCTGATTGAGGATTGGTTGGCTCTCCCAGACTATAGGCAATGGAAAAAAGCACAATGGCAAGCAGGAAATTCATAACGACGCCGGCACAGAGTACGATGATCCGTTTACCTGCGGATTTGGCAGCAAAACTTTGTGGATCATAGGCTCCATTAGGATCATGAATATCGCCATTCTCGCCAGGCATACGTACAAATCCACCGATAGGGATGAGGTTCAGCGAATAAAGTGTATTGTCGGCGGCAGCACCAAATGTACTGACTCCACCACTGGTACCACCCAGTGGTGTTTGCTTCAGGTTCCCATCCTCAGGATCATTCCCAAACCAAACGACTTGCCAGCCGCCTTTTGCACGCTTGCGAACGCCAACCAGGCGAGGAGGAAAACCCAAACCAAACTCTTCCACACGAATACCAGCCCACTTCGCGGTAATAAAGTGGCCAAATTCATGCACAAGTACAAGTAATCCGAATACCGGAATAGCGGCCAGTAAGTACCAGTTATTCACTCTCGTTCCCCTTTTACCTGTCTATAGGCAGAAGATGACTTCTTTCCTGATAGACGACGAGCTACAAACGCTGTTTACACAATTCTCGTGCTGTCCTACGCGCCCAGGCAGACGCCTCTAGCACAGTCGCGACATCTGGATACTCTACCGATTCATGACGCTCCAGGACAGCCTCGATTAGCTCTGCTATCTCCAGAAAGCCAATGGTTCCAGCCAGGAAGAGTTCTACAGCTTCTTCGTCAGCACCTACGAGTGCGCTGGGATATGTTCCTCCATGCTTTGCAGCTTCGAGCGCAAGACGGAAGCATGGGAAGCGTTTGAGATCAAGCGCTTCAAAACTGAGACGTGCGACCTCGGCCCAACACAGTTCGCGTATCAAGCCAGTATCGGCCACATTGAGTCGCGTTGGATAGGCCAGGGCATGTAGAATGGGTACATGCATATTGGGTAAGCTGGCTTGCATCTTGATTGAGCCATCGATAAATTCTACCATCGAGTGGACGATACTTTCAGGGTGCACAACAACGTCAATACGCTCATAGGGAACCCCAAAGAGCCAGTGACATTCCAGAACTTCCAGGCCTTTATTCATAAGGGTTGCAGAATCTATCGTGATCTTTGGCCCCATCTGCCAGGTGGGATGAGCCAGTGCTTGCTCGACAGTCACTAATGGTAACTGCTCAAACGCAGTGTTGCGCAATGGTCCGCCAGAAGCAGTCAAGAGCAGGCGGTTGATTTTATCATATTCTTCACCATGGAGACATTGCCAGATGGCACTATGTTCACTATCAATAGGGAGAACCGGTACACCAGCACGTTGGGCAGCTTGCATTACCAGATGACCAGCCATCACCAGTGTCTCTTTATTGGCCAGGGCGAGCGCTTTGCCTGCATCAATAGCAGCCAGAGTTGGCCTGAGTCCTACCAGACCCGAAGTGGCCGCCACAACAATATCTGCATCCACATGGGTAGCTACTTCTAGAAGTCCCTGCTCACCAGTGATAACACCGGGCAATTCCGCGAGTGCCTGCTCTTCCACTCCAGGGATATCAGCAAAACATGCGACGAGCGCAGGCTTAAATTCCTGCGCCTGCTGGACCAGGAGCGAAACATTTCTACGAGCCGCAAGCGCAACGACTTGAAAGTGCTCTGGAAAACGCCGCACAACATCCAATGTTTGTCGACCAATCGATCCAGTACTACCCAGTAAAGCAATACGTCTAGGAAAAGTGGTCATGCAATTTAACCTGCAAGGCACACAACTGTGCCGGCCTTTCTACTACTGGCAAACACAAGATTTACCTTTCTCCCCAGATTATAGCATGAATACTCCGAAGTACCATCAAACATGACTAGAATCAACCTCCAGATATAAACCGGATCTCAAAGATTTACTTCCCTATAAGATGGGCAAATACATACACAACAATCACAGCAAACAATAAACTATCTATGCGGTCAAGCATACCACCATGACCAGGCATAATCTGACCACTATCCTTGACATGCGTTTGCCGTTTAATAAGCGACTCCGCGAGATCACCCAACACAGCGGCCACACCTAACACGAGACCGACAATCACAGCAAGATACCAGGGGACTCCCAAAGGCCTGATAGTGAGGATAAGGCCTGCGGCAATGGAAAGCACAAATCCTCCCATCACCCCCTCCCATGTCTTACCAGGGCTAATATTCAGGGCGAGTTTGTGCCGACCGAAATAGCGTCCAGCAAAGAATGCTGCGCCATCAAAGCCCCAGACCCCGAGAAGCACCAAGTAAAAGCCACCAGGCCCCACGAGGCAAAACAACCCACATATCCCAGGCCGCATTCAGGTGCAACGTTCCGGGATCATATCCGCGCAGCATCAGAAAGAAACTCATTGGCCATCCGAGATAAAGAGAGATTGCTAATGTCAGCGCCCAATCTACCATAGCGCCTTCGAGACGTTTACGGAAGAAAAGCCAGGGAAATGAGATGAGTAACGCACCACCCAGGCCCGTATTGAGGAGCCAGAGGCTCTGTTGAGGTAGCATTGCAGCTATAAGAAAGAGGATGCTGAGACCTAAACTTATCAAAATCAGGGGACGGTATCCTGCATGGAGCAACATCCTGTGCAGTTCCAGCGTTCCTAACACAACAACTAACACCGTTGCAGCAAAAGCAAACCAACCCCCAAACCACACAAATGTGAGCACAATAGGCATGGCGATGGCGGCAGTGAGCCAACGTTGCCTCAGAGACTGCCCTCCTTGTTGATTAACCTTCTGAGGCTCAGGCGACTCCGATTGTAAATCCTGTTCATTTGTACCGTACAAACAATTCACTTCCTCTTGCGCGACGTGAAGACACTCATGAGGCGTTTCCCGCTACGTAAAGTAGGACGATTCTCTCGATCGTCCTACTTCTGCTCCGTACGTTACTGAGTTGGAGAAACCGTCACATGACCAAAACGGCGTTGTCGTTGACGATAACTCTCCAATGCTGCAAGTAAATCTTCACGTCCAAAGTCTGGCCAGAGTGTCGGTGTCGCATAATACTCGCTGTAGGCAGACTGCCACAACAGAAAGTTACTTACACGCATCTCTCCAGCAGTACGAATAACCATATCAGGATCTGGCAGATCACGAGTATACAGATAGGAACCAATTAACTCTTCTGTAATATCATCAGGACAATACCCATCAGCAATAATCTGGCGCACAGCATCTACAAGTTCGGCCCGTCCGCCGTAATTGAAGCAGACATTCAAACCAATACGAGTATTCTGACGGGTCAACTCCATCGAGTCTTGCACAGCCTTTTGAATATCAGGAGAGAGAGTTTGTAGACGACCAAGATGGCGCAGACGCACTCCATCGCGGTGTAACTTCTCTAAATCCGAGCGGATCGTCTCCCAAAAGAGACGCATGAGGCCATCAACTTCAATACGTGGTCGTCCCCAGTTCTCGGTTGAAAAGGCGTATACACTGAGCATTTCAATATTTTCATCGGCAGCGCACTCAACGACACGGCGTAACGCACTCACACCTGCCTTATGTCCCGCCAATCGGGGCAAATGTCGCCGGGTCGCCCAGCGCCCATTGCCATCCATAATGATGGCAATGTGGCGGACTGGATGCACAGATTGCTCAGATGCGATGAGCTGAGACTGCAAAGAACCGTTCTCTTTCTTCTTTGAGGAAAGAAAGAGATCTTGCCTCTTGGCCAAAGTTAGACCTCCAAAATCTCCAGTTCCTTTGTTTTGCCGACCTTATCCATCTCTTCAATGTAGCGGTCGGTGAGCTTCTGTAGCCGTTCCGTGCTACGTTTTAGCTCATCCTCAGAAACTTCTTTCTTTTTCTCACGGTCACGTAATTTATCATGAACATCTCGACGAATGTTACGCACGGCAACTTTGTGCTCGTCCAACTTCTTATGAAGTGTCTTCACCAGGTCCCGACGCCGTTCCTCATTCATTGGCGGGATATTCAGACGAATAACTTGTCCATCATTATTTGGGTTGATACCCAGATCAGATTTCTGTATAGCCTTCTCAATATCGGTTAACAATTTTCGGTCCCATGGCTGAATCACCACAAGACGTGCTTCCGGGACAGAAATAGAGGCAACTTGATTGATAGGCGTTGGGGTTCCATAATAATCAACTTGAATACGCTCGAGCAAGACTGAACTCGCTCGCCCGGTACGAAGAGCAGCAAGGTCCTGCTTGAGAGCATCAATGGCCTTCTGCATGCGTCTTTCCGCATCTCCAAATAAGTCTGCTGTCATAGCAATACTCCCTTTTTCTCTAGACGCTGTAGTGCGCCTCAAAAACGGGACGTGGCAGTATGAGAAGTGCAAGCTTGCACCACTAAACAGGCTCTTTCACGTCAGAAACGAGTGTACCACACTTTCCACCACGTATGATGGCCTCCAATGCCCCTTTTTCATGCAGGTTGAAGACAATAATCGGCATATGATTATCCTTGCACAGGGAAAGGGCGGTACTATCCATAACCTTTAACCCCATATTTAATGCCCGCATATAGTCTAGTGTTTCAAATCTGTTAGCAGAGGGATTGCGTAAAGGGTCATCGTCGTAGATCCCGTCTACTTTGGTGGCCTTGAGCAACACCTGGACATTCAATTCAACGGCACGCAGGGCGGCAGCGGTATCGGTAGTAAAAAATGGATTTCCGCTACCCGCCGCCAGGATCACGACGCGACCTCGCTCCAGGTGGCGTACCGCCCGACGACGGATAAAGGGTTCAGCGACAGGCGGCATCTCGATGGCCGTTTGTACGCGTGTGACCATGCCAAGTTTTTCCATAGCATCTTGCATAACGAGTGAGTTCATCACCGTCGCAAGCATCCCCACATAGTCAGCAGTAGCACGATCTATCCCCGTGGCAGCAGCATCCGCTCCGCGCCACATATTACCACCACCAATGACCAGGGCTATTTCTACTCCTAACTCATGTACACACTTGATCTCACTGGCTATACGTTGTATCATTTCGGCATCGATACCATAGCCTTGCGGACCAAGCGCTTCACCACTGAGTTTGAGGAGAATACGCTGATACTTGAGATTGACAGTCATACTTAACCCCAACTACTCACCCAACTTGAAACGGCTGAAGCGTCGTACCACGATGTTCTCGCCGGTTTCAGCAATGACCTTCCGTACGAGATCTCCAATCGTCATCGACTCATCCTTGATCCAGGGTTGGATCATCAGTACCTGTTCACCTAACAGTTTTTTTAGCTTGCCTTCGAGGACCGCTTCGCGCCTTTCCGCAGGAACACGCTCCATGGAGGGATCTTCCAGGAAGTTTTTACGCGCCCCCTCAAGAATATCGGCTGGAACATCTTCATAGTTCACATACTTGGGAGCAACACCAGTAATCTGGAGCGCCAATTCACTAGCGAGCTGGCGGAAGCTTTCACTACGGGCAACAAAGTCAGTGCTGCAATTGAGTTCAAGTAACACGCCTACACTGTGATTGTGGTGGACATATGAAAAGACGCCACCCTCTTTGGTCTCACGCCCGGCGGCAATCATTTTCTCAGCTTTCTTATCACTTCTTGCTTCGAGAAACTTTACCGCCTCTTCCCAGGTTTTGGCTTCGGTCAGCGCGTTCTTACAATCGGCAAATGTTGCACCAGTCTCTTCACGCAATTTCTTTACATCTGTAGCCACGTAGTTCATTCTGTGATTTCTCCTCAATCTTGTTGTATCATACCCAGACATCAACGACTGTACAATGGCCTCTGTCCACCTTTTTTGGTATCTGAGTGCTTGACAAATGTGTTTTCTGCTGATTCCGCAGAAAAAAAGCAGTAAGTCATAAAGAATATTTATACAGGAAGAGGCGGGAGGCAGGAGGCCGCTCGCCTCTTACCCCCCGCCTGACAAATCGAGTATTGCGTTAGAGAGCCTCTTTAGCGACCAGTTCAGGCTCAGCAGGGGTTGCCACAGCCACCATCTCTGCCTCGATCGATAAAACGGCAGGAACTGAAGCCGGAACTGCTGGCTCAATAGCTGTCGTTATCTCCACTGGAACCGCCTCATCAATATCAATGCTCTTTGGCTCAGCATCCTTTTGCCGTGCCTCTAACTCGCGTCGGCCTTCAACAGCCGCATCGGCAACTTTGGAACAAAGCAAGCGAACCGCACGAATTGCATCATCGTTGGCAGGAATAGGATAATCCATCTCATCGGGATCGCAGTTGGTATCAGCCAGTGCAATGATGGGAATTTCCAGCCGACGAGCCTCTAAGACTGCGGTACGTTCCTTACGGGTGTCAATAATGAAGATAGCACTGGGCAAGCGCCGCATATCCTTGATGCCACCCAGAATGCGCTCCAGTCGAGTCATATCGTCCTGCAAACGCTGGACTTCTTTCTTGGGCAACCTCTCGAAGTCACCACGATCCCGCCGCACTTCCAGGTCTCGCAGATAGCGAATACGCGACTGAATGGTTTGAAAATTGGTAAGCATGCCACCCAGCCAACGCTGATTTACATAGTACATCCCACAGCGCTTGGCTTCTTCCGCAACAGCTTCCTGAGCCTGTTTCTTGGTACCTACAAAGAGAATTGTGCCGCCATCAGATGCAAGTTGTTCAACAAACTTATATGCATCGTTGAGACGCGTTACCGTCTGCTGAAGATCGATAATATGGATACCATTGCGATCCATGAAGATGAATGGCTGCATTTTGGGGTTCCAGCGACGGGTTTGATGCCCGAAGTGAACGCCAGCTTCTAAGAGTTGCTTCATCGAAATGATATTTGCCAAAGATGGATCCTCCCTTTGATCCTCCGCTCTCCTCTTCGTTAGCGTCAGGGTTCCCAAGGTGTCGAATACCATTAAATGGACCCCAGGGGTTGCGCTGCACAGAGAGCGTGTGTACTTATTGATATCTTCCCACGCCTAAAAGGACTGGGGATTCCTGCTTCACTGGAGGCCGCCCAACGAGCTTTCACCCTGGCAGGTCTTACGCCACCTCCACAGGTATGTGTTCCCGTGAGTAAGTCCCACGAGACGCTCCTATCTTAGAGGAAAACGGACACAATGTCAATATTCGTAACAGAATATGGCTCTCCATCCTCGCTTTCCCCGCAAGGACGGAGAACTGCCTACAAATGTAACTATTCAGGTGTTCTCACCACCTGCGGTGGCTCGCCCTCGTTTTGTTGGCAGTGGCAGGGTTTGCGGCGCAAACCCTGCCACTGCCAACAAAACCTACGAAGCGCCTGTGGCGCTGAGGAATCTGGAAAAGGGGACCTGAAGAGTTACCCTACAAATGACTATACGAATAAACGTTCCTTGGAATCCAGCATATCATGTACAACCTGTTTAACATGCGCAGAGGAGAGGCCATACAACTCCTTCAGGATGGCAGATGCGCCATGTTCAACAAGTTTGTCGGGAACACCGATCAGTCGTACATCAATATTTCTGAGTCCGTGACGCTCTAATAGTTCCAGGACAGCACTGCCAAAGCCGCCAGCCACCATGTGATCTTCGATAGTCACAAGACGATGCGTCCCTTTCGCCAGACGTAAAATCATTTCTTCGTCGAGTGGCTTGGCCCAACGCGCATTCACAACGGCAACACGAATACCCTCTTCAGCTAACTCTCTGGCCGCCATCTCTGCCTGAGCAACCATCGAGCCATAGGCAAGAATAGCACATGATAGATGTTCTGCATCCTCAAGTGTCGATGGACTCAGCAGTTCGGCCTTACCAATCTCCAGTCGGTGCAATTCAGTGCTTAAAGGCACACCCACGCCTTTGCCTCGTGGGTAACGCACACCTACAGGCCCACTCCATATAGATTGCAGTATAGAGCATATGCTGTAGTTCTTCCTCATCTTTGGGAGCCATCAGCTTCATATTGGGAATAGTGCGCATAAACGCGATATCGAAGACACCATGCTGTGTAGGGCCATCTTCTCCGACAATACCAGCACGGTCCATGGCAAACACAACATGCAAATTTTGCATACAGATATCGTGAATAATCTGGTCGTAGGCTCGCTGCAAAAACGTCGAATAGATGGCAACGACCGGACACAATCCGGCCACCGCTATTCCTCCCGCAAAGGTAACCGCATGCTGACTCAGCAATACCCACATCAAAATAGCGTTCGGGGAAACGCTCACGTATCTTCTTGAGGCCTGTCCCCTCCGCCATAGCGGCTGTGATAGCCACAATAGAGGTATCTTTCTCGGCTAATGTGACTAATGTATTAGCAAAAACTTCAGTGTATGCGGGAGGATCAGCAATATTCTTTTTGATGGTTCCAGTCGTGTAATCAAAAGCACCAGGGCCGTGCCATGTGGTCAAGTCATCCTCTGCAACATCCCAGCCTTTCCCCTTCTTTGTCAGTACCTGTACCATCACCGGCCCTTCGATCTGCTTGACGTTCTCAAAAACATCTAGCATCAGTGTGAGATCATGTCCATCAAAGGGGCCAAAGAACTTGATTCCTAACTCTTCAAAGATAGCTCCACTCTTGCTGTGCATCACAAACTGCCTGAAGCCTGTTTCGGCACGACCCGCCGCTTCTCGCGCTTTATCACCAACAACTGGAAGTCGCTCTATCGATCCTTTTGCCATCTCGCGCAGACGGCGATAACTGGGTGTCGTCTGCAAACGACGCACCTGACCAAGATAGTGGTGCAATGCCCCCACGTTGTCCGAGATGGACTTATCATTATCGTTCAGCACAATGATAAGGTTTTTCTTCAAACTCCCTGCGTTATTGATTGCCTCTAATGCCATGCCGCCCGTCAATGCACCATCACCAATGATAGCAACAACTTTGAAGTTCTTTCCTTGCAAGTCACGTGCCACCGCCAGACCAAGTGCAGCAGAAATTGATGTGCTGGCATGGCTGGCCCCAAAGACATCATAGGGGCTTTCCTCGCGACGCAGATAACCCGAAAGGCCTCCAAACTGACGAATTGTATGAAAACGGTCATGACGTCCTGTGAGCAGCTTATGAACATATGCCTGATGACCAATATCCCAGACAAGCAGATCTTCAGGAGTATTAAAGACATAATGGAGTGCCATCGTCAACTCAACCACACCGAGATTGGGCGCCAGATGTCCACCCCTTACCGAAACTTTTTCGATGATCTCGCGACGTAGTTCCTCCGCTAATTGCTCCATCTGGGGAATTGTTAAGGCACGTAATTGCTCTGGACTCTCAATATTTTCAAGAATCATTGTCACAGGTTTCCTCCTCTATTCGTCACTGGCTCCTTCCTGCCTATGAGCAAGATACAACCAATGAATGTAGATGTATGAACATAAGAAAACAACTTCTGAAAAAGTTCCTTCTTCATAGTATAGAAACGCTAAGACCTACCGGGCAAGCACTCTGGTTCAGAAAATTCATGCACATGGGGTCTTGACAACCCCTCAACCCCCATCTCAAGCGCATTCAAGCCACCATCAAGGTACCTTGACAGACTGGCACATTCTTCTTATCATGAGATCACTGTCAACCCAGGCTGATATCCTGGACTTATAGCACTCGAAAGGATTTTTTATGACAAGAAAAGATAGTGAGAAAGACTCAGAACGACCACATTATTACTCCCAGTTCTGGCTCGATGTGGCTGCTGGCCGACGGGTGATTGGTACCCCCAAGCCTGACGAAGAGGCGGAAACACCTGAACCAGAGATATTAGGACCTGTCATACAACGGAAAGGACGAACAGGCACGCAAGCGGATAGCAACAATTATCATGCTGATGGACACACAGAACCTCTTGTTCAGTCTGCCACAGTACCAGTAGTCACGCCAGACGAACCCATTGAGCCAGAAACAGAAGATCTGGATTTTGGATCTAACGGTGTAGATCTTGATATTACACATGCGACAGTAGATGATACAGACATTCCAGACGTGGACTTAAGCACTCATGACGAGGACGAGGAAGAAGACGAGGATGAGGGAGACGAGGATGAGGAGAGACGAGGACGACCTTTTCGATGAGGAGGAAGAAGAGGAAGAGGAGGAAGAGGAGGAGGATACTGGTTGGGGAAGTGGTCGCGGACGCAAGAAACCCAAACCCAGCCGACCGGTGAAACAGCCTCCCAAGAAGACGGGTAAGCGCGATTCACGACGCGGAGGGTACTAGCTATTATCCCCCCATCCAAGGGTACGCGGTCGCCCACATACCCTTGGATTCTTCTACCTTATGGATAAATGCCGCAAATCTGTGTTGCCTCTGCTACCCGCGAGATAGCCAGCATGTTAGCTGCCAGACGCATATTGCAATGGAAGAGATCAGACTTCTCTGCAACCGCGTCAAAAGCACGATTCATAATCACTTCTAGCCTGTTGGTAATCTCTTCGACATCCCAAAAGAAACTTTGCAGATCCTGCACCCACTCGAAGTAACTCACCGTCACACCTCCGGCATTTGCCAGGATATCAGGAATGACCAGACATTGCCGATTAAAGAGAATCTCGTCGGCTTCGGGAGTTGTAGGACCATTGGCTGCTTCTGTAATGATACGAGCCTGCACGCGATCGGCATTTTTTGATGTAATCACACCTTCTGTTGCCGCAGGGATCAAGACATCACAGGGAACTTCCAGCACATCTTCTACACGGATTGGTTGGGCATGAGGAAAACCTATGACGGTGCCACGCTCCTGCTTGTGGCGCAGCACAGCGGCAGGGTCCAGACCAGACTCGTCGTAAATGCCTCCTCGCGTGTCACTGACAGCAACAATCTTACAGCCTTCCCTATGGAAGAGGCGCGCCGCAACACCGCCAGCATTCCCATATCCCTGAATACTGACACGAGCACCCTGCAAAGACATCCCGATCCGTTTTGCCCCCTGCCTGGTGACAAAGAGCACTCCTGTCGCTGTTGCATCATTGCGGCCTTCGCTTCCGCCAATGGAGAGAGGCTTACCAGTCACCACAGCGGGAATAGAATAGCCCTGGTGCATGGAATAGGTATCCATAATCCACGCCATTACCTGGGAATTCGTATTGACATCTGGAGCGGGAATATCACTATGAGGTCCGATCACAATGGCAATTTCAGTTGCAAAACGACGGGTCATGCGCTCTAACTCGGCAGGCGTCATGCCTTTGGGATCACAAATGACTCCTCCCTTGGCACCACCATACGGGATACCAACAACCGCACATTTCCATGTCATCCACATCGCCAATGCTCTGACCTCATCCAGGGTCACTTCAGGACTGTAGCGGATGCCCCCCTTTGCCGGACCCCGGTTCACATTGTGCTGAACACGGTATCCAGTAAACGTCTTGATACGTCCACTATCCAGACGTACTGGAAAATTGACAGACAGCTCACGTTTGGGCAGTCGCAAAATCTCTCGCATGTCTTCAGAGAGGCCAAGCTTCTCAGCCGCCAACTCGAATTGTTGTACCGCCATATGATACGGATTAAATGTGGCAGATTTCACTTCGTCGTGCATGGTCTGCATCTCCTTTGCGCAGGTCGAGATCTCCAGCATCTATGCCGTAGTCTCATCCAGTTTTTTTCTCAATACTGTTTGTACGATATCAGCTTTGGCTTGACCACGAGTTTGCTTCATTACCTGACCAACCAGGGATTGCAAGGCGTTGGTTTTACCTCCACGGTAGTCACTGGCCGCCTTGGGATTGTTCGCTATCACCTCCTCAATAATTCGCTCTAGAGTACCCTGGTCACTAATAGGGGGCTTAATACCCTTTTTCGTGACAATCCCCTCAGGCATTTCACCTGAGGTAAAGGCCTCATCCAATACATCTTTGGCTTGCTTACCAGTAATTCGCTCTTTGTCGAGCAAATCCAGCAAATTTGCCAACGCGGCTGGAGAAAGTAGACAGTCCTGCACAGCAATGGTATTAGCTTTAAGCAGGCGCACGACTTCACTCAGCAACCAGTTGCTCGCGACCCTGGCTCTCGCCTTCCGGTCACTCACATGCGAGGCAGCCAGCACACGCTCAAAGTAATCACCAAGGGCCTTGTCCTCCGTCATCACATTGGCATCTTGTTCAGAAAGTCCGAATTCACTAGTATAACGAACACGGCGTGCATCTGGCAACTCTGGAAGTGATGTATGTAGCTCTTCAACATGAGCACGGCTGATCAACAATGGGGGCAGGTCTGGCTCTGGGAAGTAGCGGTAGTCGTTTGCATGCTCTTTGCTGCGCTGTGAGACCGTAACGCCCCTCGTCTCGACCCAACCGCGTGTTTCCTGGCAAATCACTCCCCCATCACGAATGGCTGCGACTTGACGCTGTGCCTCGTATTCCAGTGCACGTTCGACCGAACGGAAACTATTCATATTCTTGATCTCGGCCTTCACACCTAATTTCTGTTGCCCACGCGGTCGCACCGAGATATTGGCATCACATCGCAGGCCCCCCTCTTCCATACGGCCAGAAGAGACGCCCAGGTAGACCAAAATCTCGCGCAACTTCTGCATATAGAGACGCGCCTCCTCAGGACTGCGCATATCTGGCTCACTGACGATCTCCATTAGCGGCGTCCCGGCGCGATTGACATCAATCAAGCTATACCCATCGTGGTGCAACAAACGAGCGGTGTCTTCTTCCAGATGAACACGCGTAATACCGATACGTCGCTCCTGCCCATGTAAATGGATATTCAGATACCCATCGCGGCTAAGAGGAACATCATATTGTGAGATTTGATAGCCCTTCATCAAGTCCGGATATGGGTAACTCTTACGATCAAATTTTGAATACTCAGGGATTGAGCAATTCAGTGCAAGGGCAGTCATAATTGTATAGGCAACTGCTTCCTCATTGATAACGGGCAAGACACCTGGCATTCCCATACAGACAGGACAGACATGTGTATTAGGTGCAGCGTTGGCATAGCCTGTACTACACGGACAAAACATCTTACTTTTTGTCAACAGTTGGGCATGTACCTCAAGGCCAATAACGATCTCAAAATCTGTATCAACAGATGTGTGTGTACTTGTTGTCATACTTCCTACCTCACCTTATCTCTATACGTATCCACATAAGTCTAGCTTTTTCTGTATAATTCGTCAATGGGCACGGACATGGGTCATCCCGAATTTTTGAAACAAAAATTCGCAAAAGCGGGGGTCCAGGGGGCGGCAGCCCTTGACAATCCCGCTTCTCAAGCGGCTTGAGAGAGTGCGAACTTTTGTTCGGGAAATTCGGGATGACCCATGTCCCGAATTTCCCCAAAATCCCTCTAAAGACTCTCCAGCCTTTAGTCTCAACACGTTGGCAATTTCAAGAAAATAAGGTATACTGTCCCCTGACGGATGTAGCACGTTGAGTTTATCACTCGCTCAGGACGTGCAGGCAGTGGCGCATAAGAGCGGGCAGGAGAGCAATGATATATGTCCCTGATTAACATGGCGAAACGCGAAATCAACTGCAAGATCGTTTATTATGGAATAGGTCTCTGCGGCAAGACAACCAACCTTCACTACATTCACCAGGCAGTGAATCCACAAGATGTCGGTGATATGGTCTCTATTGATACGGAGACCGAACGTACGTTGTACTTTGACCTGCTCCCGCTTGAACTAGGGAAAGTGCACGGATTCCAGATTCGTTTTCAACTCTATACAGTGCCAGGTCAGATCCTCTATCAACAGACACGTATCTCGGTCCTCAAAGCTGCAGACTGTGTGGTTTTTGTGGCAGACTCGCAGGCTAGCAAGCTACAAGAGAACATTGAGTGCTGGAATGAACTCCAGGAACAACTACGTCGTATGAACAAAGATGTCGCTGATTTCCCACTGGTGATGCAATGGAATAAGCGCGACTTACAGGATGTGCTTCCGGTCTCCGTGCTGGAAAAGTACCTCAATCCGTACCGTGTTCCAAGTTTTGAAGGTGTCGCCGTAACGGGCAAAGGGGTAATCGAATGCTTGCGTATAGGCATTAATACCACTTTGCGCAGGTTGGAACGCATCTAACCAGTTACCCAATCGTCGAGTAAAACCCCTGCATTTATTCATGCAAGGGGTGTAATCGGCGTTCCCTTTTTAGGGCTGAGGTTGGGTGGGACCACTGAAGACTTGGTTTGCTATCATGAAACCCATGAAAAGAGTTCCCCTGGTTAGCCTCCATGTCAGTATGCCTGATCTACCCCTCCCAAGAGACATATTTCCGCTGGCTTCTTCACGTTTCGACAACAATACATGGGACCTTTTTGTTATCAATTGTTCATAGCATGGTTTATGTGTATAATGGTGCAATAATTATAGGCAGTACAGCTTCCCTTTCATACAAATAAGGAGAAGCTACTTTCTAAAAATATTATTAAGTTAATTAAGAAGAGGGCAGAGAGCAGGGTGGGGATGCCCTCATGCTGTCTGCACTCCAAACGAAGGAATTACATGGAAACGATACGTGTCATCATTATCGATGAACAACCCCTATTCCGTGAAGGTATCCGCGCGACCCTGGAACGCATGGGCGACTGTGTCATTGTCGGTGAGTCAACCGACGCTACTGATGTGCTCGAACTGGCTCGTGTGAATAGCCCCGATGTAGCCCTGATCGATGCCGGACTCACCTCCTCTGATCCACTTGAGATCGCTCGACAGACACGCCACATTGCACCACGAATGGCAATCATTATCCTTACTCCTTCAGAGGATGAAGAGCGTCTCTTTCAATCTATTAAGGTGGGTGCAGCGGCTTATTATACACGCAATATTACCCCGGAGGAACTAACCCAGGCAGTGCGCAAGGTTAGCAACGGCGAATATCTGATCAATGATGATGTACTTTCGAAGCCACAACTTGCTAGCCGAGTCCTCAAATCATTCCGCGAATTGACGGTCGAAGAGGAAGATGGTACGACAAAGGATCTCTATTCGCCGCTCTCCAGCCGTGAAGTGGAAATCCTGGATTATATCGCACGCGGCAACAGCAACAAAGAAATTGCCAAATCACTCAAGATTAGCGACCAGACCGTGAAAAATCATATTACGTCTATTCTCAAGAAATTGTCTGTCAACGACCGTACAGCTGCCGTAGTTCACGCACTACGTCACGGCTGGATCAAGATGCACGACAACTAAATTCCTTTCTCTATGTATACATCAGGCATCAGGAACAACGTCGGTAGACTCTCAGGAAAATTTTTATACCCATACCGACAAAAGTTCTTTCCCCGTGGTCCCGTCTAGAAAGAAGTAGAGATCATGGTATGAGTGAGGATAGGGGGTAGGATCGACAGAAGCATCAGCAGGCTCTAGTGGTATCTGCTGGTACCACACCATCCAGACTGGCGTATTGTTCAGAGCAGCGTGCACAGCAGAAGTACTCGTCACCAGTACATACTGGGTAGAGACATTCCTGGCTTTGCTAGCCGCATCTGGTTCGAGTTCACCAGCAATTAAGAGTACCTGTTGCTGGCTCAAGGCTGGCGTCTGGTTAGCATGACCCAGGGTAATACCCACTGCTAGCAATTGTGGAATCTGTACTGCAGGAACAGGCGTAGGAGCAAAACCTGGAATTGACAATCCTGGCATATGTGGTGCACTCCCATGTTGAGACAACAGTAACGACCCAAACCAGACAAAACCGAAAGCGAGCAGGAGGCCACCTGCTAGCGCACTAATGAGCCTTGATTGAGAGGATTGCGACTTCCTTATCATACCATGATCTCTCTCTTCTTATCTTTCTTATTTGGCATCCTCCGATGAGTCATCCCGGTAACTATTCAGGTCTCTTTCCCTGATTCCTCAGCGCCGAAGGCGCTTCGCAAGTTGTTTTATGTGGGTTGCGGTGTTTGCGCCGCAAACACCGCAACCCACATAAAACAAGAGCGAGCCGCCGCAGGTGGTGAGGGTACCTGAATAGTTACTGGGATGACTCGTTAATTCCCATCCTCATGGGGTGAGCTTCCTGCTTCACTGGCACACGTCCGATAAACAACCAGAAGCGGTTATCGGACCATTAGTATAGAACAATTTGTCCCTCAAGACAATTCTCTGATAGACAACATTGACCTTGTTTTCGGAAAAGGGATATACTCTTATCAAGAGCTAATCCAGTACGTTTAAATCGCGCTTATAAAGTAACTATTCAGGTTCCTTCGCCACCTGCGGTGGCTCGCTCTCGTTTTATGTTAATGAGTCATCCCGAACTTTTGAAAAAGTTCCCAAAACCGGGGGTGCAGGGTTTCCCTGCCAGGGGCTTGGGGTGTCCCAATAGCTTCTTTTTCCTCTCTCTCCGCCGCAAGCGGCGAGCAAAAGAAGGAAAAGATGTTTTTCGGGGGCACCCCGAACCACGGCAGAAGGCTGCCGCCCTCTGCACTCCCGCTTGCCAAACAGGTCAAAAGGGCATTTCATGTCCCGGAAAAGTTCGGGATGACTCATTACATAAAACAATCTGCGAAGCGCCGTAGGCGCTGAGGAATCAGGAAAAAGGAACCTGAATAGTTACCTTATAATATATGCAATATTGTATATGTTCATCCTTCGATTTGACGGAGTAGAACTTCTCATATACACTCCAATGCAGAGACAACGAGAGTGAACATATACTATTCCTCAGATAAGAAGAAAGGGAGCTTAACTCTGTGAAAGCCTATGGTCGTATAACAGTCTTCCCTGTCATGCCAGCACGCATTAATCGCCTCTATGAACTAGCCTACAATTTGTGGTGGAGCTGGCATCCTGAAGCACGCGATCTCTACGATTTCACTCGATCCAGACCTCTGGGAACAAGTGGGACACAACCCTGTTCACTTTCTCAGCGATGTGCAGCCACAGAGACTTGAAAAGGCCGCTGAGAACTTAGAATACCTGCACCTGTATGATAGTGTGATGAGTGATTTCGACCACTACATGCACCCACGTCTTGACGAAACCTGGTTTTCGTTGAACCATCCAGAACTGGTGGGCAAAACTATTGCCTATTTCTCGGCGGAATTTGGATTACACGAGTCTTTACCTATTTACTCTGGTGGCCTGGGAATCCTTTCCGGTGACCATTGTAAAGAGGCCAGTGACCTGGGCCTCCCCTTCGTCGGGGTGGGATTTCTCTATCCACAAGGATACTTCCATCAACGCGTCACACGTAACGGTATACAAGAAGCCCAATACGACAAACTGCACTTCTCAGAAGCTCCTGCCATTCCGGCTACAGGGCCTGATGGCAATGAAATTATGATTAGCGTCGACCTACCAGGAAGGCGACTCTATGCTAAAATCTGGAAGTTAATGGTTGGACGTGTCCCTTTATACCTGATGGATACGGATGTTGCACCCAATGCACCAGCAGATCGCGAACTGTCAGCCCGCCTCTACGGTGGTGATCGCGAAATTCGCATCTCACAAGAGATCGTTCTGGGCATTGGCGGCGTACGTGCCCTGCGTGCTCTGGGTATCTCACCCGCTGCCTGGCATATTAACGAAGGGCATGCAGCCTTTCTCTCACTAGAGCGTTGCCGCGAATTGGTTGCAACAGGTTTAAGTTTTAATGAGGCTCGTGAGGCCATTGCCGCCAATGCGCTCTTTACCACACATACACCGGTACCAGCTGGCAATGATACCTTCAACTACGATCTGGTCGATAAGTACTTTAGCTCTTATTGGGAACAACTCGGCATAAACCGCGAGCAGTTTATGGAAGTGGCTCGCGAAGATCATGGCTGGGGGTCCATTTATGGAATGACGGTTCTCGCACTCAGGCTCACAGGTCACCATAACGGCGTGAGTAAACTCCATGGTGAGGTCTCACGCAAAATGTGGCAGTTCTTATGGCCAGGCATCGACTCTGAAGAGGTCCCTGTCGACTTCATTACCAATGGTGTGCATACCTTCTCATGGATTGCTCCCGAAGTGAGTGAGCTTTTTGGGCGTTACCTCGATAAAGATTGGGGAAGATATGTTGATGAACCGGAGTTTTGGGACAAGCATATTAATTCCATACCCGATGAGGAACTGTGGAAGACACATACTCTCCGCAAAGAACTCTTGATAGCCTACGCACGCCGCCGCTTAAGGAATCAACATCTACGCCTGGGTGAGGGTTCGCTCCAGATCGCAGAGTTTGAGCAGATGCTAGATCCCAGGGCCTTAACGATTGGCTTTGCTCGTCGCTTCGCAACCTACAAACGCGCAACTCTGCTCTTCCGTAACATTGAACGCTTGCGCCACCTCCTGAATGATCCAGAGCGACCTGTACAAATCATCTTTGCTGGCAAGGCTCACCCTGCCGACGATCCCGGCAAGGCTCTGATTGAGCAGATTTACCGCGCATCACGTACTGAAGGCTTCAAGGGGAAAATTGTCTTCCTGGAAAACTATGATATCGAGATGGCCCGTTACCTTGTTGCTGGTACGGATCTCTGGCTAAATAATCCCATCCGTCCCTATGAGGCCAGTGGGACCAGTGGTCAGAAAGCCGCACTCAACGGACAGCCCAACTGTAGCATTCTCGATGGTTGGTGGGCCGAGGGCTACAATGAGAAGAACGGTTGGGCTATCGGTGAAGAGCGCGAGTACCACGATCAGGATATCCAGGCTGAGGCGGATAGTCTCTCTCTGTATCATCTCCTCGAAGATGAGATTATCCCCACCTTTTTTGAGCGTGGTCCCGATGGTATTCCTCACCGCTGGCTTGGTTTTATGAAGGAGGCTATTCGCACCTGTGCACCCACATTTAGTATGCGTCGCATGGTAAAGGAGTACGCAACACGCTACTATGTACCCTCTATTGAACAAAGTACGTATATCAGCCAGAACAACTACGAAAAGGCTCGTATACTTGCCAAATGGAAGGAACGCGTCCGCGAGGGGTGGAAGAGCCTGGAATTGTATGTTGAAGGGCGTCGTGAAGGCCAACTCAGCCTTGGTGAGGGCTTTAATGTTCACGCCTGGATACGCGTGAACAATCTGCAACCTGACGATTTCCGTGTTGAGTTAGTCTATGGGGAAGTCAACGACGAGCAAACTCAACCCCAGTATGCCTTACCCATGAATTTCACTAAACGAGAACTGGATGGCTCATACCGTTACGATATTCACCTGACTCCTACTGAGACTGGCAGCATCGCCTACAACATACGAGTGGTGCCTGCTCATCCAGAGCTGAGTGAGAAGTATGAAATGGGCTTGATTCGCTGGGCCTGAACAAGGGGTGCGAGCGGTTTGATGTGGATGGCAGGGTTTGCGGTCTCAGACCGCAAACCCTGCCATCCACATCAAACTAGAGTGAGCCAGAAGACCTGAAGAGTTACTACACCCTAATGCTTTACACGGCGGTAAGTAAAGATATGGTGAAATGAGAAATTGTAGAACAGCACGAGAATCAAGGCAGCCGCCTGAGCGAAAATCGGGGGTACATGTCCCACATAACTAAAGGCAAATTGAATCAGAAACGTCAGAATACTTCCACTAAGAGAAGTAATATGGAAACGCATACAACGTTGCCACCAGGACCGCTCATATCCAGGTAGACCTCTAAAGGTAAAACGGTCATTGGGAATAAAATTTGCCATAATCGAAATTTCACAGGCGAGTACTGAGGCAATGATATTATGCACCACCCCATTGACGGGCAACCCGAGACGATAATCTACCAGGTAGAAAACGGCCAGATTGACAAGTGATGCGGCTCCACCAATAAACAGATAGGTGAAGAAACGCTGAAACCAACCTGCACGCCCACCTGACATATGGTCAATGGTATCAAGCACATGATTGACAGCAGCCCATGCCGTTGGGCGATAGCTGGGCAAGCTGGGTGAGGCTTCTGTGTCCTGCACATTTGATACAGGCGACGGCGTCATCACTGACACATCTAATGGTTCTGAAACTTCCAAATTGCTTTGCGTCATCGAAGGTTATATCTCCATATATTTTTACGTTCAAGTCTTCTTTCCAACGTTCATGACGACCAGCAAAAATCAAGAGTAACAAGAAAGAGGAGAGTACCACCTTCAACTTCCGATCTGCTGACAAACAAAAAGAATAAGTTTGATGTGAGGATGAGAAAACAGAAGCACCTCACAGAACAGGTTACGGCAGAAGGAGAAGAACATGACTACCACCAACCGATCTGTTAGCCAGGAAGCTCTACGACGCCGGTGGCAAACACGATGTACGCAAGGTAATTTTAGCTCGGCTGTGCTGGGTATTGGCACAGTACGTATCTTTGGTAAGTCTGGTGACGCTCCCCTCACATTTCCACGTATCGAATTGCTTGCAGCTCTGGATACACTGGAAGCTGATGAGCGCTGGGCCATTGGTGTCGCGCAAGAAGTAGTCGCAGCGGCCAGAGCAAATAGTCGTCCAGTGATGGCAACACAACCGGCGCAGGGAGGCATAGCCCCGTCCCCCGTCCCAGTACGAGAATTCGACCCCAAACAGGAAAATATTCTGGTTCTCAGCCTCACCAGAGGGGGCTAAACCCAGCGCGGATTTTTCAAATAAATGAGGGAGGATTTTGTTATGCCACGCAGCCTTGCTAATGGCGACTATAGCCTTGTAATGGCTATTGAGTCGGCCTCACGAGCCAATTCCTGGTATCGTGTCCTGGCAGAGCGGCGCACAGGCGACTTATCATGTGATTGCCCATCCTGGACATTCAACCAGGATGGCAGTACACAAAGTACCGTGCGCTCTTGCAAACATACACGCCTTGCACAATTACTGACAACTTCACAACAGCCAGTTCCCAACAGAGGAAGTGTGAGTGGTGCTGCCGCCAAGCAGCATCTACTGATACAAGCTACACGCCAACAATGGCCTGGACTGGGAGGTACATGGTCCATTGAGCAGCGTCGCAGCACTCTGGATAACAAACCTTACCAGTTCATCCTGTTACGCCTTGCCACAGGCAATGGGGGAATCGCAACAGGGCTGGTAGCCTTCGCTGAACGCTATCACCCAACACAGCAAAGTATGGTAGCAGGGGTCGCAGGTTGGGCCGGGTATGCTATCGCTGCTGAAGTCGCTCGCGTTGCGGGCTTCGCCATGGCAGGACAACCTCCTGAGCATTTTAAAGTGTCTCACCGCGCCAGATCAGGAACACCACGTATTGGGCTTGGTGATATCCTGCGTGTGGGTGATCAGGTAAACCTGGGAGACGGTTTTACACCAAAGCAGCGAGCAGAAAACACGCTACGTCTCTTTCTAGGTGAAGAACTGTATGGACAACTGGAGCGCCAACGTTACCTCGATGTTTCCAGCATTTGCTATACTCATGAAAAACGCGTCTATCGCGTGCGCCGTGATCCTGCCAAACAACGAGAGCGGCGTGTGCGTGTGTTCAAAAATAGCCGCTACGTCAACGATTACTGTATTGTACGAGGACAAGACGTTCCCGAAGCTGACCACTGGTTGACTGTTTTCCTCAGCCTGATCTCGGATGAAAACAGCGCACTCTCAGTGGTCCAAAGCTACAATGTGTTTCCTCCACATTCTGACGACTATGATCATCACGAGATGGAAACAATACCGGCAATCTGGCAGCAACGCGCAGCTTGTTAAAACCCGGCTCAAGAGACTTCTCATCTGAGGATTCGATTTTCTCAGCCATTTCCACAAATGGCACCCTCCGCAAGAATATATAAGCAACAATATATGTGGCAATGTTCTTTTTACTACACAGCACTCATAGCATGAGTACAGGAGAAATTACGATGATAAATACTGTGGTTGAGGAAAAGACGTATCTTGAGCTATCAGATCCAAATAATGGAGTTCACAAGTTTTATGAAGTCACGACCAGAGATACTCAGGTCACTGTTCGCTATGGTTATATCGGCTATCAGGGACGATCTCTGGTTATGACATATCCTACTTATGAACAGGCCAGGAAAGCTGCTCAAAGAAGGACACGCAAGAAAAGCCGCCTGGGTTTTGCTCAGGCCATCATGGGCCAACGTCCAAAGCGCCCGATTACCCGTCGCCAGACCATCTCTCATACACCTAACACCAACAACCACGCTCCTACAAATCATCGATCACGCCCTAAACAGGCCCCTATCGCCTGGAAATTTGCGTCCGGGCGTTCTGCTTTAGGCATCTTTATCAACGAACATCACTGCTGGATCGGCAATGAAGACGGTCACATTTTTCAACTCGACCACACAGGACAAAGTCTGGCCCAATTTAGTCTGCCCGAGGGGGTCAAATGCCTTGTGGCCGATAATGATTGGATCTATGCTGGATCCGACGATGGTAATGTGTATGATCTCAGTGGCGTTGCTTATCAGATTGCAGAACATGTGGATATCTACTGGCTGGATATCAGGGAAGGTGTTCTCGCGGTCTCCGATGCCGATGGACGTGTGGCGCGCATCAACTATGAAGATGAGACGGAATGGTTCAAAGAGACCAACCACTCGCGCGGCTGGATGGTACGTTGTGGTACAGATGGTATCTATCATGGACATTCGCATGGTGTAAGTATGTACGCTCATCAGGATGGCTGCCCTATCTGGGAAAAGACGACCAATGGCGCTGTGTTGTTTGGTTGGCAAGAGGAGACCATGGTCTATGCTGGAACCAGCGATAGGAAGGTCTATAGCTTTACCAAACAGGGTGAACGCCGCACTGTCTATGACTGTGATGGCACAATCTTTTCCTGTGCGACAGCCGAGCAGGGCAAATATGTCTTCGCAGGTGATAATTCTTCCTCAATTTATTGTTTCGATGAAACAGGCCTGCGGCTCTGGAAAATGACAACTGGCTGTGGTTCAGCTTATTCTATGCAGTTTTTTCATGACCATCTCTACATTGTAACCACTGAGGGATATCTGGCCTGTATTGATGTAAGTGAGGCAGCTATCCGGGCCGCTCAAGCGGGATTTGTTCCTCAAGCAGTACAAATCACAGCACCAGCCATTGTTGCGACACCACTGCCAACAACCCTTGAGACAACATCAGACACCAGCCGAGGAGTAATCCTTGAATGCATTAGCGAAGGGGGTCGACTACGAATGCACGTCGTCTCTCCCGGTTTTGACCCGGATTTGAAGGTCCAGTTTCCCCGCAATATTCGCGAAGAGGGTGTACGCTACGTCGTAGACGCAGTACGCGTGGCAGCGGAAGGTACTTTCTATCGGGCCTTTGGCGATATCAAGAAACTCGTGACAGAGAATTCCTGATGAATTTCGATATCATCAGATATTACTGTAACATATGAGCATATCCGGCATCTCTCCAAATATGAACAGAGCAAGAGTTGTTAGCTCTTGCTCTGCCTGTGCGATGAAACCTCACACTAATTATCGATACTCTCCTGTGCCGTTTCCCTGAGACCGAGAACCGACAAGAACGAAATGGCTGCCATGATTATGATAAAGATGGCTACTGGGACATAAGAGCCATGATATGTTTCTAGCAACGTCACGGCGATGATTGGCGAAAGACCACCAGCAAATGGGGCAGCAAGCTGGTAGCCAAGAGAGGCCCCACTATAGCGCACCTTGGTACTGAAATGTTCCGCAATTAATGCTGCCTGGGGACCATAGACGAAGGCATGGCACACCCCAAGTGAGAGCGCAATACTCAGGATAACCAGGAAACCTACTCCGCTGTTGAGTAAGAGGAAGTAGGGAAATGCAAAGAGCATCATCAGAACGCAGCCAATCAAGTACCAGCGTTTGCGCCCGAAGCCATCGGAGAGATGGGCAAACAGCGGGTTGGTAAAGCAGGCTATGATGGCAGCGATATAGATCCCGGAAAGGACTAGCTGCTTGCTCAGGTGCAGTTGCTCTACTCCATAGACAAGCACAAATGTTGCAAAGAGATAAAATGGAGCCTGTTCTACGAAACGAGCGCCTGCGGTGAGGAAAACTTCTTTTCCGTGAAGCCTGAACACTTCAATAATTGGGGCCTTGGCCTCTTGTTTTTCCACCTTGACCTTGGCGAAAAGAGGTGTTTCTGCGATCCGCAGACGAATAAAGAGTCCAATGAGGATCAAGACGATACTGAAAAGGAATGGAACACGCCAACCCCAGGTGTCGAACTGGTTTCCGGAGATGGCTGAAAAAATAGCCACCATCACCGCAGAAAGTAACAAACCGATTACAGCTCCTACTTGCGCCCAACTCGCCCAGAAACCGCGACGGTTTGAATGCGCGTGCTCCATGACCAGCAAAACTGAGCCACCCCATTCACCGCCAACACCGAGTCCCTGACAAAAGCGTAGCAGTGAGATCAGTAAAGGTGCAGCGACACCGATGACGGTATATCCTGGCACAAGGCCAACCAGAACGGTGGAGACGCCCATAAGTAACAAGGTCGCGACAAGCGTTGACTTGCGTCCAATACGATCACCGAAGTGTCCGAAGAAAGCACCGCCGAGCGGACGTGCAATGAAACCAACCAAAAAGGTCGTAAGCGAGAGGATGGTACCAACAAAACTGTTGAACGTAGGAAAGAAGAGTTTTGGAAAAACGAGGGCGGCAGTGGTGCCATACAAAAAGAAATCATACCATTCGATGGCAGTACCAAGCGTACTGGCAAAGATAATGGGGAGCATTCGCCGGGTCGTTACTTCTGACGTTGAAGTTGCAATAGATGCCATGGTATCCTCCTGTACCGTTTCATGAATTGATAAATACGAAACATGCTGTGTGGACACGCGGTGATGAAGGGGAACAGACGTTTGTGTTGCTGGAAAAACGTGCAGTGATCGTTGCATTTCTCCTTTCTCGTCATTGAAAGTAGAGATGGAATGTCGTTAAACTGCGTACCTTCTGCTTATACAGAATACGTAAGTGGATGTGTTTATTATAAGGTGAGTTTCGTAAATACCTCGTAAACGGAGTGGATGGGGATATAAACAAGTGTATAAACATTGTAACGCCTCAGATCTCCTCGCCACTTGCGGTGGCTCGCAAGTGGCGAGGAATCAGGAAAAATATGAGCGGCGAAACAGAATCTTTAGCGGACGAGATAGTATCCTACTCCTGGTTCGGTCATGAGATGGGCTGGTCTGGTGGGATCAACCTCAAGTTTGCGTCTCAGTCGTCCAATATAGACTCGCAAATATTCAGACTCCCGACTGTATTCTGGACCCCAAACGCGTCTGAGCAAAGCCTCGTGCGTAAAAATCTTTCCTGGATGTAATGCCAACGCCTGTAGCAAATCAAACTCTGTGGGAGAGAGTTTAACCAGTTCACTCTCACGCCAAACACGTCGCTGCTCAAAATCAATCTCCAAATTCCCAAAACGCTGAGTCGCGATGGAAGGAGGGGCCTCGGCCCAATGGTTGCGACGTAGTATTGCTCGCACTCGCGCTAATAGCTCACCAACACCAAAAGGCTTTGTCAAATAGTCATCTGCTCCCTGGTCCAGGGCGGCTATTTTATCGGTCTCTTCCCCAAGTGCAGTGAGGATAAGAATCGGAACGGTACTGGTCTGTCTGATACGACGACACACCTCTAACCCATCCATCTTAGGCATCATGATATCCAGGATTACCAGGATATAGTTGGCTTGATCAAACAATGCCAATGCTTCCAAACCATTACTTGCAAGCGATACCTTAAAAGATCGCAGTTCCAGATTTCGGCGGATAAAATCTTGAATGCTTGGCTCATCGTCTACAACTAAAATGTGTTTTTCATAAGGCATATGATGACTCCTTCCGTAGCGCTCACGGTGCGCTGTTTATCTGAAACATATCCAACGAAGAGTCACGTTTGCGCAGCAACTTTGCTGGTAGCCAGATATGAAAGATTGCCCCTGTCCCCCCCTGACTTCGGTTCTCGGCCCATATCCGCCCTCCATGAGCGCCAACAAAACCACGACAAATGGCCAGTCCCAATCCCACTCCACTACTACCGCGTTCTCGACCGCTGTCTACCTGGTAGAAATGATCGAAAATTCGCTCAGTCAGGTGGGATGGTATCCCTGCTCCATTGTCTGCGACACTCAGATAAAGACCAGGAGCGCTAGCTGTTTGATCCAGCTCGCATCTGGCGGAAATCTCGATCAATGCATCGGCTCCGGCATAGCGTCGAGCATTTTCCAATAAATTGCGTAATACAATCTCAATACGTCGCCTATCAACAAACAAGAGCGGTAACTCATCAGACAAATCCACTCGTATATGGTCTCGCTCATCAGCCAGCACAACCGCTTCAAGCAGTGAGTTCAGGGAATGAAAGCCTGGGTAAAGTTTGAGGGTTCCTGCTTCAAGCTGTGACATTTCAAGAAGGCTTGTGATAAGGAGAGCCATCCGATCACTCTCTCCGACAATGCGTCGCAGAAAGTCTTTTTGTAATATGTCGTCCAGCTCAACATCATCTTCCAGAAGACTGCTTGCATATCCCTTGATAGCAGTCAGAGGCGTGCGCAGTTCATGAGAGACAATTGCTAGCAAATTCTTCTTGACTCGTTCAGCCTCATTGTACCGCGTCACATCATGGAAAACCTTGCCACGTCCAATCGTCTGACCTGTCAGATCACATACAGAAAAAAGGCGTACACGTATGTCACGTCGTGCCAGCACCAGTTGACCAACTTGATTATAGTAGCCACGAAGTTGAAACTCTACGACCTGCGATTTCTCTCCATCCTCGGCTCGACAAATGGCTTTCTGATAGGATTCAGGATCTTCGATAAGTTCCAATAGTTTCTCTGATAAATGGCTATCAGTAAAGGAATCTAGATCCAGAATGCCGTCTGGTGGTGAGATACCAACCATTTGACAAAAACTCTGGTTAACATACACAGTCTGTCCATCTGGACGTTCCAGGAGCACTCCCTCAGCCATACTACGCATGATCACATCCAGGGTATGTAAACGAGCCTGGCTCTTCTCGTCACTTTTGCGAAAAAGAGTATGTATCTCGTCTTCCATCGTCGAGAAAGCAGCGATTAATTGTCCAATCTCATCAACTCTCTGGCGCTCCCTGACAAAGATTTCTTCATCCGTGACCCTCACCGTTTGATCCGGTTTGATCCTGGGAACTGCCTCTGCTAATCTAGAAAGTGGTGCGACCACCCAACCATGCATTGCAAACCAGAAACAGCTTGCGCCGAGGGTTAGCATGAACAATGCCACAATCAAGCTATTCTGAAAACTAATTACCGTAGCAAAGATGATCTCTTTCGGATGTTGTATGACCACAGCCCAATGGGTTCCGGCCACCTGGACATAACTATAAAACCAGTCGTGGTTCTGCTCATGAGCAACCTGATTCCCCAATTTTCCCTTCAGAGCGTTATTCAGACCCGGCAACGTGTTAAGCAGGTTACTTTTCAAGGAATTACCTGCGGTAGTGGCCAGAGGTTGGCCATTCTCATCTACGACCCAGATACTACCCTCGTTGTTATTCGTAAATTGCTGCCGTACAACCATAAGATGAGTTGCAAGTTGGTCTAAGGACCAGTAAATGACCATGACGCCAAGAATGTGATGGTTGGCATCGGTAATCCGAGAGGCAATAGCGACAACATGTGTATTTGTCGTCACGCTTTTTTGCTCAGGAGAAATAGCAACCTGATCACTTTTGAGTGCTTCCTGTAAATAATCGCTGGTATGGCAATACTGACTGAACTCACTTTGGCTGGATGGGTATTGCAGCAGCATTTGACCGGATGGATTACAGACAAAATAGAGGCCGATGTCAGGATGAGAGAGATGGTCGGTGGCAAAGATAGAGGCGAGTTGACGCAGGTTTAATTGGCTTGCAGCCTCACTTCTGGCTAGAGCCAGATCTTGTGCTGTGATAACATGGAGATCGGACTCAACGTCAAGCGCAATAGCTTGCGTGAAAGTTGAATCTGTTTGCTGGGCACTTTGTTGTAAGGCATCAAGCTGAAACAAATATAACTCTATACCTCCTAAAAGGAGTGGTATGACGAATAAACTGTAGAAGACAAACAATTGTAGAGTGATCCTACGTTCTATGAACTTTAGCATAAGGATTCCTGCAAGGATGAAAATATTATTCTACCTCATGTAGTATGCCTGAAAAGAGGTGATATTTCAATCCTCGGAGTAACTATTGGATCTGCTCGCCACCTGCGGTGGCTCGCTCTCATGTTGTGTGGGTTTTGTTACCTGTAGCAGAAGTTGCGCTGCAACTTCTGCTACTGGTAACAAAACCCACACAACATATAAATAATATATAATGAAGCAGATCTTTCGGTCGTCTCTTTAATTCATTGTCGAAGAGGAGGCTCAATGGCGACGACGAGTGTGAATCCAGCACATCCCTCTATCACGCTACGAAAAATGCTCCCCATTATTAGCGCAAGTACACTTGGTACAGCTATCGAGTGGTATGATTTTTTTTTGTACGGCTTCCTGGCTGCCACTGTTTTCCCACAACTCTTTTTTCCACGCTTAGATCCCTATACAGGAGTCATTGCAGCATTTATCACGAATTTTATCGGATTTATCGCCCGTCCGCTTGGCGGTGCTTTTTTGGCTGGTTCGGTGATCGTGTTGGACGCAAGTCAACCCTTGTTGCCACCCTCTTGCTTATGGGCAGTTCTACCATGCTAATGGGTGTGTTACCAGGATATGCAACCATTGGTCTTGTTGCACCTATCATTCTGGCAACGCTACGTTTTTTGCAAGGGGTAGGCCTTGGTGGCGAATGGGGCGGATCAGTATTGTTATCAATGGAATATGGCGATGATGAGCGCCGATGTTTCTGGGCAAGCTGGCCACAAACAGGCGTACCCATAGGTCTGGCCCTTGCAGCACTTATTGTGCTACTCTTCCAGTCTCTCTATCCCGGTTCTGCTTTTGAGAGCATTGGATGGCGTATCCCTTTTTTGTTAAGTACCGTCCTGGTTATCCTTGGTCTGTACATTCGGTTGCGTATCCTGGAGACTCCCTCTTTTTCCAAATTGAAAGAAGAGAAGCATATCTCGAAAACGCCCCTTTTAGAAGTAATGCGCTACCACTGGCGCAAGATTCTCCTGTGCGCTCTCCTGCGTTCCGGTGAAACCGCTCCCTTCTATATCTTTACGACCTTTATGCTTTCCTATACCGCACAGGATGTGAAACTTGATATCCGCCTGCTCTACACAGGCTTCGCCCTCTCCGCCGTGGTGGGTTTCTTCGCTATACCGACGTTTGCTCTTATTTCAGATCGCGTTGGACGCAAGTTGTGGTTTGCGCTCGGTACTATTCTGATGGCCGCTTTTGTCTTCCCTTACTTTCTCCTTCTTCAGACGAAAAACCCGGTGCTCGTTGTCTGCGCTTTTGTCTTCTCGATAGGAATCTGTGAGTCCTGGCTATACGGACCTGAAGCGGCCCTGATCTCCGAGCAGTTTGAGACCAGACTTCGCTACAGTGGAGCGTCGCTAGGTTATCAACTGGCATCGGTCACAGCGGGGGGGCCTGCCCCTATCGTGGCAATCTATTTGCTGTTACATTACAAAACATTTGGTGGTGGCTTTGCAGCCGGCCGTCCTTCTTATGTGCTCATAGCCATCTTTATTATTTTTATGTCTCTGCTTTCCTTTATTTCCGTTCTGCTTCTTAAAGAGCATAGAAGGTCCTGACAAAACCTTTACCATCTTTCCTCATTGTCAAGAAAGAGGAAAAAATATTTACCAATGTGGATATTATCTGTTATACTGCTCTGGCAGCCAAACAGATGCTCTCAGCAAGCACAAATGTAGGGAGACCCATGGAAATCATGAACAAGCCCAAAGAAAAATCAACCCCGGTTATCTTTCAACGGACCGTAGGGGAACCACTGCCTTCTGAGCAACGCATCAATGAACTGTTCCCGCGCATCCTCTCACGAGGGGATCTCCTCGCCTTGTTCATCGTTGTCGTCCTCTTCATCCCTAATGTCTCTCTTGTACAAGCAACTCAGGCAGGACCTACAACCTACATCTACTGGATCATTGGGACCATAACTTTTCTCATCCCCGGAGCCGTCATCACAGGACAACTGAATCGCTTTCTGCCATCAGATGGCTCAATCTATGTGTGGACGCACCGTGCACTTGGACCACTTTGGGGCTTCTTCGCTGGATTTTGTGCCTGGTTTCCTGGTATTTTAGCGATTCTGACCTCTGCCGATGGTGCCCTCACCATGCTTCAGGGTATTGGTGTGCAATTACAAGGGGAGAAAACGAACTGGTTCGCAGAACCCTGGCAACAAGGAATTGTTGTTCTGAGTGTCCTGTTCATTGCTAGCTGGATCGCCACTCTGCCCTTGCCCCTCCTGATGAAACTGGTGAAAGCTTTTGTAGTGTTTTATGGAGTCGCTATTGCTACCGTTGGGCTGGCAGGAGTCGTCTGGCTCATCAGCGGACATCCTCCGCAGGTCCCACAGACCACCAACCCCTTAAAATTCGGTGAACAGAACATTGCCTTATATGGAGTCGTTGTGCTAGCATTGCTCGGAGTTGAAGTGCCCCTCAATCTGGCTGCCGAAACGACTCGGCCCGATGCGGCGAAGCTTTTCCTCCGCTGGGGTCCCGTTCTGGTATTGATAGCATATCTTGTTGGAACGTTTGGTGTGATGGTGGTCGTGCCGCAGAGTATTTCAAACACACCATACTCAACCATTACAGCGATATCTCTCGTCTTTGGTGCTCCTACGGCTGTCCTCGCTAGCCTGATCTTCATCGCTTTCTTCATCATTACCGCTACTATATACCATATCACTTTTGCACGCATCCTGGTCGTCTCCGCATTGGATCAGCGTCTTCCCCCAACTCTCAGCAAGCTGAACCGTCATGGAGCACCATTGCGTGCTATCACCGTGCAAACTATCATTGTGATTGTCATTACCTTCTTGATTTATTTTCTTGGTCCATTGCTCTCTCCAGGAGAAGGTGTGGGGTTTTCAAGCAAGGTCTATAACATCAGCGAGGCAGCAACAGTTGTCATCTGGTGTTTCTCCATGATTATTCTCTTCCTTGATCTGCCTATTCTGCTGAGTCGCTTTCGCAAACTGTTAGCCAAAAGACGCAACCTGCTCGTTGCTCCTACCTGGATCTTGTACCTTTGCTGTGGAGTAGGAGGAGCAACGAGCATGCTGGGTATTTGGATCACATTAATAATCTCGTGGGATAGCCAAAACATCCCAAATGGTCAGTGGACGGAATTGGTTGGGGTCTGTACACTTGCATTCCTCGTTCTCGGCCTGATTGGCTCATCTTATCCACGCCTCTTCAGTAGTCTCAAACAACAAACCTCCATAGCCAGAGAAAACGCCCGCCTCTATAATGAATTACGTAGCACCTCCGCAAAGCCGAATGAACTCGATCGTCTCAAAGAGACATTGCTTACGAGCATCGATCACGAGTTACGTACTCCTCTAACGATAGTCCAGGGATACCTTGAACTCCTTCATAGTATGGAAGATACCAATCCTGATCTGCGCCGTTCTTTTCTTGAGAATGCTCGTTATGCCTGTGACGAACTTGTAAGCTTACAGACCAATATTATGGATGCCAGCCGCATTGAATTTGATACCGCGACCTTGCATTGCACACGTATTTCTCTGAAGGTTGTTTCTACCGCCATCGTCGATCTCTTTGAACCCTTGCTCTCGCAGGAGCAACGCCAGATCAAGGTAGATGTTGCCGATGATATTCTGGTCTGGGCGGATGTGACTGGGCTGAAACAGGTCCTGCACCACTTGATTACCAATGCTTTACGCTACTCTCCTCCACAAACACCTATTTGTCTTGCCGCTACTGTAGCACAAGAAGATCATATGGCGTATATCAGCATCACTGATCGCGGCGCTGGAATCCCTCTCGATAAACACGAAGCCATCTTCGACAAATTTATGCGCCTGGAACGTGACCTGCATGGCGTAGTACGGGGAAGTGGCCTGGGACTCTTTATCACCCGCCAACTGGTCGAGGCCATGCAAGGAACCATTACGGTCGAGAGCAGTGGTGTTGCCAACGAAGGCTCGACCTTTTCATTTACCCTTCCTCTGGCGGAAGAGTGAATTATTTTTACGCCCCTGTTCTCTTCCATCTCTATCTTGCCCCTCAAAAAGCATGGAAGAGAAGGTCCTGACAAGACCTTTACTCTCTGCCTTCGTTGCTACTCCTATGAGAAAGGGGAAAATATTTACCAATATGGATGTTATCTGTTATACTGCTCTGGCAGCCAAACAGATGCTCTCAGCAAGCACAAGCGTAGGGAGACCCATGTAAATCATGAACAAGCCCAAAGAAAAATCAACCCCAGTTATCTTTCAACAGACTCTAGGGGAGCCACTGCCCTCTGAGCAACGCATTAATGAACTATTCCCGCGTATCCTCTCACGAGGAGACCTGCTTGCTGTGTTCATCACCATTGTCCTCTTCATCCCGAATGTCTCTCTTGTCCAGGCAGTCCTGGCAGGATCCACAACTTACGTCTACTGGATCATTGGAACAGTAACTTTTCTCATTCCTGGAGCGGTCATTGCAGGACAGTTGAATAGCTTTCTGCCTGCCGACGGCTCAATCTATGTGTGGACACATCGTGCGCTTGGGCCTCTATGGGGCTTCTTCGCCGGATTCTGCGCCTGGTTTCCTGGTATTTTGGGGCTTTTGGCAACAGCCGACAGTATCCTCACACTACTCCAGGGCATCTGCGTGCAATTGCAGGGAGCGCACACAAATTGGTTCGCAGAACCCTGGCAACAAGGAATTGTTACCCTGGGTGTCCTGCTCATTGCTGGCTGGATTGCGACTTGGCCCTTGTTACTCTTGATGAAACTGGTGAAGACGATTGTGGTGCTATATGGGATTGCCATTGGGGTAGTTGGGTTGGCAGGAGCCGTTTGGCTCATCAGCGGTCATCTCCCACAGATCCCTCAGACCATCAATGCCTTCGGCTTTGGAGGACAGAACATTGCTTTATATGGAGTGGTTGTTCTCTCGTTGCTCGGGGTTGAAGTGCCCCTCAATCTGGCTGCCGAAACAACTCGACCAGATGCAACGAGGTACTTTCTCCGCTGGGGTCCTATTCTGGTGTTGATAGCATATCTTGTTGGAACCTTTGGTGTCATGGTAGTCGTCCCGCCGAATATTTCAGGCACACCATACTCAACCATTACAGCGATAGGCCTCGCCTTTGGTACTCCTGCGGCTGTTCTGGTCGGCCTGATCTTCATCATTTTCCTGATCACTTTTGTCGTCGTATACCATATCACTTTTGCACGCATCCTGGTCGTCTCTGCACTGGATCAGCGTCTCCCCTCAACTCTCAGCAAGCTGAACCGTCACGGCGCCCCATCGCGTGCTATTAAAGTACAAACCATCATTGTAATCGTTATCACACTCTTCATCTTTTTTCTTGGGCCACTGTTCTCTCCGGAAGAAGGTTTGAATTTCTCAAGCAAGGTTTTGAACTATCTCTTTGGCCACAATGGCCGTCATCTGGTGTCTCTCCATGGTCATTCTCTTCCTTGATCTGCCTATTCTGCTGAGTCGCTTTCGCAAACTGTTAGCCAAAAGACGCGACCTGCTCGTTGCTCCTGCCTGGATCTTGTACCTTTGCTGTGGAATAGGAGGAGCAACGAGCATGCTGGGTATCTGGATCACACTGACGCTCTCGTGGGATAGCCAACACATCCCAAATGGTCAGTGGACGGAATTGGTTGGGGTCTGTACACTTGCATTCCTTGTTCTCGGTCTGATTGGCTCATCTTATCCACATCTCTTAAGTAGTCTGGAACAGCAAACCTCTGTAGCCAGAGAAAACGCCCGTCTCTATAATGAATTACGTAACGCCTCCGCAAAACAGAATGAACTTGATCGTCTCAAAGAGACGTTGCTTACGAGCATCGATCACGAGTTACGTACTCCTCTAACGATAGTTCAGGGATACCTTGAACTCCTTCATAGTATGGAAGATACCAATCCTGATCTGCGCCGTTCTTTTCTTGAGAAGGCTCGTCGTGCCTGTGACGAACTCGTGAGCTTACAGACCAATATTATGGATGCCAGCCGCATTGAATTTGATACCGCGACCTTGCATTGCACGCGTATTTCTCTGAAGGTTGTTTCTACAGCCATCGTCGATCTCTTTGAACCCTTGCTCTTACAGGAGCAACGCCAAATTAAGATAGATATTGCCGATGATATTCTGGTTTGGGCAGATGTGACAGGGCTGAAACAGGTCCTGCACCACTTGATTACCAATGCTTTACACTACTCTCCCCCGCAAACACCTATTTGTCTTGCCGCTACTGTAGAACAAGAAGATCACATAGTACGTATCAGCGTCACTGATTGCGGTGCTGGAATCCCTCCTGACAAACATGAAGCCATCTTCGACAAATTTATGCGCCTGGAACGTGATCTGCATGGCGTAGTGCGGGGGAGTGGCCTGGGACTCTTTATCACCCGTCAACTCGTTGAGGCCATGCAAGGAACCATTACAGTCAAGAGTAGTGGTGTTGCCAACGAAGGCTCGACCTTTTCATTTACCCTTCCTCTGGTGGAAGAGTAAGGATGTTTTTGCATGATTTTCGGTGGGCCGTTCGTGCGATCCACACTGCATGACTAAAAAAGTTGGTCCAGATTTTCTAAGAAAGCTCCCTTGACTTTTGGAAGCATCTAGATGTAAAATGCATATAGATGCTTTTAAAAGGAGTAAGATCATGGCCGACAAGGAAAATAATCATGTGGGTCTGGAAGAATCCCATGAAATGTTGCGTAAGGTTGGATTTACGGCGAACGGCATAGATCGGCTCAGTAGGCTTCGTGGGGAGTACCATGAGAGAGAGATGGGCTGGACTGTGGCAGAGTATCGTCGCCTTGACTTTATACGGTGGCTAATTACTTCTGGTAGATTGGAAGAACAATTCAGTTAATCTGAGCCAATGCACAGAGCATATCGGTACATATTCTTGTAACTATTCTGAAAACGGTTTTTATCCTGGGTGGTACCCACCTTTCATGAGTATCTATTCGGGTGTTCTTTTTTTGACTCCTCGCTGCCTACGGCAGTCCAGCCGTTTTGTGTGGGTGGCAGGGTTGGGTAGTCGCCAACCCTGCCACCCACACAAAACGTGAGCGAGCTACCTGCCGGTGGGGAGAAGATCTGAAGAGTTCTAGCCCTTCCAGTCGGTGAGAAACTCTTTATCTTTAGTCTCTATTTGTAATCCCAGCATCGGATGGAGTTCCATTGCTGGTGAGTATTTGCTGGCCGGAACCGTTCTGCCCAGTGCCTTCCATCGCTCGTACATAATGGGGTGCACCCCCACAACAAATACCTATATAGTTGACGCCAATGGCTTCTGCTCGCCGCGCAAAATCTGCCATTTCAAAACGAAGTGCAGAAAGGGTTCAAGAGCAAGCGGAAAGACCCGGTCCCCCATCAGTCCGGCTAAAGATTCGAAGGTAGGAGAATGGGCATTGGTCTTATATGGCACGGGCTGGGGGCTGCAACATAACAAGAAACGGCGGAGCGCACTTTTTCGATAATGGAAGCATGGTTGCAGGACCACGGTCACAATTGAGACCAACGATATCCGCACCATGATCAGCCAGTATCTTGCACGCTTCAATATAGTCATAGCCGTCGCGTGCTGATTTTGCTTGTACTGAAGCTAAGGTGACCATGGCAGGCAGATTAAGTTGTTTGATGACCTTCAGACCAATGAGTGCCTCTCCTAAATAGTCGTTCGTCTCGGATATCACAAAGTCGATACCTTCTTCGACTGCCCATGCCAATTGTTCTTCGTACATAGCCTGTACAATCCTGGAGGTTTCCTGTGCGTTATGTGGATCATAGGCCCAGGTATTGCAAATATTACCTGCTACGAAGGCATCTCCTTCTCGCGCCACCTCGTTGGCAAGGCGTACTGCCTGGCGATTCATACGTTCCAGGTCATTCTCTTCTGCCGACATCCTTCAATTTCTCGCGATGAGCATAGTAGGTCAGGGCAACCATCACCTCAGATCCGGCACGTAGATACTCCCGCGATGTAACTCTTTGACTGCTTCCGGAAAATCAAGCACAACTTCTGGAACATATGGGCCTGCCTTAATATAGCCTCTACGTTCAAGCTCAAATACATAGCCTTCTGCTCCCAGAACAATCCCGTTTTTTAACCTGTCAAGAAGACTTGTGGTTGTCGTCATTCCCAGTTTTCCTCCTTATAAGGTATGATTTCTGATTCTAGCAAAACTTTATCCTTTATCAGTGCTCCAACGTTGCGGTGTAAAGCGTGCAATGTCGTAGACAGTGCCGCATGGTGTAGTGCCAGTTGTGCTAATGTCTGGCCTACCCAGGTAGCGTATTTATAGCCAGTGCCGCGCCAGCCAACACCAACGTAGACGTTAGCAAAATCTGGTACATTGCCAAGAATAAAGTTGTCATCCGCAACCAGATCATAAAAGCACTGATCTACATCCTGAACATCTACGGCTTCTGCATCTCGCAAAGCTGGCATACGCTTCTTCTACAAAACTATGAACATCGCGGATATGCGTATTGCTAGTTTTTACATCCGGTGGGTTATAAAAACCAATCTTGACACCGGTGGTCTTCCCCTCATAGATCGGATGCCCATAGATACCAACATCGAGATATGCGAATACAGGAAGTACATCTGTGGTAAATTGTGCTCGCTTTTCGGCTGATGGTATAAAGTACTTACATTGGCTGGGACGAGCCATGCGACTGAGAGGAAAATGGGTATGACACCTTCCAGGTTTTTGAGTCTACATCATTAGTACCCAGTCCTGCCACCACTACAAGCTTGTCGGTGATATATTCACCCTGGCTGGTACTGATGGAGAGCCGGTTTTCACCTTGAGTGATGTGTGTCACTGTCACGTCTTCTAGAATGTTCACCTTCCTGGTTTTCAGAAGGGCGAGCAGCGTTTGTGTAATGGCAGGAACATAGAGAATACCTGCTTCTATGTCTAAGTGCCCCTGGTCAACGGCGAATTGCGGAAAACGTTGCTGGAGCGTGTCACGTGTAAATGCTTCAGTTTTCAGGTGCAAATCGGTGAGAGTGCGATAACTTTGCACAGCGTAGGTTTCGGAGAGTTCTGGGGTAATGCTCTTCTTGGCAATGTTCAGACAGCCGCAATCAATGAGGGAGGGTTTGCTGGCCTGGGATTGTAGCTCTAGCCACAATTTTCGTGCTTCATAGGCCAGTCGGGCATACACAGGATCAAGGTAATCGTTTCTGATTGACCGCGTATAACTAAACGAAGCCGTCTTTTTGTTACCGACAGTTGATTTCTCCAGGATGGTGATATTTTTGATAAACTTGGAGGCGTAGTAGGCCGTACAGTAAGAGACCCATTATGCCTCCCCCGATAATCGTCAGCTCCTGTCTGTTCTCACTCATATAAGATGTCTCCTTTCCACAACTGAAAAACGCTCTTCTTCCGGTTTCGAGGACACTGCATCGTGCCTGTAATCCCCACCTCGATAGGATCAGATGTAATTGGTGTTAGATTTGGAGTTTCCTTTCTGTTCTTTTTGCATTTCATAATGCAAAAATCTCTATCAAACACTTTGCCAGTGTAATCCCAAACGCAACCGTCTTTGGTAATCGAAGGAGCCAACACGCTGTAGCAGGTATGCGGAATGTGTTGTTGTAACATGTCTAGTGGAGAGTGCTATAGTCCGGCGCATGGGTAGAGGAGCAGAAGAGAGGACAACAACAATATGCATTCAATGTGTATATAGAAAGAGGCAGAAGCAGCTGAGTGTATTTGGTTTGTGCCATCTGTATTATGTGCTCCCCAAACGATATTCTTGCCAGCATTTTTACCTTGCTCCATTGCCGCAGGTAACACATGTTACTTAAATTGTAGGCAAAAAGCGCCATACTGTCAATACCTGCAACTGAGTTTTTCAGAGTTTTTGCAAGTCACCTTTCCCACCAGAAAAAGCAATTTTAGGCTATATGAAATCCTGATTTGTATTTGTGTTCCTGCGATGATGTAGTCGTGATAGCATTGTAAGGTTTTTTTATCTATAACTGACTGTTTTGGTATATCTTACGTGTACGCTATTTATGATTATTAAAAAATGTGCCTCTTCAGGCTACCTGTTCATGGGTAGTTCAAGTAGGAGTAAGGCAATGGATGAGCATGATATAGATACAAAAACAGAGCAGAAGGCTTCTGCACAGGATCCTCACACAATCTATGACCAGGACACAATACCCGAGCAGAGGATACCTCCAGTGCAGACCATTCCGCAACCTCCCAGTCCAAGGAAAAATTTCTGGACGATAAGTACGATTGTAGTTGTCGCACTTGTAGTTATATTGAGCATTGGAATTCTCCTGTTCGCCCAACTGGGTCAGCAGACAGGAAGTCAGGTAACACCGACACCAACGCCTCAAAGCACGGAGCGGTCACCCCCATAGTAGTAAATACGCCAACCACAACGCCGGGCGGGAAAGTGATGTAACACCGGCTCCAGCACCCGGAATACTATTGGGACCACAATCCTGTCCCAGTGCTGTGAAAAATGCGGCATATTGGGATACCATTCTTGGCACCAAAGCTGGCGTTTCTCATGTAGAGAGTGTTAGTTGCGCTAACATGATGGACAATACTTCTTTGCAAGCATTGGTAACAGTGCGTCACAGCGGAGCAGCTGCAACATTGGATATATATGTATACAACAATATTACCAGTGCATATCCAACAGCGCTCTTTAAGCTGCAAGATCTCGTCAAAGGTGATGCGAAGATTAGTAGTTACAATACCATCATGACAGCAGAAACGGACACAAATTCCAGTTTGAACAAAGGAAAGGCCAGTGCTCAGTTGACTCAGGACCTCTTCCGCGAGTTTGACTGGAATGGTAGTACGAAGACGTTGGTTCAAACGGCATTTCCAGGGATATTCCCCGATTTGACGCGCTATCAGGCTGAGGCTGATCAGACTAGGGTTAACACGGGAAGTGATCCCTGGAAAAACAAGCAAAGCAAGTTGCACAACAGTTGGCCGTGAAGTTCTTCCAGTGGCCCGTACCAGTACTCAGACAACAGTTTTGAGTGGAGGCGGCGCTAAAGATGTTAATGCCGTTGTACAGGTACCAAGATACTACATTGGGACATAGCACCATTTCGGTGACACTCAGTCGACTCAACGGCAATACACATAATATCTGGGAGGCAATTGCTGTGCAGGACAGTTCCCGACTCACAGTCACGTCTCCGCAATCTCGCAATGTGATCAGTAGTCCGGTGAGAATCACGGGAACAGGGAGTGCTTTTGAAGCCACAATAGGGCAGGCTCTTGTATTGGATCACCTGTATACCGATATTGGACATGCCACGGTCTCTTCTGATATTGGTATGGGGATAGGCCCATACTCGACTATGGTGATCTATAATAGTAGTTTCCAGTCTGGTACTCAGGAAGGGGTTGTGGAAGTCCAGGAAGCCAATGGTGGCATTAGTCTTAGTGTGGCAACGGGAGTTATGGTGAAGGTTCTGCTAACTCCAGGGCAACATGTTGCTTTGGGTCCGTTGCCATGTCCTGATACGGTGCAAAATGCATCGTATTGGAATCCTATTGTTGGTACAAAGAATGGTGTCTCTAATGTTTGAGTGTGAGTTGTGCCAATCTGAAGGGAGACACATCTCTGCAAGCATTAGTAACAGTGTTCTATCATGGAAGTAATACGGTCCAGGATGTCTATGTCTACGATCATATCACTGATGCTCAGCCAGTGCAACTCTTCAAGTTACAAGGACTCACCAGTGGTGATGCCGGAATTAGCGATTACAGTACCGTCATGACAGCGGAAGTCGATCAGAACTCCAGTCTGAACAAAGGCAAATCCTCTGATCAGTGGCAACAAGACCTCTTCCGTGAATTTGCCTGGAATAACGGTCAGAAGGCATTTGCTCAGGTTGCTTTCCCAGGAATTTTCCCTGACCTGACACGCTGGCAAGCTGAAGCCGATCAGCGTGATGTCAGTACGGGAAGTATCCTGGAAAAATGATGCGAAGCAGGTCGCACAAAAGTTGGCAGTGACGTTTTTCAAGTGGTCAAGTAGTGCTCAGGCAACGGTTTTGAGTGGTGGTGGTACCAAAGATGTTGATGCGGTCGTACAGGTGCAAAGTACTGGTATTGGCCATCCAATAGTCAAAGTGACACTCAGTCGTCTGTATGGTAATACCTCGAACATCTGGGAGGTGGTAGCAGTGAAGACGGATGGCCTGTCTGTCACATCTCCACAGAACGGTAGTCTCTTGACCAGTCCTGTGACTGTTACAGGAACCGGTAATGCGTTTGAGGGACAGGTTGGTACTGTGTATATACTGGATCATCTCTTGACCACCATTGGACAGGCCCCAGCAATGGGGAGTGGTATGGGACCAACAGCGTTCTCTGCCAAGGTGGATTATACTTCCACTTTCAAAGGCGGTGCTCAGGAAGGTGTTGTAGCACTCTACTCCACCAGTGCGGCTGATGGTGGGATTAATGCCGTTACATTGCTCAAGGGGCTACTCAGTGCATAGTATTACATCGTCATCAAATAATGACCGGTTGTGCTTTTGCAAAGCTGACTGGTCACCTATTTGCTAAGTTATATAGGCCCTTTTCCGGATTCCTTCAGCGCCTGAAGCGCTTCGCAAACCGTTTTATCTGGATGGCGGGTTTGCGGCGCAAACCCGCCATCCAGATAAAACAAGAGCGAGCCACCGCAGGTGGTAAGCAGACCTGAGTAGTTAGAGTCACATACCGATAAGGTCAGCTTTCTGAATGATATTTCGCACACTTCTTACGATGGCGGCATCTACCATTTTTCCATCGATGGCAACGGCTCCCAGACCATTAGCCAGAGCTTCCGTATATGCAGCATCGAGCTTACGTGCATAATAGACCTCTTCTTGCGAAGGTGAGTACACCTCATGAGCAATGTTAATCTGGCTGGGGTGAATAGCCCATTTCCCGGTGAACCCCAGAACGTGCGAATGTATACACTCTCGTCGATAGCCATCAGGGTTCTTGAATTCCGCATAGGCTCCGTCTATGGCATCAATACCCGCCATATGAGCAGCAATAGCTATCTTGTTACGAGCATAGTGCCAGGGATCACCAGGATAGACATCGAGATGGCCTTCGATGACCCTACTATCCATTCCTTGTGAAGCGCTGTAGTCGCCAGGGCCAAAGATTAATGCCTCTAAACGCTGGCTGGAGCAGGCTATTTCCTCTATGTGGATCATGGCTTCTACTTCTTCGATCAGCACTTCCAGACCGATGCGCCTCGTCCGCTTCAAACGTTTCTCTATTTGAGAGAGAAGCATATCAACCCACCAGACATCCCTGGCTGATTTCACTTTGGGTATGATCATGATATCGAAATACTCACCAGCCTCTTCAGTGATCGAGATAATGTCCTGGTAAGCATACTCTGTTTCCAGATCATTAATGCGCACACCACGAGTTTTTTCTCCCCAATCCAACGTTTTTAGAGCTTTCACGACCTTTTCTCTTGCCCCTACCTTCTCATTGGGAGAAACTGAGTCCTCAAGATCGAGAAACACCAGATCGGCATTGCTCGCCGCCGCTTTCTCTATCATACGTTCGTTACTGGCAGGCGTCGATAATTCAGACCGTCTTAAACGCATTACACTCTCCTTTTGTATCCAATGTTCCCTGACAACATAAAAATCTCCTCAATCCCCTAGCGGCGCATCAGGCGCTCTGTGTGCTGCAAAATAAAGAATTTGAATGCGCGTGCTGTAGCAGAAAGATTTTTGTCCTTTAAATGAACCAGCCGCCATTGGCGCATGATTGGAAAACCTTCAACATCGAGAATCACAAGACGATTGGTCTCCAGTTCCATATCTAGCGCAACGCGAGAGATAAGGGCAACACCCAGACCCGCTGCCACGCCTTGCTTAATAGCACTATTGTTTCCTACCTGCATGCTTACTTGTAGAGGCAGACCAGCCTCCAGGAAGGCACTTTCCAGGGCAGATCGCGTTCCTGATCCCTCCTCACGCAAGAGGAAGTGCTCACGGGCCAGTTCCGCAAAAGGCACATTCACGCATCCTGCAAGGCGATGAGTGGGAGGTGCAACGAGTACAAGCTCGTTAGAGGCAAATGGGGCGACAAAGACAGGGGCCTCCGTAGGAATTTTTCCCATGATCACCATATCCACACGGCTATTTATCAGCGCATCCACCAGATAACCACGGTTGACTACCTCCAACGTGATTTCAACTTCGGGATAGAGTTGGTGAAATTTACCCAGAAGTCCCGGAATGACATACGTCCCTACGGTGGTATCTGCCCCTACACTGAGACGACCGTAGTACGGGCTACTCAAGGATTTCCATTGTGTCCAGTGTTTCCTCAATCAAGGAGAAGATCTTTTGACTATACAGATAAAGTTCTTCTCCGGCATGCGTAAGATGAGTCTTGCGACCAATCTTGTCAAAAAGCTTGACGCCCATTGACTCTTCGAGCTGGTGTATTTGAGCTGAAACGGCGGGCTGGCTGAAATGCAGTTCCTCAGCGGCACGCACATAGCTACAATGTTTTGCGACTACCTGAAAAGTTGCAAGTTGATGCAAGTTAATGTTACGCATCAAATCCCCTGGTAAGAAGTTGTATGTTCAGTACTGTATCATAGTACTACCATGACCACAGATGTCAACTGCTTTCTGACTTTTCTCTCGTGCCTGCCGCAAGTGCTCTTCTATCAGACGTATGGTCTTGCTCATCTCGTGCAGGTTGCTCTCTGCGGGGATATGCAGGTGCTTTTCGATGTAGAGCGCTCCAGTCTCATTGTTCGTTACTGGTCCGGTTATCACGGTGACCGCAATTCCATACTGATTCATAAGTTCTTTGGCTCCCCACGCGGCAACAAAGTCACCCGTTGCAACGATGAGTGAACAGATGTACTTCTGAATCTCCAGGTGCCTGAGCAGATATTCGACGTTATATTCACCCAGGATACTGTCCCCAAATTCTCCAATGATCAGATCTGGCTTCTTCGTATTGACTTCATGCAGAATGCCCAGCGCAACCTCAACTACTGTATTGGCATCGCCACAGGTGGAGGGAAGACCGCCATCCAGAAAGCCCAGGACGGGAGAGGCCCCCGCATCGCTGATTTTGTCGAGATCCCGCGTCGAGGCGACTCCGGAGAGCTTGACACCTGCAACCTTCAAGCCTTGCCGTCGAAAGTGCTTGATCAGCTTGCTGATCGCTGTCGTTTTGCCGATGTTCATGCATGTACCGACGACACCAATGATGGGGGCACTGCTCTCCAGATGTTGCCGTCGCTCAATCGCACCATCTTTGAGATTGAGTTGTTTGCCCTCTGAAACGACGCTGCCCAATACTTTCACCTGCATGGGAATACCCCACTTCTCATTCAAGCCGCGAATGTTGCCGACAACGCCACTCTCACACAAAACGTTGATGATGTCGCCAACAGCCAGATGGGCAGGCATATCACCACTATATTCGCGTAATGCCAGCCGTTTCCCCAAAACAACCGCAAGAATATCGCCCTCTACAAGGTCACCGACTCTGCCACTCGCGAACTCAAGCAGATGATTTTTCCCTTCATCCTCCAGCGCTTCAACAACGATCACGGCACCTTCTTCAGGTACAATGCAATCGCTCACTTCAATGTCGTCTGGCAGATGTAATCGTCTGACAACCGATGGAATTTTGGTAAGGTGTATCTTCATGTGATCCTCCTCTTTGTTCAACGGCTCTCTGCAAACGGGTCTTTTCCTCCCACGTTTCCTCTCTCCATCGTGTTGCACGATGAGTGAAGATGTGGAGACTCTGCTTCACATCGTAGATCACAAGTCCACTTCCTTTGACAGATACCCACCTTCACGCCGCATGGTAAAGATGGGCATGGGAGAGACAAGAGGGAGAGTTTGCGGAGGCATTCCTCACAATCGTGGTCCCAACGCACTGTTCATCGCTCATCTGACGCAGGAGAATATGGGGGTCACCTCCATCGACAATCTGGACACAGGGTACGACCATTAATGCACTGAGACAGGCAGTTACTTTAGGAATCATCCCACCTTCAATCACGCCTGTTTCGATCAGAGCGTGTACTTCTACCTCGCTCAATTCAGAGATAAGCGTGCCATCAGGGCGGCAGATACCTGTCACATTACTCAAGAAGATAAGTTTCTCTGCATGCAGGGCTCCTGCAAGATGTGCGGCCACCAGATCGGCATTGACATTGAGGCAACCGCCATCTGGCCCCTGACCAAGTGGTGCGATAATTGGAAGGTAGTCATCGTCTAATAGTTTTTGTACAAGGGTAGGATCAACCGTCTCTACTTCGCCCACCAGACCCAGACGCTCGTCAGTAATATGTGCGCGGACCATACCACCATCGGTCCCACTCAACCCGACAGCCTTCCCACCCATCTCTGAGGCCATCACTACCAGGTGCTCGTTGATCTGACCACATAGAACCATGCAGACCACTTCCAACGTTTGTGTATCGGTGACACGCAATCCCCGTTCGAAATGCGTCGGGATGTGCAAGGCATTCAACAAGGTTGTGATGGCAGGTCCACCACCGTGTACCAGCACGGCACGTATCCCCAGTGCTTGTAGCCGGAGAACATCTTGCAAGACACCACGCTGATGCTCCAATGTGCTACCCCCAAGTTTTATGACGAGGGTCTTCCCATTGAACTGGCTACCGGGAGGATCATCTAAAGATATCTCCTCACAAAGAGATGAGGAAACACCTTTAGATGATCCTCTCAACGACAATGTTGTAGTCATTACTCAACAACTCCTTCTATAAAGATGGGTTTGTACATTTAAAAAGCTTCGTGTTGTAGCTATGGATTTGTTTTTCATCCTGTGAAGAGTATAGTACAAAAAAAGTAAAGAGGTAGTATAAGTAATCTAGTCAGTGCTCAAAATATGCTCAAGTTTTTCGATCAGAAAAAACAGCTCCGCTGCGTTTTCTCTGATGGGGTAAGGTACGAGAAATTCGTGTCGCCCTATACCGCAAACTCAGCTAGCAGGGCGGCAATATGCTTGATACCGAGCATATAATCTTCGATCTTGATATTTTCATCTGGTGCGTGACTTCGTGAATCCTGGTTACCGACCCCGGCACCACCCACAACCGGCACGCCATGACGCAGGCAGAGTGGCTCCATCGGACCCGTTCCCGCATTACGTGGTAGCACTTGTGGCTCAATGCCGTAGATAGAGCGCGCCGAACGGATAAGCGCCTCCATCAGTGGCGTATCCACAGGACTCTGTGCAGGCCATGATCCTTCCATCGCTCTAACCTCTACGTCAGAGAAACCCTGGTCATGCAGATGCCGGAGCAGCAACGCCAAAATCATTGGCGGTTCCTGGTTGGGCACGAGTCGGAAATCAATCTTGACACCTGCGGTTGCAGGAATAATTGTTTTGGAACCAGGACCGTTATAGCCGCTCCATATGCCACAGACATTGCAGGTTGGCTCAAAGAGCAAACACTGTGTCATGGCAACAGGATCATCAGCCGGACCAGGAAGTTGTCGCGCGTTCCAGCTCTGTTGCAACGCCGTGACATCAAGAGGAAAGCGTTTCATGAGTTCCTGTTCGCGCTCATTTGGAGACAGTACGGTATCGTAGAAGTGGGAAATCAAGACTCGTCCGGACGGATCACGCAATGTGTTCAATGCCTCTATCAGACGCCAAGCAGCATTTGGCGCGACAGGAGCATAGCTGGAATGCAGATCGTGGCTCAGACCTCGTACAAGCAACGCGACGTAGAGTTGCCCTTTCATCCCGGCATAGAGTGTTAACGCGCCTTGTGCGGTACGATATCCGGCCTCCCACAGACAGGCATCCGCTTGCACAATGTCCAGATGAGCAGCGGCAAAGTCTTCCAGATGTGGACTACTAATCTCCTCTTCTCCTTCAGCAACGAATGTGACACAGCAGGGAAGCGTGCCGTATATCGCACGCCACGCCCGCGCCGCCCAGAGGCGTGCCACCAGATTCCCCTTGTTATCGGCGGCACCACGTGCATAGAGAGTGCCATCGCGAATCTCTGCTGCAAACGGCGGTACGTTCCACTCGTCAAGTGGCTCTGGCGGCTGCACATCATAGTGGTCATAGATCAGTAAACGGCGGGCGCTCTTCCCTGTGAGATGGCCCACCACTACAGGATAGCCCCCCGTAGGGATCAGGCTCGTCTCAGCACCCAGTTCCCTGAGCGAATCCGCCACCAGCGCCGCCATCTCTTTCATACCCTGATTCTGTGCTGCAATACTCGGCTGGCGACAGAAACGCTGCACATCAGCAATCGCCTCCTCACGATGCGCACCAATCCATGCCAGCACTGGCCCAAGTTGTTCTGAATGATGAGAGGATATCATACGCTTCTGCTCCTTCCAACAACATTCGCCTCTTCGTGTTCCGCTCCTCCTCCGTGGGGACGCACAATCAGCAAAGGAAGTTTCGTGGCGGCAAGCACACGCTCTGTCGTACTCCCCAAAACCCAACGCTGGAGACCACTATGTCCACGCGTTGCCATCGCAATCACATCACAGCCGGCGAAATCCTCCGGCTCTTCTCGTGTCTCACCCGTTTCTGCCACACGTATGAGCATACCTGCCACATCATTGTCAAATTCCACGGAAGTTGTAATGTGCAGCTTAAGGTCTGCCATTTTATTCTCACGTAGTTGCTGCTCCATGTCATGCAGATACGTTCTCGCCATCGAGACATGTTGCGCTTGTCCGACTGTATCTGTTACGTTTTGAGCGTCTTCTTCAACAGGAAGCACGCGTACTAAGTGGAGCGCACCTTCGACAGGTGCAGACAACGCTGCGCTCAAATATGCTGATGGGAGAAGCGTAGCTTCGGCAAAAGAGGAACCATCCAGGGTGACCAGGACACGTACTGAACGGTGCAGGTTCATCGGCATCTCAGCATCATCATGAAGAATGAACACTGGAATCGGACTATGGCGTGCAACCTTCTGCGTGACACTCCCCAATCCCCAACGCTGAAGTGCTGCTCGCTCACGAGTGCACATCACAATTAAGTCTGCATGATGCGAATGAGCGGCTGGAAAGATGGTCAGCGCAGGTTCTCCTGGGAGGACCTCAGTGATGATATTTATGCCAGATAGTTCCTCCGACTCCGCAACTCCAGCCAGATAGCAAAATGCCTCTGCAATCCTGGCATCGAGGGCTTCCCTCATAGCCCTGGGCGAGTCTGTCGAATACCATGCACCGTCAGCGGAAGGAGGAACTACGCGCAGCAATACAAGCGATCCATCAGATACGCGAGCGATCTGTACAGCAACAGGAAGCGCTCGTTCTGCACGCTCTGACCCATCAAGTGGAACTAAAATATGCTGAAACATCGCCTTGCCACCTTTCAGGATTATTGCTCTCACTCTTCCTGCTTACTATCAGCAGGCTGCTTCGCTCTGTCGTTGTTAAACATTTGTAACTGCTCAGGCCCCTTTTTCCAGATTTCTCAGCGCCTGAGGCGAGCAGACCTGAGCAGTCACAAATATTTATTAATCATGAATATGCTAATGTACTGTCTTCTCTCATTAAGAGAATAGCAATGTTAGTTCACTGAGGCATCACAGAGAAGTCTGGCTATCTCACGGTTAAATCACGGAGCCAGATAGACTGACCCCCATGCGACAATTTTTATGGCAGTGTGCTATGAGAGCATGACTCATTGGGAATATCTATGAAGCGCTACACATAATACACTATTTTCAGGGAAATAACATTAAATTGCTCTTTTATTAGATAAATATCATTTTCTCTAATATACTTAATTTATGTTTAGAGTATCGTAAATATCACATTGGTATCACAAAGATACTTGAAATATCACCTAAAATCAGGTACATTTAGGAAAACGAAAGAAAAAATGGATACCACCTATATAGGGACAGGAACGTGAACTGACACAAATACCCCCATCAGAGAGTGCTGATAGGTTGGCCCCTCTATCAGGTGGCGCACAACCGGTGTTTATATGACCGGAAACTACATTTTTATCCATTTAAAATCGTTTTGTGCATATATAGAACGACACGAATATGTCGTCTCAAGAAAAGGATAAGATCATGACTATTGCAACACTTATTCTCGGAGCCACGCTTGACCCAGGTGGTCTTCTGATGTGGCTGATTGTTGGATTGATAGCTGGCTTTCTCGCAAGTCAGGTGATGCGCGGAGGAGGCTATGGATTGATCGGTGATATTGTGGTGGGCGTTGTCGGAGCATTCCTCGGAGGATGGGTAAGCGGACTCCTGGGATTCGGCGGCACCTATGGTCTGGTTGGCAGCATTGTCATTGCCTTTATTGGTGCCTGTCTTCTCATTGCCATCTTACATGCTGTTTCCGGAAACAGGTCAAGAGCATGGCGACGGTGATAAAGGAGAAGTGGGGTGGCATGGGACTACGTCCTGGTAGCAGGACGTCATCCTGGACTGTGCTTCCGCAATGCTGACAGGCTTTGATCTGGCCTGCTCCCTGGTGTCCGCTAGCTATAGCCCTCCACACCAACAAAGGGAGCAGGAAGAAACGACCCTCTCCCGGGGCATCCGCGTAAGTGCAGTTGCCCATGTAGGAGAGGGACAAGAACAAGGAGAAATACACCATGAGAAACCAACCATATTCAATTGATCCGCATCAACAGAACGAACAGCAGGCTCCCTCTCCAGAAAATACTGCTCCTCCAGATGATCCACTGGCCCAGATGCCCAGAGGTGAAGTCGCATATGAGCAGCGTCAGCAAGTAATCAATGCAGGCCCCGCCCGTAATCAGGTCGAGACCAGCGCAGTAGATATTGAGGATAGTAATCTGAACAGAGCCACTACTCGCCGTTGGATCTCCACAGTCGCCTACTTTGTGTTAAGCGTGCTGGAAGTTATCCTGGCGATGCGCTTCTTCTTCCGCCTTCTGGGCGCAAGCCAGAGCAGCAATTTCGTGCTGTTCCTGTACAATCTAAGCCATGTGTTTGTGGCTCCCTTTAATGGCATTTTCCAGGATCAGACACTGGGCGGCAGTGTCTTTGAAATCTCGACCCTGACCGCGATGATTGTGTTGGCGCTGATCTTCTGGGGCATTGTCTCGCTGAGTAAAGTTATCTTCGCCTATCCTCTGAAAAATGAGCAGCGCATCACGACGATCCATCGCCACTCCCTATAGCGTCCTTGTAGATGACAAGCATCTGCTTGCATCACCGTTGTATGGCGTTGTACGATGAATAGAAAAGGTGAAATAATCTCCGTTCAACACACTAAGGATCAAGCGATGGCATACCTATTTGGCACACGAGGACAATCTGAACAATCATCAGAGAAAGTACAAAAAAATACTCGGTTTCTTCCAGAAACACTATGGGCCAATGATGCTATGCCTTCGGGAGTCCCACCTTCTGATACAGTTGTCGTGACGATCTCTCGACAATTTGGTAGCGGAGGTTCAGAAATTGCTCGCATTGTAGCCAGAGAGAGCAATCTTCAGTACATTGACCATGAGATTATTGATGAGGTAGCACGACGGCAGGGAGTAGATGTACATTCTGCCGCCCAACAAGATGAGCAAACTTCGGGAATGGTTGGGCATATCCTGGAAGCGATACAGGCCAGCAGCCCTTTTACCATCAACTACAATATGCTGGCTCACCCAACAACAGCTCTGACCCAATCACGAGAACTGGCCTATTTGTACTTAACCCAAAGAGTGGTCCTGGAATTAGCAACACAAGGCAATGTGATCATGGTTGGGCGGGGCACTCAGTTCCTGCTACACAATGCACCACGGACACTCCATATTTATATTTTCGCCCCCCTAGCCTATCGTATTGACCACGTGATGAAGTCTTTTCATTTGGATTACACACAGGCGCAACGGCTTATTGAACAGCGTGACTACGAACATGATAGCTACCTGCGACACTACTATGGCGCTGATGGACATCAACCCGTACTGTACCACCTCCTCATCAACACAGGACTCTTTTCATTTGAATTAGCTGCGCACATCATATGTCAGGCATTGCCTCTCGTCAAAGAAATTGCTTGAGAGGCTTGCACCTGTAGCACAGCCTTGGGTATACTGAGTACAGGGCGCTAACGTCCTCTGGCTCCCAGCCGATCAACAACGGCGTTGGTCGGCTGAGAGTTAGCAAAGCAAAGTGCCTCCCCATATTAGAGGGTTGCATAAGCAGCTTGCACTTTTATCCCATTTGGAGTGAGTTGATAACCTTCCCCCATATTCGTAGCTACGTTCGTTTCGTCGTAGTATGTCAGAGTGATATGGTGAGTACGTGCATAGGTAGTAATTGCCTGATTGTAGTCATCAACATCATTACATCCACCCCATTCACTAAAGGAAACAGCCCTTCCTTTTTGCTGCGAGAAGTTCACCTGCATGTCAGCATTACTCGGCCAATTCCGCCACACATAGCTCATTGGCTCACTGCAATTCTTACCCAGGTATGTCCCGCTGAAACCATTGTAGACGTGAAAGTCGTACACGAGGTTGGCCTGTGTAAAATCCGGCACTGTGCCCTGTACAAGGGCATTGATATTCCCTTTGTAATTAGGTCCACCCAGGAAGACGACTGAGCGGGGGTTTTGTTCGCGAATAGCCGTAATCAATGTGTTCGTACTGGCTTGCCAGGTCTGAGGGTCAATGTCGTGCATCTCATTCCAACTATCATAGAGCACTGCAGGATCGTTTGCATAGAGTTTTGCGATGCTGCTCCACATCTTCACAGCAGCGTCAATATATTGTCCGGTCGTTTTTACCTCTGGACCCGCCATACCAGTATCAATTTCTGTTAGCGCATCGTTTTGTGGAGGACAATAGGTATTACCATTGCCACAGGGAGGTGCAAGAAACTGGGGTCCCTTGGTCAGGATCACATAGTTGCCATTCTGCTCCACCCATTTCACTACTTGCTGTATCCAGGCTTGATACGGCATCCCTGCTGCTGGCACATCGACGTTTTGATTCCACCAGGTCGTATTGACAGGAATGCGCCATACATTGGTATGCAAGTTTTGGCTAAACCATGCGAGACCTGCTTCACTAATTCTTGTCTTGGGACCTCCACCGACAGCATTGCCAAACTCCAGTTGCGACCAGTTGAAACCCTTCAGGGTCACAATACAGTTCTTTTCATCAACGAGAGAGCCATCAGCGACATGCAACCAGGAGAATTTATAGCCATCAGTGGTCTGTGTAATACCACAGCCCTTTCCTGCCACTGGAGGTGGCCCTCCGGTTGTCTGCACAGGTCCTATAACAGTCGCCTGAGTTGTCGATCCACCAGGGCCAGATAATACAACATATGCCAGTACACCTCCTGCGATGATAACCAGGACGAGTGCACTAAGGATGACAGTAAACATTCGCCGATCCATCAGTTTTCAATCCTCTCAGAACAGTTTGATGTCTCCCGTTCAAGTTATTCTTGATGCTAGCTTCTTCAGCTTTCGCATCACAACACCTTCATTATCAGGTATGGCAACCAGGGGCTGTTCAAATGCATTTTGTACGACTTGACCATGTAAATCATCCTGAAGCGGTACTTCCATATATGAAAGAATAGTAGGAACGACATCGTAGACATACGTCGGAGCAATCTTCTCACCACATTTCACATTCTTACCATAGAGATACAGTACCCCATCAGGATGGTGAATACCGGAGGTGACATCACTGGTTTCCCACAAGGCACCTCGTCCCAGCTCAGTAGGCAGTGTCGTTTGCTCATTGGCGAGTACGATCAGGTGACGCTCCTTCGGTGCAAAGGGGCCTGCACCATAAACATCTTCACGATACATCTCTACAACTAGAGGTTGATCTGTCTCCGGGTCACGAATTCCCTGGAGAGCGGTCATTAACTCGTGAATAGCATCCTCTGAAAGTGTCTCATCGAGAAAGATATCTGCATAGCCTGCTAAAAAGCCGGATGCAGAGGGAATCCAGGCATGTGTATGCACCCAATCAAGATCGGGCAACTGAGCAACATGCTGCTCTTTCTCAACGGGCATAACACCTGTACGACGCAGTTGACTACGCAACAAACGAGCCAGCGACTGCAATTTTAATGTCCGCACAACCCTGCGAGCCAGACCCAATATCTCAGTACGATGACGCTGACTATCGCCTTTCATTCTGAGAAGTCCCCTCTTGTAGAGGTACTCCTGAAGATAAAACTTGCGCCTCACTCCACGAAAACCGTGATCCGAGACAATCATCAACAGATCATCAGCATGCAGTTTAGCCAGCATCATTCCAAGAGCAGTATCAAGGAGTTGATAATACTCGACGGCTTGCGGATGAAATGCCAAAATCTCATCCCAGCGTAAGTGTTGGATACGATCAGCCCCGCTACACGCCAGAAAACAGAAATCCCAGGGCTTCTCAAGCAAGAGACGAAACATTTCAATGCGTGCACGTGTCATTTTAAGCGTCTCAGCCAGGGGATCACCAATCTGTCCCCCTGATACAGCCGGGTCCAGGTCTATCTGATAGTCAGGTACAGCCTGGAGTAGCTCTTCTTTAAAACTGATAGGGTAGGTAACATTGGCTCGCATATCGGGAGCCATATAGCCACTGAGCATAATGCCATTTACGGGTTCGGGTGGATATGTCATGGGTACATTTGCTACGATGACATGCTTACCCCAATCGCTTAATATATTCCATAGCGCCTTTCCACCTTTCCGATGTGTCACCACACGTGCGCTGGGGCCTGATTCGGTTTCGGCTGAGGACGGGCTTGTAAACCGCGCCCCTACACTTCAGGGGGTGCCCCTGCGACGTTATATTCCCAGAAGTCATAGACGCCATGTTTGGCGGGTAGCAGTCCGGTGGAGATCGCCATCCAGGCCGGAGGAGTCATAGGAGGAGTGGTGGATTTCAGGATACTCTGTACTCCGGTATCACGCACACGCTGAAAATTAGGGAGCAATCCACGTTCGATCAGGGTCCAGAATACGAAACGTCAGACCATCAATCCCAAACAGCAGTACTCTCATAACAACCACTCTTTCTCTCTGTAGCTACTGGGTCAGCGACTTACCCGCCTGCAACCGTTTCAGCTTACGTGCTACCAGGCTCTCGCCATGTTCCTTGTTCTCTACATCACTTTCCGGCTGCTTCTGCACAAAGATTTCCCGAGCAACTCGTCCATCAAATGGCTCATCGGCTGACACACCAAGCGCATGCAGGGCAGTCGGCACAAGATCATAGATTTGCAATGGGTCGACCTGTACCCCCTGCTGAATACCGGCTCCCCAGGCGTAGAAGATACCCTCCTTCTCATGAACCCCTTTGCCTTCATCGAGAGTCTCCCACAGATTTTTTCGTCCAATATCAAGATGAAAGGTTGTCCCACGCCTGGGTAAGAGAATCAAGTGCTCTTCAGTTGGACGGAATGGACCAACGCCATAGGCATCAGTAGCATAGATAGCATCAGCAAGCGGTTCCCCTGTCTCTGGATGACGTTGCGCCTCCAATGTTAAGCGTAAATCTTCCATCTCCTCCGCAGTGGCCCTGGGTGACAGAAAAATATCTGCATTGCCACCACTAAAGGCCATCGAGGAGAGCACACAAGCATGGGTATCATTCCAGTCAATATAGTCAAAGAAGGGCCGATAGATCCCTTTCTTCTTCTCGATTGCAGGTTTCCCATAGAAGTGTTCGTATGTCTTACGAGCCTGACGTACCAGACCTAAGAGATGCATCTTTTGTGCAGCTTCACGTCCAAACCCAACGAGTCCGGCCCGTTTTGTTTCCACCGATGTTCCGCGAGACAGGAGACTCTTACGACACAGGAATTCGTTGATGTAGAACCAGTCTCTTGCTCCTACAAAGCCATGATCGGAAGCGACAAAGAGCACATCTTCAGGCGACAGACGATTTAATACACGCCCTAGCGCATCATCCAACAGGCGAAAATACTTTGTTCCCTCGTGGCTAAGCGCTTCGATGGAATCCCAGATGCGATGCTGAATGCGATCCGGTCCTACATAAGATAAGAAGGCAAAATCCCATTCATGCTCCGATAACAGGTGCTCTTGCAGTTGAATACGCTTCTCGGTCATATCCAAAACCGCATCCACAAAATAGCCAGGGGATGTCTTTTCCAGTGAAAGATCAATGCGGTAATCGGGAAGAATTTTGTATAACTCATCTTTAAACGTATGAGGAAAGGTGAAAGGGGCAGAGGAACCAGGTGTCATCAGGCCGCTGACCATAACACCGTTTACGGGATCTGGTGGATAGGTGAGGGGAACATTGAGAACGATGACACGCTTGCCATATTCGCTCAAAATATTCCAGATAGCTTTTCCACCCTTGCGACGAGTCACCAATCGGGACTGAAGAGTAGGGGATGTAATATCAAACTCCCAGAAGTCGAACACTCCATGTTTAGCAGGTTTCAACCCGGTGACCAGAGACATCCAGGCAGGAGGCGTCATTGGGGGAACGGTAGAGATAAATTCTGACTCGACCCCTTCGCGTTGCAAGCGAGCAAAATTAGGAAGATCACCCCGTTTTATCAGGGGATGTAAGATACGAAAACTTAACCCATCAACGCCAAAAACGACTGCACGCATAATCTCACTCACTCCTCATGATCATGTTGAAAGAAGCCTCTGCTTACTCATAGATCGAGGCTCTACCTTTGGCGTTGATGAGGCACGCCGCTGACTACGCATAAGCCAGTGCAAACCTTCTACTAACCCTACAACGCGACCAGCCAACTGTGCGACAGCCCCAATACTAAATAATCCTGCAAAATAGGCTGCACGCCCACAGGATTTCCCTGCATCAAATAACTGTCCAACAATCGTGCGCGGACTTAGCCCGAAATGCTTAATGGCAAAATAGGTACAGTTACGGCCATTGGAAAATTGGACAGTGGGACGCTCCAGGAAATATGGTTGCAGGCTACGAGCTGAAAAATGTATGACAGCAATAGAGGGATTGAAGACGATTTGCCAACCAGCTTTCTTCACACGTACACACAAATCAGTCTCTTCGCGTAAATTTGTCAGGGTATAGTGTGGATCAAAGCCCCCTACCTGCTCCAACGCTTTGTACCGAAATGACATATTACAGCCAATCAGATGATCAACCTCTACCTGATCGGTACTGACTAAACCAGCATCTTTGGCGATAACCCGACCTGAGGATGCCACAACGAGACGCGGAGAACCTGCAACCTGATCGCAATAGGGTTCCGGTATACCAATCACACGCCCGCCAGCGGCTCCAACCATCCCATCACTATACACGCTAACCAGCGCTTCAAGCCAACCCACCTGCACCATCGAGTCATCATCAATAAAGGCAATGATATCACCAGAAGAGACAGCGATTCCTTCATTGCGAGCCTGTGGCATATTATGGCGTTGTCCCTGTAAACGTACAGAGAGCACAGATGGATAGTATGCCAGCACCAGCTCGCTTTGAGCGTTGGAAGAACTATCCACAACAATGATCTCTTTGTGAGAATAGGACTGAGCCAGCACACGATCAAGGCAGTGTTTGAGCAAGAAGGGGCGATTGCAGGTAATGATAATAATACTGACTACAAGGTCTGCCACTGAGAACTCTCCTTGTTACCGCATCGACAGTGATACAGCTTTCTTCTTACCGAACTTGGCACGTACAGTATCAAATACCATCACATCTTCCTCGCTAAAGCGCAGGATAGCTAGCATAGCAATATACACAAGCACAAATGGAATGATTAGACCGAGTGCAAAAAAAATTGCCAGATATCCATACCCATGACCCACATGAATAAATCGCATGGACACGATGCCTATCAGTGAGGCGATTCCACCAGCTACCAGCGGCTTCAGAATATCCCAACGATAAGGAGAGATCTTCATCAACCAGTACACCTCTATCAGACCTATCATATTAATAATAATGACAGTGAGGGCCGCAGCAACCGCAGCACCCACAATATCGAAGCGTGGTATCAAGACAAGGGCAAGCGTCACATTGATAATCACTGTCGCGATACTATTCACAAGAATTATTTTTGCCCGCCCTGTCATCATAAGCACATAGTTTACAGGACCAACAGCGGAATCCACCAGATTGCCAAGAGCGAGAAGGATCAGTGCCAGACCTGCACTCGTGTACTGCTCACCAAAGACGCCAAGAATGGCATCGTGAAAAATGAGGCAACAGAGAAAGATAGGCAGACTTAAGGAGAACGACCACTTGGTTACCACTTTAAACATGCTGGCAAGCTCGCTATGCTTCCCCTTGGTGTAATACTCAGCAATCACAGGAGAGAAGATAACGTTGAGAGCAAGCAGTGGAGCAACGACAAAGTAGCTGACACGGTCAGCCGCACCATACAGGCCAACCTGGGCTGTGGTAGCTAATGCTCCTAAAAAGAGGATATCCGTAGAATTTAAGATAGTGCGTATCATTGAATTGAAAAACATGGGTAATGCAAAACGCATCCATGTCTTGGGATCATAGTGAGCCTTCTCATCTACGACTAACTTCTTCATCGCTTTACCCAGTAGCAATTGACCTGCGATGATGGAAGCAAGATACCCACAGATAGTCGAGAAAATCAAAGCTTCCAGCTTTAAACCAAGAAAATAGAAGACAACCAGCAGCACCAGCGTCAAAGTCGGCTAAATCAGACGATCTACGTACACCTTCCATTTAATGGCTTTGAGAGCTTGTAGCCCGCTGGCAACTACAAGCTGTATGCCAACAAGCGGAATAAGGAGCGCGATCTCTTTAAAAGGAAGCTCGTAGACATCTTTATGATAAACAGTATGTGCTAAAAATGTGGAAGCACCATAAAATAAAGCAGCACAGATAAGACTCGCGACAACAGTCAAATAGGTTGCAAAACGAACAACGCCAGCCGCCAGTCCCCGTTCACCCTTTGTCCGATAAGTTGAGAGAAAGTGCAAGGTTGCACTATCCAACCCTAACTTTGCAGCATAACCCACAACGGTCGCGACAGTACTGGTTTCAATAAAGATCCCATACATAGCTCGCGTGACGATATGTGTCATAGCGACATTGGTTATGTAGCGCACAACGGAGGAAACTAAATCGCCAGCTCCGGCCAGAGCTGCCCCACCGGCGGTACTGGTAACCGCTTGACGCTTATCGATAAGAGCCTGTTGCTCGGATGGGATTGTCAGTTCCGTTGGAAACTGAAATGGAGGAAGGAGAATGAGTGTCTGTCGACGTGTGATATCCTCGATCTGGTCATTGATAAAGACCTCTTGCTGAGGGAGTCCAAGCTCTTCTCGTGGCAGTACGGAAACCATCGAAATGGAGGCAAGACGGATAGCTGACAGTGCAGGAGGCACCATCAGGGGAGGTGCCAGATGGAGCGTACGTTCTTTAGTAATATCACGTGAAGTTATGTGGGGAGTAAGAAGAGTTTTTCTCCCAGTAAGTTTGTAGAACCTGGGTGGTCCTAATGGCGGTGACTCACCCATTTGCGCATAACGAATTGGCTCCTGCTCACGATGGCCTCTTGCACTTTCCTGGAAAGTGAATGGAGCATTGAAAGGGGTTCCTGAGGTAGTATTTTCGTCCATGTTGAATGTCATTTGTCTCGCTCTTTATCATTTGCCATTTCATCCACTATCCAAGGTAACCCAGGTCCCGCAAGCGATCCACAACCAATCCCTCCTCTTCATCCGAAAGCATCGCTTCATCGTCAATATGTTTGATATGCACCTGTTGACGATAGGATTCTGTGAACATATTTGCTACCACCTTGCCATCAATGCGCAATGGGATAGCCAGCCCCAACAGATACAGCACATTGGGCACAATATCGATCAGTTGTGCCTGCCCTTTAAAGCCACTCACCAGAGAGAGGCCACTGGCTATCAGGCGTGCGTAGGGAGCCTGGGCCGGAAGAGCATTCACGACATCCACAACTTGTACGCTCTGTCCATCCAGGTGAAGTGTTGTAGATCCCGGCGAGGCAGCATAGCCAGGTCGATACACTGGTAATCAAGTCAGGGGCCTTAAACAGATAATCCCCTGTATAGATTTCATCCTTTTGAATACTTGCTCAACCACAGGTTCATTTGTCTGGGGGTCCAGCCAGTTGCTACGCAGTTCGCGGATCAAGGCATCACATACGTCCCGGTACTCGCGCCCCATACTTACCACCCCTTGTGGCTCGCGTCCGCGTAAATTAATCCAGATCTGGCCTGTTCCCAGGCCATATGCCAGCGTCTCAGACCAGATAATATCAGCTTGATGACGTGGTTCACCAATCTCTAAGAGACCAATATCTGCCAGAAAATCATTGATATTGACAAATGCTTTGGGCGCAGGACTCCACACATCTGTTAACACAAGCAAGTGAGACGAGGGTGAGAGCAACTCAAGACACTGCTCCACCAATGTATTCAATGCATCAGGGGTTAGCGCACCTGCATCCAGCAAGCGTATAAGAGCAAAATCGGAAGTTTGTTCCTTCAGCGTATTCAGTATATCTTTATGGTTCACTTCCAGGGAGGTAACGGCTAGCTGGCACTGGCGTAAGATATCTGGTAACAGGTGACCTTGTGCCCCGTCAGGAGTATCATGATTTTCATGCACCCTATACCCCTCAGGTTGCATTGCATCAAAACGTCCAAACTTCCCTGATCCCATTCCTGTCAAAGCCTGATAATAGCATTGTCCTGGCTCGACCAGCGGTTGAGGTATCAGATGCAGATCAACACCACGAGTTAGCATCATTGCAAGAGCAGGAATTGCTGCAAGACCCTCAGGGTTTATCCCCTCAAGCCATAAAATGTATACTGAACTTTTCACAGAAGACTCCTCATGGCACATCCAAAGCCACAATTTTTATACGCTCTCCGGTTTATGTAGATCACATAACAAAACCAAAGTACTATAGATACTACATAAAATCCTCAGGGAATAGCAGATAAACCAACCAGATCGTTTCCAGGAAACAAATACTTACAGAATATTCATTGTCACCTGAGCTGATGTTTGTTCTCCATCAGCAAGTGTTGCTGTAACTGTTAGCGGCCATGCGCCTTGTGCCGCAAGATTATCAACACGCCACATCCAACTTACCACACCATTAACATTCGATCTGCTTTTCAGGAATTTAACAGGCTTCGTTGGCCCATAGTTCAGCGTTAACGTGCAATCTATACCAGGTGCCGTAGCAATAGTCAGTACCATATTTCCTCCTGCTCGTGCACTCAAATTCGTCTGGGCGGTCACCACACTGAGCGGCGGAAGTGCTACTGTGACGTTCACCTGGGTTGATGTCTTTGCTCCATTGGGCAATACTGCGCTGATTGTAAGAGGCCATGTTCCCGTACGGGCTTGAGTATCAACACGCCATGTCCAGTTTGCTACGCCTTTAGCATCTGCTGTACCTGGGCACGATCCCCATATTCTTACTCGGTGTCCCACGCCCATAGTCCACACTGAAGAAGCAAACCGCATAGGGGCTGGTGGAAATGGTCATATTCATTTGTCCGCCAGGATAGGAGGTCATATTGGATTGCGTTGCTATTACCTGGATGGGCAGGACACTGGCATTCGATGTTGGCCTGGCTGTACCAGTTGTCGTGTCTGTGGGTGCATTGTCCATAGACAAAGGATGCTGTGGTGGTGGAGGTACTCCGCCGCATGCCACAACAAGAAATGAGCAGAAGAGGATATAGATAAAAAAGATGATACTGGAAGGATGCTGTTTCCTATATTTCACAGCTAGTAGCATGTAGTATGTACCTCCATGCATAAAAGATTAGCATTTTGTATTATTTTGTTTTGGCACTTAAGCCAAATAGTACGCGCCCCATTGTTGGTACGACAAGTTTTTTTACTCAGCTAGTACTTTTAGGATACGTTAGACCAAAATCAATAGAGCTGATAGGATGCAGATCGTAGCTGGGAGACATGAGTCATCCCGGTAACTATTCAGGTCCATTTTTCTGATTCCTCAGCGCCTACGGCGCTTCGCAGGTTGTTTTATGCGGGTTGCGTGTTTGCGGCGCAAACACGCAACCCGCATAAAACAAGAGCGAGCCACCTGCGGTGGCGAGGGTACCTGAATAGTTACATCATCCCGAACTTTTGAAACAAAAGTTCGGGATGACTCATGTGTATGCGGATAGACGTAAACTTATTTCCAGACGTCAGTGATAGGGGTAGCCGTGGCGCTATTATTCGCATACGGCAGTTTATACATATCCTCCAAAGTGCGCAGAACGCTGTAGTGATTGACACTCTCGCTGTACTGACCAGCTTTGACCATAGGACCGACAAAAAACGTTGGGATATGGTTATCAGCGAAGATCCAGAAGCCATCACCCTCATCCCAGGTCACTATGAGCAGACTGTTGTTCGTTTTTGCCCATTGGACATAGCCATCGATATTTCGCTTCAGCCAGCTATCCGCCTGCTGTGGCGTCCCATCATGCATATCATCCTGGAGATTAGGCACGACAATTGAGACTGTGGGCAAGGTATTATAATTAACAGGAAAGCTTGTCCAGGGCTGATTAGCGCTGGCAGGGACATCAGTGAAGTCGCTCCACGGGTTATGCTTACGAGCATAGACGGACTGGCTGTCGCTACAGCCGGTAAAGCCAACGCTGGGCAGGCTTTCTGAATAGCCTTTAAAGGTTTTGCCTGCAGCGATTAGCTCGCCCCCCAGATCAGGGCCGGAGAAGGTATGCGGACATGAATCGCTGGAGAGGCCATGCGTCGAGCCAGAGAACAGAGCAAGATAATTTGGCTGGCTTGGATGAGAAACACCAGAAGCATTTGTGAACACGGCTCCCTGTTGCGCCAGTGAGTTGATATAAGGGACATCACTGGAGCCGATGATGTCATCAGCGGATTCATTTTCTTCGACGACAATAACGACATGGCTGGGACGCGGTATCGCTGTCTGTGTTCCTGCTGCATGTGTTCCTGAACGAGCCAGGAAAGTCCCCATGACAAGGAGAGCTATCACCAGTACCAGGCACGCGACACGCCGCCAGACAACGGAAAACCATGAGGGACGGAAGTATGTTCGCATGAATGAACTCCTTTTGTGATGAAAAGAAAGAGAAGAACCTCCTGAAACATTCAGGAAACGTTCAGATTATAGGTGCTGCTCTGATCATAGAAAGCCAGATTGAGTTGGGTGGCACCCTGTGGAAGCGTAATGGTGGCCTGCCAGGAACCATCCGCTTGTCTGGTCATAGTTGTGTCGGTCATCCCACTCCAACTGTTATAACCCCAGTGCATCGTAATGCTGGTAGCATTCGCTGCTAGAGGACCGTTGTAGGTAATCGTCGCGGGTTGACCCGCAATAGGCGTGGCCGGTGAACTGCTCACCCCCGATGGTACAGGAGTGGGTGTAACCGTCACGGTCGGAGTGGGAGTAGGATATCTGTAGCTGTCGGAGTAGGAGTAGGAGTAGGTGTTGCACCCTGCCAGGCATCAGTGATGGAGGTAGTCGTAGCACTATTGTTAGCGTACGGTAATCCGTACATATCCTCCAGGGTTCGCAGGACACTGTAGTGATTGATGGTCTCGCTATACTGACCTGCTTTGACCATCGGGCCGACAAAAATCGTCGGGATCTGGTTATTCTGCGACGAGTCATCCTCGTCCCAGGTTACTACCAACAAGCTATTGTTCGTTTTTGCCCATTGGACGTAGCTGTCTATATTTTGTTGCAGCCAGGTATCCCCCTGCTGGATTGTTCCATCGTGCATGTCGTCTTGCAGATTAGGTACCACAACCGAGAGCGTGGGCAAAGTGCTATAGTCAGTGGGAAAGCTTGTCCAGGGCAGATTAGCACTGGTGGGGATATCAGTGAAGTCGCTCCACGGGTTATGCTTGCGAGCATAGAGGGAATGTGATGTGCACACGGTAGAGCCAACTTTGGGCAGATTTTCCAGAGTAACCACTAAAGGTATCGCTTGCAGCGATTAACTCTCCTCCCAGGTCAGGTCCTGAGAAAGTATGTGGGCACGAATCGTCGCTGAGGCCCTGCGTCGAGCCTGAGAACAGAGCAAGATAATTTGGCTCACTCGGGTGGGTGATCGCGAAAGAACTTGTAAACAAAGCTCCTTGTTGTGCCAGTGAGTTGATATAAGGGGCACTGGACGACCCAATGATGTCAGAGTAGGAGTGATTTTCTTCGATGACGAGAACCACATGGCTGGGATGCGGTATCGCTGTTGCAGCATGTGTTCCTGAAAGAACCAGGAAAGTCCCCATGATGAGAAGAGCTATCACAAGTACCAGACATACGACACGTCGCCAGACAATGGAAGACCATGAAGAACGGAAGTACGTTCGCATGAATGAACTCCTTTTGTGATGGAAGGAAAGAGAGGTTAGCACCTTACCTCTCTGGGAATTATATCATGGAAAATTTAAAAGCGTATTAAACGTTGTTTAAAATGCAGTTACCCCACTTCCGTTGAAAGTGATGCATCTGGCGAATTAATCGCGGCAATCGTTGATCCTGTATAGTCGTGATTTTGCATAAATTTCTGGTTAAACGCTTCAACTGCACGATGATATTGATCATTTGTCAGCAGAATAGCTTTCTCCCAGAAATTGCAATGTGAACAAGAGTCAGAGTAGCACCAGCAATCATGGCCAGATCGCGATCTGGCCATGATTGCTGGTAGCCATTATAGGTAATCGTCGCCTGTTGGCCTGCGACGGGACAGGGAGAACTACTTACCAGTCCAGATGAGCAGGTACCCGAAGAACCTCCTGAAACACTCAGGAAACGGTCAGGTTATAGTTACTACTATTATTGTTATCCCAGTTATTGCTCTGGTCATGGAAAACCATATTGAGTTGGGTGGCACTCTGTGGGAGCGTAATGGTGGCCTGCCAGGAACCATCTCCTTGTTTGGTCATCGCTGTTTCAGTGACACTATTCCAGCTATTGTAGCCCCAGTGCAGAGTGATGCTGCTGGCACTTGCTGCTAAGCTTCCTGTATAGGTAATCGTTGCCTGTTGACCATGGACGGGACAGGGAGAACTGCTTACCGGTCCAGATGAGCAGGGCCCCGAAGAACCTCCTGAGACGTTCAGGTTATAGTTGCTCCCATTATTGTTATCCCAGTTGTTGCTCTGGTTATGGAAAGCCATATTAAGCTGGGTGGCACTCTGTGGGAGCATAATGGTGGCCATCCAGGAACCATCCCCCTGTTTGGCCATGACTACGTCGGTCACTCCACTCCAGCCATTATTGCCCCAGTGCATCGTGATGCTGGTGGCACTTGCAGCCAGACTACCGTTGTAGGTAATCGTCGCGGGTTGACCCGCAATAGGCGTAGCCGGTGAACTGCTCACCCCCGATGGTACAGGAGTAGGAGTAACCGTCACTGTCGGTGTGGGAGTAGGCGTAGTTGTACCTGTCGGGGTGGGAGTTGCCGTCACGGTACCTGTCGGAGTGGGAGTAGGTGTTACACCCTGCCAGGCATCGGTGATGGGAGTAGCGGTGGAGCTACTGTTAGCATCCGGCAGTCCGTACATATCCTCCAGGGTTCGCAGGACATTGTAGTGATTGATGGTCTCGTTATACTGACCTGATTTCACCATCTGGCCGACAAAAATCGTCGCGATCTGGTTATTCTGCGACAAGTCATCCTCGTCCCAGGTCACCACCAGCAGACTGTTGTTCGCTTTTGCCCATTGAGCGTAGCTGTCCATATTTTGTTGGAGCCAGGTATCCCCCTGCTGGATCGTTCCATCGTGCATGTCGTCTTGCAGATTGGGTACCACAAATGAGATTGTGGGTAAAGTGTTGTAGTCCGTGGGAAAGCTTGTCCAGGGCAGGTTATCGCTGGAGGGGACATCGGTAAAGTTGACCCACGGGTTATGCTTGCGAGCATAGAGGTACTGATTGTCATTACACCCTGTAAAGCCAGCACCAGACAGATTTTCCGAGTAACCAGTAAAGGTATCACCTGCGGCGATTAACTCTCCTCCTAGATCAGGTCCTGAGAAGGTATGTGGGCACGAATCATCGCTGATGCCCTGCATCGAGCCTGAGAATATAGCAAGATAATTTGGCTCACTTGGGTGAGAGACGGCAAAAGAACTTGTGAACAAAGCTCCTTGTTGCGCCAGTGAGTTGATGTAAGGGGCACTGGATGACCCAATGACGTCAGAGATAGGAATGATTTTCCTCCATGACGACAACGACATGGCTGGGACGCGGTATTGCTGTTGCAGCATGTGTTCCAGAAAGAACCAGGAAAGTCCCCATGATGAGGAGAGCTATCACAAGTACCAGACACACGATACGTCGCCACAGCATGGAAGACCATAAGGGACGAAAGTACGTTTGCATAGATCAACACTCCTTTGTGATGGAAATTAAGAGAGGTTAGCACCTTACCTCTCTGAGGATTATACCATGAAAAATTAAAAAAATGTATTAAATGTTGTTTAAGTGCATAGCGGTAGTTGAGAAATATCGAACAAATGCCTTCTTTAGGTAACCTGACACTAAATTTCCTATTTGATTGTATATAGTTTCTCATTTATGTAATAATGAGCACAGTTATTCTATCCAAGGGATGATCGTTTTAGTTTTCGAGGAGGAAATTTTGGATAGTACCCGTAGAACGCGGAGGCTCATAAGTGAAACTGCTGCAAATCGTGTGGAACTTTCCGGAAACGGTAATGCAACATTTTGATATGTACTACTTCTACTGGCCGGTACGTGAGGCCGTGCTGCGTGGCTGGGAGGCTGAAGTCCTGACGTTCCAGGTCAATGACCAGCAACCGGCGGAAGAGGTCATTGATGGCATTCACATACGACGCTGTCCCGCAGGAGCACGCAAAGGACGTCCACTCTCATGGCCCTTTATTCATGCACTGCTTACTACGGACGCTGATATTATCCACTGTCATGGCTATGGTGAGGGACGTAGTGAACTGGCGATTCTGCTCGCTCGCCTGCGCGGGCGTAAGATCATCTTTTCACCGCACTTTCATGTTTATCCCTATCGTCGCCCTCTCCGCGAACTCTACGATAAAACCCTGGGACGTTTCTTCTTTAACCTGAGCAATCGTGTGATTGTCTTTACATCATATACATCGCAACACTTGCGTGATCTGGGCGTACATCAGGAACGCTTGCGTATTGTCCCACATGTAGCGCGCCCTGACGTCTTTGGCAATGGTGTTGACAAACAAGCCGCAGAAGAGATCCTTCGTCAAGCAGGAGTAACCGGATCACCTCTTCTACTAGGCGTGGGTCAACTGATTGAACGAAAGGGATGGGACTACACAATACGCTGTCTGCCTGCTATCATTGCCCGTTTCCCAGAGGCAAAGTTGCTGATTGTTGGACCATCACAACCTGCTGAGCCAGCATTTCGCCAACGCCTGATGACCCTGGCACATAAGCTTGGGGTGATAGATCATATACAGATATTGCAAGACAACACACCCGACTTTATTTATGCTGCCTACCGCTCTGCAACTCTTTTGACCCATCCCTCCTTTGTTGAGAGTTTCGGAATAGTACTATTGGAAGCAATGACAGCAGGACTGCCAATTGTAGCGCATAATGGTACTGGTATTCCTTGTATTGTTGATCACGGAGTGACAGGATATGTGCTAGATGTACGTAATGTGCCAGCGTATACAGAAGCTCTCCTGACTATCTTGAGTGATCCTGAATTAAGTAGTAAGATGAGTACCGAGGGGCAACGACAGGCTCAAACACGCTTCAGTCAAGCCGAGATAGCTGCACGCCTGTTTACAGTCTACACAGAGATGGTACCATCTGCCATCAATACAAACACAACATAATCACATTGTCTATAGGAAATATATGGGGCTCTAACGATGGAACTGAAAGCATACCTGGAGGCAATCTTACGCAAAGGGTGGCTCGTTGGCCTGATCGCTATCCTTTCTTTTTGGCTTGGCGGAATCATCGCGAACAGTCAAACCCCCTCATATACAGCATCGACATCTGTTCTCATCAATGACCAGATCCTCATGGATTCGGCTTTTCCTTCAGGCGTTGTACAACTTAATCCACCTGTGACCTATGAAGGACAGGTCATGGCACCTGTCACTCTCTATCGTATTATGAAGACGTATCCACGTTTGACCCTGCAACAACTAGAGAAAAATATTGTCGTTTCCACTGACCAGACCAATCAGGTCGTACTTATCAACGTTTCTGATATCTCTCCTTTTGCGGCGGCAGACATTGCAAACTTTCTGGCACAAAATTTTGTGAAGACGCAGACTCTCACGATGAGCACGCAGCTAAATTACTATAATCAATGGTTACAGAATAATATAACCCAACTCAATACGGATGTTAATAACCTGAATACCCAGCTTCCAGCTTATACGCGACAGCAAGGGGCCAATCTAACAGCACAGCAGAAAGAGATGCTGATCCAGATCGATCGGAACAAGCACACACTATACAATGATCAACAATCGTTGAGAGAGGTGCAAAATGCCATTTCGTTCCTCCCACAAATCTACGAGATTTTGAAGCCAGCAAGTATACCCAGTATCCCAACGACAACGCCTCTACCATCTCTGGCTATTTCCCTGGGAGCAGTAGCATTGGGTCTGTTAGTCACTATTTCCTTGATTATTGCAATCGATTACCTTACTCCTGTCATACGCCATCGGGGAGAACTGCTCAAAGTCGCAAGGAACTCTGTGATAACCGAGCTACCACAATTGCGTACATTCGAGCAGCAACGCCTCTTGAAATCTCGTACCATTCCCTTTATGGGACGTATCAAACCTCTGCGCCTGCTCTGTGCGACCATAAGTGCCATAGCAGTCAAGCACAAAGGGCACACCGTTCTCTTGACCAGTCCCAGTAAGAAACGCCGCCTTGGTGCGATGATAGCAACTTTTCTGTCAAATAAAGGTCTTAAGACCTTGCTAATTGATGCGGATTTCGAGCATCCCAGCCTCCATCAACAAATTCAGCAGGTTGGTCCATGTAACATACAGACTGCCAAAGGGCAGGCACTCTCTCTCATAGACAGGACAGACCAACCCCAACTTTTTCTGCTCTCGGCCCACATGCCACTCATACAGAATCAGAATTTGACCAGTACAACATTAATGGACCTGTTACCTGAATTACAAAATGTCTTTGATCTTATCATTATTGACGCACCACCACTTGATAGAGCTGACACGCATCTATTAGCGACGAAAGTGGCCCAGGTCCTGCTGTTTGTGAAGAAACGCAGTGATAGCCTGAAGATAATAAAGGCTACCAGTATGACCTGTGAACTACTAAAACTACAACCTCACTATGTCTTTCTTACCTGATTTTGTGCCTGGCAGCCAGGAGATAGACTTCTCTTGTCTTTCTGGCTGTCTCCTCCCAGGAAAAACAGGCAGCCCTTTTGCGTCCCTCGTTCACCATATGATTTCGCAACTCTTCGTCTTGCAATACTTGTTGTATCGCATTCGCAATTTCTTCAGCATGCAACGGATCAACCAGTAGGGCTGCTTCGCCTGCAATTTCCGGTAAGGAAGATACCCTGGAGGTGATTACAGGACAACCCGCCATCATCGCCTCCAGCACCGGCAACCCAAAGCCTTCATAGAGCGAAGGAAACACAAGACAGGTCGCCATTTGATAGAGTGCAATCAACTCCTCATCTAAAACATGACCTGGAAACATCACACACCCTTCAAGCCCTGCCATATAGTCCTGGATATCATCACAATTCCAGCCCTTACGCCCTACGATGATCAGTGAAGGACAGGATGATCCCAATTGTATCTTAAGTCGCTTATAAGCATCAAGCAAAGTCACGAGATTTTTTCGCGGTTCCGTTGTGGCAACTGCTAACAAATAGCGGTCTGGCAGGTAAAAGTGTATACGGACCCGCTCTTTGAAGATAGGACTACAGGGAGTTGCAAACTCCGGTCGTGCAGCCTCAGGGATCACTGTAATTTTAGACAGGAAACGTTCTCCAAGAAAGTGTCCAATCTCTGATTTTGCATGGTTAGATACGGTAATCACGCGTGCACATGTGTGTGCTCCCCGCGCCAGTAACGTGCGAAAATAGAGCCGTCCGTGTAGAGTTAAGGCTTGAGGATAACGCCATGGTCCAGCATCATGCAGAGTCATAATAGTACGAGGGCCAGAGAGATGAAAGTAGGGTGGAGGGAATGAGGGATAGTGCATGATATCCAGGCGGAGGCCGGGAAGTATTGCGGGAAACCAGAACTGTTTAATCAGCAATTCATTTGTAGTTGGACAGATGATCGCTTCAAAAGAATCACGCAACGCTATAAACTCAGGGTGAATTTCACGGGCAAAGAAGAAGACATAGCGTATAGCAGACTCTGTTTGTTGCAACTGTAGGAGAAACCTGGCAACTTCTGTAGCATAACGAAAAATGCCTGTTGGTTGCCGCCAGATTGCTGTCAGGTCAAAACCAACACGTACTGGTCTTTCTACCAAAGGCCCTCCTGCTCTTCTCACTGGGGACTATCCTCAAACCCTCTACATAATTGTAACTCCTCAGGTCTCCTCGCCACCCGCGGGTGGCGAGAAATCAGGAAAAGAGGCTTGAGTAGTTACACATAATTTACAGCGATGGTAAAATTGTACCATACAACATGGCCAAAACAGTGAATAACGCTACATTATGCATCCGCATATGCTAATGTGTAGAAGGACATATTGATTCTTCTAGTTTGTTAAAAGGAGCGTGACTGGTGAGATGAGTAACCGTACTACTCAGACAAGCTGGTCTGGATGGCTGGCTCCGTCTATACAGTTTTTGCTACACTGGGGATGGTTTATCGCACTGGCAATTATTCTGGCACTCGTGACTACAAGCTTATTACCAGATAATACAACGCCAGCTAGCTATGCAGCAACTTTGCGCATCCAATCACCTCAACCGGCAAGTTTTACTAGCAATACGACCACAAACAACGTGACCATGAACAGCATGCTCACAAACAATACGGTCACAAAAAATGCTGCCACTTTTTACTCGAACATTTTCGTCAGTCCCACTACATTAAGCCTGGTACTTCCCGAGCATAAAGACTTACAGCTAGCCGATCTGACAGCGCTCGTTACTGCAACACCTGTGGCAAATACGAACGTCATACAATTGACTGCCATGGGTGAGACACCTCAACAAGCAGCAACATTAGTCAACGATATCTATCATGCCATCGAGACTGAATTACAAGTGAACCGCTCCAAATTAACCGACAAACTCACCACAGCCTTAAATGCTGAACTCCAGCAATGCGAGCTTGATGAACAAACTACCGCCCAGACACTACAAATGCTGACAAACGCTGGTCTTGCCAACTCTACAGACTATAGGGAGACCAGTAGCCTCGACACTGAACAGTTGCAACGTATCACAGCCATCAACAAGCAACTATTAGTACTTACACAACCAGAGACTCCTGGCAGCGGTATTTTTAAATTAGCCAACACCACTCCGGATATCACCACCGTTGTAGGTAATGCCCCTACACAAAGCCAACGTCTGGCCCTCTCACCGCTCATTGGACTAATTATGAGCCTGGGAGGTATATTCCTGGTCAATACCTTCTCCAATAAATTACCTCTCCGAGGGAAGAAGCGCGAGATTGTGTTACCACATATCATCGCGACAATCCCGATACTCCCAAAATTGCGAGACGACCGTATCCAGATATTCAAGAGTCTATCCCCATGCCTTCCACTGTTTCGGAATTTGCGCTATCAAGCAAGTGAACATGAAAGGCCCCTGAAACTGATCACGGTCACCAGCCCCAAAGGACGAGAAGGCAAAAGCACTGTGGCTCTTGGTCTGGCTCTTGCCGCTACACAAAGCGGACTTCGTACGCTGTTGGTCGATGCCAATCCTCAACGACCAATTCTGCATACCTGGTTCCAGTTTCCTAACCTGACAGGTACGCTTAACATCGTACGAACATTGACGGCAGGCCTCCCTGGCACATTACCCATCTTCCGTACTGTCGAACCCAATCTTGCTCTGCTCCCTCTTGGGAATAAGCAAGAGCTACCTGATGTCTTGATAGAGCCACTCCCGGTTGATGGGTTACGTCCATTCATAGCATTACTTCGTAACCAGGCAGATATTATCATTGTCGATGGACCAGATCTGTTAAGCGATGCCAACGCGGCAAACCTTATTCAGCTTTCTGATATGACGATACTGGTGGTCGATGCAAAAAAAAGCGAGAGCACAGCGATAATTGAGGCAGAGAGCTTGTTGTCAACTATTGGTATCTCTTTCGCGACTATACTTAACCGGGCCAAATAAGAGGCTATTTGATTAGTAAGGACACAGAGATGAAGCAGCAAGAACTTTCTTCCCCAGCATGGAGAACCTTTACACCTCCACCCCTGATGATGACGATCATACTCGCCATTTACCTTGCACTCACGGTAGGGCTGGCGGCATTGATGGCTATACCCCTTATTCCTCCTGTGATCGGGCTGATTGGTGCAGTTACCCTGAATCTGATAGTACTCTTCTTTGTGCGATCTGAAGTAGCGCTTCCCCTCTACTTGATTGTCGCTGGTCCCAGTGTGGCTCTCTCACTAAGTGGATCAGGTATTCTCTCACGATTGTACATCGGCAATATGCTCTTTTTCCTGATGGCTCTCATCTGGCTCCTGACCAAATTTTTGCCAGAACGTAAGTCTGGGCGCTGGCTCCTCACACCCAGTTTACTGGCTCCATTGCTTTGTCTTATGATCATAGGTTTCATCTCTATCGTTTACTCACGTCTGTTTCCAGATCCAAATGTGACCTACTCGTTTCCCAACTCCAATACATCTTTGCTTGTTGTGAACGCTGCCGAAATGATGATTCTGGTCGGCTTGCCGATGTTCCTGGTGGTCGTTCCTGGTTTAGTACTTACGAAGCAACAGGCACGGTGGACTCTTATTGCTTATATGTTCACCGGTTCACTATACGCGTTGGGTACAATTTTCGCCACGCCGCTGGGTCTATATTCGCAGGAAGTCATTCTGGGGGTCAGACGACCGCAGGTCTTTGGAAGTGTCTCCAGTGCTCTTGGTACTTTGATTGTACTTTTTGCGTGTATCGCCTACTGTCAGGCTCTCTATTCTCATACCAGGCAAGCACGCGTTATTTGGGGTACACTCACAGCTTTGATGAGTGTCGGGGTGATTATGACCTTCGGACGTGAGTCGTGGCTTGCACTCTTTCTTTCCTTGCTAACGATCACAGTGGTCTACACCAGAAACTGGAAAATTCTTGTTGCTGTACTTGTACCAATCATTCCCCTGGTGCTTATCTCAGGAGCAGCCAACTTTTTTGATCCCGCACAAACATATGGTGTCGACCGCCTGATCATCTGGCAGGATTCTATCACTATCTGGTTACATAACCCCATTATGGGCATTGGGGCTGGCAATTACCAGTTCTTTGATATTGCTTATGGTCGAGAAATAGTAGGTATTGCCCACAATCAGTATCTGCAAGTGTTAGCAGAAATGGGTGTGCCAGGGTTGATCTGCCTGCTCTGGGCTATGGGTGCGGTGTTGTGGATCTGCATAAAAAGTTTTAGAGCAGCGCAGACAGGATTGGGCAAATCCATAGCGCTTGCTTACATTGGATACTTCGTTTCCATTGTCTTCGGTGGCTTTTTTACTTCTTCGTTTGTTCCTTCTGCTGCCAATGGTGGTGGCACGGCAGCCTTTGTCGAGGAATCATACCGCTGGCTCCTGCTGGGTCTCGTCTTGAGCATACCTCACTGGGAGAAAGAAGAAACACAAACAGAGGTCAGTTCTTCAGGAGTCAACAAGAAAGCAGTCGCAGTGCCATCTCTGGAAGCACTGCCTGTTTCAGATTAGCCCACTGCGTAACTCCTCAGGTCCCTTTTTCTGATTCCTCAGCGCCTACGGCGCTTCGCTGATTGTTTTGTTGCCGGTGGCGGAGTTTGCGGCGCAAACTCCGCCACCGGCAACAAAATGAGAGCGGGCCACCGCATGATATTTAACAATTAAATCTGGTATACCCAGCGCACTTTTATACCAATTTTAAAAAGCAAACATCATCAGGTGGCGAGGAGACCTGAGGAGTTACGCTATTTCTCTAATTTATTGACAATAACACCAGATAACTTTACACCAGTGTGCGCCAGTTCCTCTTTTGTATTCACGACCTGTTTCATACGATCATGGGCGGCATCGACAACAACCAGCGTCTGGTGACAGAGAGCACTAATGACATGAATATCACCACGGTCAAGTGCAGGACAATCGATAATAATAAAGTCAATGGGCTGAGAGGCCCATTTGAGGAACTGTCCCATCTCAGACATGCTCACCAGATCAACCGGATTGATCCTGGTATTCCCGGCTGGAAGCATATACAGGTTAGGAATGGGGGTAGCCTTGATAAAGGTAGCAGCAGGGACCTTCTGTGTAATATCCATCGTCGCAGGCAGAATACCAGCAAGTGTGTTCATTTTCACTTTCCGGGCTTCTTCCAGCATCGATGCCAGACCTGCTGTATTAGGAATCCCGACCAGTTCGTGTAATCTAGGCTGATAGAGGTTGGCATCGATGAGGAGAACACGGCGCTTACTCTGAGCCAGGAGGGCCGCCAGTTGGGCAGCAATCGTACTCGTTCCTGCACCGGAACGAATACTGGTCAAAGCAATAATACGTGCCTTATGCTCTTCCGCATGGAAGAGTACATCCGCCATCATTACACGACAATCTTCAGTATACTGTGTCTTCTCCTCACAAAGCTTACGCAAGGACATCATGGGCTTTTTCCAACGCAGAGCGCCCACAACAGGCGCAGAGATCTTTTGCTGGAGAGCATAAGCAGTATTAATGCGGCCCACACTTTGCTCAAAAAAGCTCGCCGCGACCACTCCGAAGACGAGGAAAAAGGATGCCATGACGGGCGTAAGTGGAATCGAACTAATGATAGAGGTGGGTTTGGCCATTGGTGTTGCTAAAGTGACAATTGAGAATGGAGTTGTACCATATAACTGCTGTTCTCTTGTTGCTGCGTCGAGGGTGTCTTCATGGCTGGTTCTGGCGGACATCTGCCCGTTCATTTGCATCATCAGCCCCTGCTGATTTTGCGCAGTGGTAGCCTGTTTGTTGAGTTCCGCAATAGCCTGATCATCTTTAGCCACTTGATCCCTGGCTGACTGGACGTAGGTATCGTATTGCGATTTAATATAGGCATTTTGCTGTTTCACGAGGAGTTGTGCCAGATCGTTGGCAATGGCTGCCGCTAATTGAGAATTAGAAAGTGTCACCTGGATTTGAAAACTTTGTGTACCAGGGATAGGAGTAACTATCAGCTCTTTGGTGCGGAACGTTTGAAGATCCACGTTAGGATACTTTTGTAGTACTGGTTTCACCACCGCATCAGAGTTTACATTGGGAATGTAGTAACTGATGGGTTGAATAATCTGAAACTGAGACATACGTGGAGCACTCAACTGGACGGTTGCTGAAGACTGATACGTCGGCTGAATTACAGTACTGAGTATGTTGCCGATAATAGCACCTGCAACTACGCATAAAACCAGCAACCATGACCAGCGAACAAATGCTTTTACAAGTACTTTCATCGAAGTATGCACACTCCTCATTGATATATCCATCTTTTTCGACAGACCTGAGAACATCGTTGGTTAAGCCGCAAGTCTGTGTAAAGATCAGTTATAACAATTATAATATGAAATTCGTAATAGTCATCAAAATATACCATTTTGTACATATTTTGGTCAAAATGGCAGATCTAGAACGTGAATAGTCAAAACATAAAAGCATGATGATAGAGGATCACCTCTCAACAGATATCAGGGTAGCATTGGATTTGCCGTATCCAGCTTTTGTTTGTAGTGCATCTGAACTATCTTCTTATACAGCTCGTCTAACAGAGAGGCCGCCGACTGCCAACGATGGTTCCGTTCAACATACTCTCGTCCTGCATCACCCAGATCGCAAGCCAGCTGAGCATCCTCTAGCAGTCGCAGAACCGTATCCGTATATGCTTGTGGACCCTCAGCAAGAAGGAGATGCATCCCATCCTGTACCTGGAGCGAACGACACGAAACGGGTGTAGCAACCAATGGTGTACCCATAGCTAATGCTTCTAAGACTTTATTTTGCATACCAGCAGCTATCTGTAAGGGGGCCAGAGCAATCGAGGCTTTTCCAAGATAGGGTCGAATGTCTGGCACATAACCTGTAACGATAATGCGCTGATCTGCACTCAGGTCACGCACTGCTTGTGGCGGATTGTTGCCAACAATAGTGAGGTGTACTTGTGGTCGACGCTCCCAAACCTGTGGTAGTACCTCACGACAAAAATGCAGGATAGCCTGTGAATTAGGATAGTAGTCCATTTTAGCACAGAAAACAAGCGAATCATAGTCTCGTGGCATTATTGGAGGATGAAAATATTCCGTATCTACGCCATTTGGTACAACTTGAATATGCTCAGGTTGTTCGCCTGACACTATCAAGCGATCGCGATCATGGGCAGAAGTAATGATGACCTGATCAAATACCGCCATGGAACGCTGTTCATAGCGCTTCATCTTTTTCAGTTCGGTATAGACAAAAGCATTGTGCAACGGACTACTGGATGAACTCCACTGCTGCTGTAAATACGAGGAGATGCAATCAACAGAATCGTAGAGAACCGGAATATTTTCCTGTGTCAAGATTGCATGCAATGCAGGAACAACTTTGATCAACTCGCCATGTACGACTTCTATCTTCTGTTTCTGAATTACCTCCCGGATACGTTGCACAAAGGCTAAGGATTGATAATAGGCTACACGTAAGGGCAGTAACGAGGGAAGTGCTCGCAGACAATTTGCATATGCTTGCCACCTGGGGAGAGGTACGAGATCAACAGAAGTACAATATTCTGCCACCTCATGCACCAACTCTTCTTCATGGTTGTCACATAGTAGCGAAACAAGTGAGATTTCATGCGATGTAGCCAGTGCTTGTATCAAATGAAAAGGTCTTACCCGGATACGAGAAGGCACATAGGGAGTCACAAACAAAATACGCATAGCGAGTCACCTCACACACTAAAGAGCCTTTTTATAATAAAGGTCTCCCTCTCCTAACCATTCATCATACCGATGCAGATCAAAGAGCACATTACTCTAGATCTCGGCGATTGATCCGCGATGCTTGTTCGTAGGCCGCCAGGGCTTCTTCATACCTCTTTAGATCAGCAAGTACTTCACCCTTGCTAACATAGATCTTGGCATTGTTGGGATCGATGCGCAATACGTATTCATAGGCCGCCAGGGCTTCCTCATACCTCTCCAGATCATAGAGTACCTGGCCTTTGCTGATGTAGATCTCGATATTGTTGGGATCGATACGCAATGCATGTTCATAGGCTTCCAGGGCGGCCTCGTACCTTTTCAGACCATAGAGCACAAGGCCCTTACCATAGGAAGCCATGGCGTGGGTGGAGTTGATGTTTAGCGCACGCTCATAAGCTGCCAATGCGTGTTCATATTTCTTGCGCTTCCTCAACCCATCCCCCTGCCTGTAATAGACATCAGCGCTTTTCAGTGTGGGGAAACGCATTGGTTCTATCGGTGTAGCTGACGGCATAGCTGGCGGCGTAGGCAGAACTATATTCGCCATAGGTGTAGCACCTAGAGCGTCCAAAAACGCACTGACATCGCGATGCCGCCCGTTTCGATCCTTCGCCATAGCTGTAAGAATCGCCTGTTCGACTGCATAAGGTAGTTCCGGGTTGAACTGTCGAGGCGGTATAGGAGCAACTTTCGTATGTTGGTACCACATCGCCTCGATGCTCGGATGAGACATATGGAATGGTCTCCTACCCGTGAGAATTTCATAAGCGATACAGCCTAAGGCATATTGATCACTCTTGGTACTTAACTTCCCTTCAAATTGCTCTGGGGCCATATATGATGGTGTGCCACGAGCTCCAACATTCCCTGTCCTCGCCGTTACTAATATGACCGAGAGACCAAAGTCCGCCAGGCGCACTTCCTCCCGTTCAGTAAACAGAACATTACCAGGCTTGAGATCGCGGTGCACCACATTCTGCTGGTGTGCATAGTGCAACGCAGCTCCTAATTGTGAGAGGATAATCAATGCCTCCCTGAGTGCAAAAGGACGCCCTGCCCGCTGGCGGATCTTCTCTTGCAACGAGCCACCCGCCATATATTCCATCACCAGATAGGGTATGTCCTTAGCGATGCCTGCATCAATAATGGGTAGAATATGCGGATGCTTGAGCTTATGCAGGATACGCGCCTCTTGAACGAATTCTTTTTGTTGCTCGGGAGAGTTGATATCGGCATATAATAGCTTGAGTGCCACCACAGGACCGCCTTCAAAAATGTAATGTCGTCCCTGGTACACCGAGCTGTATGCGCCACTGCCGATCTTCGCAATTAGCTGATAGTTGCCGATCTTTTGTCCAATGGCATAGCCTCTATCGTGCATATAACTATCCTGAAGAAAGTACTTCTTACCTATGACATAGCATCGGCAAAAAGTTTATTTTTATAATATATACACATCTATTGCTGATAGATAATAGTTGGGAGATCATTTGTTTCATCTTCCAAATACCATGTTCAGCAACAAATTTCAGTTTCCCTGGTTGCCACGAAGAAAAATGCGTGATCGTAGGCCATCAGGATCTCCCTGTACCTCTTCGATCACAAACATTACTGAACCCTGACGATTGACCAGCAATGCTTGTTGGTAGGCTGCCAGAGCTTCCCATATCTTCAGCTATAGAGCACCTGACCTTTGCTGGTGTAGATCTCGGCATTGTTGGGATTTAACGCAATGCATGTTCATAGGCTTCAGTTTCCTCGTACCTTTTCAGCTCTAGAGCATAAGACCCTTGTGTAGGCAGCTATGGTTCGTGGGTCGACATGTAGTGCGCGTTCATAAGCTACCAATGCCTGCTCATATCGCTTACGCTTCTTCAACCCGTCCCCTCGCTTGCGATAGGTGTCAGCTCTTTTCATTGTGGCTCGCTCGTTCTTCGTTAGCTGGTGTAGCTGCTCTAGTTGCGCGTGCGCTATATTCGTCCAGTGCGCCTCGGCTTCCCGCCTCTCGCGTGCCGCTCTCCGTCCTTGCCTAGCTGTTGCCTGTTCCTGCTGGTTCCGTTGCTGTTCGCGTTAGGCCTTCGTTGTTGTCCACTCGCCTCGGCTCGTACGTTGTCTCCTACCCGTTTTCTGCTACGCCTGCTATTGTCGCTCTTGTACTTCTTCCCTTCTGCTCTGCCTATGTGTGCCGCGCTCCCATTCCCTGTCCTCGCCGTTACTTTACCCCTCCGCCAACGCACTTCCTCCCGCCTCCTTACCCTTGTCGCTCCTTCTGCTGTTGCGTATGCCGCTGCCCCTTTTTATCACCCTCCTTGCGCCCCCCGCCCGCTGCGTCTTCTCTGCGCGCCGCCAGCCATATATTCCTCCCTATATTCCTCAGCCCTCTCTATTATATCAACTTTTATGCTACGCGCCTCTTACAATTCTCTTTTCTCATTTTCCTATCACTTCCCCCACACCTTCTATTTTCTCCCTCACCCTATACCCACCCTCTCCTTCTTATCTCTTCTTCTCTTCTATCTATCTTATATTTTTTTTTTATTTTTTTTATCATTTGTTTATCTTCCAAATACCATGTTCAGCAACAAATTTCAGTTTCCCTGGTTGCCACGAAGAAAAATGCGTGATCGTAGGCCATCAGGATCTCCCTGTACCTCTTCAGATCAGCAAGCACATTATCCTGAACCCCGACGATTGACCAGCAATGCTTGTTGGCAGGCCGCCAGGGCTTCCTCATACCTTTTCAGCTCATAGAGCACCTGACCTTTGCTGGTGTAGATCTCGGCATTGTTGGGATTTACACGCAATGCATGTTCATAGGCATCCAGAGATTCCTCGTACCTTTTCAGCTCATAGAGCATAAGACCCTTGTTGTAGGCAGCTATGGTATCGGTGGGATCGACACGTAGTGCGCATTCATAGGCTACCAATGCCTGCTCATACCGCTTACGCTTCTTCAACCCGTCCCCCTGCTTGCGATAGGTGTCAGCACTTTTCATTGTAGTTGAAGAATGCATCGATTCTGTTGACCTGGTTGATGGCATGCGATGGGACGTTGTAGTTGAAGAATACATCTGGCTGATGGTATGCGATAGGCTCCCCGTGGCTGATGGTATGCGATAGGCCATTGTAGCTGAAGAACGCATTGGTTCTATTGGCATGGCTGATGGTATAGGCAGAACTGCATTCATCGTCGATGCAATACCTAGAGCACTCAAAAATGCACTGACATCGCGATGCCGTCCATTTCGATCCTTCGCCATAGCCGTAAGAATTGCCTGTTCGACAACAGGAGGTAGTGTCGGGTTAAACTGCCGAGGCGGCCTAGGAGCAACTTTCGTATGCTGGTACCACATCGCTTCGAGACTTGGATTAGGCACCTGGAACGGCTTCCGGCCCGTAAGCAGCTCATAGCCGATGCACCCTAAGGCATATTGATCACTCTTGGCACTTAACTTCCCTTCAAATTGCTCTGGAGCCATATAGGATGGTGTGCCGCGAGACCCAATATTTCCTGTCTTCGCCGTCGTCAACACAACCGAGAGACCAAAGTCTGCCAGACACACTTCTCCCTGCCCGGTAAACAGAATATTGCCAGGCTTGAGATCACGGTGCACCACATTATGCTGATGTGCATAGTGTAGCGCTGCCCCTAATTGTGAAAGGATGATCAGCGCTTCCTTGAGTGCAAAAGGACGCCCTGCCCGCTGGTGGAACTTCTCCTGTAGCGAGCCACCTGCCATATATTCCATTACTAGATAAGGCACACCTTCAGCTATACCTGCATCAATAATAGTTAAAATATGCGGATGCTTGAGCTTATGCAGGATACGTGCCTCTTGAACGAATTCTTTTTGTTGCTCGGGAGAGTTGATATCAGCATATAACAGCTTGAGTGCCACCATAGGACCGCCTTCAAAAATGTAATGTCGTCCCTGGTACACCGAACCATATGCACCACTGTTGATCTTTGCAATTAGCTGATAGTTGCCGACCTGTCGCCCAATAGCATAGCGTCTATCATGCATATAACGTTCCTTGAATTTTTTTTCGCTCATCCCATCCTATATTCCGCAGTTTCGGAAAGTGGCTTTATGCATTATTGCATCTTTTATCTGTTCTTTTCATCTAAAAAGCGTGGAGGAAGGCTGTTATGGAACCTGTGTTCCTAAAAACTTGCCATCCAATTTTAGTAGACCTCTCGAGCATAAACTGTTGCTCTTTAGACACTTTGTAATATCTTCGAAAAGTGTTCTCCGAAACTACGAAATGCGGGCTACATAGCATTAACAAAAAGTTTGTTCTTATTATATACATATCTATTGCTGATAATCAATGTCTGGTAGACCACTTTACCTATTTCATCTTCCAAATACCCTGCCCGGCAACGAATTTCAGTTTCTCTGGCGTTGGTTCATGCACTCAAACTGTAACTATTCAGGTTCCCTTTTCCAGATTCCTCAGCGCCACAGGCGCTTCGTAGGTTTTGTTGGCCGTGGCAGGGTTTGCGGCGCAAACCCTGCCACGGCCAACAAAACGAGGGCGAGCCACCGCAGGTGGTGAGAAAACCTGAATAGTTCCCGGGATGACTCACGGTTGCTTTCCTCTCCTGATGAGATATACTACTTAAGTGAGGAAATGTTCACTTGAGAAGGATTTAAACATGTTTAGACAATTAATCTCGTCTGGCTCTCCTTGGGAACCACTTGTAGGCTACTCACGAGCAGTGCGTGCAGGCAATTTCATTTTTGTTTCTGGCACTACTGCCACTGGACTCGATGGAACAGCTTTGAGTCCGGGTGATGCCTACGGTCAGACGAAAGAGATTTTAGAGCGCATCAGGCTTGCACTCCAAAGAGTGGGAGCGACACTGGAAGATGTAGTTCAGACGCGTATCTATGTTGTAGACATTTCTCGTTGGGAGGAGGTGGGACATGCTCATGGTGAGGTCTTCCAGGAGATTCGTCCCGCCACCTCTATGGTAGAAGTAAGCAAGTTAATTGATCCCAGTATCCTGGTGGAAATAGAGGCAATCGCAGTTCTCCCTTCCTGATCTCAGATGAGGTTTCGCGTTATGGTTTGTATTATCTGCGGTTGAGTACCACGCAAGAAGAAATGGTCACCAGGAAGCATATGGAGGGCAAAGCTATTCCGTGTGTGGTTAGCCCATGCAGCAATCTTATCACGCGTTGTGCTTTTGTCCTGCAACCCTCCAAATGCGGTAATAGGACAGCCAAAGGGCTCTTCAGCTTGATAGACATAGGTTCCGACAAGTGTAAAGTCCGCCCGCAAAGTAGGAAGCAAAAGTTCCATAAATTCAGAGTTTTCCAGGATTTCAAGCGGAATACCATTATAGCGGTGATGGACCTGGGAGATAAACTCGTCATTGGGTAGACGGTAAAGATTTGTATCTAAATCCATCTTCTGTGGCTCAGAGCAACCGGACACAAATAAATGAGAAGGACAGAGGTTATATTCTTTTCTCAGGAAGCGGGCAAACTCAAAACTGATGAGACCCCCCAGACTATGTCCGAAAAAGGCAAACCTTTTATCTAAAAAGGGTTGAAGGACATCTGCCAGTGTCTGGATAAGTTCTGGAAGGGATGAAATAGGTGTTTCCTTGATGCGGTTTTCCCGTCCTGGGAGTTGAATAGGGCACACCTCGATGTCAGAGGGAAAATCCTTCTGCCATTTCCGAAAAATCGATGCGCTTCCTCCCGCATAGGAAAAACAGAAGAGACGGAGAGAACTCTCTCCCTGCCGCCGCTGATGAAAAGGCATCCAAAGATTGGGTGAAAGTGGAGTTAACATATGTAACAGCTTCTCTTTATAAGATATGGTTGTTGTGCTACACTATAAATGACGAGAAAATCATCTCCCATAAGAAGCCAGACTATGAATTACGCGCAGACTCTTCCATCTTTTTGCGTAAACTGAGAGGCCTCATATCTGTCCACACTTCTTTGATATAAGCAAGGCATTCGGCTTTCAATCCACTTTTGCCTGCATCTCGCCAGCCAAGAGGATTTTCCCGATCAGCGGGCCATATCGAGTATTGCTCCTCGTGATTGAGGACGACCTTGTAAATAGTGGTATCTTCTTGTTCGTCTCTGCTCACTGTACTATTCCTCTTTAAGAATTTTGTTAGAGTGCAGGTGAAATAAATGTTAACAGAACATGCTATGTGCTTCACCTGACAACTTCTGAATAAAGTATACAGTAATCATCGAAGAGAGTCAAATAACTTGAGGAGAGAGGAACAAGGTTGTTTCACATATTTACGGATTGAGATTAAATACCACCACCTTGGTCTCTGTCATCTCGTCCATCGCATACTTTACACCCTCACGACCAATACCGCTCTGTTTGACTCCTCCATATGGCATATGGTCAGCGCGGTAACGGCAGGTATCATTGATGATCACACCACCAACATTAATTTCTTTGGCTGCCTTGAATGCACACCCGATATCTTTGGTGAAAATCCCTGCCTGGAGACCGAATTTGCTCTCATTTACCAGAGTAATAGCCTCATCGAAAGTATCATAGGCTGTTATAGAGACAATGGGAGCAAAAACCTCTTCACAAACAACGCGCATCGTCGGATGAACATTTGTAAGAATTGTTGGTGTCAAGAATGCTCCACGACGTGTCCCACCAGAGATGACCTGTGCGCCTTGCTCCGTCGCTTCGTGTATCCAGTTCTCAGCACGCTTAGCCTCATTCTCTGTGAGCATGGGACCAACGTCCGTGTGTGGCTCAAAGGGATCACCCACACGCAGTGCCTGTACGAGAGGAACAAACTTGCTCAGAAAGGCTTCGAGTACCTCTCGATGAGCATAGATGCGTTGCAGTGAGATGCACACTTGACCTGCGAAGGCATAGCCAGCCTTAGAACAGGCGACAGCTGCTGCTTGTATGTCAGCATCGCTGTGAACAATGGTCGCTGAATTGGAACCCAGTTCCAGAGTAACACGTTTGAGGCCGGCAAGCGCCCGAATGCGTTCCCCAACAGGTGCACTCCCAGTAAAACTTACCATTGCTACACGGCTATCCGTGATAAGTTGTTCGGCTGTAGTACCTCCAGCAGTTACCACGTTGAATACACCTGGCGGCAAACCTGCTTCCAGAAATAGCTGTGCAAAGCGTAGAGCTGTCAGTGGTGTGGTACTTGCTGGCTTCAAGACGACGGTGTTCCCAACACCGATAGCGGGAGCAATTTTGTGAGCAACGAGTGCCAGAGGAAAATTAAAAGGCGTAATGGCGGCAATAACTCCTATTGGCTCACGCAATGTAAACCCAAAGCGTCCGACACCATTCGTGAGAGCATCCAGTGGGATAGTTTCTCCCGTAATGCGTTTGGCTTCTTCAGCCGCATATTGCAATAATTCAACGACACGAGCAACCTCACCACGGCTCTCAGTAATGGGCTTGCCAAATTCAGTGGTCATGGTATGCGCAAAAGTCTCGGCATCAGCCGATAAGCGCTCAGCGACTGTAGTGAGGATACGTGCGCGAGCATAGGCTGGCTGCTGTGACCAGGACTTAAATGTGCGACTTGCTGCGGCCAACGCCATGTCAATTTCAGAAGAGGTGCCTTTAGCAACGTGTGCTACGACATGCGCATCTGAGGGGTGATATACAGTAAATGTTTCGCTGGTAGTCACTGGTCTACCATCAATTAACATTGCAACAACATTTTCCAGGTGTGGAGCTTGCACAGACATAAAACAGCTTCTCCTTTTGCGTAAAAATATTTGAAGTATTAGAGACCTCTGCCCAAAGGGTTTCTCTCAGGCTCCGGCTCCTCGCCATCTGCGGTGGCTCGCCCTCCTTTCATGAGTCATCCCAAATTTTTCGAACATGCGTTCTGCACTATTCAAACCGCTGGAGAAGCGGGATTGCAAAGGGCGGTTGCCCTTTGCCGGGGTTGCAGGGGCGTCCCCTGCTTCTTTCTCTCTCCTCTCGCGCCGCCTGCGGCAGCGCACAAAAGAAGAAAAAGGAGTTTTTCGGGGACACCCCGAACCCCGGGCAGGGGGCTCTGCCCCTGCACCCCATTTTTTGGAACTTTTGGTCGAAAAGTTCGGGATGTCTCATGAAATAGTCAGTGAAGCGCCTGAGGCGCTGAGGAATTTGGAAAAAGGGACCTGAGTAGTGATGGGATAAGAGGGCTGGTACATTCCAGATTACCTTCACTGTAATGTAATATACACACAAGCCGTCGTGATTATTCCAAAAATGTCCATGCTTTGATGCAAGTGCCTGTTTCCTCAATGAACATATCACATTGTCCGCATTGATGCAATCTCATCTTCCACGCGAAACACCGTCTCTATTGTTAGAACCGCTCACCATAACAGAAGTACGTTCTTTTAATAACTCATCTGTGAGTTTTTCCTCTCTGACACGTTCTATCTATAGATATTTATATCTTTGTTGTCTGTAGGCCAGAAATAGGAGGGTTCTGGGTTTTGGATCAGAAAGCTTTTGATGATTTCTTGCACCATCGGTACAAGTCTAAGCTTAATCACTATAGAAGAAGAGCACTTTACCATCAGTCATTTTATATACGAATACAATGGTCAATCTTCATTTTTTCGGCACTTACTACTGTTCTTGTCGCCTTACAATCGTTCTTCGATGAGATACCGATCAAGTGGCTGATAGCGTTCTTCAAGATCTTGATAGTGTTGTTTTCTGTGATTGTCTCAACACTAGCCGGAATTTTCAAATTTTTTAACTATCAAGAAAAATGGGCCTTTTATAACAAAATAATCTTAGATTTGGAAACGGAGTATGACATGTATATTGCTAAAAGCAGTGGCTACTCACAGGCGGGAGATAAGGAAAGCCTTTTCGTTACAAGAGTCAGTGAAATGCTCAAGAAGGCAATGGAAAACATGCCCAATCAAACGGTTACAAAGAGTGAGCACACAAGCATAACAAGAAAACAATCCAATAGAATCTCACGCTCACGTTTCAGCAATTTGCAAAAATCCGTGGTGCACTCCCATCAAACCGAGAATGAGATAGTTGACAAGCCCACCTTATAGTTCTCTAGAAGAGTATGGAGGAAACAGATGTCCGACATTCGTGGGAAGCGTGCAGGACAGAAAATTGGTGACTATCGACTCATCCAATTGCTAGGACAAGGAAGCTATGCAGAGGTTTATCTAGGTAAGAGTGAGAGTGTTGAGAACCAACGTCATGTTGCTGTGAAGGTTTTTAACGACCTTATTCCCTTTAATGAAATAAAAGCACGAGATATGTTTCTAAAAGAAGCAAAACTTCTTAGGAAGCTGGAGCACCACCCTCATATTATTCGGCTGCTTGATTTTGATATCGATGGAACAACCCCTTTCTTAGTCATGGACTATGCCTCGAATCTCAGTTTGCTCCAACGCTATCATAGAGGCTCGTGTCTCCCGTTAGAAACAGTGGTGCGCTATATTAGTCAGACCGCGAAAGCAGTACAGTACGCTCATGATAATGATATTATTCATTGTGACCTGAAGCCTGCAAATCTTTTGCTTGGGTCAGGTGATACTATCTTCGTTGCAGATTTTGGTATTGCAAAAATGATTGAGACGACAAGGACGCTCCTGACAATATACGGATCTCCAGGGACAAAGGTCTATATGGCACCTGAGATGTTCAAATCGCAAGTTAGTTTCCAGAGTGATCAATACTCAATGGGAGTGATTGTCTATGAATGGCTATGCGGAAGACCACCTTTTGAAGGTGGTGAGCATGAACTCCTGTATCAGCATTTGCATAAGCGTCCTCTGCGCCTGAGATCACGAAACCCTGCCATCCCGCCAGAGGTGGAGTGGGTCGTCCATAAAGCTTTGAAGAAAAAGCCAAAGGATCGGTTTAAGGATGTGGAAGAATTTGCTCATAAATTAGAACACGCAAGCCGATCATCATTATCAACAGTGGAACAGCCTGTGGTACAGAATTTTGCCTTACGTTTTATCCATACATTTTCGCGCTTGCGTGTTTCCTGGCAAACCATAATCCTTCTCGTCTGTCTGGTCATCCTCTTACTCACCAGTGTACTGATAGGACTCTCTAACTGGGTATTACCAACACGACACCGTAGTAGCACAAGCTACAGCAACAGCGATACAGGCTACAGGCACAGCGGTACAGGCTACAAGCACAGCGGTACAGGCTACAGGCACAGCGGCTACAGGCACAGCGGTACAGGCTACAAGCACAGCGGTACAGGCTACAAGCACAGCGGTACAGGCTACAAGCACAGCGGTACAGGCTACAGGCACAGCGGTACAGGCTACAGGCACAGCGGTACAGGCTACAGGCACAGCGGTACAGGCTACAGACACAGTCGTGGCACAGGCAGGAGCTCCCTACGGTGGAACGCTCTTAATCAGTGACCCGATGAATCAGCCTGGCCCTGATTTTAATTGGGATACTGGAAGTGATGGCTCCAGTGATCAATGCAACTTCGAGGATGGGGCATATCATGTTTCGGGTTACTGCCATCCCCATGGATCTACGGCGACGAACATTCCTCCAAAATTTGCCTTCCAAATCTATTTAGCTGCCATACATAGTTGCGGCGAAATAGATTTTAAGTTTAGTCAGAGCAATGACAAGGACATTCGTATCGACGTTTGCCAAAATGGCGACTACTACATGACCGACTTTTCTGGAGATACCCAACAAAGTTCGTATGAGTCTATGTCTACAGGATCAGATCAGTCCAACATCATTGATGTTGTCGCAGATGGGACTAATATAACGCTCTACATCAATTCTGACCTTGTTACAAGTATTCCAGATAATAATATTTATCCTGGAAATTTTTATCTCGGGGGCGAAGATCTTGACATTGTTCTTAGTAAGAAAATTGCTGATACAAGTGATTATAGAGAGGTTATTTACGCCCATGCCCTTCTCTGGTCCTTAATGACATAAATGGGGTAGTGGGTCATATCAGGAGAAGGCTGTGGTAAAATGAAACCATCATTGCCCCCATAACAGAATGAGTAATGAGGAAAGAAACCGATGACAAGTGATGATTTCAACCTCTCAAGACCCTACGGAGTTGAACGCCAGTTTCAGATCTACCTCGAAGGTCTTCAGGGAAAGCGACCTGCATTGCCTATATCTGTCGAGGCTTTGGAGCAAGAGGGCAATAACCGCATGAGTCCTGAGGCCCGCGGCTATGTTGCTGGTGGAGCAGGTTCAGAAGATACCATGCGAGCAAATCGTGCTGCCTTTGAACGCTGGCGTATTGTGCCACGTATGCTCCGTGATGTATCCCAGCGGGATTTAAGTGTACAACTGTTTGGTACGCGTCTACCTATGCCCGTTATACTGGCTCCGATTGGCGTACAGTCGATTGTCCATCCTGATGCAGAGGTTGCCGTTGCCCGTGCTGCTGCGTCAGTTGGGATGCCATTTATTCTGAGCACAGCTTCTTCCAGGAGTATCGAACAGGTTGCTCAGGTTGCTGGAGATGTAACTCGCTGGTTCCAGTTGTATTGGAGTAAAGATCCTCAACTTAACGCCAGTCTGGTAAGACGTGCAGAGCATGCAGGCTATAGTGCCATTGTGGTCACGCTTGATACAGGGCTCTTGAGTTGGCGTGAGCAGGACTTGCAGCATGCCTATCTGCCATTTCTTCTGGGTGAGGGTCTGGCGAACTACTTCAGTGACCCGATATTTCGCCAGTCACTTCCTCAACCGCCAGAAGAGAACCCTGAAGCTGCGATCCGTCATTTTACTACGATCTTTTCAGATCCGTCGTTGACCTGGGATAAGTTGAGCTTCCTGCGTCAACATACGCAATTGCCCATCCTCCTCAAAGGTATTCTGCATCCCGAAGATGCTCTCAAAGCAATAGAGTATAAGATGGATGGCATTATCGTCTCCAATCATGGCGGACGACAGGTGGATGGAGCCAGAGCATCTCTGGAAGCTCTCGCTGATGTAGCAAACGCAGTAAATGGGCAAATCCCTATTCTTTTTGATAGTGGTATCCGTCGAGGGGCTGATGTCTTTAAAGCTCTTGCTCTGGGAGCACAGGCAGTTTTGTTGGGGCGACCGTATATGTGGGGGCTTGCGTTGGACGGAGAGCAGGGAGTCAGGGAAGTATTACTGAATTTGTTGGCAGATCTCGACCTGACCCTGGCCTTGAGTGGTCATAATACGCTGAAGACGGTGAATGCCTCTACTTTGATCAGGGCACTCTCCCCTGAGAAATAATGTCGAATACATTGTAACTACCCAGGTCTCCTCGCCACCGCAGGTGGCTCGCCCTCATTATGTGTGGGTAGTGTCGTCCGTGGCAGAGGTTGCGTCGCAACCTCTGCCACGGACGACACTACCCACACATAGCGGTTTACGAAGCGCCTGAGGCGCTGAAACTTGTGATCCTTTCTATATCGTCAGGGATCTCTCCCCGAAGTATAATTATAGGTGTTTGTGGTTAAATAAAGGCTAAGGGCCTGTTAACAAAAGGATGGGTAGCTATGAATATCCTGCATAAACCACTATTTTTCTCAAGTAGACCAAGAGCATTGGGTGTGGGTTTCCATAATATTGGCAGTGGGATCTTACGTGCCTCGAATGAAACGATGGTCAAAGAAGTGGAGCTTCACTATGGGGAAAGATGTGGGCATCTCCCCCTTGATGCCACAAGCGTAAGGGTCCTCGTTCACTTTGCAACACCGGAGATTAGTACTCAGCTGGAGTACCTCAGTCGGCTTTTTGGCAAAGATATCACTCCAATAACGTTTGATGAATTTAAAGAAGCCAGCAGGCTTATATCAGAGCCAGCGCCATTAGTCGTACCCTATGTGAATGTGCCGGAGATAGAAACAAGTATACAAAATGATCTAGCGGCAGAATCATGGGGCATACCGGGGATAATGACCCATGTGCTGAAAAACAAAGCCGATTTTTATCAGCTGGTTGATGAGTTGGGTGAGGATGTTTTTTCCCTGCCAGATTATAAAATTGTGAATATACAAGATGTAGCCAGAGAGACATACGCTTTTCTTGGTAAGATCGAAGAGATCTACAAAAAAGCAGGATGCACACATTATCCACTGGGAGTAATGTTGCGAACGGCTGAATCAGATGGCAACTACGGCTGTTGTATCGCATATGAACATAAGGAACAGATCATAGTAATACAAAATGGAGACGTAGAACGTGTGAAATCCTTTCTCCACTGGCCGGAGGCATTAGCTGCCTCGCAAGAATTGCTTGCAGCTACGATGAATGTACAGAAGGAAGCAAGAGTTGTGATCAGCCGTTATATCGATGTGATGGATTCTCCGGGTATGTCTGTCGTGATCATGGATGGTCAAGTAGAGTCTCTGCGATGGAACGGTCAGCTACAAAAGAAGGGGAGTAAAGCCTGTATTGGGACGAGTGCGTATATACCCGAAAGTCCATATTTACAGCAGGTACAACAACAATATGAAGATCAAGCGGCCTCTTTCTTTGCCACGTTTTTGAGAAAGACTGCTGAAAAATGCGGAATAGACTTTGCCTCTATACGTGGCATAGCCAATGTGGATATTATGCTCCCAGGAGAACTGGAAAAGGAGCTTCAGAAGCAAAGAAAGCAAATGCCAACCAATTATCTTGCTGAATGCAATCCACGATGGACAAACTATACTGATGCTATTATGACCATACTCGGAGCCAGCGGAAAAGAGCAAACAATACAGAACATGAAAACAGTGATACAAGAAGGCATTTGTACAGTCGATAAATATACTTTACCTGAAAATGTGGACCCTAAGATCATCAGAGAATGTATCTTTGAAAGAGATGCTGTTTTGACACAGTATGGAACAAGAATTATTTGTCGCATGGCAAAAAATCCTATGGGCTTAATCTTTGCAGGAAATGTCAAACAAGCACAGCAAGAGTTGGCTACTCTTCTCTACGAGAAAAGCCAGCGTTAGCTCATTGGAGCATCCATTCGTTAATGTGATGTGGTTTCCTGGTGAAGTGAGAGGTACAGTTTTGTGTGGGTTTTGTTGGCAGTGGCAGAGGTTGCGTCGCAACTTCTGCCACTGCCAACAAAACCCACACAAAACTGCTGGCGAACTGCCTACGGCAGTGAGGAGTCAAAAAAAGAACACCTGAATGGTTACCAGGATGACGCATGCAAATACTGTGATCTGTTACCATCTATTCCTGTATGGTGGTGGCTGTGTTTGTGTCCCAGTCTTGAAGGTTTTGGGCGCAGAAGCAAACGATGGTGGCTGCCTATGCGCAGATGGCCCTTCTTTAGAGAGAGAAGCACGCCAATAGCGACGTTTTGTCAGTTCATTGCTGAGTTGTCTAGCATCATTGGCTACCAGGCCAGCATATGAGAGGTGAAGCAACGCATCAAGTATTACAGCTGGCCGCAAGTGGTGTGGATGAACCTGAAGTTGTTTAAGGTGAGCTTGTATTTCGTCTAACGTCATACCCTCCGCCCCACTCTCATAGAGCGGGAGGACCGATAATATCAGGTGCGCTGACCGTTTCTGGATGGTGCGACGTTCTTGTTGCTCAGAAGTTGGATGCTGTTTCTCTTGAAGTGCTTTGACAGGAGTAAACACAGCTTCAATGCGACAAGAAGGGTCTCCTCTTTTTTGACAGGCACGCTCTACGACTTGAACAGTTTCTCCATAACGCTCTGCTGCCCCTTCAATGGCCCCGAGTAGGACCGGACATAATTGACGTGGACTATCATAAATAAGTATGAGTCCACGTGGGTGATTTGGTGAGGTCTCATAAGTAAAGAGAGGGGGAGTGACACCACTATGTACATGTTTCAACTGGGCATGTACTGCCCCCATTGCTAGCAATAAGTCACGCCCGCTCTGAAATTCGTCAACGACATAGGAGCAGAAGTGATTTGTCAGACCATTGATCTGAAAATAGCGGCCATACTCACGTAACAGAACATCAGCATCCATCCCTGTCAGCTTACAGACGAGGCCAACGCCAGCCACTAATGTCGCGTCGTCGTAGACATGGCTGGCTAAAGGGAGAGTTGCAGCTGTCTCATTCATAGAGGATCGATATGTGCTGAGCAGCGAGGCTCCGAAACGCTCAGAGAGATATTTCTCCCAGGTAACAAAAATCAAACCATGCATGGGAATATGCTCCTAGTAAACTAAACAATATGATTTTCATGCTAGCATATTTGTCTTCCTGAAAGATACATATAACCAAATTCATGGTACAAAAATACTGGTGACAGGAAATTTTAGTGTATAACAGTTATTTTATTATTTATATTTAACAGTATTATAATTGCAATCCATACAATACATTTGAATATGCGTAAGGAAAAAGCCTTGCCTCTCTTAATCTTAGAGAGGTGCCATTGCATGATATAGTAGAAGGAGATAGGTAACTACTCGGATCTGCCCGTCACCTGCGGTGACTTACTCTCGTTTTGTGTGGGTATTGTCGCCCGTGACAGAGATTGCGGCGCAATCTCTGTCACGGGCGACAATACCCACACAAAACAGACTGCGAAGCGCCTTCGGCGCTGAGGAATCAGAAGAAGAGACCTGAGTAGTTACAGAGATGTTACCATAGAAAAGCCTGTTAAATTACATACTACACTGAAGAGGAGAAAGTAAATATGTCAATTAACCCAGTACCACTGACCCGGAGGTCCACCTGGAATGCCCTTGAGGAGCATTATCAGAAGGTCCGAGACCTTCATCTTCGCACGCTCTTTGCCGAAGATTCCAGACGGGGTGAGCGCTTTACATGTGAAGCTGCCGGCATCTATTTAGACTACTTCGAAGAACCGCATCACCGACGAGACGATCCAACTTCTCTTAGCTCTGGCTGAGAGTTCGGGTCTGCGAGAGCGAATTGATGCAATGTTTCGGGGTGAGAAAATTAATGTCACAGAGGGACGTGCAGTTCTCCATGTGGCCTTACGTGCTCCGCAGGGGCAGTCCATTCTTGTTGATGGTGAGAATGTGGTGCCTGAAGTCCACGCAGTGCTGGACAAAATGGCAAATTTTGCCAATCGTGTTCGCAGCGGTGTATGGACAGGGTACACAGGTAAGCGCATACGTAATATCGTCAATATCGGAATTGGCGGATCGGATCTTGGCCCATTCATGGCCTATGAGGCGTTGAAATACTATAGTGATCGTGACTTGACCGTAAGGTTTGTCTCCAACATTGATGGTACCGATTTCGTGGAAGCCACGCGCGATCTTGACCCGGCAGAGACGCTCTTTATCGTCTGCTCCAAGACCTTCACGACATTGGAGACACTGACCAATGCGCGCTCAGCCAGAGAGTGGTGTGTGCAGGCATTGGGTAATCCGCAAGCAGTTGCCAAACATTTCGTTGCCGTCTCGACAAACGCTGAAGAGGTTGCAAAGTTCGGTATAGACACCGCAAACATGTTCGGGTTCTGGGACTGGGTCGGTGGCCGCTATTCTTACGATTTCGGCAATCGGTCTTTCTTTGATGGTTGCAATTGGCCCTGATCACTTTCGCGACATGCTCACCGGTTTTTACGAGATGGACGAGCATTTCCGCACAGCTCCTTTTGAGCACAATTTGCCAGTGCTACTGGGGCTGCTTGGCATCTGGTACAACAACTTCTTTGGTGCCGAAACAGTGGCAATCTTGCCCTATGATCATTACCTTGGACACCTGAGTGCCTATTTACAACAACTCGACATGGAAAGCAATGGGAAGCATATCGATTTGGAGGGCCGACAGGTGGATTATCAGACCGGACCCATTATCTGGGGGCAACCAGGAACCAACGGCCAGCACGCATTTTATCAACTCATCCATCAAGGAACCAAATTGATTCCCTGCGATTTCCTTGGATTTTGTCAATCCCTGAACCCACTGGGAACACACCACGATCTGCTCATGGCTAACTTCTTCGCTCAGACTGAGGCCCTGGCGTTCGGAAAAACAGCCGAGGAAGTCGCTGCAGACAAAGTGCCAGCCTTCCAGGTCTCACATCGAACTTTCGAGGGCAACCGCCCAACAAACACCATTCTCGCACAGAGACTCACACCAGAAATGCTAGGGAAACTGATCGCACTTTATGAGCATAAGGTCTTTGTTCAGGGTACCATCTGGGACATCAATTCATTTGACCAGTGGGGTGTCGAACTTGGCAAGGTACTTGCTAACCGCATTATTCCTGAACTCCAGAATGCCAACGAGTCCAGGCTAACACACGATAGCTCGACTAACACACTGATCCGTCGGTATCTTGAGTCCAGGAAAGAGTTATGACAACAGGTACAATTTAGCTATGGAGTGCTACGCTCTAATGAGTGTGCTGTTTGTTTTGTCGTGAGATACATCCCATTCTGTTTTCGAGATGCATGCTGACCAAAACCGGCTAATATTGTTTCGAGCAGCGGTAGTAGATGAGTAACACGCTGTATGCGAATGACCCAGTCCCACAGCGGCTCAAACTTCTTCCAACCGCCAGCGTAAGCGATATGACGTAGTTGGCCTTGCAGTGTTTCTTTAGTGGATGAGCTTTTTAGGATTGATCCCCAGAGGTAGAAATCACGATAAGCACGCCAGTACCCTGCTTCCAGCGCATCAGGAGCCATCTTTGTCGGTTGATAGACGACATGACGCGTATCATACAAGTTCCAATCATAAGTAGTGATACGGCCTTGAGCTTCCATGCGCTGGTAAAGCGCCGTGTCGGGATAGGGTGTCATAATGTGGAAGGTCGCCGTCTCTATTCCTTGCTCAATGGCCCAGGAAACGGTGCGCTCGAAGACCGTCTCGTCATCGTGATCCATGCCAAAAACGAAACTGCCATTGACCATCACACCCAGGTTATGCAGGCGGCGAATGGCAGCATTATAATCACGATTGAGGTTCTGATGTTTGTGTTGTTCCAGGAGGCTGTCCGGATTGAGTGTCTCAAAGCCAACAAACAGACTGCGCAAGCCAGCTTCGACGGCCATCTCCAGTAACCCCGGTTTGAGTACCGATTGAACCGTTCCTGCTGCCTGCCATAAACGTCCCATGCCTTTCATACCTTCAAAAAGCGCTGACGCAAAGCGTGCATTGCCAAAGAGATGGTCGTCTAGAAAGTAGATGTGGCGACCCGGCAAGCGGTCAATCTCAGCCAGCGCGGCATCAACTGTCTGCGTATAGAAACTTTTTCCACCTTTGTAGAATGCCTCTTTGTAGCAAAAATCGCAAACGTGGGGGCAGCCACGTGAGACAACAATCGAGTTCGGTACCAGGTAAAGATGGCGCTTAATGAGGTCGCGGCGTATAGGTGGAATGGCCTGAAGTGTGCGTATGGTGGATCGATAGACCTTGCCTGGTTGCCCCGAACGATAATCTGTGAGGAAAGCGGGCCAGATATCCTCGCCAGGACCGAGGAAAATGGTATCAGCGTGTTGCGCTGCTTCATCTGGTAGAGAGGTGACATGTAATCCACCCAATGCTACGTGTGCGCCTTTTGTCCGATAGTGATCAGCTAATTGATAGGCCCGGTAAGCCGATGTGATATACACCTGAATAACGACAAGATCAGGATCATCGTTGAGAGAAAGCTTCTCAACGTGTTCATCCTGGATAACGACCTCATCATTTTCATCTAGATATGCTGCAAGTGTTGCCAGTCCAAGCGGTGGAAAGAGAGAGTATTTGATGGGTCGGAAGAAAGGGCTTGTTGCCTCTGTCAAAGCAGGTAGAATCATTTTGACTTTCATAGTATCTCATCTCCTGAAATAGATTTGCTTTGATTGAAACTGTACACCGGATCAGGTTGAATATTCCAATGTTCAAGTGCCGCTATTTATGCACTTGAGTACCTTTTTGACTATTTTAAAGACAAATACAGCTTTGAATTGCTTAAAAGCGAATAGCATGGCCCTGTATAAATATTCCTGCACTCAAAAGAGGAATTCTAGTCACCTGAGACGGTTTGCACGAGAGCAACGTGGATAGAATAGTAGCTTGCCTGTACTCATAGAGGCCTTCACTCACAAGGGCCAAGGGGATAGTAGTATATGGTATCAAAAGCTGACTGCACCTCTTTCCTCTCACGACTGCTTCAAGCAAGGAATGGAGAGAAGGGCCTGTGCCTCCGTTCACCATCGAATGGCAATATTTTTGCCATTGTTGAACGGGGCAGCATCCTTGCTGATGTCGACACTGACAACTTCAATGGGGGAAGAAACATGTTTCGTATCAACAAGGAGGGGGTTATATGTCTGTCATTAAAGTCATGCTTGTGGATGGACACCAACTTGTTATGGAGGGAATTAAACGAGTTCTGGAACACTACTCCGAGTTCACAGTGATAGCAACCGCTCAGGATGGTATCATAGCCTTAACTCATTTGAGGAGCCAGATACCAGACATTGTCTTAATGGAAATTCACATGCCACGGCTGGGAGGTCTTGAGACATGCAAGGTCATTGCTCGGGATTATCCTGAGGTACGGGTTGTTATTTTGACCTCCTGTCATGGTAGCATGTATATTAGTGACGCTTTCCGGGTTGGTGCCAAAGGATATCTCAGTAAAGCCATCAGTCCACAAGAACTGGTTGTAGCGGTGCGTACCGTTTACAAAGAAGGAGCTGTGATCCCACCATTTGCAGCACGCCATATTCTCCACGCCGTTTCCCAGAAAGGCACACTGGGTACGGAGCCAATGCAATATCTTACCTCTAAAGAGCGAGAGATTCTTTTCTTAGTTGCTGAGGGCCGAACAACAGGCGAAATTGCCAAATTTCTCTTTATCAGCCCCAAAACGGTTCGGAACCACTTGAGTCATATTTATGAGAAACTCGGAACGAGGGATCGCTTACAAACTATTCTTTATATGAAGCAAGTATTTGCAAGCTCCTCATAAGTCATCCCGGTAACTATTCAGGTTCCCTCGCCACCGGCGGTGGCTCGCTCTTGTTTTATGTGGGTTGCGGTGTTTGCGGCGCAAACACCGCAACCCACATAAAACAACCTGCGAAGCGCCTTCGGCGCTGAGGAATCAGGAAAAAGGAGATCTGAATAGTTACCTAAAGAATGGGATAGGCACCAATCCTCCTGAGATCGTGATAGCTGCCTATCGAAAACAAAGCTACAGACCATCTACAATTGCAAAGAGAGCTGCTCGCTTGTTCTAAGATTTGCAGACTCTGTGTGATATGTCATCACCAACGTTGATAGTGCTGTAGAATTGTCTAAGCAGATACAAGTGAGTTCCCTGGCTGACTAAAGAGGGAATAAAGCTTTGATCTGAAGGAGGAAACATCGAAATGCTGTATAAAATCGCACTTTTTACTCATGTACTGGGTGCTATTGGTCTCTTCGTTGGAATTAGCATCATCTTCGCTGGTCTATTTGGGATGCGCCGGGCAAGAACCGTAGAACAATTCCGTGAATGGGCAGGTTTGGCACGTAGTATAGGCAAGTTCATCCCTGTCGCGGCTCTTGTGGTCCTCATTCCAGGTATCTACATGGTAATAACGGTATGGCATTGGCAAACCGCCTGGGCAGATGTGGCCCTGGCCTCTGTGCTGGTAATTTTTGTACTTGGCCCGGCAGGCATTGGACCACGCATCGAAGCTCTCCGCAATGCGGCCTGGACAGCACCTGGCGGTTTCGTGCCCAGGTCGCTCCGTTTGCAGACGCTTGACCCCGTCTTATGGACGCTGGTCTACATCTTTATTGCCATTGCGTTAGGGATTCTCCTCCTCATGACCAGCAAACCGGCGCTTGTTGAAGCCATTATCATCATTGGAGTCGCCATCATTCTCGGGCTTGTATGCGCACTCCCCATCTGGCGAGCGCAGCAAACTCACGGCAACATTTCGCAACATCCAGAGATGATCGAACGACCATAGATGGCTATCCTCACTGCTGCCAGATACCCATCTTCCTGAATTTACGATGGCGAGCTTGCAGCAGTGTCTCCCATTTCCTGGGATTGTTCTCCAGAAGAGCTTCCAGTTCTTCTAGATGACGAACAAGAGTAGTTCGAACTTCGGCCAGAGTTGCATGAGAATCGGTGTGAGCGCCGTTCATCGGTTCTGGCACAACCTCATCTATAATTCCGAAAGCCAGAAGATCTCTGGCCGTGATCTTCATTGCCTCGGCTGCTTGAGGGGCCAGGGCCGCATCACGCCAGAGGATGGAAGCGCTGGCCTCCGGCGAAGCTACGGAGTAAATAGCATTCTCCATCATCAGGACTCTATCAGCAACACCTATAGCCAGGGCACCACCACTACCACCTTCGCCAATAATGATGGCAATGCTCAGTGTTTGCAACTCTACCATCGTCATCATACACTCGGCAATTGCTATAGCCTGGCCACGCTCTTCGCCTTCCAGGCCAGGATATGCTCCAGGTGTATCGATGAAAGAGAGAAGCGGCATGTGGAATTTTTCTGCCTGTTGCATTAAGCGAAGCGCCTTGCGATACCCTTCTGCCTGCGGCATACCAAAGCGCCGTTTGATATTCTCTCGCGTGCCACGCCCTTTTTGATGACCCAGCACAAGAACACTGCGACCAGCAAACTGAGCAAGGCCACCAATCAAGGCTTCATCGTCGCCAAAGCAACGATCCCCATGAAGCTCCAGAAACGATGGGCACAGGGCTTTAACATAGTCAAGCGTATGAGGTCGCTCAGGATGCCGCGCTATCTGCACTTTCTTCCATGAAAACGACGAATCGCCACTCACATCTTTCTCCTTCCTTGCTTTTTCGTTCCTGGCGCAAGACCATCTAACATTTCAGGTGTCGTTCTGCTAAAATTGTCCCCCATCAGAACGCGCGGAGAGTGGTATCAGGTTTTCTCTCTCTTCGATCCGTGTCAGGATGCTGCGACGACTACAGAAACTGAAAAAATCGAGGATACCACACACTGTCTTGCGTAATTCACTACGAGGCACTAAGGAATTAATCATGCCGTGTTCTAATAAGAACTCGGCTGTTTGGAATCCTGGTGGGAGTTTCTGCTGGGTGACCTGTTCTATGACTCGCGGGCCCGCAAAACCAATAAGCGCTCCTGGTTCGGCCAAAATAATGTCGGCTACGCTAGCATAACTGGCTGTGACGCCGCCGTAGCAAGGATCAGTGAGAAGTGAAATGTGGGGCAGGCCTGCTCGTCCCATATCTCCCAGAGCCGCAATGGTTTTAGGCATCTGCATCAAAGAAAAAATTCCTTCGTGCATACGAGCTCCACCACTACATGAGATAGTGAGAAGTGGTAGACTCAGTTCAACGGCCCGATCAATCAGACGTACGAGTTTCTCACCGAAGACAGAACCCATACTGGCTCCTAAGAAGGAGAAATCTGTTACTGCAAGTGCCAATGGCCATCCCTCAATTGTACCCAGACCCGTGATCAGGGCTTCGTTCAGGCCAGTTTTTTTCCTGGTCTGGCTGGCTTTGGCTGAGTATGTTTCGTTGTTATTCACGAACTTGAGAGGATCGGCCGTTTTCAAATTGGCAGATAGCTCGCAGAAGCTTCCCTCATCCAGGACGTAGCGAAGACGCTCAGATGCTCTCAGCCGGAAGTGATAGCCACATCTCTCACAAACCTTCTGGTGCTTATCGAGTGTGCGCCAATAGAGCAGTTCCTCTACAGCCTGCACACTTGACCCAGATGTCATTGGGAATCACGGGGCTTTGCGTTAATGCAAACTGGCTGTCGATGTCTCTCTCTTTTATCTGCTCGGCATGTATATTGGACAATCTAACATCAAGCATAACTCACTCCCCTCACTCCAGGTTTTATCAAATCTCTCACCTTTATTTACTAATGGATCAGTTAGCATGGCAACCTGTCCTTGAGAGGCATCTCTTAGATAAAGTCAAAGAGAGATACCAATCTTACTATCAGAGCAAGCCAACCATCATAGGAGGGAAGCCTGGCTTGTAGGGGCTTGTGAACCGCGCCCCTACAAGCCAGGAAGCATACAATGTTGAGAGGATAGCGGCAATCTGTAAAGACCCTGGAAATGAGCAAACCCTCTGAAATAGGAAATAACATGTTTAGGGTGTGTCCAGGCCTTTCAGGTATACTGTTCCTCTATACAATCTCTTACCAGCTACCCTCAAGCCTGCCCGGCTTCTATCAGTTCTTTAATACGCTGTTGATTTTCCAGGGTGTGTGCTTTCATGCGCTCAAGTACAGTTGGAAGTGGAACATTAAACCCTGGATCCACTTCAAAGTCTTGAACCCATGTCATCAGTGTACCTTCAGATACTGGTGTATACATCCACTTCAGGTACATGTACTGGAATGGAAAGAGCGGATCTTCACGCGAGGCAATTGCCAGGCGCTCCTGATGGTCGAGTAAACGCCAGGAACGCCAGGAACTCCCTTCTGCGTTAGTCAGTTGGAAGATCAGTTTTGTAAAGCGTCCAGCCTCCTCGCACGTCAGAATTTTGGCAGCGTTGTACTCGTTGAAGAGATGAGGCCAGCGCTGAATATCATTTGTAATATTGAAAACCTTTTGTGGGTCCTGGTTAATAGTAATGCTATGTTGTATATGTGGCATGGTGTAATTACTCCTTCTCTGCAACCATGACGCTCAAGCGTGATTGTATAAACTGTTCCACATCTCCAAATGTCCGTAGCTTTGCGAAAACCGCATCATCAATCGAAACTAAGAGACTTTTTTCAAGCATCACTGCCATCTCCACTAATTCAGTGGAATCCATATCGAGATCTTCTTTCAAGCGTGTCCCATCGCTGAGGTTAGCTGTCTCAATATGAAGATCATCCATAACGCGCAAGAGCTCAGCGCGGATATCCATCGATCGCATCTCCTTTTTATCATAGAACTGAGCACAAATACGTTCCACGATAGAGAACCCATTACGTAGCGATAACAGTAGCAATTGCTATGCCAGCATCATGAGAGATGCTAAGAAGTAGACGCGTGTACCCTAATCGTTCAGCAGCAGACAGCGCACGACCAGAAAGCTTCAAAAGAGGCTCACCATGCTGTCCATTCAGCACTTCTATTTCAGTCCAGCCTACCGACTCACCATGAGTCGCGAGGATCTTTTTTGTGGCCTCTTTCGCTGCAAAGCGTCCTGCCAAAGACTTCCAACGATAGCTGTCAGCACCCCGGCAGAGAGCAAGTTCCAGGTCAGTAAAAAGCCGGATGAGTATACGCTCTCTCCAGCGAGAACAGATCTCCTGCAAACGTGGGATATCGACCAGATCTACTCCTACCGCTTGCACTAAGGGTGCAAGGGCAAGCGATGTCTGACTGTCTAACATGAGTGCACCGTAAGTAAGGCTATATCATGCCGCATATGGCTGCTCCATCGGCCAGTTGCTGACAATGAAACATGTGTTGACTCCTCCTAATCCTCGTGAGATAAGCAGACTATGATTGCAGGTCGCAACGTTTCGAGACCTGCTTTGAATAAAATCCAGGTCAAAACCATGGGCAGGGTGATCAAGATTAGCCGTAGGTGGAATTTCTTTGCGGGCCATGGCTCGTAAGGCAATGGCAACATCAGTAGGCGCTGCTGCACCCAACATATGCCCGATGGCAGCCTTCGGGGCCGTGACAGCTATGTGCTGGCAATGCTCTGCAAAAGCCGCCTGGATGGCATACACTTCGGTGCTATCTTCTACCGGGACACCTGAGCCATCGGCAAAGATGACATCGATATCTTTAGCATCCAGGCTGGCACGTTGCAGACATTGGCTTATCGTCTTCGCCAGAATCCGCCCCTGGGGTTCAACGGTATAGTAGGGAAAATAGCCATCGGTGCTCACTGCCCATGCATTCAGCTCCCCATAGATTGAAGCACCACGCTGCTGAGCGTGTTCCAGCTCCTCAAGGATCAGGAAAGTGCTTCCTTCACCTATCACGGTACCACTGTGTTCTTTGTCAAAAGGACGATAGGCAGCCTGAGGTCGTGCGTTACCACCACGTGCCAGATAGCCGCTGGTCTGGCAGCAAAGCCAGGCATAAGGAGAGAGCGGTGCTTCTGTACCACCCGCAATGACCATGTCTGCCTGACCTCGACGAATCACTTCAGCACCATGAATCACCGCATAGGCACCACTGGCCCGATCAGATACAAAGGTGCGCGCAGGCCCCTTGATACCTAATGCAATACAAATATTGCCTTGCGGAGCCGCTGGAAACCAGGCCGTTGCCTGGTAGGGACTGACCTCTCTAACCCCTCCCAACCAGAATTTGCGCAACTCGCGTTCAGCGAACTCCCAACCACCCAAAACATTTCCTACTGTTACCCCCACCCGTTCCGGATGAACACCATCAGCAGTATCGACAGTGATATGGGCATCTTCAAGAGCCTGATCGACAGCCGCCAGAGCCAGATGAGTCAGGCGATCCGTCCGCTTGACAAGGCGTGGCGAGAGTACCTCATCAGCATTAAAGGCATTAGCCTGACCAGCCACATGGCAACGATAGCGTGACGCATCGAAGCGATCGATGGTCTGCGTACATGCATGACCAGTCATCACTTGTGTCCAGAGGGCATCCATCCCTATACCGGCAGGTGTAATGGTTGCAACCCCAGTGATTACTACGTGTTTCATAGCTCTACTCCAGGAACAGCCCTAAGATTCATCGCTGCGTGAAGTCCCGAAAACCCACTGGCATCTGTAAGAATGACATTCCCTTTCCAGCGACGCCCTTGATTGGGAACATAGTCAAGGTCACAGAGAGGGTCAGGCTCCTCGTAATTGATGGTCGGATGTACAAAATTGTGTTCGAGACTAAGAGCACACACAATGACTTCAAGAGCGCTTGCTGACGAGAGAGCATGACCCAGCATGGATTTAGTCGCATTAACAGGAATTGTATGGGCATGTTCTCCAAGTGCCAACTTGATCGCACTCGTTTCACAGCTGTCATTCTGGGGTGTCGAACTGGCATGAGCATTGACGTAGTCTATGTCTGATGGAGCCATGCCACTTTGTGCTAAAGCATTGGATATCGCCCGAGCCAGATCCTCCCCGTCAGAGAGTAAGTCGGTCATATGAAGTGCGTTGGACGTATTAGAAAATCCAGTGATCTCGGCATAGATATGGGCACCACGCTGACGCGCATGCTCCAGTTCTTCCAATACAAGGATGCCACACCCCTCCGCAAGAATAAAGCCGTCTCGTCGTCCATCGAATGGTCGGGATGCGGCCTCTGGTCGATGGTTATGATTGCGCGAGAGGCAGTGAATGATCTCAAAGGAAGCTATCGTTATGGGGGTAATTGGAGCTTCGCTCGCGCCTGCCAACATAACGTCAGCATCGCCATACCGAATAGTTTCAAAAGCATAGCCAATTGCATCGAGGCCCCCGATACACCCCGTTGAGAGGGTCACACATGGACCTTGCATTCCCAAAATAGCGGCCAGGAGAATACCCGGTGTATTGGACATCGAAGCCAGATAGAGGCCAGGCCCTACCTTTGTTGGGTCAATACTCGTGTGACCGTAATCGGTCACTTTAATAAACTCCTCCTCCATCTGGCGTGTACCACAAATGGCAGTAGAGAGGGCAATACCCACTCTATCACGCTCAAATTCTTTTATTTTGAGATCAGCGTCTTGTACGGCCTGTAAAGCGCCGGCAACAGCAAACTGGATGAAACGATCCAATTTACATACTTCGCCAGGTAATTTCAGCTTCTCAGGATCAAATTCGTCCACCTCTGCGATGACCTGGGAATCGAATGTAAATCCTTCAAACAACCGACAACTTTTGACCTGGGAAATGTGTTTTGTTGCGCTGCGTCCTGAGGTCAATCCTCGCCAAAAGTTTTCCTTGCCTATACCCAGCGGACTGACCACCCCCAACCCTGTCAGAACAACTCTGCGCATATTTCTTACCTCAAAGCCAGGAGCAATGGTACCTGGCCCACTCTGACGTTTATCACATGTTCAAATCCGGCAGCTTTGAGCCATGTTTGGTACTGGGATGCAGTAAAAACATCCCCTTCCAACGTATGGAGAAGCAAACTTACTCCAATGACCAGAGCTGCGGAAGGACCTGTACGTTCGTCATCAGGCATGACATCTGCCAGAAGGAGATATCCATCAGGCCTCAAAAGCCGATGACATTCACTCAACAGTGCTTGACTCCTCTGTGCTCCCATAAAGCGACAGACATGGCTGACGAGAATCAAGTTGAAACTCTCAGCACACAACATTGGCTCATCTACCTCTGTCGTACGAAACGTGAAGCGTTCCTCCAAACCGAAGTGTCGCACCCTCTCTTGAGCTACCTCTAGCAATGCAGACTCATCCTGGGCTACCACTTCTACCTGCGGATGACGGAGCGCAACCGCAATTCCCCATGTACCACTACCTGCAAACAGATCAAGTACGCGACCCTGCACAGGGAGATCAAGTTGACAGGCCATTTTCCACGCGATGGGAAAGATAATGGGAAAATTGTGCGCAAACATGCCAGGAGAGCGCCCACGCGATCCGGGAGCTCCCAGATCTTGTAGTGGTTGTCTATTGCGAACAACCTGCGTAAGGCAACTCCACGTGTCCCATTGCTCTACCACCGAGCGGAGATGGGAACCAATATAAGTTGGCTGTCCCTCTACCAGATAGGCAGCGGCCAGGGGACTCAGACTGTAGATACAGTGCTCACATTGCAGAAGATCAAGCCCTACCAATGCATCGAGTAGCCGCTGGATACCATGAGCATCACAGTTGGCAACCATCGCCAGAGCCGGACTTGTATTGACGCCTTCAGCAATGGAAGTAAACAGGCGCAACTCTAGCGCTGTGTCGAGCACTCGCGCTCTGGCAAACCCAAAGTTGATGTCCAGGAGAGGTGCAACATTTGGAACGCGCAGGTATGGATCTAACGACTCGTTGTCAGAATGCTTGATCATCATCATCACTCTCCTACACAATAGCTACAGCATGAATCCAGAAGATTCCGTTGCTACGAACAGCTAGAGGAAAACAAGCCATCTGAAATCCATGCAATCTGGTAATATCTTGCCAGAGGATAGAGGGCATACATGATCACTACAAATATGTGCTCCCTCTCCTCTGACAAAGGACTCACTTCTTACTTCTTCTCGGCAGCGCCTGTCGAAGATGGCTGGTATTGATAGGATTCGTCGGAAAGGAAGAAATTACGTATTGGCGGTCGCTCAGTGGGCGCAACAACTAGAAACTGACAGGTCTGTTCCGGGCCTGTGGTAAAACCATGAGCTTCGCCACGAGGAATGAAGACAACATCACCCGCTTGCAAAACAACAGTGCGATTCTCTGCCGGTAGAATCAGGTTCATGGTGCCCTGAAGGATGAAAATTTCATGTTCCCATTCATGATAGTGCGGTGGAGTTGATCCGTTTGGCGTAAGTTCAAAAAGGCTCAGCACAAAACGGTCAGCACCATCAGAAGTGTCAATGAGCCGTCGAATCGTGGCCTGTTTTGCACCTGGTTCCCGCACAATATCAACAGGAACATCTTGTGATTTAATGTGTTTCACTACGCTGGTCCTCCCTTTTCAGAAATGTTGTGACAACTTCATTTAAAATGTGACAGGGTTATTTCCCCTCACTCATTTGCTCCAGAATTTTTGTACTGGCAATGAGTTCTGTTTGCAATTGTATGTGGTCTGTGGGTTTGTTATCGATAGGCAGTTATCACGATACACGGTGGATTTCTGCCTAATCTTTTCTGCCAAAGGCAGAGGGAGTACTCGCTTTCTGCAAATCGTGGTGTACATGTTCTTGCCAGCCACCAAGGGCCGTCATCCGAGCCGGCAAAGGTCCCCAAAACTGGTACGCGCAGCAAGAGACGTGCGATAAACGGCAACTCAAATGACCTGTGGGCATTGAGCGAACCAACAATTTTCTGCTGGAGAAAGCCTACCCATGCCTGAATGATTCGCGTCCGCCACTCACGACGCTGCTGGACCGCCGCCAGATCTGTGGTCTGGACCTGATTGTTTTTGAGTGGCACATAGAGCCTGTTCGCTGCCGCTACGGCATCCTGAACGGCAAGATTGATACCGACAGAGCCAATCGGTGACATAACATGGGCTGCATCACCGATCAGGAGTAGACCAGGACGATACCAGCGCGGTAGTCGGCTCGACTCGATTGACAGGAGCGAAACCTGCTTCCAATCCTGTAAGGTGCTCACACGATCAGCAAGCCATGGAACACATACCGCAACAGATTGTTGTAGTGTCTCGATACCAGCAACGCGAATGTGGTGATAGGTTCCTTTTCCAATTGCGCTACCCACCTGCCAATGTTCGCCACGGTCAAGCATGACGAGAAAAAGACCTGGAGCGAGGTAGAGTTCGACCGCATCCCCTTGAGGATCATCTAGATGACGAGGCAGATTAAACCAGAGAAAATCCAGTGGCGGCAAGAGCTTGATAGATTCCAGACCAGCCAGACGGCGTGTCCAGGAGAAGCGACCATCTGCCCCCACCGTGAGCGCCGCCCGAACCTCGACCATACCACTATTTCCACGATAGCGTACACCGCAAATCACTCCATCCTCTTCAATCAGATGCTCCACTCGTGCTCCCATGATAAGCTGAAAGTGAGGATACTGTCGAGCTTCGGTCATAAGAAACTCAAGGAACTGCGTCTGTGGAAGCCGCATGATATAGGGGTAGCGCGTTTTCAAGCGGCGATAGTCGTCAAAGGGAAGCTGGCCTGCACTTGTATGAAACTGGACATAATACGCTTTTGTGTGGGGAAGTTGGAGGAGGCGATCTACCAGACCAAGTTCATGCATAATGGCTAAGATGGCTGGATGGATCGTGTCACCACGGAATTCACGATCAAAATCTTTGTGCGCCTCCAACAATGTTACAGAGATTCCCTGACGCGCTAGAAGCAGTGCCAGAACTGCCCCTGCTGGTCCTGCCCCAACAATACAGCATGTGGTCTGATGTGCCTGCTGTATCGGATCTGATAGAGTCAATGTGTTGGTTTCTTGTGCGGGATGATGCATTGTGTTATCCACCGTCATAGTATGTCTTCTTTTCGCTTCTCCACTATCATGAGTCACCTTGATAACTCCTCAGGTTTCATGAGTCATCCCGAACTAAAGCGGGGGTCCAGGGGGCGGCAGCCCTCCTGTGGGTGTGGGGTGTCCCCAAACCTTTTTACTTCTTTTATGCGCCGCCTGCGGCGGCGCGAGGAAAAAAGAATGTTGCGGGGACACCCCGCCCCCGGTCAAGGGCAGACCGCCTGACAATCCCGCTTCTCAAGCCACTTGAGAGTGTGTGAACTCTTGTTCGAAAAATTCGGATGACCCATGAAACCTGAAGAGCTGCCAGGATGACTCATGTCTCACAAGTTGTGAGACAAACTTGTACCCTACAAAACTATAACAAGCGTACATAAAAAAATTATAAAAAACAATATACATAATTTGTTGAGCTTTTTGTCATTTAAAAGTATTTCTACAATACAGGCAAACAGGCGCAAATCCACTGCACATCGTGATAGGTGCCTATCGATAACAAACTCGCGAACCACATACAATTGCTAGCAGAACTCCTCGCTTGTTGCGGAACTCTTTAGTAGTGAATGAGGGGAAAAGGGCATACTCTTTCCGGGACGGGAGAGGAGTTTCAGGAGGAACACGAACAATGGCAATCTTGCTGGTCAGACTCTTGCGCTGGATCGGACTCATTGGCCTGAGTCTCATTGGCCTGTTTGTGCTCAGTCAAATCGTGCAACGTATTATACGTCGGGTTCACCCACAACCCATGCCTCCTTTCCTGGCATATCTGCTCCACTCCCCACTGCGTATCAGGCTCTTTGGCACACCGGAACAGATCCTGGATCGCGCAGGTGTGACTCCAGGTATGCATGTACTGGAGGTTGGGCCTGGGTCTGGCTTCTTCACTGTTCCTCTGGCTCAGCGGGTTGCAGCACAAGACAAAGATATCCGTCTCACCTGTCTCGAAATTCAGCCAGAAATGATTGCTCAGCTGCGTCAGCATTTGCAAAGTAATCAAGTGAGTAATGTGGATATCATTCAGGGCAATGGGCAACAGATGCCTTTTCCTGAAAAGAGTTTTGACATGGTCTTTCTTGTGACTGTACTTGGTGAAGTTGCGGACCTACCTGCGTTTATCCGCGAATGTGCACGAGTTCTCAGACCAGGCGGCGTTCTGGCAGTAACAGAGCAGATCTCCGACCCAGATTTCCGCCTTCCCAGAACTATCCGGACGCCGGCTCTTAATACAGGCTTAACGGATGCTGGATATGTAGGGCTGCCCTGGTGGACCTACACGGCCCGCTACTACAAGCAGGCTAGATAGTTTGAATAAGTAGAAAGGTGTACCTTCTATGTCAACAGATGTAACTTCTATGTCAACAGACAAAAACAAAGTTATCGTTCAGCGTTTCTTTGAGGAGATTTTTAGCAAGGGCAATCGTGCGACCGCAGATGAGCTTTTAGCTACTGATTTTGCCTTCTATGGCCCTCCTGGTGGAATTCATGGACCAGAAAATTTCCTCCAATTCACGAACTCTATTCGTGATGCTCTTGATGTCCATTTCACGGTTGATGTGGTGATCGCTGATGGAGGCAAGGTTTCCAGCCTTTGCACAATGCATGGAACTCACCGGAAGGAATTTCGCGAGATCCCAGCACGTGGAAAGAAATTCGCCCTGCCACGCATAGACAACTTCCGCATTCTCGAAGACGGCAAGATACAGGAAGTGCGTACGACCTTTGATCATCCAACATTGCTACAAATACTTAGAACTCCAGAGGGCCAGTAAAAGCATAGCAATGAGCAGATGGAAGTGCGGATGTACCTGTTAGCCCTTCAGGACAGCAGCTTATTGAGCAGTGAAACCCAAAAAGAAAACGAGTATGCTATGGAAACGAAAACTACGGCGTTTACCCATGAGGTAAAACATGTTAAATCTACAACTTGTTGTATCGTTGGTGGTGGCCCAGCAGGAGCAGTGCTGGCACTCTTGCTGGCACGCCAGGGAATTCCCGTGACACTGCTCGAAGCCCATATGGATTTTGACCGCGAGTTCCGAGGTGATACAATTCACCCGGCAGTGATGGAGATTCTGGATGAGATTGACCTGGCCGGTCGTCTCCTCCAACTCCCTCACTCGAAGCTAGAGGAATTCACGTTGCAGACTGCTACAGGGCCGGTCACCGTTGCTAACCTGAGATATTTGAAGACAAGATTTCCCTTTGTGACCGTCATATTACAGGCCAGATTTCTTGAGTTCATCACTGAAGAAGCAAAGCGATACCCTGGATTTCGTCTCGTCATGGGAGCACAGGTAGATGAGCTGATTGAGGAGAATGGAACCATTGGGGGGGTGCGCTATCGTGGACAGGATGGTTGGTATGAACTACATGCCTCATTGACTGTCGGCGCTGATGGTCGCTTCTCGCGTATACGCAAACTGGCTGGTTTTGAACCAATTAAGACTTCACCGCCTATGGATATCCTCTGGTTTCGACTTCCTCTCAAGAGTGGTGACGACATTGATCGTCTTGGTGGTCGTTTCAAAAAGGGGCATATGGTAGCTGTGATCGACCATTCTGATTTCTGGCAGATCGGCTATGCCATTCCTAAAGGCGGCTACCAGGAGATCCGCACTGCCGGTTTAGAATATTTGCGTCAATCCGTTGCAGAAATCGTGCCGGAATTCGCTGATCGTGTGCATGAACTCAAAGAATGGAAGCAAATTTCGGTCCTCTCCATTGAGTCAAATCGCCTGTCCCGCTGGTATCGTCGGGGCTTGCTGCTCATTGGTGATGCTGCTCATGTTATGTCGCCCGTCGGTGGCGTCGGGATCAACTATGCTATCCAGGATGCTGTCGTAGCAGCAAATATACTGAGTAGAAAGCTCAAGTATGGTGTTGTGTCTGTAAGTGATTTGGCGAAAATACAGCGTGAGCGTGAGTTACCAACAAGAATCATACAGGCTCTTCAGGCCGTACTACAACATCAAATCTTTTCTAAAACGATGAATACGGGTACGGATAAACCGTTTACTTTTCCGCTTGTAGCACGCTGGATGATACGTACGCCTGTTATTCGTGACCTCTCTGCCGCAATCGTTGGTTTTGGTCTCTGGCCCGCTCATGTCAAAAACTGAAGGGCATGATGAATTGTCGTTGTTTTGGGTGCTCCACAACGGCTTCTTCTCGCGGGGCTGGAGCACATTCCTGTGTTACCTGAAGCAACCTGATCTTGAGCCAGAGCATCATTGCCTCACGATGCAGACCAACCGGGCAGACACTGGCACAGGCTCCACATTGGGTGCACGCCCTCGCAAAGCGTGCAATTGGCAATGTAATTGGGCCGCTGAGTGTCTGGGAGTTCAGGTGACCAATAGTAACAGGTTGATCAATAGTGGGACAGGCCAGCAAACATTCCTGACATCCTATGCAGGCATGGAGTTGTTGCGCAATATCTGCACTCGTGAAATGGCCGATGAATGCAACCATAGCTTTTTCTCCTCGGAATAGACAACTCGTTTACATAGATCTCCAGGATGCATATTGTGTGGGGGTTGTCATCCATGGATGACAACCCCCACACAATATGCATCCTGGTTATTATTCATTAGCAGGGTTGCAGATTTCTCCTACGATGCTGATCTAAATGAAGAGAGCATTTGTGGCCTGTCTTCTACATATCTGTTGCACGAAGCTTTTTCGTGAATAAGTGCTGTCTTTGACATGTCTTCTCTGTTATGTTATTTGGGAAACATATCTTTTGAGGATGCACCATATTAACAGTGTTTACCGGAGACATATTTTTCGAGTGTCGTCCTGTCTAACTGAATACCCAGGCCAGGACCAGTGGGTACTGTGAGGAGTCCATTGTGGATAGGTAAATCTTCAACGATCAAATCATCCTCTAGCAGGTGCAACGTGGCGAACCCACACTCCAGGATAACTTCTGTTGAAGCGGCTGCGAGATGCAACGCTGCTACGAGACCAATACCGGCCTCGATTGTACTGGTAACAACGCTCTGTATGCCCTGTGCTGCCGCCTCCTGAATGATCTGCCGCCCAACACGTAAACCTCCTGCCAGTTGCGGCTTGATGATCAAGACATCAGCCGCTCGTGCTGCAAGCACAGTTCGTGCACTCTCTAGATGGGAGAGCATTTCATCTGCCGCAATAGGTATCGACACAACTTGTCGGAGTTTGCGCATGCCTTCCAGATCACTTGCGGGGAGAGGCTGCTCAACGTACTGTATATCAAAGCGTGCACAGTGGGTAAGGATGGTACATGCTTGCTCGAAATTCCATGCTTCATTAGCGTCTAAGCGCAGGTGGATTGTCGGCCCAATTGCCTCGCGCACTGCGGCCACTCGTTCGATGTCTGATTGCCCACTAATTCCCACCTTGAGCTTTATGCAACCAAAACCTGCGCGAACAGCCTCCTGGGCACGTTTTGCTGCCGCCTCCGCTGTTTGCACGCCTACGACAGCATTGACACGTATAGAGGGGCGTGGATGCGTGCCAAGTAAGTTACTCACCGCACACTGTCTGGTTTTCCCCAGTGCGTCGAGCAAAGCGATTTCTAGCGCGCAGGTTGTTGAAGCCGGTAGGGAACCCATCTCTCTAGATAAGAGATCCAGTGCTTCATCAAGCTGTTTTCCACGAAGCCGGGTAACTATTGCCGGCAAAGAGGCAAGTGCAGCATCGAGACTGCCTCCCCCGAACTCTGGTAGTGGGGCCATTTCTCCAACACCAGTAATTCCCTCTTCGGTATGGATCTCAACAAGTGCGCCATCGCGTGTATGAAGCTCATGATGGGCCGTAGTAAAACTGTTTCGTAGTGGTATGCGATAGGGATAGCACTGCACATCAGTAATTTTCATCTCTTTGATATCTTCGCACATTTTCCCATTCTGGTGCAACGAGACAAACATCCGAAACGTGTAAGATGGTATGATCCTATGGTATAATCCTTAGGAATTCGTTTCAATGAGAGGAACTTGTATGAAAAGCTTTAATTTCGGACCAGTCATTGCAGGACAAATTACCTATGCTGACCTTATCAGCGATATCACCTATCGCGATTTACGACCACTTACCGATGACCTGTTTGAGACAATCCAGAATATTATCATCCAGGCGACGAATACCGATGTTACTTTTGTACCCAGAGATCCGCAATCAACAGAGGGAGGGGAGCAAGGCTGGACATTGGGCCATGTGATTGCTCATCTCACAGCTACTCTCGAAGAGACAGCAGCGGCAGCAGCAATGCAGGCACGCGGCATACACGTTGAGGGACGGCTACGCTATGAGACACCCTGGGAAAGCATTCAGACGGTACAACAGGTACAAAATCGCCTCAGTGAGAGCCAGCGCATGTGCACAGCTTTCCTTGATGCCTGGCCCGACACACCACATCTGGATATCACAATAACGCGCATTCCACAATTTGGACCAATGAATGCAGTGGCAACCCATATGCTTGGTATCATCCACGGACAAACCCATCTGGATCAACTGCACGAGATTATGCGCCAGGTCAGAGAAGAAAAGGCATAGTTGGGGATATTACAAGTGTGGCAAGGAGATGAAGACGCCACATTCCGTAGAATTGCGGAATGTGGACGACATTTTACTGTTGAGCGAATAAATAGACATCCAGCGTAACCACATTGCTTCGACCGTAAAGAAGATACAATGCCTTGTAATAGGACGCTCTATCGAAAGAAAACTTCTCTTTGCCAAGCATTTTTAGAGCATCATATATTTTTCCTGCTATGGTTAGCGCATTATCAACATCATTGTCTGTTGGTGCTCCGCCATATGCAACTACCCAGACCAACACTTCGACCTCTAAGTACACTTTGCCCTCGTACCTGGTTCTTCACATTATCAATTGCACTTTGCGAACCACTTAGTAGTCCATTTGGATCAACGTTGATTGTAAACTCATGAAATTGAAGTTCCAAACGTGGCAGTGGCGTCGGTGTTGGAGTGATTCCAAGAACTACTTTAGTCGGAACAAGTGTTGTTTTTGGCTTAGATTGTGATGGGTTACCCACTGTATTAGCAATTAAAAAGAGCATTGCCAAAGCCAGGAGCAGATCTGCGAATAACCACCCAACCGAAGGAAAAGAAGAACTGCCAAACGCATTTTTGTGCCGCCTACTCATGAATTTTGCACTCCCTGCGTGCCCGGCTGTCGCCTAAAATTTTTCGTTATTCGCTTTATTCGCTTTATAAGACCAGGACGCTCAGGTTGTACTGAGGAGAGTTTCATAGCTGCATGATTTAGATATATGGATGTTTGCAATTCAACTGAGGCCCAACTTCTGCCAAAGCTTGCGTGGCAGTTTGCACGTTTTCTGTCATTGTCTCTATTGTTTTACGCATTCCGCTGTCAAGCTGCCTTGTAACACCGTCAACCATTTTCAAGGCATTCTCCATGCCAGTCGTAACAGTAGTCATATTCCCAGCGGCAGTGGTTATGCTGTTTGCCATACCCTCAACTTGTACCAAAACATCATTTTGTGTCGCATTAAGAGAGGATATCTGGGTGCTGATATCTTGACCAATCGTAACGTATCTCTCTGCATTATCCGTAAGGCTTGACGATGCAGTAGCTAACTGCTGACTGGCGTTTGCTAGTTGCTGACTGGCATTTGTGAGATCATTCAATCGTCCCTCGTAGTTCCCTAACTCTTTATGAAGTGTCCTCATATCAACGTTAAATGTTGTTATCATTGGCATAACCTGATCTTTGAACAGGTCTTCTACCCTATTATTGGCATCAGTGGTAGCTTTGATAGATAAATCAGTAGTTTGCTTAATAGAATACTGAGCATCGGAAACAATAAGCTTCATGGCCTGTTCCAGGTTGTTCATCGCTTGCTGGTTGTTGTTCGCCATTTTATCCACAACCTGCGTCATAGCTGTGGTCGCAAGAGTCCATGACCTGCTTGACCCCATTAATGACCCGATCGATATCAGATTGATCCCCAACATGAATAGTATCAGCTACAACATACTTTATAATATCGTCAATGTTCTTTTGTAATTTTCGGACGAACTCGACGGCTTGTGAATGGACACTACTCTCTCCATCCTCTGTGTAAGCCAAATAAAGAAAAGATAGATCAATAAAAATACAACATCAGCGCCTGCTGCTAGAGTAAATGTAAAGAAGTCTGTACCGTTAAAACCTTTTTGCCATAATTCCAGAAACGATGTTTTATCATCTTGGTGATTTGCCATATACAGATTGTAGGAGTTTACGGCCATAAGTAAAGCTGTCCAAGTCGCAATAAGCGGAGCCAGACTGAAACAATTCCGTACAAAATGGACAAGTTCCATCTTGAATGTATGGGTTTGTGCTTCTTCTATCTCCTGCTGGAATGCACCAGGATCAATCCAAAGATAAGCCGTGTTTGGTGATAACTGGTTATATTGGTCGCATATAAGCTCTAACCGCTGGGCTCCTTCAGTCGCACCTAATCTTCTACTTTCTTTGAGTAATTCATCTATTTTGTCTGCAACAGGTTTATGACGCTGCGCAAGCTTTGATTGTGTAACGGCCACCAGTTTCATCCCCCCTTCTGCAATGATAGCGATATGAAAATCAATGTTGTCATTTCAACTCCTATTTTTACTACTCTTCAATTGCCCACCATTTTCGATAAACGATGCTCCAAACTCATTGCCCCGTAGATCGCAATCCTCAACAGTGGCTCGGCTATTCACAGAGACCGCAATGGCATAAAACTTATTGCGATTAACACGGCTACCTCGAATTAGAAGATCGGCTCCTTGCTTGACTTCTATACCAGCAGAAGCGTTGTCATAAACCTCGCAGTCTTCCACTATGCCCTGTCCTTTATCACACACCAGGATACCGGAGCCTTTTCCTTCGTGCAGTTTGCACTTTCGCAATACAAGCTTGCCACTTTGTTTGATCTCTACTCCTCCATAGGTATTACTGAAGATATCGCAAGTCTCCATGGTCCCTTGTGCGTTTTGAGAGACCAGAATACCGGATCCTTTCCCATCATGGATCCTACATCCTCGCATCTCAAGCATTCCACCTTGTCTGATCTCTACTTCTGCTATAGCATTCCTACCAATATCGCAATTTTCCAATTTTCCCTGTCCATTCTCTATAATAAAAACACCATGTCCCTTCCCATCATAAAGTTTGGAGTTTTGGATAGCAAGGACGCTTTGTTGTTTAATAATTACCCCTGCATGACTATTCGCGAATATAGTGCAATTCTCTATAGTGCCTTGCCCATTATCATGGACAAATATGCCAACTTCTTTGCCATCATAAATTTTGGAGTGCACAATGGTCGGATTTCCGCCCTGTTTGATCTCCACTCCAGCCGTAACAGTGTTAAAGATATCACAGCTTTCTATAGTGCCTCGACCATTGTTCCAGATAATAATACCCGCTCCCCCTATATCGTGTAGCTTGCAGCCTGTAATGCTGGGATTCCCACCTTCTCTAATCTCCACTCCATTCATCATATTGTCAAAGATATCGCAGTTATGTATGCTACCCAGACCATCGTTCTGGATCAAAATACCGCACCTCTTCTCTTCATGAATTTTGCATTCCTGGATGGTAGGATTGCCAGCCTGTCTGATCTCTATCCCCGCAAGAGTGTTACCAAAGATATCACAGTTCTCTATGCTTCCCGACAGTGCTCCCATGCCAGGATTCCAGTACCTTTGCAGTGATGAATCTCACAATCTTGAATGTGAGGATTGCCACCACGCCTGATTTCTATCCCAACAAGGGTGTTACTGAAAATATTGCACTTTTCAATCCTTCCCTTGCAATTTTCCCATGCAAAGATGCCTCTTCCCTTTTCGTTATGAATTTTGCTTCCTTGAATAAGAGGGTTCCCACCTTGTCAAATCTCGATACCCGCGTGGGTGTGTGCAAAGATATCGCAATTTTTTATTGTGCCACATCCGCTTTCATCGATCAAAACTCCTACACCCATACCATCATGAAGTTTACAGCTTTCAATGATGGGATTGCTGCCCTGTCTAATGATTATGCCGGCACAGAGTATTATTGAAGATATCGCATTTCTCAAGGGTTCCTGCACCTTGTCCATAAATGAGGACACCACATTCTCTTCCGTTATGAATTCTACATTGTCGAATAATAGGAACAGTCATAGCGCCATAAATGGTTAATATATGGCCCAGGGAGTCAATCGCACGTTATATCACAATTTACAAGTTCTAATTGTCCCTGTGGTATATCTACAGCACTACATTTCTTCTGGATACGGCCTGCACAACTACGTAATGTCAAACCTTGTATCTCAGCCGTATCGGTCAGCATTTGGATACAAGGCATTTGCACATTCTCGATGATGATCTGCTCTACCGGACCATCACCGATAATCTGCAACTGTTTGTCGATCACCAATGCTTCAGTATAAGTACCTGGCTTTATAAGAATAGTATCTTTGTGCTTTGCATCCCTGAGAGCTTCATTGATAAGTAAGAAATACTGGCCATTTCCATGCTGAGAAACTGTCAATATTTGTGCTTATATCTGTACTTGATCCCATTAATGGCGCATATCCCAATGCTTGCACCCAGGACTCTACTCCCCAACGAGAGAGATCTTCGGCAAGTCCTCTACCACAGAGGCGTAGCACCAATCGTTTTGATAAGCATCTCAGGTGGAAGAGTATTCGATAGCTTTTGTAAATTCATCAACGATATTCTTTCTGCCATGGAACCTGATCTAGTACGTCGATCTCTCTTTGACATTTTTTGTAATCTTCGCAGAGATCCATTAGCAATCCCCTACAACGTCCTGTATCTTTCCAGGAAGACTGATTGTACGTTGCAACAATGTCACAGAGTTTCTGGCGTGGCAAATCGTTCAATAGTCAGTCCCCGCTTTCAATCCTTGAATGGAACCACCAACGCTTTTTCTTGTATTACACCAGGGGCATGTAACTAAACTGCTTGTGCCATCATAACACGACACTTTGTCGCATGTGGAACACAGAACGATACTAGGGTTGTTACAATGGGGACATCCAGGATACTGACTATCCAGCATAATATTGCCCCGGATCTCATTTTGATCGTATCCTTCTTTCCTACCCAGTCGTCTCTTTTACCGCAAATGCCCAATCAGCCAGCCACTGGCCTGATTGTGTCTCCTCAAAGTGAATGCCAAAGCTCTCCTTGTTACAACTACAACGGCTCATAACAATCACAACATTAGCGAGCTGCTCCATGTATGCCGTTCCTCCTGTCTGTATTCTCGTCTGCTCTTCTTACTCAACCTCGATACATTTGAAGAAGAGTAGACGGTAACATTAGTAGCGAACCTCTCCCTCAGTAGTATCCAAGTTGACCTTGTTTCCAACAGCCAGAACTGCACTTCGCCCAACTTCTACATCGAGCATTGGACCCTCCTGCTTTGTAAGTACCCATTTTTCATCAGAGAGATTTTTTAGCCCCCACATGCTGGGATTGTTTGGATTGCGCGCAACCTCTGCAATTGGCCTGGTAAAGTCGTACCTCCTCTGGCTATCGATGTGACTGAGGATACAACCGGAGTATCTTGGTTCAGCATAATTACATGGTTACCAATACGTATGCGGAATGGGAGAATAACATCTTTGCGACACTTCCAGCAGGGGGCCGCTTTTCCCCCAGTTTTCCTAACAGTATCGATATCGTAGAAATTTTCTGCATTGCAGTGCGAACAATAGAAAATAGAGTCACGCAAGCGAACCATAGCTGAACGCCACTCATTTTCAAGAACACGCCCATTATCAGTATCTTTGATACCAGTAGTGAATGTTCTCGTAAAAAGGTCCCGCAGAAATTGGGGTATAAATGGGCCAGAAAATCAAGGCGTTATCCTGATACCCTGACACTGGCCGGTTGGAGTGATCATTTGGATCAAAAATGAAAACCGGGTCAGTTCCATAAATTTTGGTCATTGCAGTCATATCGAAGACATGAATATCTGCTTCTCGTTTTCCCCTCCAAAGGATGATGAAACATAAACATATAGAATAGAAGCACAGATAGAGAGAAGAGATCCGTCTTTCTGTCGGAAAGAGCCTGACCGCGCACAATTTCAGGAGCCATAAAGCGCAACGTGCCGAGTACGCCACTGTTGGTGTCTCCATCTACAGCAACATTATCATTATCACAAATAAGCACTTCACCATTGCCAGGCTCCAAAAAGACGTTGCCAAAGGAGATATCACGGTAGCACATGCCACCTACGTGAAGCTGAAAGTAGCCGTCAGCCAGGTAAAAACCTGCCGTTGCCAAAGCTCGAAAGGTCGTATTGACACTCACGTTTCATGAGGTCCACTATGCCTTTATAACGTTGCTCACGTAGTGGCATGACATATCCGAATTCAGGTTGCCCCGCATTTGTAACCAGTTCAAGAGGCCAGAGAAATTTATTATTGGGTGACCCTCGCTTCACCAAGTTTCTGCCAATGCTTCTCGCTGGCCCTGAGTAGCAGACTGTGCAAAATACCATTTCAACGCCATGGGTTTATTGGCAATATTCACGCGATAAACCTCGCCCTGGCCTCCAATGCCAAGTACCTCCTCCACCGTACAACTCATCCCCGACTCCGTTTGCAGTTTCTGCCCATGGCTCAACATAGTAGCCATTTATATGCCCTTTCTATAAAGAAATTGAAAATGAGGAGAATTCTTAGTCTTACCAATTAATACGACCTCCTTCTTCGCGGAAGATCGGATCAGAAATACCTTTTCGTGTCTTACCATCTACGGTTACCTCTCCATCCGGATGAACCCTTATCCCATAGTGTGCATTCTTGTAGATGGCACACTCCTGGATGGTAAGGCTCCCACGCGGTCTAACCTCTACGCCACCTGCATTGTCATAGATGTGGCAATTCTCTATCCTGCCCTTACAATTGGTAGAGGCTACAATGCCTATTCTCTCGTTCCCGAAAATTTGGCCACCTTTGATAATTGGAGTGCTTCCTTGTTCTATTTCTAGCGCTATAGCATTATGGGATTTTATTTGGCAGTCCTCTATGAGTCCCTGTGCATTTTCCGTGAACAGAATACCCTTACCTCTTCCATGATGAATATGGCAGTTTCGGATGGCAGGATTGGCTGTAGAGCTATAGACTTTAATACATATGGATGTTTCAGATGTGATGTCGCACTCTTCCAAGATAAGTTGTCCTCTAGGAATATCTATCGCAGCAGCAGAATTTTCGGAATGTACCCCAAATCGCTTCTTGCCTCTCACTGTTAACAGACGTAGCTTTGCTTCATCCGTCTGCATAAAGATACAAGTGCCTTCGTTCTCGATAATTGTTTCTGAAGCAGGTACTTCAGCAACAATTGTAACGGGTTTAGTAAGAACAAGCCGCTCCTTATAACGTCCAGGACATACGGTGATGACCGCATAAGGATCCGCATCATCGATAGCATCACTAATGCTTGTATAGGCTTCTTCCCCTTTCCTGCTTGAAACTCTGAGTTGCAGTTTGGTAGGCGCTCCCCGAGGTGTTTCTATTGGATATTTCATTGTCTGCTGTTGTGAGAATTGTAATATTTCTCTTCAGCTTGTATATTTGTTGATTGTGGATGCAGAGTATCAGTTTTGTCATCCGTTATTTGCTCACTGTTTACAGAAGGAAGAACAATATTTTCAGCATTGACAGACCCATTTGCCAGTACTTCCTCCTGTAGCACATGCTTCTGTTCAATGATCGGCTCGACAACACTGGCACCATCACTATCATTAGCCGGGTGTTTATCTACAGCAGGCTTTTCACTTTCTTCGATATTGTTTACTGGCTCAGGTGGTAGATCACCAGTAATTTGTTTGATTGGTTGGCTCGTGTCGATCTCTTTCTTGAGTACATTTGTATGGCAGAGAATACCAAGGTGATGTCATCACCGCTGCCTGTTCTGGTTGCTGCATCGAGCCATCCTTTCAGGCTTGTTTTTACCTTCTCTATACCTTCGGAACGCATGATACTCCAGACATCTCTGCCCACCTGGAGAAATCCTGCTTCCGTACGGAACGAGTTGGCATACCCATCGGTAGAAAGCAGGATGAGAGCAGGTGGTGTTGCCACCCCTCGAAACTGGAGCCGAAAATGATTGACTGCGTTAGCTGTACAAAGTGATGTCGTCTCATTAGCAAGAAGACGTGCATCACCCGCTATTGGCTTTGTCACCTCGCCTATTTCGGAAACGAGCATGATGTCACCATCACCCAATTGCAATAGAAAGAGAAAGGTTTCAGTTACCAGAGCTGCCAGGAGAGTTGCCCCATAGAGAATGCTATGATTTACGCTAGACTTCCAGGCTTCAGCTTGTTCTTTTTTCGAGATCCACTTCCATTCATCTTCTGAGAGGCGATTTTTTAACCAATGCTCCCCGACTTCCTCTTCAGCGACGTACAATAATGGATGGCACCTTTTCACCCATGTCCCTGATGGTCGAGCGAGTGGTAGTCAGAGGCAACGCTTGTGCAAAGCGGAGAAGTTCCTGTTTTGCTACCTTAACAGCAATTTCCGCGCCAATGTTGCTGCGAAAATACCTATCACTTCCATGCCCATCGGCTACAGCTAGCACTAATGGCATACCACCTTCCGACTCTGGCTTCCCATTGATGGCCTCCTGGTTCTACGTCTCTGAAGGTTCATACGCTGTACCCTGGTAAGACCATATTTCTCTCCAGCCAGATCCCCTCCCCAACAGATAGCATCCTGGTTTGGCTTCCCGAAAGTTCATGGGTTGCGCCTTTGACAGATGTTCCCAGGATGCACCACTCTGAGGTATGTTTCTCATCCAGCATATACGTTATCCTTAGAATATATCTGCATTGCCACACGGATTGTTGATCACCGCTATTTGGCGGCGGAGTTGGGATAGTTGGAAGTATAGGGCCTGAACCGAAATCATTGGAAATATTTGGGAGTTGAAGATGCCTGAAGCACCGCCGTAGAGGCCCACTCGATAAAATTCGTCAAATCCTGGGCATTGTGTGCCTGTAGCGGCGCAGTTCATCATTTCCTATAAACCGCTTCAACATGTTGTAATCGATATCCGCGCCAATACCAATAGCGATACGTACCGCTTTCTTACCCCACGGCTGATCCATTATAGCCTTGATGCCTTGCCCAACATCGTCAGTGGGGTAGCCATCGGTAATGAGCACCAGTACAGGTGGAAGGCCACGGGACTCCATGGGAGGCATCTTGAGTTGATTCTTGATCTGCTACCATTCTGCAAAGCTTTACCCATATCCGTGACACCACCAGCTTTGAGGATCCATCCACTGAAAGGTTTCAATGGGTGTTGGTTGAGCAACATGCCATATTGCTCCACTTGAGAATTTTATGGCGCGGACAAATACCTGGGCATGAGGATTTGATTTAGCAACCTCACGCATCTGAGGAATAGCTTCACGAATTGCTGTATTCAATCGATTGTATCTTACCGCTTGAAGACATAGAGCCTCAGCAATCCGTAATCCAAACGAATTTGGAGCGGACGCGCCGCCATTTCACCGCCTGGTAAACTCATGTTTGTTTTCTCCTTTAAAAAATTATTAATTTGGGATAGTTGACAAAAATAGGCTTCATTTTCTTACTGACTATGGAACATACTCCTATTTCATCCTCACATCTTTTCGTTTGAGAAAATATCCTGTGGCACAGCCAAGAACTATGCACATGAGGGCTAACATGCACCAGGATAGTAAAAGATGACTGGTTGTATCGTTGAATGCAAATAAATTTGCCATCAATCTGATCTCCGTTCAGGCCGATAGATGAACCCATACCGACTATGGCCCAACGTGATGCGAAGAACCCAGCTAAGATTTGGGCGATACCATCTGTCTTGAAGATAACGCCTGAGAAAATGACCTGTGGAATGAGTATGATCGGGATAAAGCTCGTTGCCCGATCACTGTTGGGAGCAATAGCAGAAACAGCCAGACCCATTATGAGTCCAGTAAATGAGGTCAAGGCCATCGTGATATAGATTTCTGCGGCTCACAGGGAAAAATGTCTCTTTTGGAATGGTGAGGCAGCATTCACCATGAAGACCAGCACAGCACACTGTAACAGACATAATGCTCCTAACACTACAATTTTAGAGAACATATAGGGAATAATACCAAGATTTACTATACGCTCACGACGATAAATTGGTGCCTCTTTTGACTATTTCTCGCGCGGCATTGCTGCACCCGAACAAGACAGAGGCAAAGGCCATGATAAATAGGGTCTTCTCTGCATCTATCCCTGGCCGGGATGTGTTAAATGGATCATTCTTCAGGACATATTTGATAATAATGATCAAAATAAGACCAATAATAGGGGCCTGTAAAAGTAACGATTAGTAGATTGCCGATGTCATTTTTGAGTAACTCCATGTAACGCATGGTGAGCAAAAGGAACTGCTGCACTGGCTTACCACGCTTAGGAATTGTACTACCGCCGCCCAGATGGGAAAGAGCTGCACTCTTTGGTCTTTGTTGAAGTAACACTGAGACATATTTCTGGTATTCTGCTGATTTCTTAAATGCTATTTTTGCCGCTTCTGGAATATTTGGATCCTGTTCGGTCTTGGCTCTAATGCGGTATAAATATCAGCAAAGTCTGATTGATGAAAATATGTTGTTGCCTCATTTGGTGGGCCAAAGTATGCCAGACGACCACCTTTACAGAGAAAACAGACGTAATCGCAGATCGTAATGTTATTAGTTGCATGCGTCACCAGGATAATGGTGTGTCCCTTGTCTGCTAGCTTGCGTAAAAGCATCATCATCTTACGATCCAGGCCAGGATCAAGACCTGATGTTGGCTCATCAAGAAAGAAGATGCTCGGCTTAGCTAGCAACTCTAATGCGATCGAGATACGCTTTCTTTGCCCTCCCGACAGTTTACCAATAAGCAACTTGTGCCGGTGTTTCATATCTACATCGTTGAGTACCTCGCCGATGCGTTGCTGAATTTGTGCCTTTGTAAAGTCTGAGGGAAGTCGCAACTTTGCCGCGTAATCGAGTGCCCTCTCTACAGACAAATCACGGTGAACAATATCTTCCTGTGGTACATAGCCAAGTTGGGTACTGAAGGCCGCAAATTAATCTGTAGTAATCCTGACCGTTATATAAAACTTGCCCCTCGTGAGCAGGTCGTAAGCCATTGAGCGCATCCATTAATGTAGATTTGCCGTAGCCAGAACCACCCACAAGTGCAACAAACTTGCGTGGGGGAATAGCAAACGAGATATCATTGAGCAGTATTGTCTGTTTGTCTCCAACTTTTCTGAGTCCAAGAGCATCGATACGAATACTTTCACTTTCGTCTTGCTGTGTCAGTACGCTACCATTATATATAAACTTAAATGGGCCAATACGCATCTCGTCGCCAACTCTGAGCAGTCTATTCGTTGCCAGTTGACCATTGACATACACATGATTGGTACTACCCAGGTCTATAATTCGGTAAGTCCTTTGCTCTTGAACCAAACGAGCGTGAAATGCAGAGACCTGAGGATGGCGAGCATGATTGTATTCCTTGTTGCTCGACCAAGGGTAATTTCAGAGGCTCCCAGGGGGATAGGAGGATAGACTGTTGGAACAATATCTTGAGATATTCCACTTCCATCATTGTATGTCAGTGTAACGAGCATACCGAACTCGTTACCTACGCGAAAAATATCGCCATGAGCTAGAGTTTTACGATAGGACTCAGTGCTTTTGACATGATACCCCTGGTACTGCAAGCCATTGAGTGTCTGCTTGTGCCCTGGCTGGGGATGTACAACCACCCATTGATTATTTTCTTGTCGAATCTGAAGATGAAATCTGGAGATAACAGCTTCATCGATTACGACATTATTGCAAGGGTCACGTCCGATATTAATAATTTGGCCGATAGATAAAACGTGTTGTTTTTTTAGGCCTGCATTAGAACTTATTTCAATTGAAGGTATGGGAGGTATGCTCAGGCGGTAATGCTATTTGTGTTTTGTCTATAGGTAATGTGATAAAGAGAGAAAACGTTGTATCTTTTCCGATTCCAATTGTATCACTGTCTTTAACATTTGCTTGTTGTATCTGTTGTGTGTTAATAGTAACAACCGTGTTTTTTTTGATTTGCTCAATGGTCCATACGTTGTTATTGCAATAAAGGCGTATGTGTTTTGCCGAAACAGTTGGGTCTTTAGTAACAACATCACATTGTGTGGGATCACGGCCAATAATAACGCTTTGCTTTGTAAGTGAAACAGTTTGCCCCCGCTCCGGCCCTGTAACAAACCAAATCGATACTAGGCCCTGCTGGTACATCCCATTTACTCCCATCTCCTACAACGTACGGTGATTCCGTAACTAGTAATTGAATTACAATATATTTCACTCTGCGACGAATTATACTCTATTATCATCAATAGGGCAATATTAATGAGATAAGTATTTAGAATTTAGACAAAATTGCTATATATAAGACACGATTGAGATCAAACTAATATTTAATTTCTTGTGTATCATTATTCTGCTATGTCAAATTGAAATAAGATGACAAGTGATCCAAAAGATTATTCCACACATCTCCTTTTCATTATTTATATTTCCTCTCTGTAGTCTCCGATTCCGAAATGAGGTAACTCTTAGGACTCCTCGCACTCCGGCCAGGAGTCTAGCATTCCCCGGCACCCTCCCCTGAATAGTTACGATCTTCCTCTGTTGTCTCTCTCAATACATAAGCATCCACCATATCGTAGGCCCTGGATAAGAGAGAGACCATATTCTGGCCCTCAATCATAAAAGGCGCATCTCCCAGCCTTTTAAGAACTGCCTTATCTATCCTGGGGGCCGCAGGATTCACAGTAAAGGTTTCCAACTCTTCTCCTGCCTGCCAAAACATGTCCAGGTGGTCTTCGAGAGGGATGATGGCTTCGGCTGCATCACTTTCAGCAGAGGACAAAGTGCTTTCAGCCGGAAGTGTCTCGGTACGCTTTTCCCTGAGTGCCTGAACAATCTCGTCTTTTGTGCGACCACGCAGTTTGAAAATGAGGAAAGGGTCCTCATCGAAACGCTCAGCTAATAAATAATAGACGGCAGCAGTATGTTTGCAGGGGTTGGCCCAATCAGGACATGTACAGTCAGTTTCAAGATCTTTGGCACTTACCGGAAAAAGTGAGAGCTTCACGGCACCAAAGGCCTCTTCTATATTTACAGGCATCTCGCCAGCAAGCAGTTTGGCCGCAAAGATGGCCTGCGAAGCCATCGCTTCAGTGACTTTCTCCCAATCCTGATCTGAAAGTGGCTTAAGTTGGATCTTGATAGTGTAAGGTCTGGGCTGTGCTCCCTGGACGCTGGCTTTCACAATACCAGCTTCAATATCCATCGAGATTATCTGACCCTGACGAGCATAAGATTGACCACGAGTAAGCCGCGTCCCCATGCTAAAGGACTCCAAAACTCCTATCCAGCGTTTGGACCACCAGGTTGAACCAATCGCCCCTTGCTCGCTCGAAGTCTTCATACCACCTTCAACTCTTCCTGGCTTCATTGGCTCCTTGTAATCCCAATCATCATGCTCTTTATGCCATCCCATTTAATCTTCCCCCACAGCCTCGCGGCTCAGAGCAAATAATTCCTTGAGTTGTCCGGTTGTCATCTCGGTCAGCCAGTGCTCTCCACTGCCAACGATGCTTTCAGCAAGCACCTTCTTCCGCTCAATCATCTGCTCAATACGTTCCTCCAGTGTTCCTATACAGACAAACTTGTAAACCTGTACATTCTTCTTTTGTCCGATGCGAAAAGCTCTATCGGTGGCTTGATTCTCCACAGCTGGATTCCACCAGCGATCAAAGTGAAACACATGGTTGGCAGCGGTTAGATTGAGACCTACACCTCCAGCTTTCAATGAGAGGATAAAGAGCGGTGTTCCTCGCTGCTCTTCCTGAAAACGCTGTACCATGACATCACGCTGCTCCTTGGGCGTGCCCCCATGCAGAAAGAGTACCTCACACCCTAGCATTTCTTGCAGATAGTGGCGCAGCAAAGTTCCCATCTCTGCAAACTGGCTGAAAATGAGAGCCTTGTCGCCAGCCGCCAGGACTTCTTCCAGCATCTCATGTAAGCGAGCCAGCTTCCCTGAGCGACCAGTCAAACTACTGCCGTCTGCAACAAACTGCGCCGGGTGGTTACAAATCTGCTTGAGTTTTAATAACGTAGATAGCACCAATCCTTTGCGCTCGATACCCTCCGATTGTTCGATCTTCTCCAGCATCTCTTTGACTACAGCCTCATAGAGCGATGCCTGTTCCTGGGTAAGATTGCAGAAGACCTTCATCTCCATCTTGTCTGGAAGGTCTGCGATGATGGCCTTATCCGTCTTTAAGCGGCGCAGGACGAAGGGTTGTATCACACGTTTGAGCGTTTCTGCCCGATTTACGTCGTGATATCTTTCGATAGGGATGGCAAACTTCTTACGAAAATCTAGATCAGAACCCAAATACCCCGGATTCAGAAACCCCATGATCGACCAGAGATCGGAGAGCCGATTCTCTACCGGCGTCCCCGTCAAAGCAATTCTCGTCCTGGCTTTAAGATTTTTTATGGCCTGTGTCTGCCTGGCAGCTTCATTTTTGATATTCTGGGCCTCGTCCACTACAACATATTCCCAGTCGACGGAAGAAAGATGTTCTCTATCGCGCAATGCCAGGGCATAGGTAGTAAGAACGATATCATGCTGTTTTACCTCTTGCACAAATACCTCGCCAGAGGATCTCTCGTGTCCGTGATGGATCATGACCTTAAGAGATGGGGCAAAACGCTGGAGTTCTTTATACCAATTGCCAACGATGGACATTGGACAGATGAGAAGTGCAGGACTCTGCTGTAATACACCCTGTTGAGTAGCCACTTCACGCTCATGTAACAAAAGGGTGATAAGCTCAATAGTTTTTCCCAATCCCATATCATCTGCTAAGCAACCTCCAAAACCAAACTGCTTGAGAAATGCCAGCCAGGAAACACCTTTCAGCTGATATGGGCGCAGTTCCCCCTGGAAAGTAGAAGGTATTTCAATAAGAGATATCTTCGTGCTATCCACAAGCTTCTCCAGAAGTTCCTTGATCCACCCATCGCCCTCGATATCTTTTACTGGAAGACCTCCCTCGGACTCCTCCTGCCCCAACCCGAGGCGCAATGCTTGACCCAGGGTGATATTCCCATTTCCGTGCTTTTTCTGGAAGAAGGCAATAGCCGCTTCAATCTCCTCTGGACGCAGTTCGACCCATTGGCCACGTATCTTGAGAAGAGGGAGTTTTAGATTGACCAGCTTCTCAAATTCTTTGGCTGAGAGTGTTGTGTCGCCAATAGAAATGGTCCAATCGTAGGCAATAATGGTTTCCAGCCCCAGGTAATGTTTGTGTATCCGCCATCGGCTTCATTTTCAATTTGAGGCCCAGACGTGTTATAGATTTCTGCCACCAGGGAGGAACGAGAATACCAAATCCGCTCTGTTCGAGCAGTGGAGTAGACTCACGTAGGAAGGCGTATGCCTGCTTTGTATTCAGCTCAAAGCCTTTGGGACGTACCGTTTTCAGGCTTTCCTCAAGATCTGGAACCAGACGAGAAGCCCTTCCAAGATCGGCCAGTAGCCGCTCCTGCGGATTCTCAAATTTGCGTTTGAGAAAGGTAAGGGTACTCGAACGTTCTTTCCAGACCTCCTCCGCTGGAACCAGCAAGCTCCGATCGTCGTTCGCCTGAAGATGGAAACTGATATGCCAGTCTGAACCCTCTTTGTCATCATCTGAGGGAGGATCGAGCCGGAAGCAGGTGCGAAAAGGGGAGTTCACCTCGCCTGGTCGAATCTGATCAAGCCAGATGTGCATAGTAGTGAAAAAATGTTTGAGTTCTTGAGCTGATGCCGTAAGTGTCGGGACACTGGAAGAAAGTGCCTGCAACCATTGCTCAGGCAGAGGTACTGTCCTGGAAGGATAACTTTGACGATAAGGAAGGAGTTCTCCCAAAGAGATATGGCTTCGTATGAAGGCATCGATGGTCTGGTTGAGAAAATGCAGAACAATCTGCTGAGGCACCGAAGAGTGCTTTTCATCGGGCGGCAGAAATGCCCAGCAGATGGGTGGCATCATCCTTGAGAGCATATATAACCGCTCAGCATCGTCTGATGCAAGTATTGCTTGCCAGGAGGCTCGTAAGGCGATTTCTCCATTACACTGTGTCTCCTGCAAAGTGGGCATATAACACTGTCTGGCAATCAGTTCAAAAGAGAACTTTGCCGCTGTTGCCCAAAAACGTAGCGAACTCCCAAAAGCAACGCCGTGTGGTGGATGGTTGGGCAGCGCGAGGAGGAATTCGAAGGCAAGATCTGGCTCTAACATCAGTGTCGGGGTCTGCCAGAGCTTGAACGTTGTTCCCTTCTGCTCACTGATCTCTTCCAGAATAAGTTCTGGAGAAGCTACTGGCCCCTCCGGACTCGATGGCATGCAAAGCATCAAAGTACCACAACTTGCGTTTTCAACAAGTACGCTCCCCACAAGCTCACCAAGCGCTTCCTTTAATGGATCATGGGTGAGTGTAAAAGGATGCCGATCAGATTTTTGCTTCTCAGCTTGCCATTCAATGTTCCTGGGAATAGTCATTGGCAAACGAGATGACTCTGCCCAGATATGGAGTTTAGCAGACAGGAGATGATCCCAAATGACATGAAAAACTATCAAACCTTTTTCTCTTTACCAGACAGACAGCCGCTTCACAGCCTGTTCTTCTTAGAAGTGAAAACTACGACAAAAATTACTTTGGCCAGGACATAGGTTCGACCATTTCGTTCCCTATGATAACACAAGGAGTACCAGAAGAGAAACCTTACTAACGCTCAAGCAAACTGATTCCTGTCTGGTAACCTTTTATAAAGTACGAATAGCTTTTTGCGACTTTCCAGCCAGTATCTTATGTAATCTTATGTAATCTTATGTGTGTCCATTTCTCTATCCAACTTGTTGCATTTTCTAAATAAAGAAAAATATTGTCATTATAATCACGCTTCAAGCATTTTTTCGGCCTTTTATCCTTTCATCTATACTTAAAAAAAACCTGAATTAGTATTTTATGGATGTAATAAGACAGATGTACTATTCAAAATCATCACAATTGAGCAAAGCAAAAGAAAAGTGTACCAAAAGCGCGTTGAAGTACATTTATTGTAGAGACAGAACAACAATGCTGAGAATAGGACAAGAGCATCCTCTCTCATCCTGTTGTTGTAGCCTTTGTACGTTAACCCATCAACACAAGGAGTTTCTAGCATGAACAAACGTGCCAGCATGCTACTCGCGATCCCAGTTGCGCTTCTGGTCATCGCCAGTGGATTTCTGGTCATGCATCCCGCCGGGGCTGCCAACCAAACTGGTGTAACGCTGACGCATCATGCACCCCACCTGTTTATGAAACAAGGATCCCAGTCTTCTAATGTTCAACCATTGTCAGGGAATAATCTTATCTATGGTGGTGGGCCGGTAATGACAGGTACCACCAATGTCTACGCCATTTTCTGGGAGCCAGGTGGGAATGTATCCGCCAACTACAACAGTCTCATAAAGCGTTACTTTGGCGATATTGGAGGCAGCCCGCTCTACCAGATTGCTAACCAGTATACCCAGTCTGGCGGTGGATTTCCTTCCAATGCCGTGCTGGCAGGTTCGTGGGTAGATAGTGGGGCCTATACGCGAAACCCCAGTTACTGGACAGTGATATCCAGAACGAGGTGACACACGCACAACAGGTCAACGGTTGGTCATCCAGCATCAATAACATTTTCTTTGTCTTCACTGGACGTGGCGAGGATCTCTGTATCGATAGCTCACAATCGCAGTGTGCAAGTAATACATTCTGCGCTTATCATGACTTCTTTGGCACCAATACCCTCTATGCAGCGATGCCTTATGCCGCAAGTTTCTCCTGTAATCCAGGTTCCAGCCCAAACAACGATGACGCTGATCAGACAATCAATGTAACCTCGCACGAGGAGATGGAGGCTGCAACCGATCCTCTGATCAATGCCTGGATAGACTCCGGCGGCCAGGAAATCGGTGACAAGTGTGCCTGGACATTTGGAACACTCAATGGCCAGGGTGCTGATGTGACCTGGAACAGCAATCCCTATATTGTCCAGCAGGAGTGGGATAACAATACGAGTAGTTGCCGGCTAACCCCCAGCACGACTCCTACACCTACACCCACGCCTACGCACACACCTACACCTACGCCTACACCTACGCACACACCTACACCTACGCCTACACCTACGCACACGCCTACGCCTACGCCTACACCTACACACACACCTACACCCACGCCTACGCCAAATCCTGGGGGTAACCTCGTTGCGAATCCCAGCTTTGACAGTGGCATCACCCCGTGGAAAGAATCTTTCTGCCAATGGTTACGAACTGGTCGATCCAACCAATCCGCATACCGGAACAAACAGTGCCTACCTCTGCGGTTATGACAGTTGTAATGACCAGATCTGGCAGAGCGTCACCCTGCCCAGTTCGTTTACCAGTGCTACATTCAGCTACTGGATATACGTTGATACAACCGAAACTACAAAGACAGTCTGCTACGATAACTTCAATGCAAAGCTCCGTACAAGCACCGGCACAACAATTGCAACAGTACAAACGCTTTGCAACTTGAACGTCCAGGGCTGGACAAAGTATACCTTTACTGTGACTTCACAGTTGAATGCGTACAAGGGGAAGACTGTCCAGGTCTACTTCCAGGGTACGACTGATACCAGCCTGCCTACAGACTTCTTTGTAGATGATGTGTCTCTAGCCACTTCCTAACGTTAACCATAGCTCTCTCGCTCCGTAGAGGTACTGAAAAGTACTTCTACAGAACACGAAGAACTGACAACCGATAGCCGCTAAGGTGCCTTAGCAGCTATCAGTTTGCAGGCTCTTTAGCACTATTCTTCTCGTGATAACGTGCAAGTAAGATGATTTATTCATGTGTGTAATGCTATAATGAACGTAATACTCTCACCTTTTATAATTACTCAGGTCCCTCTTCACCAACGACGGCTTGTCTCGTTTTGTGTGGATCGCGGGGGTTGCCGCAACCCCCGCGATCCACACAAAACGGCCAACGAAGCGCCATGGGCGCTGAGGAAATCCGGAAAAGGGGCCTGAGTAGTCAATATCTTCATTGCTAACGCCGATTTTCCAGACAGGCTCATTGAATGAAAGGAGCAAACCATGCCATCATCCTCCATCTCTTCCAATTTTTTGGGGAGCCATGCTATCGTCATTGGCGGAGGAATGGCGGGACTCCTCTCAGCACACATACTGACTCGTCATTTTGAGCGCGTATCCCTTATGGAGCGAGATCATTATCCAGAAGAGCCGGCCTTTCGCGCTGGTGTACCTCAGGGACGCCATGTGCATATCATGCTTGTACGGGGACAACAGATTCTTGAAGATTTTTTCCCTGGTATCAAAGACAAACTGGTGGCACAAGGAGCCATTGAAGGTGATTTTACGGCTGATTATGGTTATCGCTTCCCCACTGGCTGGGTTCCTCGCACGCAGTCTCGCCTGAAAGGATATGCTTGCACGCGTCCTTTGCTCGAATGGCAGGTACGCCAGGAAGTCATGGTTCGCAAGCGAGTACAAGTGATCGAGGGGCATGAGATTGTTAATCTGGTAGCAAGTAGCGATGGGCAAACGGTGACAGGAGTTCAGATACGAGCACGCAACAGTACGGCGCTTGCGGAACGTGGGATCATCTCCCTTACAGCGGATCTGGTCGTTGATGCAAGCGGACGCGATTCTCAGATGCCTCGCTGGTTTGAGTCGCTCGGCTACACGCCACCGTCAGAAACTGTGGTCAACCCTTTTTTTGGATATGCCTCGCGTCTTTATATCCCTCCAACAGATTCCAGGCGAACATGGAAAGGACTTGTTGTCCAGGCCGCTCCTCCTAAAAATCTGCGAGGTGGCGTGATCTGGCCAATTGAAGGAGGGAACTGGATTGTGGTACTCGGAGGAACGGGCAAGGATTATCCTCCCACCGATGAAGAAGGTTTCCTGGAGTTTACAAAAAGTATATCTGACCCCGTGTTTTACGAAACACTCAAGGACGCACAACCGCACTCGCAGATTTATGGCTATCGGCGTACGGAAAATCGGTTGCGTCATTTTGAGCGATTGGCTCGCCAGCCAGAAGGATTTGTGGCGCTGGGTGATGCAGTTTGCGCATTCAACCCTGTCTATGGACAAGGGATGACGGTGGCTGCATTGGGTGCAGTGATACTTGATGAGAGCCTTCTTCATCAAAAGAATGGGCTGGCAGGACTGCCACGCAGCTTCCAACGAAAGTTGGCCAGGATTAATGAGACACCCTGGCAATTGGCAACGGCGTCAGATTACCAGGTGCCTGCGACTGAAGGGAAGAAGCCGAATGGGATCACAAAATTGACATATCGCTACTTTGATAGTCTCGTTGAACTGCTGCCCACAACGCCTTCCGCAAGCAAAGCGTTCAGCGAAGTCGTACATATGATCGAGCCACCCACGGCGCTTTTTCACCCGGCAATTGTTGCGAGGATACTCCTGCATGGATTTTCACGAAAAAGACATAACGGATAATGCTCATCTTTAGTTATCTCTTTTCCGCTCGATGAAGTTGGGTATGATAGGAAACTTACATTCTTGCGTAACGTGGTTGCTTAGCTTCTTCAGAGATTTTAGCACCTACGATAGAAAGATCTTCGGCTGTGACAACGACAATTCTTCGGCTATTTGCTTGCTCCAGAAATTTCTGATGATCTTTTGGCAAAGGCAAGCTAGTGATCAGTAATCTCCCCACAAATCTACCACCAAGCAGATTGGCAACAGAGTCTGATTTATAGAGTGTATCTGAATCAAAAGCCTCTTCTCCTGTTTTACACTCGGCAATAAGCAATTGGGCTTTATAGGTCATTGTTACGTCGAGCTCATTGTTACTCTTGCCATCTACAATGGTGTGGTTCCATTGACAGTCATCGAAGATGCCCAGCTTGTTAGCTTCGTCCCAAACATACATTTCGAGCCAGGCACCATTCAAAAATTTATGTTGAGGATAGGACAGACGAAAGGAGATAGAATCTGCATCTTTTCTAAGTTGGCTGACAAGTTGTAAACTTTGTGCCCCTTCTAACAGGTGGTAAACTTCATCCGATAACCCTTTGATTGTAGGATATTTGGAGCCATCTTTCCCATCTCGGTCTTTACGCGGTTTATTATCTCCTATCTTACTCAGCATCAATTTGATGAGAAACGCATCATGCGGATTTTTTCCGAGACGCTGAGCGAAAGGTAACCAGTGCTGTTCTGCGTATGCTCTCTCATCCTCCAGGTCTCCAGGCAGTAATACACGATTGTAAGCTGCTGCATACTGAGAAACCTCTATTTTGAAGATCTCTTTCCCATACGAACTATTGGATGCATCTTCAGGTAATGAGATGACTCTTGCCTGACTGGTATTGATATACCAGCATTGAACAGACCTGGATGATTGATATTTTTTTGCAACCTCATAGGCTCCAATGCTCATAATAGATGTTCCCATAGTGATGTTAAAAATCCATTCGGCATTGGGATAACTGATCACGGCTTTTTCACAAACATCATAAATTTGTGAAAAACTACAGGCATCTACAGGATCAATCTCTTCAATACGGCAGGCTGGATGTACAGTCCTGATTGCTTGTTGTAATGCTGGCAAGTCTCTTTTGCTCTCGATAGAGCACACAGGAATAACAACATCTGGACGTTGATATATGATTGTAAGTATATTTGGTATAGATGCTCGACCGCCAACAAGGATCAATTGCGCTTTCATAGACTATCCCTTCTTTTTCTTAGTTGGGCCTGGCTGACAGATCAGCAAAGTACATCCATTACGCTCTTCTTCGCGTACGAATAGGCAATTTTTCGTTTGACCGGAGGTCCAGTTTGTTGCATCTTCCGCATCCACAACAACGAGTACATCTTTCGTCGGAAACTCACGATAGCGTAAGAACGCTTTTGCTTCAGGTAATCTACGATGTAGTTCTTCTGTGGAAGCTATAATGGTGCCACTAATGGCTTGACCAGCAATAAATTTGGGGATGTTGGGGCGAATGTAAGGGAGCAACGCAGGCTCCTTTATTTCTAAAGGTGGTAGCGCGGAGATGGTTTTTTGTTGCTGTGAGAGAATAAAGTATCCATAACCGGCACTCGTCTTACCACCAACACCGTATTCCTGAAGGGCTTTTTGCAACCATTCCACTACCAACGTTACATCTTCTGTATCTTTAGGACGCCGTGGTGCCAGAGCAAACATAAAGGTGGTATTTGTCACAGTTAAGAATGTAACCGGATTAGGGTCCTGACTATTGGTCGGTAACTGTTTTTCCCCATAGTATTTAGGATAGTGAGAATTCATGATATCAAGATCAATTTCGATCTTGCCATTTACAGGCATAGCATCGAAGAAGATGACACTCCCAGCCTTTTCTTGCGCACCGAAGATCCGCTGTACTTCAGGACCGTCACTTTCGATTTTCTCACTCTTATAGATCTCTCCCGTGACATAGGCTCGTGTCAGCCCTTTAAGCGCGCTTCCTGGAATGAAAGGAATGCCGTAGAGATGATGGAGCGTCAAATCAGTTTCCAGAACTGTCTCACCGCCTAAACCGACGACCATACGCCAGTCCGTGGTTGCTGTGAAGTGCTGTGCCTGCATCGCCGTTACAGCACTCTGCCAGCGTTTATAGACATTTTCGGCAAGGTGAGTATCAATATGGTTGTCCGATTTAAATCTCTTGAACCAGATACTTTTTCCCTCACTCCTATCAACCGCTGTTCGTGGGGGATACTTGTCCAGAATAAGTCCCAGGTTCTTACACCGTTGCAAGCCATCTGGTGTGAGCCGTTGTGCGGTTTCCTGTGGGAGATAATATTGGTCACTCATTCTCCGTTGTCTCCTGCATCTGGTTCCTTGAGTTCAGCTTCGGCGAAACGGCGGAGCCAGACACCAAAGGCAAGACATTCTGTGGTTGCACGGCGATAATCATCACTGCTTGTGCCAGGATCGATGACCCACTGGAGCAAACCGTCGTACCCTCTTCTCATGACATCACTATTCGATACCTTAAAATGCTCTGAGTCTTGCATCCAATTTGTAAGGTGCAAGAGGAGTTGATAATGTGGTCTCTTCTCTTCTCCTTTGCCTTTTGCTTTGAGGAAACCAAGTGTTTGGCCCAGACCATTGATCTGTATCATGGCGTTTAAGCCGCGTGCCAGTGAACGATATTCTTTCTCCAGCTTCTTGTCTTTGCTGTTAGCATCGCGACTCTTAATGTCCTGAATATTGCACCACGCCTGTTGGCCACGCTTTTGCTCACTATTCTGGCGCCTTGAACAGGGCTGTTCGTTTGTTTTTTGCATCATTGCCTCCTTTAGTTGTTCAAGCGTATACGTACAATGCCACGACCAACCGTCTCATCGCCGCCCAACTGAAGATATTTGTTATTTAGTGCCTCGATTTGTGCTAATACTTGCTGCTCGGTAACTTGAGAGTTCTTCTTACGCGCTTTCGTTGCATAAAGTGGCACATACAAGAGGGTATCAGAGGGCAAATGTTCTTCCGTCCAGAGCGCGCCTCTCTCGACGGTCTTCTTCTCTCGATCTATGCGTACTCGCGTGATAACCTCTGTAGCATAGAGCGCGAAGTCGCGGAATACATCGTTGGGCAAGATAGCAAGCGATGCTCTTACTTTATTGGGCCAGTAATCTGCTCCCAGGTTGGGTAGTGCATGCTTTGCAATCCAGTCGGCAATTGCATCAACGTGTTCGTCTGGATGGGTGTCGAAACTGAACTCTTCGAGCACGATAGTATTATTATAGTGTACCTCGCTGTTTTTTGTGACTAATACCTTATCAGTGACTGCTTCGGGGATATCCCAGTCAATCTTTACTGCTGTTTGTTCTCGCCCGATATCTCGCTTGAAACGGTTCAGTATATCGTAAGAAGTGGTGTAGGTGAAGACGCCGTTGAGCGAACGCACAGGAAAGAGTAGAAGACGGGCATCGCCTGCGATGAGTGCTCCAGCGTGATCACTACCCGCGCCATCGGTGGATGGTGGACCAAACACAACATCTACCATCTCCTTTGCTGCTGGGGCCAGGTCGTTTCTGTCTCCTTCGAGAGCGGCACGAAGTTTGCCTTTAATGCCGCTTCCTTAAATCATCGGATATTGCGTGGTGCGTTCGCGTTGGATGGGTAAGTCGATACTACTCAGGCCAGAACCAGCTCCTGCGTGGAGTGGTGTTTCCGTATAGAGGTACAGTGTATTTGTAATCATATGCTACCATTCTCCTTCATATGTAATGCCATAACCAATCTCCATACCAAAATCCGTCAATGGTTGGTGTAGTGTTACACTTGTATCAAAGAAATAGACACTACCCGCAGGAACACAACGATGCATCACTTTGTTTTCGCCTCGTGCATCCCCTGGATTCAATTTCCGACCACCGATTGGGTCGTAGCGATTGATAGCAGCGGTGATAGGTTCATTTAGTGGCGCAAACCTGGGCGATGGCCTCCATCCAGTTTCAAAGGATGCCGGTGTTGCCAGGTAGAGAAGTGTGCGTTCTCGTGATGCTCCCATGGTGCGCTTTGGCGCAAACGAAAGTACGCGAAAATGTGCAGCGCGTTGTTCTCCGCCAAGCGTCATCCATGCAAAGAGGGTAAATGTAGCTCTTTCTGTATTTGCTCATCGCCCAAAGGTCCATCCCCAGGTGACAACGGCGCTAGATCAATGTCAACCACAAAACCGTAGATGTAGTCATGCTCCAGTTTGTGATTCATGCGTAAATCATCAGCATTTGATACAGGTAACCTTCTTCGGTTGCTTTTGTGCCACGCTGTATACCAATCCCCAGGCGTGGCTCTTCCTGACAGATGTCGTCTCTCTGGACGATCTCAATGTTTGTCAGATCGTCTGTGCCAAGTGTCTTGTACAGACTCGTTTCGGTTAGCCAGCCCTCAACAGGTTTCAAATCGTCGTCAGGCTCTTCCTGTGGTGCAAGGTAATGGCATATGCCTTCAGGCTGGTTGCTGAATATGTTTTCCCCAAAGAGGCATGGACGTAAACGATACAAACGTTTATCTGTACTCGTCTTCATGATGTGAGCTGGTGGAGGAAATAGCCGTTCAATCTCTTCCGTTTGAGCTTTGTGATACCTGCCCAAGGTGATCCCAGTGAGACGAAAGCGTCCATATCCGTTACGATCTCCAATAAGTTTCGCGAGATTAGGGTCGTCGAATGCTGCAGCGATATTTTTTTGCGGACTCCAATAGGTTGCAATAGTAGCTCTGACTGCCCCTTGCAATGTCTCTGGGGTGGGAGGAAACAAACTCTCAGCAAAGTTGTTCTGGCCTGCATCGAACGGCCTCCCAGTGCGAAACATAAGCGGTTCAGTTGGTTCAATAAAGAGGCGCATTACTCTTGCTCCTTTCGTACCAGGAAAAGCATGACCAGTAACCAGCCCAAAACTTCAACCAGCCCGTATCGCCTGTGATCAGAGTGCAACTCAACAGACAATCCATGCTTTTTATCTACAACAGGCTGTTCCTCCTTATCCATTGCCTCTGCCAGCGCAACAAGATATTCTGCCTTCTTTGGTATCTCTTCATCTGATAGACTCTCTTTTAGTGCCGGGTTGCGCTGTCTACGTAATACTCGCTTAAATTCGCTAACCTGTGCATTCCGTTCCAGTTTAACAAGTGTAGGTGCCTCCTCAAGCAAATTAAAGACACATTTGGGCGAAAGGACATCTTCTTTGAAGAGATTGCAGAAGGACAAGAACAATGGCATAGGTTGAGCCTGACCTATGAGATCCTTATATTGCCAATGGCACCCTACTCGCATTCGCTCACCAGACCGCCGCAGCACCGTTACCACAAGGGCATTCCGCCCATAATGTTTTTTTGCAAGCTGTTCTGCCTCTTTAGACATACGACGCACATAGGAAAGCGAGGTATAGTGATGTGCGATAGCGATACCCGTGCTCGCTGTGACCTGCTCTCTACGAGACTTCATTGAACCTGTCTCTGCTGGTTGAACAGCGTCTATGACTTCCTTTTGCACCGTCTTACAGTACCATTGTTGTAGTTGATCCACGAGATCAAGCACTGTCTTGATTGGATACGGCTTGCCCTCTTGTACAGGTCCTTCCTGAACATAGTCACGAGCCAATGGAGCAAGAGCAAAAACATCATCGCCACCCGCGTAGATCAGACGACCCGGATAGCGATCCTCTACGATAGCAGGGACATGTGTGCGTGAGAATTCGGATAGCACTCGACTTATTGCCTAGGAAGAGTGGTGTCGCCTCGGCCAGCGACCCGTCCTCGCGCCGCCGCACCCCCTCGCCAGGGCAGGCGCCGGGTCCCGCCCTCGTCGCGGGGGTCGACCGAGCGGGTGCCGTCCTCCGGTAGCGGCGCGGTGACCGTGGCGGTCTGCTCCCGCACCCGGGCCACGCCGTTGAACACCCGGGCCCGGCCCCCGGCCTGCGCCGTTTCCCCAGGCGCAGCAGGTGGGCCGCGGCGCGCGGCGCGCGGCGGAGCCTAGCTCCACGCCTCGCGCCAGCCGCCCGGCAGGTCCAGGTACACCTGGTCGGACTCGGTGCCGGTGACGGCGTCGTGGTGCGCCCCGTAGGCGAGCAGCCGCCACGCCTTGTCGAGTTCCTCCGCGTGGGAAGCGCGCACCGAGCAGGGTCGGGTCAGGGTGGCGAGCCGTTCGCCGTCGAGCACGGCGGTCTCGGCCGCCCGCTGCGCCTGCTTGGTGTCGATGTACGACACGTCCTTGCCGGTGAAGACCGGGTTCATGTCCCGGGTCTGCGGGGTGATCGCGCGGCCGCCGCGCCGCCCGTCCTCGGCGCGGACCGCGGCGAAGAACTCCCGGGGCAGGCCCATGGCGAAGCGCGGCCAGACATACCGCTCAGTCCACGCGCGGTGGATCCCGGTGCACCCACCGGGACGGCACGTTGTGGTCGTGGCCGACCGGCAGCATACGTTGCGCGTCGCGGCCACCTGCTCCAGCTCGGCGAACTGCTCGTACGCGGCTCGCCATCGCGTCCTCCAGCGAGTCCGCCCGGTGGATCGCCCCAGCCCGCCGCGTAGTGGCCCGCCATGTAGTGGGTCAGCACGCCGCGCCCGCTCGGCCCGATCCACTCGAACTCGGAGGGGAACTGCATCCGGGCAACGTCACCGGTGGCCCCTTGGGCCCGGAGTTGTGGAACGGGCCGCGCGCCCGGCGCTGGAGTCGAGACCGGCGTCCGCCATCAGCCCCGGGTGCGCCGGATCGTGCCCGAACACGTCCAGCATCCACGCCCGAGCTCGGGTCGCCGCCGAGCACGTCGCGCTGGAAGCCTGATCCCGTAGCACGGTGTTGCGGATCGATGGCTTCGGGCTGGTCAGGTTCGTGCTCGGCTCGTTGTAGTCGCCGCCGACGAGCTCGACCCGGCCCTCCGCCAGGCAGCGCCGCAGATCCTCCCGGTCCTGCGGGAAGGCGTCCAAGTACGGCTTGAGATAGTCGATCTCGGCGAGCACGAACGGTAGTCGCCGTCCTGCCGGGCCGCGGTCCAGGTGGGCCCGCACGAGGTCGAAGGCACTGCGCACGTGACGGCGGGCGCAGCCGGTCGACCCACGGCACGTCGGGGAGGCTCGTGCCGGATCTCCGTGAAGCTACCGCCTGGGTGTTCCACCACACCGGGTCGTAGTGGAAGTGCGCTGACCATCCACATCGTCCAGCCGGTCGCGGCCACGGTGATGTCCGCCGCGGCCTGGGTGCGCCCCCAGCCGGTCTCGGCCGTCACCGTCTACCGTTCTGCAGCGCGAAGTCCTGCCTGGCTGGTAGGGCGCTGTGATCTTGAGCCGGGATTTCAAAAGTGTTTTTCCGCTCGCCCAGGTTCAAACCCGTTATTCCGGAACGGGCCTCGTTATCTCACCCCCGGCCCCTGCATGTACACCGTGGCCGCGCCGTCCGGGCGCTGGAAGGCCCGTCGTTTCCCAGCGTCACCCGCACGACCTGCAGCGGGCGCTGCGCGGTCCCCACGAACAGGTCTGTCGATTCCACCCCGGCGATCCGCATGGTTTCATCGTGGCATGCCCCGGCGACTGAACGCGCCGCCCAGCCGGTCCCATTCTCCGGGCAGGCTCCGCTTGTCAGGCGCTCGCCTAGCTCGCCGCGCCCCGCCGCCCCGTGCGAAAGCCCGTGCCGCAGCGGCCGGGTCGGCGGCCTCGGTGATGGCCCGGACCACGACCACCCGGCTCGCCCCCGCGGCGAGCACCTCGTCCAACCAGGCCAGGCTGATCCACGCCGAGTCGCGAACCACGGCCGGGTAGGTGCCGACTTCGCCGCGTGCCTGAGCAGGCCCAGGCCAGTAGCCGGGCGTCCCGGCTTGGTCGGCGTCGTCCCAGGCAGGCCCAGCGCAGAAGTAGTGGACACCCGCTCTCGGCGGCGGCCGCGTCGGACTGGGCCGGGCCGTGGCTGCTGCGGCCGATGGGCTGAGGCCGAGCGGAGAAGAAGATCCGCCGGGCCACCGGGACCGGCAGGTCGCTCCTCCCCCAGGTGCAGCACGTCGGCGCCCGCGGCGAGCGCCACGTCAGCCCGGTCGTTCACCGCCAGCAGGCGGCCATGCCGACGGCACACGTTCGGCGAACACCTTGAGCAGCCCGAGTTCCTCCCGCGCCCTTCAGGCCCTTCTCCCGCAACTGCACGACATTCACCAAAGCATCCGGGACGGCGTCGAGGAACCGCGGCAGATCCCATAGAGACCGCCGGGAATCGGTGCAGAGGTAGAGTCACACGCCCGAAGGCCAGCCGCGCCCGCAGATCGTTGGTCATCGCGCCATCCAACCACGGGTCCGGCGGCTGCCTCAGCGTGATATAGGCTGATAGGTGACCACGGGAGCCCACCAGGGGCTGAGAGGGAGACAGCGCATCCACGGGGGACGAACCCCCCGGCGCGCGCCTCCAACCATCAAACCTGATTCCGGGTAATGCCGGCGAAGGGAGTGCTCTTGGCCGAGATCACAAACATGCGTCGTCGCGGGCGGCGGCGTCATCGGGACCGCGATCGCCTGGCGTGCCGCGGCGGCCAGGGCTCGATGTCGTACTGGTTGATCCTTCAAACGGCCACGCCACGTCACTCGTCGCCGCGGACGTCTCGCGCGGACCGAGCTCTACCAAACGGAGCGCGAGCCTCGCCTCGACCTCACTCGCTGCGCACTCGGCTTCTTCGCGGCACGAGCTCGAAAAGCAACGGCAGCCCGTCAGCTCACGCGAAGGGACACGGCGGTCACCTGCCCAAACCCAGTCATACGCCACACTCGTCCGAGGCCGGCTCCCTTCCGCGTTTCGGCAAGGTTCGACACCGGAACTCGGACAGCCCGCCTACCAACTCGGAGCCGTTCCTTCGCCCCGCATCCACGGCGGCATCCTCTGCGCGACACGGCTCTGTGAGCATCACACTTCTCCCGTCTGACAACGACCCTCCGGCCGAAGGCCGCCCACTCCCTCCCCCTCCCCCACATACACAAGTTTCCTCCTCTCGGATAAATTACACAACAAAAAAACCTAACGATGCAAAGAAAAAATTCAATTGTGACATCGACGCAAGCCCAGCCATGGTGGCCGCGGATGCTGAGTCCGGCACGGTCCGCGAGGTACCCGGCGCGCTCGGACCGTGCGTCCGGCCGGTCGAGGGCCAGCCTGGCTGCGTGGCCGGGCCAGCCTCCTACACCCGTCATGGGCGCGCGTCCGCATGGTTCACGGCGCGGATCTATGGTCCCGCGATTAAAGCACTCATCCTAAGCCTCGCCTCCGGGGGCGGGCCAGCGGGCCCAGGACCGTCACACCCACATCCACAACCTACTGACGCGATAAGCATGCTACCATAACCCACAAGTCATCCTTCGCCAGACCTGCACAGGCCTGCGGCCCGGCACACCGACAACGGCCAGACCATCGCCAGCCAGCCCAGACAGGCTGCTCTGGTCACAGGCCTTGGCTGACAGGATCTAATCTCACAGGCCAGCAATGCATGG
>CAWFFV010000024.1:0-51412 GCA_963814985.1 uncultured Chloroflexia bacterium | reverse complement strand
ATCAGATCCCGTTCTATTTCGGCGGCCATGGCAAAGGCCATCGCGACGATTTTGCTCTGGATGCTATTGTTGAGTTGCCAGTTGCCTTTGACCGCGTAGACACGAATGCCTTTCTGCATCGCCAACGAAAGAATCTCCATACACTCCAACATACTCCTGCCCAAGCGAGACAACTCACTCACAATGATGGCGTCGCCTTCCTGCGCCTCTCCAGAATGGTAGCGATCTGCCGCTTGCGCCAGGAGATTTTGCCGGAAATTTTCTCTTCGATAAACTGAACGTGTCCCAAATGAGCATCGTTGGCAAGCTTCAAAATATCCAGTTTATTCTTTTCCAGATCCTGATCCTGTTTGGAGACCCGTAAGTAGGCAAACGTCTGTCCTGACATCCTTTTTCCTCGCTTTGTCGTTGATGGGAATAAAAACATCATTTCATGGGGTTATTTTATCTGAAAGTGTGTAAAAATACTAGTGCCTTTTGTGTGCGAAAGCGGGAAAAAAAAACGATCGTTTTCTTTTATCATTCCTCCCCACAATATCGTCGCCTACAGCTTGATTCCCCCGATATTCGCGTGGCCGCTGACGAGGGTTTCGAGGGAACGCGCTGATTGGGATGCAAGAATAAACGACCGTTAATACTCTAGCCCTACCTGCAGAGAGCAGTGGATCGTGGATCTCGCGATAGTGATAGGCACAGTAAAAGCACCCAGGTGTACAGCACCTGCTATCACAGTACATCTCAATTTGAGGGGACACTGCTCTCCATCTTCTCCTCCATACTCGCACTGGTGGATTTCTAACGAGCGCATCGCCCATTCCGCCTCTCTCATGATGAGAGTCCGCTCTTTGCGTTCTTCATTGGTTTGGTTAGGAGCCCACGCCGCCTGTAACCATCTCTTTTTTTGCTCAACCCACAAGTCCATGTGGGCATACGATGGAACCGTAACCTGTTCCCACGTCATTCCCTCTGAACGAAAATCGGTTCCGTGCTCGGTTGTGTATGCGGCATACTCTTCTTTGGTAAAGATGTAGGTGATATCCGCTTCCTCCTCGGCAGGTCCCCATGTACTCAACCGCCTCAGGAGCGGGCAAAGGTGCCATTACCAGTCGTTGCATCTCCAACTCCGCCTCACGCATCTCTGCTGCTGCCCGCATCCACTTGTCTCGTTGTTTTATCCATGCTTCTTTTGCCTTTGGTGAGAGGCGGGTTGGTGGATTGACGACTTTTTGGAGGATGAGATTTTTCACCCATGTCTCCATGCTTTGCCTCTCTCGGTCAGCATGGGCCTTGATAAGCGTGTACTGCTCGTCAGTAAATTTCCGGATACTCATATCAGGCATAAGCGTATCTCCCGTATGTGAAAAAGGTAGCCGTGCAAGGTCGCCAACATTTCACTTCCCACTCTCCCCCTGGAAGAGCCATGCGATTCCCAATTCCACTAATCTCCCAGATACCATGAGGCGAGCCTCGCTTTAACGGCCCTTTTTTACCAGGGTGTCGCGCGCCCAATTCGCGGTTTTCCGCCAGCGTATCTCACCAATAGGAGGAGCTGATAGTCTACTTCCCTCAACGTCTCTTTCGTGAGTGGCATGAGTTGCTCCAGGACATCGCTTGCTCTGGTCGACCCATCTCGCTCGTTGAGGATTTGCAAAATAGGCCGATAGAAAGCTTGTTCGGGTGTACGCAATCCCCTTGGCAAGCGACTGAGGAAGCCCGGCTTGCGACCAAATACTTCTTCTTCCACAAGTGTGCTCTGATTTCGCGATTTGGCTAACGTCTCCCACTCCTACACGAAGAGCCACTATTTTCTCACGAAAAGCTTTGAGTTGGTCTGCGCGTTCGAGGGTTTCGCGAGCGCTATCATAGTCTCTTCCCTCAAATGCCTCGGCTCCAACCTGATCAATGGCATCCATTTCGGTCTCAATTGCGTCCAACAGGAACTCGAAGACAACAGATACGCTGGTAGAGTTGTTTTCGCTCATCGGTCAATCCTCCTGAGATTTCTTCCTCTCTTTCATGCTAGCAATGCTAGCATTCTCATCTTTAATGATACGCTAGCAATGCTAGCATGTCAAGGGGATTGGTCACCAGTTTTCAGGAATCTTCGGAAGCTCTTTGGTATTCAGAGACCTTTTCATGTTTCCTTCCAGGTTGTTTTCTGGTTCCGTTCTGCTCCATTTCCGTTCGCGTTCCGGTCGAGAACCGGTCTGTCATGCTACTCTTACGTGTAGAATCTGCTTCTGATACTGCTCCTTGCAATTCCATTGTATACTGGTGGCTGGAATATTTTGAATCTTTTGATATGGCATGAATGCAGCACACGGTATCACATTGTAACCATCACGGAGCATCTTCTATAAATATTACTCATATGTGGTCTTTCTCTCTTATTCGAGGAAGGTATGTGTTCTTGAATGGATATACGTCGTCACATCATCTTCTGCGCTCTCTCTTTCTGAAAGGAAAAGGCGATGTCTGGCATGAAATTCCCTTCTCGTTCCTGGTCTCAGACCGTATGGCAGAGGCCAGTGTTGGTCATCACTGCGGGAGGACTGCTTGCTTTCGCTCTCTGGACTCTTCCCAACTGGACGGAGTTTTGGAGCAATGTCTTCCAATTTCCGACGCTTTGGCAGATACCCACAAATCGCAGAATCATTCTCTATCTCACTCTTCGAGTTCTCTCTCCTGTTCTGATCATGGGAATGCTCTGGATAGTTCTGCAGATTGCTTCCCTTGTACGATCCTCTCTGGATGAGGAGGCAACAGGTGCCGCAGATCATCAACAAGCACGGCCAAGGGGATATGAGAGTGAAATGCGTCACAGTACATCTCCCTCAATGCGAGCACAGACATCAGAGAGACACGATGTCTCATCTTCACCACCTCTCACGATGCGTCCAGCACCAGTGTCATGGCGTCATGATCCTGTTACACCCATTCCTCCAACGTCTGAATTGTCGGAAGTGATTGAACAAACCACCTTCACTGGGATGCAAGATGGAACACCAATTCCTCCAATAGATGAATTGCCAGAGACGTTCTCACAACAGGAAGACGGACCAAAGAACTCCGCCATATATGCTCCCGACGAGCAACAGATCGCGCTTGCCGATCTGAAAGACGAAGACAGCGATGCGAGCACTTCTCTCATCAGTCCACTGATCACATCTACGACACCCGATGTCGTCTCGGAGACCAGTGAAGAGATGACTTCCCCCAATCCGCTGATCTCGATTCGCTTGTTGAAGGATGTGAGCATTGTCATCAATGTCCCTGGTGGTGACCAGATCGCGGTACCCGTGGCTCTCAACTCAAAAAGGGTCCAACTCTTGGCCTACATTGCCTGGCGACGAGGAGAACCAATTCATCGCGAGAAAATTCTCGAACAGGTCTTTGGCTGGGGACTCTCGGATGAGGAGGCAACGGAGGACAAGTTGTCAGAACGGTTTGAATCACATAAAAAGCTCTTGCGAAGAAAGATACGAGAGGCTGTCGTCGAGCAGGTCAACAAACCTGCTGGAAGACAGGTGATTGACCCAAACCTGGACCTTTTTGCTGGTGGTTCCAGCTTCTGGAGCCTCTCAGGGATCTGTCGTGTCGATGATCTGGAAACCGTTGAGGCTTGCCATCAGGTCATCTCTGTGGCGCGTAAGGAAGGGAAGCTTGTTGACGAAGTCCCCGAAGAGGTCTACTCTGCTTGCGAACAACTGATTGCAAACTATTCAGGTGACTTTCTCGATACACTTCTGAAGAATATCCCAACGAGTTTCGTTCGTGGGAGGGAAAAAGTTCCTGGGTACGCAAACCGTTGACGTTGTATCGTGATTATTATCTGGATGCCTTATGGTATAGCGCTCAGTACGAGTCGAATTTGGGGCAACGGTATGCGGAAGATCACGCATCTGAGGAAAACCAGAGGAAGGTGCAGGAACACTATAGTCGTGCAGCTCAGTTCTACCAGACATACGCGATGTCTGCCTGCAATACCAGGTTTGACACGAAAGTGATCTTTGGAGCACGTGGAGAGTACAGTGAGCGCGTTGGCATGAGCGAGCGTGCGTTGCGCCGCTGTGTTGTTCTTCTGGGTACTCTGGGCAGAACGGAGCTGATCAATCAGATTTGGAGTGCCTATTCCACCCAGATGAGGAGTGTCTCTGATCAACGATGGCAGCCACGCGAAGAGACGCAAGCCGATGTGCAGGCCACTCTGGCGCAGACCAATGCCTACCGTTTTGCTGCCCAGATCTCTCAGATATCGAGCGAATTTACAGAGCAGCATGATTCTGTTTCTTGAGCCATGTAGCTCCTACCGATTGCAGAGAGTGTGAGGAGAGACATGGTAGAATAGAACCCGGGAGGGTTTTATGAGGAAGTCACAACGAACGTATAGCGAGGAATTCAAACGGCAAGCCGTGCAACTCCTTGAAACCAGCGGGAAAAGCAAAATACAAATAGCCAGAGATCTTGGTATCTCAAATAGTTATTTAAGCAAATGGTCGAAAGAATTTGGAAAACGAGGGAAAGAAGCACTTCCTGGCAAAGATCATCAGAAATTAAGAGAAGACGAAAATAAAGAGCTACGTTGTGAAATTGATCTATTAAGGCAGGAAAGGGATACGCTCAAAAAAACGTGTGAGGATCTCCGAGTTCCCCCATCTGTAAAATTCCAGTTTCTTCATGATCATCGTCATCTCTTTCCTCTTCTGCGCATGTGCCAGGTGCTCTCCGTTTCGGAAAATGGCTACTACAACTGGCGTACCAGAGGGAAAAGTCAAAGAAAAAAAGATGACGAGCGATTGGTAGCGCGTATTGAAGATGCTTATTATAAGAGTGGGGGGACATACGGAAGCCCTCGCATTCATCTGGAATTGAGGGCACAGGGTATTCGTTGTGGACGAAAAAGAGTAGCACGATTGATGCGCGAAAAGCAGCTCATTGCCATTCGGTCCAACGAAGAGGGGAAGAACCCATGAAGATCTTCTGGTGAAGGTCTTCGTCTGAAATGGATTATCCACATTTGAAAGTGATCTTTGGTCTACCCGCTTTGGAATACGCCTCTTAGTGGTTCTCTCGCTAAATTGCGAGATTATCAGACCGAAGTTGAACACCGAGAAGCGCTCAACCCCTTCCTGCGTCAGCATACACGCTCGCGGCGTCCGCTCGACAGCGCTTGTTGGGCAGTGCCGGCACACGCCAGTCGCCCATCAGCAGTCGAATACCGACCAGCAGATGTCGTTTCGCAACCGCTGATCGTCCAGGACAAGATCGCGAATCGCGTCCGGCAGCTGGTCGCGCTGCCATCGGCACTCGAGCCGGCCGGTACTCTCGCCCTCGCCTTCAGGCGCAGCCGCGCGCGCGGCCTTGATCGCGTAGGCTGCAGCGCCGAGCTCGTGCGCGGCGACGTGCGCCACCGCCGCCGCCTGACCGGCAGCATACGCGGCATGGCGCGCCGCTCCGCTCAGATCCCTGGCCGCCGCCATCGCATGGCCGGCCGCCGCGCGAGCCTGGGACATCGTGATCTCGCCGCGCGCCCATGCCCGAGCCTGCTCGATTGCCTGGCGAGGCCGCGGGTCCGAAGGCTTGCGCCGACTCGAAGAGGTGCAGGACGTGCTCCGCACACGCCGCCGCCCACAGGGCGAGCAGGTGATGGTCTGAATCGGTGAGCGTCCCACCGCGGCGGATGGTGATGAAGCGAGGGTCGCGATCTTTCGGAAGGATCATATTGTACCTTTCATGAACAGAGATTTTCACATTCCTTCCATTCATCTCTATTGTAATCCATTCATGTAGTGAAGAGAAACCCTGTCCTACTTGCATCTGCCCAACTATATCTTATGCGGAATATCTCCATATAAGACTCCCTGACCAGGATTCGAAATTAAATCACTAACAGACTCTAGAGCGGTCGGACATTTGACGAGAGCAGTGTTCGCAGGCCATGACACCGAACCTGTTCCTCTAGAACGAGAACAATGGAGAGATTGGCTCCCACGGCCTCGATACAGGTGCGAATGAGCTGGGCTGTCTGGTCATCTTGCGTGATCATCAGGATTGTGGGAAGCGTGAGACGAGTCGTGTCCTGGTAGTCTGCGTAGCTCTGAAATTTTGCCTCGTACTCACGCCTCGTGCTCGTCGCACGGTCATATTCCACCAGGATGCTCTGCGGGATTCTCTGTCCCTCAGCTTGGTAGATGATCTCAGCATCTGGTCTGATCTGCATAAGCGTGAAGGTGAGAGGATCACGATACCAGCGAAGAGACTCATGTGCGCTTTTCCAGGCAAGAATCTGCCCTCCCTCGCGATGCGTCTCAGTGCCACGAGATGAGCCATACATTCGTACAGACCATGGGTGTGTTTCATCTGGGCAAAGAGTCCAGAAGTACCACGCTGGATGGAGAGTGCTGGTACCCCATTCTTCTTTTTATCCTCTTCGGGGAGCAAATAATACGTGGCCTGTCTCCCTTCACGCAAGGCACTGTATCGCAATGCAGATTCCGCTAACAGGTACCGCTCACGTTCGCGCCAGGATCGTGGGCCAGACCACGAGAACGGAACGAGCAGGTTCAGAGCAGAAAGACCAACCATTTGCTTTTGGACTCCTCGTACATCTCGTGCTCCTGGATGGTGAAGCGTTGCCAGATGATGGACCGTGAGAAGCGGATGATGGGTGAGCCAGAATAGCAGATCCTTTTGCATGGCAGAAAGCGCGAGATTGAGCAGTGCGGTTGCCTCTTGCTGTTCCATTTTCGTTCCGCTGAGAGCATCGGCCAGGGATGTGCTACGCATGCAACGGTCTCGTCCATGAGTGATTTGCCAACATAGGATGGCAGTGGTTTCACCGTTTGACGCAAGGAATTGCTGTTGCGTTCTGTCAGCAGATGTGCAAAGGTCTGTCGTTGTGAGAAGCGTTCGGCCAGGGACTGAGTCGCTGGCACTCCCATCAGATCGGAGAGTCGCACCGAGGGATCAGTTAGATTTGCGAGGGAGCTGCCATTGATACGTTGCACTAACGTTGCAAAGGTCCACCAGATTGGCCCGTGTGCACCGCAACGTTGCAGATGGTCCAGGGTGGTGATGGCTCCATCGAGCAGCGCCGTGCCACGCTGTTCACTGCAACGAGAAAGGAGTTCTCCCCAGGCGGCCAGACGTGATGCTCTGGTGATGATGAGCAGTTGTGGCATCGTCTCTCGTTGCAGATGGAGCGCATGACGCAGGTTGAGGAGCCTCAACAACAGGATGCGTTCTCGCTTCCGGTCAAAGGGGTTGCGCTCATCAGTATCGACACGAACGTAGAAGGCATGTTCCGTTCTCTGTGGGCTAGCCAGCAGGAACGCTGCATCATAACGCAGTGTTTGTCGATGCCCAAAAATGATATCGGTCTGCGCCCAAGGCTGCTGATAGCTTACCAGCGGGTAGCCTTGAGCACTTCCTTCGGCGAAAAGCCTGGTCGAGAACTCCGCCAACGCCAGGTGGATATCGATGCGTGCCAATCGAGCAATCAGATCAGCTCGCTCAACGGCATAGGCTTGCGCTAGCCTGGGGACGGAAAGCGGTGGATCGAAGAGAGCAGCAAACACGTAGAGTCCTGCGTCCGTCAGATGGTAGCGATGCTGGTGTGGAGGCCAGCCTGGTTCATTGATGACCAGATGTGCGACGAGCTGAAGTGTCCTCAGTTTCTGGAGTCTGAGCGGCGACTCGGCTGTGACTCCTGGTCATGCCTCGTTTTGCCAGCCGTGCCCGTTCAAGACGGGTCAATTCGGAGGTGGAAAGCAAGGGAAACCAGACAAGCCACCGGAGCAGGTGCGGATAGAGGTCCTGGACAGGCTCCGAGGCAAGAAGAGAAGCCAGGCAATCTTGGGTGAACTGGGACCGAGAGAGAGGAGAAAGCATGCTCATGAGATATTCTCTACCTTTCTGCCTGGGCGTACAATCAGAGGATTTTCGGGAAGCAAGATCGACCTATCCACGCTCACGCCCTTCATATCCCGTCGAAGTTCCCCAGCTTGTTCCACTCACGATGAATCCGCCACCAGAACCGTGTGGCAGACGGCTTGTGCTGTTCTCGTCCTGGTCGGCTTGCGTTGTCGAGGGCGATGGAGGAGGCACACCCACCGGTTTTTTGCCGGTGCGACGGCTCCGTCGATGGTTGCGTGTCCCTTGTTGACGTTGTTTGCTGTCAGCATTTGCCCTCTGACTCTGGTCTTGACGCTGGTTCTCCTGGCTCTCTGTCGCCAATTCTGCTGTTTGCACAATCTGTCCTGGGTCAAGAGATTGCTTTGTTCCTCTGATCACTTGTGCGGCCTGTACCTCTTGGGCCAGTTGGTCGGCATTTTCCCGCTCCAGTTTTTTGGTGCGTGCCGCCGTCGCCTCACGCTGGATTCTCTTTGCAGATGCACCGACATCGAGGAAACGACGCAGATGCTCTTCGTGGTGCCGATCGACAGACGCAGCGGGAAGAGATCTGGCTTGGTTCATACGTCGGATCTGTTCAACCAAACGATCTCGCTCTGTATCCTCCTCCCAACTGGCAGGATGCACCAGCGAGACCGAGACAATCTGAATTGGGTAGCCTGCAATGGCCAGCCGTGCATAACAATGCAGTCCTGGCTGACTGATCAGATGCTTGACCGTAACCTTCTCCTGAAGCTCTCCTTCCAGAACCTTCGCATCAGCGGCAGAGATGCGAAAGACGAAGAGGTGCTGACAATTCGAGAGCACCGTTTCGAGCAGGCCGTCACGGATCTTATTCAGTCGTCTCAGGCTCTGAGTGGCCAGCAGCATCGCACAGCCATACTTGGCATCCTCAGACAACAATTTATCGAAATCACTCCCAGAGAAGTTCTGAAACTCATCGAGAGCGACAAAGACCTTCCGTCGTTGTTTCAGCGGAAGATGTTGTTGCAGGCCAAATGCGCGGTGTAACAGGTTGATCAAGGTCGAGCCAAGAATGTTCACGGCACTATCATCCATATCCCTGGCTGACAGCGCACAGAGCACGATTTTCCCATCCGTTACCGCCTGAGAGACCGGTGCTTTCGTGATGGGTTGGCCAACAATACGCCGGAGCTGGCTATTATCATTGAACACGCCGATCTTGGAGAGAATTGGCATGATCACCTCGTTTTTGAAGGCGGGATTGAGCGAAAAGTACGAGGTCTGCCAGAATGCCATGATTTCCTGGTGCCAGATTTCACTCATGTCGAGCTGACTCAGAACCTGGACAGCATAATCCCGATATTGCAACAGGGGATTGATATCGAGCAATGTATATTGCTCTTCTGCTCGTCCCGCCTGGACAAGTTGCTCGTTGAGGGTGTAGAGCAACAAGCAGACAGAGTTGAGAAAGTAGGCCATGCGTGGCCCCCATTGTTCTGCCCAGATCTTTTGAAAGGAGGACATGAGGTTGGAAACCGCCTGGTCACGTGTCAATCCCATGCTTGCATCCAATGGGTTAAGAGCCACTGGGAACTGTGTATCTGTCATATCCAGAAGTAACACGTCCTGTGCGCGAGATGGCGGCACAAGCTTGAGGATGTCCATGATGAGATCGCGATGGGGATCAGCGACAAACACACCTGGTTGGAGAGTGGTTCCTTGCCAATCTGGTTGCAGCGGCTGCATGGCAGCACTGGTGAGGAGCTGAATCAGCACAGACTTCCCGCTACGAGACATGCCTGCGAAGAACTTATGTGAGAACAGAGCATCAAACGGGAGGGAGACCGGCACGCTGTGGCGGCGATGCTGTGAGGAGCCAATGAGTGCCGGTGGAAAGGGAGCAGACATCTGCTCGATCTGATGTGCAATCTCCGGAGATGCGAGCAACCCTTTGAGTGAGACTCTGCGAACCAGCGGTAAATCGGTCGTTTCTTGTGGGAGATGGAACATGCCAGACAGCTCAAGGGAGTTGAGAACCTGCCAGGAGTATGCTCCGCCGTGGAGCAAGCGGAGCAGAAAATGGGCATATGGGAAGGCATATAGCACATCGGGAAGCCGCCTTGCTTTCCGGTCAGGCTTGTGGAGGTACGTGGTGCGTTCGAGGCACAGACTATTGGATGAGGCAAGCGTGAACTGACGATATGCCACCTCCATCATCGAGAGATGTGTTCTCAACTCTGACTTTGTAGTGACTTGCTGGCTCCCAATCACGATCACACGCAGTTGGCTATAGAAGCCTGCTCGCGCCATTTTCTCTGAAACGAGCTTCATGTCATAGATCGGCGGTCTCTTCTGGAAGAGAAACCACCACAACAATGCTATGAGGCCAATAATGAGTGCCACACCGAGGAGTGTGAGTGGCACCCAGGCATGTTCTCGATACCAGCGAAAGACAAAGAGACAGGAGAGCATGAGAGCGATGAGCACGACCAGTTTGATGCCTTCGTCGGTATCACTGTGCGTCGTCGTGTTTTTCATCGATGCAGCCCGTTCATCCCGCTCTGGTTGGAGCGCATGCTCCACCGACTTGCGAATATCGGTGGAGAGCCAACTCTCAGGAGCACGCACCAGAGCCAGCTGGGCAATGATCCGCTGACCAGAGCCAACGGCTTCCATGTTGGCAAGAAGCCCTGCAAGAGGATCTGCACCAGGCTCAGCCAGAGCGTTGCCCGTGAACGTTTTCAGCGGAAGATAGCTTGGCTGCGCCAGAGAGAATTCCCCAACGACAGCGTGTTCTCCTGCATGTACAATGAGCGGGTCAGCATGCTGGGCAACACGTTGGATCTCGGCCTGCGGATATTGTGCTTCCAACTGCTTACAGAGCATGGTCAGTTGCGTCTGTGAACTGGCCCTGAGCAGAAAGCCTTGCTCCCGCCTGGTGCCAACCAGTTCCAATGCGAACGGTTCATCGCTGGCGCAGGCTTGGAACCAGTTCTCCATCGCCTGGGCTTGACGTTCACCTTCGTCGGAAGGCACGATGAGTGCCAGGAACTGTCCTCCCTGCGGCATGATCTGAGCACGCCTCACGCGGCCAGGAGCATTCCTCGGTGGGTGTGTCTGTTGGTCCCTTCCCAGGAGCTTCTGGATGAATATCCGAACGGAGGCCGGTGAGCGTCCTGGACACGATAGAAATGTTTAACACCATTCACTCCTTTGCTGTTGCCGAAGCTTTCGGCGTTCTCGTGGGTCTGTTGTCATGATGGCACGATGAAGTTGACTCTGCCTGGCAACCTCAATGGCAGCGTATTCCCGTCCACAACGCACGATAGCACGCCCTGAGACTCCCTCTTCGAGGACGCGCTCCAGTTCCTCGGCGAGTTTGAGTGATCTCGCTGCATGACGCTGCATACCAAGGAAGAAGCAGGTACCTGCATTCGAGATGATGACCTGCCCGTCCTCCAGGAAATCCGCTGGGTGTTGCGAGAGCGTTATTTGCGCAATTCCCAGCTTACGGAACCCGCGTGAGCCTGATTCCAGATAGCGCTTCCCTGCGGGATGTTTGAGCATGTATGAAGCCTCTTCCACAACATAAGCCAGATAGCGATCATCGCGTCTCAATGCCCGATGTCGTTGCAGAAAGTTTTGTATAACATAGATCATCAATGGGTACCACTTCTCATCCAATGTATGAATGTTAAAAATTGTAAGTGGACAGGTAATCTCGACCGTCGTCTGACCAGGGAAGAGATAGGCAACATTCTCAAAGCGCTCCAAGAAGGGCCAGTCGCATCGACTCTGAGGATGCAGGGACGTTCTTCATGGCCTGGATCAGGTCGGCGAATACTGGAGGCTCACGTAAGAGTGTGTTCGGATCACGTCGGATGGCTTCGAGCGTCAGACCCTTTGCTGCATAGGCTTCGCGGGCCGCATGGGTAAGAAAGGCTTCCTGGGCTTTGGTGAGTGTTTCGCCGTAGAGCAACGAGAGACCAAGTAACAGATGGTTCTCAATAAACTCTGCCAACAGGTCGCCTGGGTCATCCAGATTGACATCGGCAGGCCCATAGGGAATATCCATGATATTGACTGGGCAGCGCCCTGCCAGATTGAAACGCTGGCTTTCCCCACGCAAGTATTCATGAATAGCGTCATAGTCGCCATCACGATCGAGAACCACAGCATCGGCAATTCTGTTGCATAACAGGCCGAGAATCAACGTTTTCGCCAACCATGACTTGCCCATGCCACTCTCACCACAGATCACCACATGCGGATTTGGCAGTTTCTTCTGGCTATCCCAAGGGTTGAAGTAGACCGGACGCTGAGAAAAGCCTGAGCCAGTGGTGCCCAGATAGGCCCCAGCCGGTGTCCCAACCATCCCTGTAGACCAGTTCAGAAAGGTCGAAAGCACATCCGACGGTAGATTGGTGAACGTGTCCAGAACGGTGAGATCAGCGGGGAAGCATGCCTGCCAGGCCATGTCATGACGTCGTGTCAGTGGTCGCACACGGAGCTGGAGATCGCGCAGATGCGAGAGCAGGTAGTTGGCACGTTGCTCTAACCGCTCGGTACTTGAGGCATGGATGCCAATGACCATCTGCACAGCAAAGATCTTGAGCTTGTTGCGTGCGAGAGCATCCATCACGGCTCTGACTTGCTCCGCTTCAACCTTCTGGTCAGCTTTGGTGAGGCGCAGCGCCTTTTGGTCCGCTAGTTTTTGGCTTTCCAGCCTGGTCAGGTGCAACTCCAGCTTCTTGATCATGAGACGACTCTCAATGGGATCACAGCGCAACATGATGATCATAGGAAGGGAAAGTCCTGTTAGTTCCTCTTGCCAGCCACACATGAGTTCAGGAGCAAAGCCAGTGATTTCGTAGTAGCGCTGGTAGCGTTTCTCGCCGTGTACCGTGACCTCAACCGCATCTCGAAGGAGCGCAACAGCAGAGGGAGCAATCAGGTCCGCCAGACGCATCGCTCCTTGCTCAATACGTGCCTGGTTGTTGTGGCTCTCGTAGACAACAGTACGATGCAGGCCAGTGATACGTTTCTTCCAACAGTGCTGGCTTGTTCCCGACTCGGCAATCTTTCTCATGGAGACAGTCAATTCTTTCGCAAAGGCTTTGTGCTGTCCTGTAGCGTTCTCTGCATCGATTGGCTTCTCTTCATCGCCGACCTCGACGTTATAGGACGGCACGTGCGTGCCAAGGGCAAGGCAGGAGACGTATGCCTGCAACATGGCGGCATCGTCAAGCAGGGTCGCATGGACATCGAGGTGCTGAAGGGCCTTCTTGACCAGAGAAACACGAATGCGCAACTGTGACTTGACCTGTTCCCGTGTCACCTCTAGTGCCTTCTTCGGCCAGATCAACCCAAAGAGATGCATCAGAGGAGAGCGTTGCGTACCGTCGACCGATCTGCGTGCGAGTTCACTCGTGGAAGCAGACACGATCACAAAGTGACGGGTAACGGTGCATTGTTGCGATGAGGTCTGCTGATGCTTGAGGCTTTCCCTCTGCAACGTGTAGAACTGCGAGGTCGTGTCCGCGTGAGAGAGCACCTGGCGCTGAGCAAGCAGAGCAGGATCATGTTCCTGATCCACCGTCTCGACAAGGAAGATGAATTTAAGTGGGAAGCCCAGGCCATCAAGGAACTGCTTCAAACGGTTAGCGATACGAACCTGCTCCGTCTCGGCCAGAAAGCGCACATTCTGCTGGCTCTCAACTTCAAAGATGGCCCAATAGTGAGCATGAGGCTCCTTCTGGTTTTGACGCTCTGTGACCATGCCTGCCATCCCATGATCCAGTTCGTTGAGCTGTATCCAGCAATCCTGGACTGAGCCTGGTTCTCCCTTCGGAATTTGAGCATGTGGTGTTCGCCAAACCGTACGCAGGGGCAGGAACCTGGCACGACCGATGAGATACAGCCGGAAGAGCATCGTGTCGTCACCAACCTTGCCATGAACGAGGATGAGCACTCCTATCATGATGAGGACATTCATCACGATTCGGGGAACCAAGGGTACAGATGTCGTCACGGCAAGCAGACCAAACAAGGCTCCCAAATCGGTTAGCAATTGAGTGAGCGACATGCCGAAAATCTTCTCCTCGAACTGGAGAAGATGGCCAGGAACCTCTTTTCGCAATGGAGATGTGTTGTGTTCTTGCATCATTGGGACAGGTGCAATTGAACAATGAGTATTGCACCTGCCCGCCTCCTTTCGTCGTGCGATCCTGTCATCAGGACGGTGGACAACGCTACAGCATACTCCCAAGACTGATAGCGAACTGGACGAACGCTCCCGTAGCAGCAATGATGGCTGCACAGATGAAGACTCTTTTGAGGTGCGTCCAGCGCTCACTACGTGCTGCAGGCGAATTGTCGTTGTTCAACATAATGCCGACACAGTAGACGGCGACAAGCAGCCCTGCTACGGTGATGCCAATCTTGGCGGCATTCTGTTGCAGCAAAGTGATAACAGCATTCAAGTGTGTTAATGTGTTCATAATGATTTCCTTTCTGTCTCAAATGGTGTGCCAGACTATGTGAGCAGGATTGCAGCCTTGACCCCTGTATTGATAAGGGAACCGAGACCGCCTCCCTGGCCTCCTGCCGATACACCAAAGCGCGCAAGCAGGGACGGAATCTCGGCAGTCATATTCAACATGGCGATCGCCAGGATGAAACCCGTTAACCCTGTTTGTTTGGTAGCAATGAGGAACTGAAGACCCAATCCAAAGGTCAGGAACTGGACAAATTGCTCGAAGATGGTGACGACATACATGCGTGCCCAGGCCGAGAAGACCGGCGTGGTTGCTGGATGAAACGATGTTAGAAATGCAAGCCCTGAGAGGACAAAGAGGACGTTAAAACGGATCACTCTCTTGATTGCCTGGAAAACGACCCGAAAGAGGCTGACTCCAAACACGATCGTCAGGACAATGGCCAGAATCACCAGTTGCTTGTTCTGGAAGAGTTGCCCGTTATTGACCATCCGAATGAAATCCTGAATATTTGCCCGAACGGTTGCACACAACAAATTGTTGAAGACCAGGAGGTTTTCACCGAGAAAGGCTGACAGGTGGATGAGGATTGCCGTCAAGATGGCTTTGGAGACGAACTGACCCACTGGCATGCGTAAGGTGCCAGTGCTTTCCCCATACATCATTTGAATGGCTCCGATGACAATGAAGAGGCCAAGGAGGACATCGGCGACAGCGGTCATCGTTCCCCATGCTCCCATGACAACAGCATTTTGTGTGGTGAATTCGAGCGGCGTACTGGCAATCAGGTTCACCAGTGGTTGGATCGGGCTGAGTCCATTCATAGCCTCGGTGATCCGATCCACGATCCATTGCAACAGGTTGAATCCCAAAATCATCGGTTCTTCTCTCATCTTTCATCATGCTCAAGGCCCTCGCACTTGCCACCCACTTCGATGTTCAGTGTAGCAAATGAGACCAGGAGATCAGCAGAACGGGACAGGATCATGAGCAGAACAGAACCGGAACGTGACCGGAAAATAACCAGAACAAAACCAGAAAAACCAGAACGCGAGAGGAAAACAATCAGAACAAAACCAGAAAAACCGGAACACGACCGGAAAATAACCAGAACAAAACCAGAAAAACCGGAATGCGAGAGGAAAACAAAAAGGTCCGCCAGAAAAGATGTTCAATCCGCTGTTTCCAGGAAGATTTATCGGGCTGTATATCACTGTTCATGCACAAGAAAAGGCATGCGCAAATGTCCTGGCGTATCTTCATGTTTCTTCCCTGTTCAAGCGCATCTCTTGGGGTTCTGCGATAATGGCACTCACGAACATATCGCCCCTATCCATGCATCTCACTCGGATTGCAGGACCTTGATCATCACGAGAGAGCGGCCAGACATACGTAGTTTACCAGCGTCCTCCGATAATGAGAACCAACAGATCGTCACTCTCCGTTCACCCAGCGTGAATCGCCGATCCCCGATCATCACGAGAGACCAGCCAGAAATACGATGTTTGCCGGTGTACGGAGACGATGGCCGTCATGAACATATCGTCGCTCTCCGTTCATCCTGCGTAAATCACTGATCCCCGATTATCCGCCAAAGTGGGCCAGAAAAGAAACACGATGTTTGTCTGCGTCCTCTCGTGATGGCGCTCCCGAACAGATCGTCACTCTCCGTTCATTCTGCATAAATCGCTGGTCCCCGATTACCGCATCCAGAGCAAGCCAGAAACACGACGTTTGTCAGCGTCCTCCGATAACGGCAATCAACATATCGTCGCTATCCATGCGTCTCGTTCGGATTGCAGGACCTTGATCATCACGAGAGAGCAGGCCAGAAACACGACGTTTGCCGGTGTATGGAGACGATGGCCGTCATGAACATATCGTCACTATCCATGCATCTCGTCCGGATTGTAGATCCCCGATCATCACGATATCCAGACGACACTGACTCATATGACAGGTAACGCATATTGAAACAATTCATTGCGATAAAAAAATCTGTGTGCCAGGTCGTGAGAGTTTGACTTCTATGTGAGAGGAGTTTTTTTTGAGGAGAGGATACGATAGTCTTGCTCCTCGTAGATCTTGTCATAAAAGTAATCGCGTGGGCCGATCCAATACCTGAGCTGATCAGGAGGGAGATCGACGCGGGCAAGAGTGTCCGAGCCAACAAACACCAGTTCTCTGTGCTCGACATCTTCGTTTCCGTCTTCTTTGTAGAGGATTGTCTCCACGGGCCAACCCCTGATGATCGCGCGAGAGATACCATTGATGATCCAAACCAAACCCACTTCGTTGTGTTCACAACTGATAACCAAGGTCTCTTTCAGGGTCTCTGGCGTCTGCCACCATTCTCGGTATGGGGTTATATCGACCACCAGTTTCGCGTCTCTTTCTCGTAGCAGATAATGAAACACTCCATCAGCGTCGCATTCAGGTCGTTTTTGAAACAATTCAGCCAGGATCTCATTGACATCTACCATTTTGGTTCTCCTCTTCCATTGGTAGCCAATTTTGTGTTGGCTCATGGCACCCACACCGGCATTTGGATATGAAAACTCTCCCTTTTCATGTATTTCATTTACCTGAAGAGTATATCATACTCTTTCTCTTGTCCAACCAGAGGCTTTTTTTATTGCAACGAGTATTTTCAAAATGTGTCACCCATCATATGAGTAGGTGTCGTCCAGATCTGCCAGGAACACGGCATTTTGCACGAACAGATCGTCGCTATTCGTTGGTCTGGCACGAATCGCTGGACGCTGATCGTTCGTCGATGATGAGCCAGAACACGACGTTTGCCAACGTAGCACCAGCGGTCCTCTTCGAGGGTGAGAGGATCAGAACATATCGCCGCTATCCGTTCATCTTGCGTAAATCACTCGCCTCCGATGTATGCAGAAACGAATTGAGGAGAGATAACTTCAGTGGGTTCAGGAGGGGAGTCGAGCGTAAATAACGGAATGGTAGCCAAGCCAGGCGGCGTAATCTTCGATGAGTTGGGCAACCTCAGCGGGCGCGTTCGTGGCTCGGAGATCACATAGCGGCAGATGGTACACCTTTCGCTGTTGTCTGACCTTCACGATCGTCCCAAGTGTCTCGTCCAGCAGGATGATCTCTCTCACCGTGACCTGATCCCCTTGCTTGACTGGCCCACGCTGATATTAAATCACCTTCGCAACGAAAGGCATCACCAAGTGCTCTTCCAAATAGGTATGCCACACACGCGATGAAGTCAGGGAATCATGTTGCTCTTTACGGTTCACGATCGCTTGAATCCGCTTGCCCTGCTCTCCCAGACTCAACCAGCTATACTGCCGTTCAAGAGTGGCAAGCGTTACGGCCACATCCTCTTCGCGATCGCGTGCTGTTGTCGGGAGTACGTTCTCAATCGCCAGACGCATAGCTGACCAGGGCAAACCAATGGCTTCGCATTTGAGAATATCCGCAGGGGAAAGATGCTTGAGTGTCACGCTGTCCCATTGGATGGAAAGCCTACTTTTTTCCTGGGAGAGCGTGAGAAGACGCCCCTGCCTGCCACCGAGAGCGATGCCGGTGATTGGATCAGTCACATCTGGCTTGACCACCAGACTGGTAAAAAGGACCCAATTGTGATGTTCCATTGTTCTTCTTCCTTCCCGGTTGGGTATCCTCCAGTATACCAAATACCAATTCTCCTCTGTATTAGAGAAGTGGTCCTGACACCAAATTGGGATTGCTTCGCAGGCGGCAGCTGTATGGTTTTCCTTCTTCATGGATCATGTCGGAACATGGTGGGCAAAAGTAAGCCGGTGAGGAGGCCAGAACGGACGGAAAAAGAGCGTTTTTGTTCCGTGTTGAAAAGAGATGAGTCAAAATCTGTTGACGGACGAATGATTCCTCCAAAGAACTCAGCTTCTCCCTACCAGCGTTGCCAAAAACAACAGGGACGTTTCGGCGACCTTCCTCAAACGTCAATTTACTCCTGCACGTGCGACACGTCCTTTTTGGCCAGAGGCACAGCACTCGGGGATATGGGAACGGGCACACAAGGGGATGCATCTGCTGGGTTCCTCTGTTACACTGCGAAGGTGTAGAAGTAACCAAACGCTTTCTTTCGAAGGAGACCGACCATGATGCCTGCAACTCCTTTCTGCCCCGTGTGCGGTGCGGCAAACGAGCCAGCACGCACGCACTGCTTCGTTTGCCAACAGCTTCTCTCACCCGAGAGCGAAGCTCGCCTCTCACAGAATGTCGTGTTGCTGCACGACCGTTATCAGCTTGGGGCATGCCTGGGTTTAGGTGGCTTTAGTGCGGTCTATTACGCCAGAGATCTGCTCACTAGTGGGCGAGAAGTGGCTATCAAACAGATCCAGTTGCAAGAGATGAATCCCAAAGAGGTGATTGAGGCGACTGAGACGTTCAACCGTGAAGTGCGTATGCTCTCCGCGCTCAACCATGCCCAGGTGCCATGCCTCTATGACTATTTCAGCGATCAGGACCACTGGTATCTTGTTCTGGAGTATATCGATGGGCAAACCTTGGAAACCTTCCTCTCCATGCGTCAGCAACAGGGCAATCCGCTGCAACGTGAGGAGATCCTCGCGATGACCTTGCAGCTCTGCCCAGTATTGGAGTATCTGCACAGTCGCCAACCGCCGATTATCTTCCGCGACCTCAAACCGAGCAACATCATGCGCCTTCCCGCAGGCTCGCTCTGCCTGATCGACTTTGGCATTGCGCGGCACTATCAGCCCGGACAAGCCCAGGATACCCAACGCCTTGGCTCACCCGGTTATGCTGCTCCCGAACAATATGGTCGGGCTCAGACTACCCCACAGTCCGATATCTACAGCCTGGGTGCCCTCTTGCACTTCCTGCTTTCAGGTCAGGACCCCTCGGACAGGTTGCTGTGCTTGCCTCCCTTGCGCCTCAACGACCAACCAGGCAACGCAGAACTGGAGGCACTGGTCACTCGTATGCTCTCGCCCAATCCGAGCGAGCGGCCCGCTACCATACGCGAGGTTGCGACTGCACTTGAGGCGATCAGCCAGCAGCGCGTGATCCAGGATGCTGCTCCTCTCTGGCAATCCGCTCCCTTTCATATGCCTCAGATCCAACCCTCGTCTGCGACAAGCCAGCACTCCCTCCATCAGCCCATGTACCCAGGCCCTCTCTCATCGCCTTCTGCCAAACGTCGCATCACCCGGCGCGGTGTGCTGATCGGTCTGGGTGCGCTGACAACAATCGTGGCAGGAACAGCGATCAGAAACTGGTGGATAACCACTCCCCATCCCTTTTCCTACGTCTATCGAGGACACTCAGAAACCGTCACGGCAGTGGCATGGTCCCCTGATAGCAAGCGCATCGCCTCTGCTTCATACGACCGCACTGTGCAAGTCTGGGATGCGACCGATGGGACCCACGTCTTCACCTATCGAGGAAAGGGAGACGTCATGCCAGGGCAGCCGTTTGCGGTCTTTGGAGTGGCATGGTCCCCTGATGGCAAGCGCATCGCCTCCACGTATGCTGACTCCACGGTGCACGTTTGGGATGCAGCCGATGCAGGCAACCTTTTCATCCATAAAGAGCATTCATTCGTTGGCTACCCAACTGATGTGGACGCTGTTGGCTTTACCGCGTGGTCCCCTGATGGCAAGCGTATCGCCACCGCCTCCTATGACGGCACCGTGCAAGTCTGGGATGCGACCGATGGTGGCAACGTCTTCACCTATCGAGGACATTCAAACGTGGTCTTCGGAGTGGCACCATCTTCTGATGGCCCGCGCAATTTTGCCGCCGCCGCCCTTGGAGTGACATGGTCTCCTGATGGCAAGCGCATTGCCTCCGCTTTTGATGACGGCATCATACAAGTTTGGGATGTAGCCGATGGAGGCAACATCTTCACCTATCGAGGACATTCAGGCACCGTCTCTGGAGTGGCGTGGTCCCCTAATGGCAAGCGTATCGCCTCCGCCTCCCATGACGGCACCGTGCAAGTCTGGGATGCAACCGATGGGACCCACGTCTTCACCTATCGAGGTCAAGCCCTGACCAATTCTCTGGGCGGACTGAGCGGCTACCCAAATGCAGTGGCGTGGTCCCCTGATAGCAAGCGCATTGTCTCAGTCGGGAATACCATGCAGGTCTGGGATGCCGCCGATGGGGGTCATGTTTTTACCTATGAGCAAGGATTCTCAATAACCGTAGCGTGGTCCCCTGATGGCAAGCGTATCGCCTCCGCCCCGGCTTCTGGGAGTGAAGACACCGCGCAAGTCTGGGATGCGCCGTAGGATACTTGGCCAAGACATCCTGGGTCTTCCGTCATTTTGATGATTTGGGGATGCAGTGCCATGAAGTGGTCTTTTGGGGGTTTTGACCCGTTCTGGTCATTATTTGAATCCGCTTACGATGCTACCCCATTCCTCCATCGTTGTCAACAAGCAGACCGTATTCGGCCCAGTGTATGACTTTCGATCCTTGTGGCTCTCCCCAGCTTTTGATGATTTGGGGTCTTCTTCAATGGTCGTGATTAAGAACAAAGTGCTCCTCAAGGCAATTGGGAAAATTCCCTCCAGAGAAAAAGAGTCGCCAATCATCAAAAGCTGGGGAGAACCTTCTTCATCACCGGCTGGTTTACACCGCATCGTGTACGATGGCAAAGAGGTAAATCCGCTTACGATGCTGCTTTATACCACCTCAACCGTCTACGATATGAGGGAAACTGAGCGGTGATGAAGAAGGAAAACCATACGGTGAGAGCTGACGTAGCGATCCTTCCAGAGGATGGCAGAACTCGAACATATCGGTGGAGAACGCGCTTCCAGGAAGATCGCAGAACTTCTTCGCCGATTGGCAGACCAGGGAGTGATTGAAGAAATTTACCACTCCCTTCCCTATTGTTTTCCTATGACGTTCCTATGTCGTTCCGGTCCAGACCCGCTGACAAACCGGGAGCTCATGCTACCATAGAGTTGTCGCCGTCGCACGAACCGGTCGTGCGACAACGAGAGCGACCAAGCCGTTTTTGTTCTTGTCGTGCTTATTCATCGTTCTTCATCGACATGTTGTCTTCGCTTGTGCTTGGGGACTTTCCCGAGGTAACTGCTACTGAGTAGCATACAGATGGTCCAGCGCGACCTGGATGACATGCTCAAGCAATCGAGGCTGGCGACCACAATACATTCTTCAAGTTGTTCTTTGTAGTGCGTTTTCCTCTTCATCGTTTTGTTTGTACCCTCTGCACAGTGAACCCTGGTGCTTCCTGTGCGGTGGTGCAAACCGCTCATGGAAGATGTCTCAGTTCATCTGCGTGGAGGAAGATTAACACAAAAGGAGATCCTTCCATGGCACTGATCAATGTTACCCTGACCGATGCTCACAACACGTTCGTTTCTACTCTTGCAGCGATCTACCCGCAGAACATGGAGCCTGAAATGCTTCATGAGCTGCATCAGGAGAAGCTTGACCGGCTTGATCATTCCATGCACGTGCTGACCCAGCTCGCAGGTGCGGGAATGGAAGAGCAGATGGCCCCTCTCTTAAACACACTGCTACAGGAGTGGGCGGCGAAAGAGGCCATTGAACTGTCCCTGCGCTACCAGAATGATGGAATCGATCCAGCACACCAGGGTCTACAGCAGGCCTTCTGGGACAAGCTTGGCAGGCAACATCAGGTGCTTTCCTCCGAGCTGCTCTTCCAACTCAAGCAGGGCCGTGAGCAACAAGAGCAAGCTCGGATCGAAGGCGAGAGGAGTTGGCAAGCAGTGGCCTCTCGGTCCATTGAAGACCAGCGAAACCAGCAACAACAGTGGCAGAATGCTGCAATCCAATGGGGCCAGAGCCAAACACAACAGAACCAGCAATGGTTCCAACACGAACGGGAGATGTTCAGCCAGCACCAACAGACCAACCAGCAATGGGCCACTCTCGCCATGACCGGCGTGAAACAGGCGCAGGAGGGCATGAAGCAGTGGTACGACTTTGCAACATCGACTCAAGCCAATGTTGCTGGTATGCTCGCCGGTACCGAACAGAGGCAATCCATGATGGTGGAGCAAGCTGTTCAGAAGGCAAACAGGAAAAAGTGGGGCACACGGCTCATGATCGTTGGTCTGGTGACGGCTGGCATTGTGGCTCTTTTCGGCTGTGCGCTCTTTGCAATGATCCATTTGTATTAGGTGGTCTCTTTCCGGAGATCCCTATCATCTACCAAGTGAGGACACGCCTCACTCGTCTTTCTACAAACACATTCTGTGTTTAACAACGTGCGTCTGCATCGGTGGCGTGTTGAGTGGAGAGTCTATCTCTCACCCCGACAGAAAGTTTGTTCTATGTTGGTAAAACAGTCATTGAAGGCAAATAGAGAAACACAGGCGTTGATTGCGACGCGAAAAAGGCAAGCAATTGGTCAATTGTGTCTTGACCAGACTGAGGTTTTTGGGACAAAGAGCCCGATTGGCCTTCTTGAGAATCGCTTTGAGCCACAAGCGGCCAATACGCAACATCCCTTTGTCACGTCGATCTTTTCGATCCACTTGCTCTCGATGCCCATGATGAAGACAACTACATCCTAAATGTGCAATCCACCAAATCGAGAGAAATACCGCGAAGAGCCATCGAGAGAGATGTTCTCGATTCGTAAAGCGGCTGCACTCAATCAGACATCCTCGACTTTTTGTATCCTGAAAGGTTGCTTCGACTTTCATACGCTTTGCATACTCACTCACCCGTTTATGCGATGCTTTCCGATCTGAGAGTAAAAACCAGGCCTGCTCGTATCCAGGTTCCCAACATGCACTGAGCCATGTTTCAAACTGATGCTCTTTCCACACCAAAACCTTACCATACCACTGATCGCCTTCTTTCTTCACGATCTGCTTGCCTTGTTCCCAATCTCGATAATAATGGCGAAATGCTCGTCGAAACCACTCCTCATTTTTGATGCGGAGCACGTAATGCCATCCCAGCTTGCGACACTGTTGAATGAGCCTCAAGCAACTGAGTCCGCGATCGGCCAAAAGTGTGCATTCAGCGCTGCTCAAATGCGAAGATACCTGATCAAACAGCCGATCAATGATCTCCCATTGTCCCTCATCCCATTTTTCTTGTTGTGGCATGACGCACCATGCTACGGGTAATATCCGTGATTGCACCAATATTCCTAAATACACAATTGTTGCCTCTTGCGTATAGGGCGTCATATCCAGGATAAACGTTACCCGCTTATTTTGCCAGTACGGTAATATCTTCTGAATAAAATCCTTCCAGTGTACTTCTACATCAATACGGTCATTTGCCACAAATCTCTGCAAACGTCGCTCATGACTCACCATTTTGGTGTCACTCTCTGTGTATTCCCATACTGCTTCTGATACTCTCTGCATCACCGCGTTTCCTGATTGGATGATCCCTTGGACCACGAACGCCAACGTTTCTTGTTGATAGTAGTGCAGCTTCGGAAACACCTCCTTGACTTGTTGGGTCCATTGATCTAATAATAGGTCGGATGCATTCATGATCGTCCTCCTGATTGTTTTTTTGGTTTTCAGAGAGGACGATCTCTTCTTGGTTGCTTGCCTTTTCTCTCCTTTTTCCTTCTTTTACCGCTTTTTCTTTACCTCTTCTTCCTAGAACAAACTTTCTGTCGGGGAGAGAGGGAGAGTCTATGGGTGGCTTCGTCAGAAGATTACCTATGTTTGCTGGTACAATGATGGTTGAGTGGTATCGCTCCCCGCTCGGTGTACTCGTGATGAACGACTCTTTCGCTCCTACCAACCGTGTTGACGCTGCCTCCCAATCTGATCAAGCGTTGAAGTTGTAGCCCTTTCGGCTCCTTCCTCTCTTGATCTTTCTTTTTGGTTCGGTCGGTCTGATCAACGGGTTTGTTTTGGAGTGAACCCGCTCCCGTAGAGTGCCCGAAGGGAGAAACCTGCGTCCTTCAAACGCGGGTCAACTCCAGGCTCACTCTACAAGTGTCTTGAAACGTTTTAACGTTCTCTGGCAGTAACCGTGAGCAATGTGGGAAAACGTATCAAGAGAGAACATTGCTCATGTTGCTGGAGCGAGATTCCTCTTGTTCCCAGAATCCAGATTCCCGCAATTCCTTCGTCGGCGAACAAACGGAGCGGCTCGCCTCAAAGGATTCGTCATCCGGCAAGAACGAAAGAGAAACAGGTCTGACGAAGAAGCAAGAAGAGATTGACCCTTCGCCCCGCAAAGAGACCATGTTACCAGTGCTCGTAATGCACGTAATCTTCTTCTGGTTTGCGTCCACGTTTGAGCGAACCTGAACGTTTGTCCTGTGTGCGGTGTCCAATGGGGATGACACCTACAGGCGTCACTTCATCAGGAATGCCGAGCAGTTCGTGCAGAACCACGTAGTCGCTGGGTTCAGGAAGGCCTGCGAAACCAGCAGCGAGACCCTCGTTGACGACACCCAGCAGTGGGATCATGATGGCACAGCCGATATCCATGTGCCAGTAGGGTACGGGCCAGACGATCTCGCTGCCATCCTCGTTCGTTTTGTCCCCTTCCTGATAGCGCCGATGATAGGCGGTCTCGCTGGTACAGGGAATGACCAGCACAGGAGCCTCGGAGATAAATGGATGAAATCCCCTCTCTACATAGGACTCTTCACTACAGAGACGTGCGATCTGCTGTTTTAGCTCTGGCCGTGTGACCACCACAAAGGATTGGCCCTGTGTAAACCCGGCGCTGGGTGCGTGCCGGGCCAGGTCAAGGATACGCTTGAGCGCGGCAGGGTCCACCGGCTCGTTGGTGAAATGGCGCACCATGCACCGTTTGAGCACAACGTCGCGAAACTCCACGAGAGAAAATCTGCCTTTCTCGCCCCATCATTGAAATCAACGTTGTTTTTCCTCATGAGAGACGCAAAAGAGGTCCGTTTTGCCCCTGATTTTGCACAATTCCTTGCTTATCAGGCTTCAAAGCTCACACTGACATCGGAGCTTTCATGCCTTCATTCTAGCAGTGTTTCTTCTCTTACACAAGAGCTTCGATGAACCTGCACCAGGCAGGAGAATACCACATCGAAATGTCAAGGACACCTGTTCAATGTGTTAGGGAACCGGCATTGACCCATTTTTGGAGAGGAAAGCCTCTGCTTGATTTGCTTGCCAGCATCAGAACCTCGTCTCCCATGTTCTCAACCATTTTCACGCTGTCAGCGGATGGGAGGGATGCCAAGACGTGTTTGTGCAACATCCCATGACGCTCTGTTTTTTATCGCGGTGGCGGTCTGTGGAGCATCCGGGAACCGCTGAAATGCTAGGAGTGCCATGAGTCTACGAAGGCCGTCTCCTGACTCCTGAAGCTCCAAGATCTAGTCTGGTCTTCGGCCAGATTGCGCAAGGCTTTTCTTGTGATTGGCTGCCAGTGATCGGACCGGAAAACAGCCATTTTTCTGGTTTTTCCGGTCATGTTCTGGTTGTTTTCCTATCGCGTTCCGGTTTTCCTGGTTTTGTTCTGGTTGTTTTCCTATTGCGTTCCGGTTTTTCCGGTTAGCTGGAGGGTAAAATAGATGTGAGAGAAAGTGTTGGTCCCTAATGGGGAACCACACATGAACAGACCAAGCGTCTCAAGACCGCCGACATTCGCCTGCAGATTCAGAAAATCTGCGACAGCGCGTCACCAGTGATCAGGGCATCAGCCTTGCATCCATGTCGGTGAGTGGTCTTGAGTCCAGGAAATCGGGGATACCGAGAGGTATAAGAAGGACCTCGTTCGAGACGAGTGGACTCTCCTCGGTTCTGGCAAAGATTGTGTTGTCTCGTCGTGTGTCCCTGTCGTGCATCTTTGGAAAGCGTCCCTGTCGTGCGTTTTTGAAATGTGTCCCTGTCGTGCATCTTTGGAAAGCGTCCCTGTCATGCGTTTTTGAAATGTGTCCCTGTCATGCGTTTTTGAAATGTGTCCTTGTCGTGCTTCTTTGGAATTCGTTCTTGTCGTGCTTCTTTGTGGGTCTTCGTCACTCACTGCGTGAAAATGAGTCTCGTCTCCCACAGACTCTAGAGAAGAAGAACTGCCATTTTGATGTGATACTGTGATGCGTTGCAGTATCAGAGGGGACTTCTTGTCCCTTTTTCGGGGCTGTTTCTCGTAAAATCTCCATCTCTCCTTCAACCTCATATCTCCTGCATCACGAACCTGTCTTCCCGTATTCCTCACCTCTCTCATCAATTCCCATTTCTCTTGTCCTGCAGATCGTCATCCAACCAGATCTCTGGCTGGATGTCTTCTTGCGTCTCGTCGCTGCATTGTTCTGACAGTGCAGCATTTGGAGGTTTCTATCCATGATTTTGTTCATCCTCGTTGCCTTGGGTGGTCTCGGATGTCTGGCCACTCTCCTTTCGCTTGTCCGCTCGCTGATTGATCATACACAACGATCTGACCCTATAACATCCTGTCTCACCCCTGTGCTCGTTTCATCCCACAATGGTGAATCTGTCGTTGTTCCCTTTGTTCTGTTACAGGTGTATTGCCTTCAGATGTCATCTTCTGTGCCTTCACAGATACAGCATGAAGGGGAGCACGCATGACCATCATTTCACCCTCACTCTCACGCTCTCTTCCTCTCAGTTCTCTCTCTTCCATGACATTGCAGGCCGCGACGGCTGGTATCGGTGTGATTCCCATACGCACCGATGGATCAAAGCAGCCTTGCCTTTCTGGATGGCGTGAATACCAGCACCGCCGGGCCAGCGAAGCCGAACTCCGGCGCTGGTTTGGCACGGCCTCACTTGGGGTTGCCTTCATCACCGGAGCGATCAGCGCGAATTTAGAGGCGCTCGATTTTGATTGCCGTGACACGTTTGATGCGTGGCTACGTCGTATGCAACGAGATCCAGCGCTCTGTGCTCTGTATGAACATCTCTCCTGGGGATATCTGGAAGCAACCCCTTCTGGTGGCAGGCACCTGCTTTATCGCTGCGACGTTATTGAAGGGAACCGAAAGCTGGCCATGGGTCTGGATGGGAGCAAAACGAAAAACGCTGATCGAGACGCGAGGTGAGGGAGGTCTCATCATCGTTGCCCCATCACGAGGTGGGATTCATCCAAGCGGGAAGCCGTATATTCTACTACGCGGAGGAGCATCTTCAATTAGGACAATTACTCCCTTCTCAACGCTCGCTCCTCTTTGCATCCGCCCAAGTGTTCGATGAGATGCCTCCTGCGCAATCGACAACCTCTTCCAACGAGAAGGCCGTTGCGTTCATCGCCAGACGATGATGGCCAGCGTCCTGGGGATCTCTTCAATCAGCGTGCCTCATGGGAAGACATCCTGGTCCCACACGGATGGCAGTTTGTCTGTTCTGTTGGCACAGAGGGCCGTTGGCGTCGTCCAGACAAACATGATCCAGGGATTAGCGCGACGACGAACCATAACGGCCATGATCTGCTCTATGTCTTCTCGACCTCAACGATCTTCGAGGCTGAGCGGGGATACTCCAAGTTCCAAGCCTACACACTGCTCAACCATCGTGGCGATTTTTCTGCGGCTGCCCGTGAGCTGGCAAAGCAGGGCCAGAGAAAGACCGCATGATGGATGTCACACACATCAGAGCAATGTCCCTGGGAAGGCTGACTCGAACCGGCATGATTGCATGCCAATAACCTTACAAAGGATCTCATCATGTTTTGCATATGGCAACGCGGCCCTCCTCCTTTCGCCGCATTCTCGTTGTTCCTCAAACACCGTTCTTACAACATCTTCGACTCTCATTACCAACCTCACATGCATGTTAAGCAAATACAAGGAGAAAAGATTCATGACAACGTTCAAACCATCTCACACAACGTTCACCGTTCCGAAGACCGACGACGATTTCGACGCACTCAATATTGACTTTGCAGCACATGAGCAAGCCGACAAACCCATTACAGAAGAGGCTCGTCTCTGGTGGTTCAATGGCCTTCCTACCGACACGGATCTCAACGCAATTGGCTGGCATATCAAGGCAGGTATTAACCCCTACCTCGACGAGACGATGGAAGGTATGGGCATCCAGCAGTATCTGGTGCAGCATAAGAAGCCGGACCGCAACGGCAACACCGATCCCAAACCATACTGGCGTCTCCGTTCCTGCTCACTGGTGGTCATCGCTCAACGACTGCAATCCTCACTGGAGATGAATCGCAGAGCCGACGATCGCCAGGGGTTCGTCTATGCGTGGGAAACGGTTCGCGATGAGCAGGGCAATGTCGTGATCAATGATCGTGGCAAAAACCAGGGGAAAGAGAAGCGAGCAACGGTGCTCAAATTCCGTGCCTTTGTCCACGAACTCTATCAGCACGGCTACTATGACTGGCTCCCGTTTACGATCACTGGTTTCGGCACAGACGATGTACTCAAGGCTCTGGCTGAGCAGTATCGAGTTCTGGAATATTATAGCGGCCTGCGTCGTGCTCAGGGGAAGAACGCTGTGGCTCCGTTCTACCTGTTTTCCATACCGCTGGGTCCAGGGACGGTGAAACTGGTGGGTGATCCGACGGCACCGGGATCGATCTACCCCATCACAGCGATAATACCTGCCACCATCGACAAGACCTACCTCAAACAGCATCTCATCCCGCAGATCCTGATTGGGTAGTGGGTCATACCTGGAGGGCACTCCTTTCCAGATTGTAGCGATGAAGAAACAGATCCAAACAAACAATGTGCATAATCTCAGATTTGGAGAAAGAGAGAGTTTTTCGAACAAAACGGCCAAGACGTTGTCGGAGCGTACAATTCCAGCGCTCGACATGTGCTGTTTCACCTGTTTCCTTGCCTACTTGGGTGAGTTGCTCTTCTGGAATTATTGCCTGATAAGCACTCCAAAAATCTGAAAAACAATGCCCAGATCGATAGACATCTGGAATATTATTCCAAAGGATGATGCATGTATTTTTACTTCTATCGCCAATTGCTCGTGCAATCACTTGTCGTGTCTTACGGCAAAGGGCAATCCAGATCCACGACATATTCACCTTTTTAAAGACAAATGACCATAGTTCATCTAATTCCATTATTGTCGCATCTGGGTCATCTGGGTCTGGTGCAATCAGCGTTTCCCGCAAAGGTGGCAGGAGAGCTGCTTTTTTTTAACCAATCTTTCACTGTATTCCGTGATACGCCAAACGTCCTCGTTAGCCCTCGTAAGCTGCTTCGCTCTTGATATGATTTTATAATCTCTTCACGGCGTTCTTCTGTATAACCATTTGTTGCAGGATTCTCACGACTTTGCTTCTTACATGATTTACAGAGATATCTTTGCTTCCCATTCGATGCATGACCGTTACGCACTATATCATCGCTACCACAGTGTTGGCAGTAAATAGTGACTGTTACCATGATGTTCCTCCTTTTTGGGGCACCAATACTTTCATTTTACCACACGTCATCCAGGTATGACCCACTACCCTGATAACGACTCCGTGAAGGGCTATTAAGCGAAACAGTTGTCTGGTCCATCGAGGAATCGAGCAGAATTGCTGTGGGTCGGAGTGACCAGAGAGAGCATCTGGCCTTAAACGAGGGAGCATTTTCATCAACTCAGACACAAATCAGTTCACCTCCCAGCACACAAGATGAGGATGATCCGAGAGTCACGCCTCCACAACTGGCCTGGATCACACGCTCCTTCTGTGGAGGAGACAACCGCAAGATACAGCAACTTTGCCTCGATTTCAATGTTTCCTCTCTCGAACAACTGCACATGAGCCATTTCCGCATGCTTGTCAACCAGGTGCAAGGGGCAAAGCAGAGCAGGTAGCAGGAAGCGATTCCACTGCCACAACATGACTCTTTAGCACAGCTTCCGCTCTCAATATCAGGGATGAGAAGTGCTCTCCGCCTCTTCCTCACCATTTGTAAGGAGAAATCTGTCACTTTTACCACATAAAGAAGACGAAGGTCTTGTCCCACTAGCCGCAAACAGGGGACAAGACCTTGTTTGACAGAAAGGGGAAAACCTTTCATATGGAAGATAAGGTACCACAACAATCATTACACGTCAAACACGCAGGACTCGCCGTCGAATGCGGCACCCTCGACGTGTTCCTCAAAGGGATGACCCACCAGCCGGTGTTCTTGATGCCACTCCAACGACAGGTGCCGAATCAGACACAATATGTCTGGCAATACGCTGTGCACCTGACTGCGCGTCCCATCGCTACTAGCCCTGTCTCCTACTGTACCTTCTTCGCTGCCCAGTTGCTTGGGTTCGAGCGGAATGCGGTGCTGACATGGCCCTACAAACTGGGAGGTGCAAAGACGAGGGAGCGTGCAGTGTGCCTGCAACAGGAAATGGTGCAAGCGCTCACACAACTCCTTACGGAGAGTGCCCGTGTCAGTGAGGTCGTTCAGCCTGCACGCTATCGTCTCCCTGATGAGTGGGTCTGGTCGTTGAGGAGCGTTTGCCCTCAAATCATCTGTCGCGAGGAGCATTGGGAAGTGATGGAGGTGCCACATGCCTAATTCATCTGCACGGTTACGGGAATTAGCGGCGGAATACGAACGTGGCCTCCTCTCTTTGAGCGACTCTGAAGTGTTAACGTTCGTTCTCTCCACTAGCGGCAGGCCAAGCAAACACCTTGCCCAGATTGCACAGCGCATTCTCGGTGACTGTGGACTCCAAGGACTCATCCAGGAACTCGTCAACACCCCGAGAGGCTTGACGAGGTTTGGACTCAGTACGAATCAGATCAATCGGCTCAAGATGTCCTACGAACTGATTTCCCGTTGCCATCTGCTTGAACGAATTAAGAAGACACAAATTCGCAGCTCCGATGACGCCTTTCAGCTCGTTCGCAATGAATTGATTCATCTCGATCATGAGGAGATGCATGTCCTGGTCCTGGACAGGAAGAATCATGTCGTTGAGTACAACAAGCTCTACAAAGGGACGGTGAACAGTTCAGTCGTGCGGATCTCTGAGGTCTTTCGTCCCGCTGTGATACGCAACTGCTCCTCCCTAATTGTCTGTCATAACCACCGGAGATAGCGCATCTTCCCAAGTAAGCTCATCTATGATATATTAGGCATTGCCTAAATATATTAGGTAATAACTAATGGAGTGTGTACTCGTATGGCAGACACGCCTTTCCTCAGAGTCATAGGGACTGCTGAGGCGCTTGAACTTACACCACCAACCTATGAAGAATCGCTTGCGTATCAAGCAAAACTGCAGGGATTATGGGAACAGCAACAACGTGTCTTAGGATATACTGAAGAAACCATTGCGCTGAACAGCAGGAATCTCGATGAGTTTCTCAAAGTAGCTGCCAAATTCATCTGGGAAATTACCATACACGATGTTGACCAATTCTATGAACAGCTCGTTGGTCGAGGATTAGTCTACTCTACGAGAAGAAAGTACCAGTCGAATATCACAACCTTTCTAGACTACCTCCGCTCACGGCATGCCCATGAGATTTGGCAGCGTTACCGAGTTGCGATTCCGATGGTCCTGGATAAATTCAATCGGCATACTCACCGCCAGGACGATCGAGAAAACGCTGTTCCACCACCACCGCCAGAGATCCGTCAGCGCTTCTGGACAGACATGAAAACACACATGGCCGAGGCGCGAAAATTCGCCCCAGTTGCACGAGACTATGCCCTCTTCAAAATGCTTGAACTTTCAGGGCTGCGTATCACCGAGGCAGTCATGCTGGACGTAAAGGACTGTCGGTTTGATTTGGGAGAACATGGAAAACTGCATGTGCGTTTTGGGAAAGGATCACGAGGATCGGGATACAAGGCTAGGTGGGTACCAATGCTCGATGATCTGGATCAACTCCTGCGCTGGTATCTAGAGCACGTGAGGACAATCTTCACCGATTCCAAAGAAGGCCCGCTGTTTCTTTCAGAAGACAAGCAACGGATTCCAAGAGATACAGCGCGTGGGAACCTTGCCAGGCGGCAGAAGGAGTTAGGTTTCACGTCCGATGAGATGTTTAGCCCTCATCAGCTTCGACACGCCTTTGCTTCCATTTTAACGGAACGGGGAGTTGATCTGTTGACCATGAAAGAACTACTAGGCCACGCTGAAATCAGTACCACGTTTCTTTACACCACAGCTTCCTCCGATTATCTTGAGAAACGGGTGAGACTCTCTCAAGAGAAATGGCGAAAGTTGTTGCTAGACGTAATAGGAGCGACTCAATGGCGTTGAAATGGCGACTCAGACAGGTCATGGCAGACCGTAACATCTGGACAGGGGCAGAACTGGGAAGACTCATGGAGCAGAAAGCAGGCTACAGGCTCTCAGCCCCTTCCATTAGTGCTCTGCTAACGGAGGAACCAAGACAGATCAAGGCCCAGACAATGGACGCACTGTGTACTGCTCTGGGCTGTACTCCATCGGATCTCTGGCAGCATACCCCCTCCCTGGTTGAGACAGGTCAGCCAGAGCCACAGGAACACGAGACACAAAGAGCCGTCAATGATACGCCTCGAAGGATCCTTCCACCAATTTGAAAGGCGTAGCGTATGGAACAACACTGCTGTGTCGTATGCGGAGGCAACCTAGCGGCATGGAAGATGAAACACCACAAAAAAACATGCGACCCCTGCCTCAACCGCAGGAGAGTCGCTTTCCTTTTAAGTGATGCCTACATTGACAAGATCCTCTTTACGATATGGGCAAAAGGATTTTTTAAGAGATTAGGTATTTTCCTTCAGGAACATGACATTCCTCTTGAGCCACAAGCGCGGAATGCTTTCAAAGGCGGTCATCATCTTCCAGGAGGCAGAAAAGACCTTTAGAAGGCCAGAACAAATGAGCAAGGAATGGCTAGAAACACAAATCGGATCGGTCATAGGGAAACACGCCTCTCCAACCTTTTTTAGAGCTTTCCTCGTCAAGGAGCAGGTCCTCTTTCCTCAAGAGGAGGAGAGGAGCATTGAGATCATGCGGGCCAAAATTGAATCTCTTCCCCAAGAGTATCGACGATTAGTGGAAGTGTATTTCAACGAGAGGCTGAACAGAAGGAGGAGACACATCGAGCAAAATGCCAGCAAGCCATTGTCACTTCGTACCCTGGAACATGACATCGTACTTCTCACCAAAATCATTCGATGGTTTAGGGAATACTTGCCGGAGCTCACTGGATGGCATATGGTTCAGGAAGGTCATGTTCTTACTTTCCTCTTAACACTACCCCTCCGAGAAAGAGAGGTGGTTCGCAAAGAGCTGCATGCATTTTTTCGCCTAGCGCGGAAAAGAAAGCTCATGACCCATGTGCCAGTTGCAAATTACCCTTCAAGGGAGCTACCTCAGAAGGATGAACCTCTCAAGCAAGAGGAGCAAAAAGCGCTTGCCCCGGCTGATCCGCGAGGGGCTCTCCACTCATCCCTGGGAAGCATTTGCAGCTGCGCTGTGTTTCTATCATGGTCTTTCCTCACAGCAAATTCGGCATATCAAGATGAGTGATGTTGATATCGAGAGACGGGTGATTCATATCCAAGGAAGGCCACCTGCCTATTTATTAGGAGAAGACTTCCTCTTGCTTGAACAGTTCTTGCAGAAGCGTACAGAATTGCCATATGCCAAACAAAGAAGTTACCTTTTTATCAGTGACCAACACAGGTTGAATGATCAACCCGTGACAACGAAAACGTTGGCGCGTAAGGTACAGAGTTTTGCGCACTCTTCACCACAACTCCTCAGAATTACCTGTTTTATGGCAGTCACAGAACGCTATGGACCACAATATCTTGTTGAGGCATTTGGTCTGTCTTTGACTCAGTCAGCTCGCTATGGAAAATTAGAAGAATATCTTCTCGAGGAAGAAGTGAAGCAGCAACGGGAGGAATTCTTGGAGTTGTCCCACCAACTCGAACAGAGTGAAAAGCAACGCAGAGAACGTTCTCGCCGTAAAAAGGGACAGTGAAGGATGGTTACACCACGTCAGGAACCCAACTCCTCCGAACTGTCTCCTACAGGTCTCATCATCATTGCCCGCGATGCCACCGGACAAGTGATTACTCGTCTCACCTGTACTCGTTCCCGTGAAGTGGTTAGCGCCATGAAGTCAGCGCGCTGTGTCCTCCAACTCAAGGTCGGCGCAGTGCGCGTGGAAGTGCATCGGCAAGAGGCTCCGACCTCGAACTACGCAGGCCAACCTCTAGCCACCCTGAGTGTGGACGATCTCATGAGAGAGCCGACGAGATAGCGAGAGGAACCTGCCCAGGTGGGGGAAGTGGGGACACAGCTCCGCACTTTGATCGACTGAGGTGGTGGATGGGTTGGTAGGGAGGCAGTCGAGGCACAAGTGCGGAGATCGCGGGCGTGATCTGGTGGCCGGTGGGGTTGAATGGGGCAGGGCCACCAGGTCTAAGACCGCGCTGGCAGGGGAACAGAAACAATGACGCTCTTTGCTGAGAACAACTTGGGGATCTTCTCGCTGTTGCTCATTCGCTTACTCCTCAAGGATCAATGAAGCAATTATTCTGATCTGCTATCGTAGCTACGCCTGTACAGGAGAGAAACAGAAAACTTCCAGATGCAGAAAGTTAAGCTACAACAAACATTCACAACACGAACATACACTTTTCCACCCGTGAACAGTTCAGTCGTGCGGATCTCTGAGGTCTTTCGTCCCGCTGTGATACGCAATTGCTCCTCCCTAATTGTCTGTCATAACCACCCGTCTTCTGATCCACATCCGTCACCCGAAGATGTGGAAATCACCCGTCAACTCAGGTCAGCAGGTGAACTGCTCGAAATTGAACTGCTTGATCATCTGATCGTTGGCAATCCTGGCTTTGTCAGCCTGAAAGAAAAGATGGGGTGGTAAGGAAGCGGCTCTGCTCAATGTCACTCTTCACCCTTGACATGCTCACCATGGCCCGTTCATGCCGGTTCCCAGGTTCCTCACAGAACCGGCGTCAACGGCCTTTCACGTTGTTTGACTCAGACGACCCCAATGACTGCATTCGCATCCCCCGAGAGAAAGGAAAGAAATCATGGTTGCTACACCAGTACAGATACCAAGCCTACCGATCACCGTCCCCTTACTCACAGGCACCATGCCAGTACGACCAATCAACCCAAACGGATTCGTCGGAACCGTGGAACAGGATGGCCAGGTCGTCAAGGTTGCCGCCATTGCCTTTGATGATGGGCAGGTTGCACTGATGAGTCTCGTTGGACGCGATACGAGCGTGAGTGCCGTGATGGCCCAAATCTGGAAAAAGAAGGAGGCGGTCTTCCAACCCTCATCGGAGGTGACCTGGGACTGCGAGCAACAGGTTTTCAAACGGCTCGATGACAATTATAAACAATTTGCTTGTACCCTTCCCGGACTCAAGATGGTGCATGCGATCGCCATTCCTCTTGGAGCACATATCGCAGAGGGTATTCTCAACACACCGCATATGGGGAATCACCCTCGCCATGAGCACATACGTGTCCCCCAGGTCATGACACGCTATGTGCTCGGCAACATTGGAGAAGAGACGCCCCATGCCTTGAGTTTCCTCGGACATCTTCGGGCGATGCGTGTGGTTCTGCTCTACCGCGATGATGCCCATCCGCAACGGCTTGTGGAGTGGGCAAGCGAACTCTGGCAGCGTGGACGCTCTCGTCAGCTGATCGTGCCACTGCCCGCTCTTGGCGTGCGTGTCTGGAAGATCCTCCCAGATGTCTACCAATGGAATGCTCTGATCGCACAAGGCATTCATCAAGGCTGGCTCTCCTGGTAACACTTCATCGTTCTGTTACAAGCCCCCACCTGGCATCTAGCAGATGGGGGTTTCTTGTATCCGCAAAAAAGGAGCATCACGATGGCAAATGGAACTTTGGAAAACCTCTCACACTCCTCATTTGTACGCACACCACCTTCTCTGAGCGCACGCATCTTTCAACATGTTCTCTCATTCACAGCACTCTCATCATGCCATGAGGCAGAGAGAAGACTGATTGCCGTACTTGATCCAGCAGCGGGAGAAGGCGATCTGCTCTTGCCACTGCTCGAACAGACGCAGAGAGAATTCATCCATTGTACTGGCATTGAGATTAGCGCTGAGCGTGCATTTGTTGCACGAACGCGCCTGGCAGCACTTGCGCCAACAATTCTGCCATGCGCCTTTGAAGGGGTTCGTCTCCAACCACAGAGTTTGAGTCTTGTGGTGACCAACCCTCCTTACTTCTTTGTCAACGGGAAGCGAGCTGAGTATCAATTTGTGACGAAAACGACAGAGGCTCTGGTTGAAGGCGGTATTCTGGTGGCCATCATTCCGGCCCGTGTGGCCTGGGATCGCAGGATGGTGACGTTTTGGACGCGCTGGTTCGATGAGATCCGTGTCTGGAAATTCCCTGATGCAGCTCTTGGGGAGGAGGAATGCCCCTTCGAGAAGTACACCCAGATTGTCGTCGTCGGACGCAAACGAACTTCCCCACGTGATCTGGATGAAACACTGATCAAAACCCTCCTGGCATATCGTTGGCGCAAAGACGCTCATGGCGAAGAAGGGTGGGCAGGAAATGTTGCTCCTCCGACACTCCCATCTGAACCACTGGCAGACCGATACCTCGTTCCTCCCGTAGCAAGTGTGCCGTCCTTTCAGATGCAGAATGCTTCTGATACCCTGCTTCTGGAAGCGCTGCTTGGCTCAGATGGAGAGACCGGCAATGGTGCCGATCTCTCTGCAGAGTGGGCGGCAGCGACGACGTGGCAAGAAGAGGCAGCACTTGAGAGCCTGGCGATGCCGTATACAGGGGTCGCGCACGTTGCCGCTGAGATTATGACGGGAATGCTTGGTGGAGAGGTGATCAGGCTCGATGGGCACCCCTACTTGCTCTCCGCATTCGTTGGTTCAGAATGGTCAAAGATGACTCTGGACGCAGAGACCAGGCAGAATTTGCGGGAGAAAGGGGTTGTGAGTGCAGAGGCCAAGCAGTTACAGGACTACCCTGTCCTGGGTGTACTCGACCTGGAGAAGGGCCACACCACGTATTATGAAGGCAATGCGGTCTTCGATTTCCTGGCTCCTTGGATCACAACGCTTGCTGCCTATGCACAGCAGAAACGCCCACCGCTCTATCGGCTCGATCCAGAGAACTGGGAGTTGCATGTCCTCTCGCAGTTCGGCCTCGATAAGCAACTGCCGAAATCGGCCTTCCCAGGACTAGCTCCTGCGCAGATGCATCGTGTTTGTGCCATGGGTCGTACCCTCGATGAACGCAGCCTGGTCGCAATCCAAGGGGAACCTGGTACAGGAAAGACGCGCATCGCCGTCGCGACAGCAGCCCGCCAGGCATATGCGTGGCAGCATCGCTCCAGTGATTTGGGCAAGAAACAACCCACCTGGATGCGACAACTCCGACGCACCTGGCTCTCAAATCCGCGCACGCTGGCGATGCTCGATCTCGAACCAGTGTATGGAGAACGCTTACCAAATCAGGATGGCGGAGCGCAAATCCGTGAAGATCCGCAGACGCGCCGAGTTGTCGCCTATCGCAGGCACAAGAGTGGCCAGCTTCTTCTCCCCGAAGAGGCAGGACCCAGTGCTCTGCCAGTCCTGGTGATGACTCCAAAAAGGTCACAAAGGAGTACGAAAAGGAAATTCGTGCCGCCTGGCCAGAGGCCGAGACCATCCTGGTGCAGCGCTTTGATGATATTCCTCGCTGGCTCAAGCGCTGTGCGGAAAGTACTGCCCCAGCAGTCATTGCCATCTGTTCCCACTCACAATCACAGCCGCGTGGCTCGGGGCGTACCTGGCAACCGGCTGTGCTAGAGAGGCACAAGCAGGGAAGAGTCCTCTCTCCAGAGGAAGATCTCCTTCCACTTCTTGAGCCAGTCAAGAACCAGGACGGACAGATTACTGGCTATCGTTTCCGCGAGAGTGGGGACCTGCTCACCGAAACAGAAACGCGTTTTGGGTGTCCCGACTGCTTTGGGGTTCTGCGGGCAATTCCAGGCGGTGAGCAGGATACCTCATCTCAAGGCGGGCTGGATGAACCCGCTGTTCTGCGCACCGAAGAGGAAGAGGACAACGAATGCCTCAAAGCCACCATAACCAGCCGGGTCTGGTTTGAAAAGAAACCGCGCTGGTGCACCTGTGCAGACAAGCGCAACGCTGCCCGCCGACAGCGGAAGCAGAGACTCAAGCGTGCGCCACTGTGGACACAGACACGGGTAGAAACAATGCGGGAGAAGTATCCGGCGATCTCCTATCGGGAATGGGCGCACGTCATCGAGCAGATGAAGCGAGAAGCAATAACACAGGGACGCCCTCTTGCTTCGTTCTGTTCATCTGAGTCAGACCTCCGACAAGCAAAAGGGGCCAAAGCAACAACACGGAATCAATGCCGAAATCACCCCTGTACAGGACCATGGAGCACCTCTCGTGGTTCCTGGTACAGCAGAACATCAGATCCAACGCCACTACGATCTGGTCGTTCCTCCACCTGATAGCTTTGGCGTCTATGAATATCTCATCCTCTTCTTCAAAGGATGTGTTGGTCTCGCGATTGTCGATGAGAGTCATAATGGTCGTGGTCAGACATCGGATATTGCTCGTGCGATGCACCGAGTCATGCAAGCCTCGCAGTCGCATATGCTGACCAGTGGAACTCATTTCGGTGGCGATATCGTGAGTTTCTTCTTCTACTGGTATCGCTTTTCTCCCCCGTTCTGGAAACGATTGGGTCTCTCGTGGCGGCAAGCATCAGAGGCACAGAGACGCTACGGAGTGATCCAACTCTGGGTGAAAGAGTATGAGTCAAATGCCCGCAAAGGCGGCGGCAAAACGGATGTGCAGGTTTCGACGGTGCCAGCGCCAGGGCTTTCAGCCAAGCTCATCCCATACCTGCTGGAATCGCTCACGTTTCTCACGGTGCTCGATGTTGGCGCATTCATGCCGCCAAAGGTTGAGATCCCAGAAGTGGTCTCGATGCGTGACCCACTCGTTGAGGAAAAAGCTCGATTGGTGAAAGAGATTGTCAAAGTGCCAGAACGCGCTCTGGTAGAGCTAGCACAAGAGAAACAACGACTCTTTGTGGCAGTACGCGATGGTTTGGCCTCCCGTGAAGCTCTGCAAGCCTTCAGCCTCCGAGAGGAAGCGGCCCAATCCGCTTTAAGGGAGGCACGAGCAGAGAGTGAACGGCTCCAATCTTGGGTCAAGGACCATGACCTGCAGGGTGCCTACCTGAATGTGGTACAGTCACTCGCCCAACAGGCGCGTCAGGGCAACCAAACGGCTCGGATGGCGCAGGGGACCATTCCGCGCTGGTTTGCCATTCTCCCCTGTAACAAGCCGTTTGAGCTGTGGAAAACGACAAGAACTGCCTGGGGCGAGGAGATTGGAAAAACATGCCTGCTCAAGACGCCCAGACTCTCCTGGGATTACCTGTATCCGCTGGAAAAGCAATTCATCGCGTTGGTCCAACAAGAACTCACCGAGGGGCGGCGACTCATGATTTATATTGATCAGAATGAAGAGCGTTCCACTGCCAGGCGTCTCCAGTGGGTCTTAGAGCAGGTAAACATTGAGAGCTGGATCTTACCCAATCAGGTGAAGCCAGAAGATCGGCAACAGGCGATCATTGATGCCATGGGTACTCGTCTCGATGGAGAGCCAGCCGTCACAGTTGCCCTGGTTCCCTACTCGCGGGTCAACGAGGGGATCAACCTGCAAAGCGTCGTGGATACGATCATCTGGTACGAAATGGCACTCAATCTGTTCATGTTGGAGCAAGCCTCTCGTCGTGCCTGGCGTTTAGGGAAGCGCGAGGAGGTCAGAATCTATTATCTGGCATACGCAGGGACCGCAGGGCACCAGAAGATGCGGAAGTTGGGAGGGCAGAGTGGCGCAGCGGCATCCTTTGCAGGAGAACCGGCACGAGGAGCACTCATTGAAGAGGCAGGAGCAGATCGGACCACACTGGCTCGCTTTTCGGCAACGGTCGAGGCGGAACTTCTTCCCGATGAAGAGGCCGGAGAGGAAGATTCACTGGCACTCTTAGAAGTGGATGATGGGGAAAAACTGAAAGCGGCCTTTGCACGCAGGGCAGGGGAAGAGCGTGAGACGTTACAACGTGGCCGCTCATGGCTTGGAGTGATCGATACCCTCGCGAATCGCCTTCCAGCCTTCTTCACCGGTCCACAACCAGTGATCTGGGGAATGCGGCCAATGCCTCACCAGGTGCAGGTGATCGAAGGGGATGCAGGAAGCAGATCGAGATGGGAGCCGGTGATACCCTTCGTAACCGGAACGACTCCGAGCATTCCAATGTCTTCTGTTGCACAAGCTGAGTCTCAAGCAGAGACAGTGTCACCAGTCATCGATCAGCCCACTCAGAGTGATGGTGCTTTCTCAACTCAAGAGGGAGATGGCGAGGGACCTCTCACATCTCTGGTTCCATCTTCACCTGCAAAACGCCAGGAACAAACAGCACTGGTGCTCATCTTTGGGAACAACGATCACATTCAGCTCGTACGTCAACGTCGCAAACTTGGCAAAGGGAGCACAATGAGAGCCTCGAAAAAGCCGCCTGTCCAGGTCGAAGTTCAGACGATCCCAGCCGTGACGCCGCAGGCAGAGGAACAGCGAAAGCCTCAGCCACACTCTCCCTCCAAGAAGAGGTCGGCGTCGGAGCATCATACTCCGACGCTTTGGGATCTTCTCACCGATGGGTCGCAACATGAGGCTGTTGCGATGTCCGGCACGAAAGACTCAAAATCACAACAACGGACACTCTGGTAAGAGACAACCTTGAAGAGGAGAGAGGTACTTCCCACGAGGACCTCTCTCCTCTTTCTTGTTTGTGTTGAGAACATTGATCTTTTTTTGTTCCTTTGGAGAAAGCGGATGATTTTCCGGTCGTGTTCTGGTTTTCCTGCTTGTTTCCTGGTCGTGTTCCGGTTCTTTTCCTATTGTGTTCCTATCTTGTTCTAGTTTTCCTGCTTGTTTTCCTATCGTGTTCCGGTCGTGTTCTGGTTTCGTTCCGCTTTTCCCGGTCACCATTTTGGTAAACTGTTCTTCCAGATACCTCTCTCGCGGGACCGCCAATGGGTTCTGCTCTGCCATCGTGAAACATTGCACTCCTTGGATCTCGATCGAGATCTACGGAAAGGATTTGTCTGATGACAACACAACGAGCCATCCAGGACGAGCATTCTCCTTCTGAATCTCACCCCTTCGACGCATCTGAGCAGTCGAATGCGCAACCACAAGTGTCCATACCATTGCTAGCGGAACCTTCTGCCCAATCCCAACCTGAGGAGACGTTTTTTCTCTTTGAAGATGAGGAGCCTTGCGAGAGCCACGTTGTCGCCCCATTTCAACGCTCCCATGCAATGCCGACAATCACGGCACCAGACCAGCAATCTGCCAATCTGGGACCGGCCCGCTGAAGCTCCCGAATGTCAAGAAAACTGGGAGCAAGCGCCAGATCCCAGTGTTGAGAATCATGGTTCTTGTCTGTGTCGCCGCCATTCTCGCAGGGCTGCTGATCGGTGCATTCGCACGCAGCATACCACCGCTGCAGGCACGCAAATACGCCATGCCACCACAACCCGCGCTACGGCCTTCCCCTGTTGGACCTGGCCAAGCAGCACAATCGTCTCTGGACTGGGTTCCACAACAACTGCCAGATGGCTGGGTCAATGCCGGTCTTACGATGGGTGATGACCTGGAGGCCATACGTACCGCAACGACATTTACCGATCGTGAAATGAGTCTGGATTTCCGCAGCATCGGAACACGTGCCAACCACGGCGGAACGCTCGTGGCAGCGACGTTTCTCCTGACTGCTGGGAGTCTTCAACGCTTCCAGCAGAATGACGAACGTGTCACCGACAATGTCTTGTTCGATCGGGTGGCCAACACGCAACTGATCCAGATGGCAATCAATCCACAGCCAAGGGTGGTCCGATTCGCTGTGCAAGGTCAGCAGCAATTTGTCATGGGCAGATGTCTCCTTCCAGCTCTGGCAGTCGAAGCTTGATCCTGCCGATCCGCAGCACCAGCATCGAATCGAGGGCAAGGAGAGAGACCAGACAACCAGGCAGCCTCGTACCCATCACATGGTTGTCCTGTTGCTCCGTGTTCCACCAGAAGCTCAGGGTCCGAATCCGGCAATGGGTGGAACCGGCTGGCTCGTCAGTACCTACGCATTGGATCAAGCAGGAGGAGCACTTCCCAACATTGTGCAACCGGCGTAAGAGATTGGGAAGATGGCTGACATTGTAGGCAGAGTGAATGGACGGGCATTTCCTCAAAAGGAGTGCCTGTCTCTGTTCTTTAAGATGAGAGGAGTGTCACTTCTCAGACCTTCCAGGTCTTGTCGAGCGACCTCAACTGGAGGACAATTGGGTACGGTGTACTCAATGAGGGTTTTTCAGACGGCATGCACAAGGACATCTCTGTTTTTGGCAATGTCCCTCGCAGAAACAGAGCGATCTCTTCCAGCACAAGACGTGTTCTTGTCACTATACTTGATAAGAGAGGAAAAAAAGGAATACCGGCAAACGGTCAGGCCAGCCAGCAACCGTGACAATATCCAACATGATCGACACGTGTGATCAGACCAGCAGAACGGGAGACCTTCTCATCACCCCATTCCATTCGCATTGATGCCTGAAACACGTAGGAAGAATGATGTTCTCAATTCGTGAGCAGAAGAAAACCAACAAGAAAGAGAGCGCTTTTTATGAATTCCAGAGACAACAAACCATCCTGTGGAAAATGAGCACAAGCCTGTGGTTGCCGCTCTCTACAAGCATGAGTCCCAAGAGCTACATGCCGCCCTAAGTGACCTGTCCGAGGAGAGGCCGTCAAGCAACAGTGGGTGGCCTCGTCTGCCAATCACCCCAGACGCAGAAGGTTTCTCCATGCCGTCCTCCCGTCAACGGATCAAGGCCAGGCACAGAGAACTGCTTGTGATACTGGCGGCCCTTTTGGTTGTCACGAGCACCGTCCTGATTCCAGTCTTGTTCTCTCCGCTTCCTTCCCTCACAAGTACGGCAGATCAAGGGGCATCTGTCGGTCAGGTTGCTTTTACCAGTAGTGGACAACTTGACCCAACAAGCACTCTGGGACTCGATGACACCGTGACACTCCGTTTGCACAGCCTCTCCATGCCACCTTCAGGGAAGGACGATGTTGCATGGTTACTCCCAGACAAATCAGATAGGAAGACAAAGCCGCTCTTGCTGGGAAAGCTTGCAATCATGGGAGGAACGGCCCAACTGACCTACGTCCAACCTGCTCACGAAAATCTGCTTGCACGCTACAGCCGCTTCCTGGTGACCGAGCAGAACGGCAACGTGCAACCCACAATGCCATCGCCTGATACGGATTCCTGGCGTGCCATCGGAAGCATTCCTGACATCCCGACACCAGGAGACGAGATGCATTACTCACTCCTCTCGCATATACGCCATTTATTAGCCGAGGAACCGATGCTTCAGCAGATAGGGCTTGCAGGTGGCATGGATATCTGGCTGTACCGAAACACGGAGAAGATCTTGGAGTGGTCAAGTGCGGCTCGTGATAGTTGGGCAGGAGGCCAGCAAACCGATCTGATCCATCGTCACATGATCAGAGTGCTGGACTACCTGGATGGGGCTACTGCTGTGTACAGCTCAGGAGATGTTCCTGCGGACTCACCGCTTCTCGTAGACCCGCGAGCCGGGAAGATTGGTTTGTTGGAGGTGAGTCCAACGCAAGGGATGCCAGCCTACATCCCTCACGTGGATCTCCATTTGCAGGCAGTGGCCAATGCCCCAGGACATACGAGGGAGCAGGAGCAACTGGCGCTCAAGATTCATCGTGCGCTCATACTGGTTTCTGAGTCTCTGCAAACAATTCGTCAGGATGCGGTCAAGCTGGTGAACATGGACGAGATGCAACTGAGCAGCAATGAGGCATTGGCTTTGCTCGATGAGATGGTCACGAATGCAACCACTGCTTACGTAGGTCAGTTCGATCCGAAGACTGGCGGAAATATCAATGGGGTTGTTTGGGTCCACAATGAGTTGCAGGGATTGGCTACGTTGCCCGTGACAGCAGTAGCCACAAAGAAGAGCTAGCAACTGGTCATTCCCATGCAATGAAGAGGATACGAGTCTTTGCATTCTCATCCTCTCGTGCATGGTTGTGAGACGACTTTTCTTTTTGCCGGCACGTCTGATCGTCTTCCATCACCAGTTGGCTGATTGAGCAAATGCCGCCAGCAGGTTTTGAAAGGCGCTCCTCACAGCCGTTTCGTGGGTCACTTTTTTCTCATGATAGGCCACCAGTTCTTGAGAGTAGTGATCGAGTGCTTTTTTATGCGTCGTCGTCAGTTGCATATTCCCTCTATCCCATCTCTGCCTTGTGCGTTCTCATCTCTCTCGTTGCACCTAGCCTCTCTGGCTGGTTGTTCGCCACTGTGTGTGCTTGTGTTTTTCAGTGTCAAACATGAGAGAGATTATTGCAACAGATTTTGACCAGGAATGAGATGATTGCATGTTGTTGTGTCACCCAGAACATGCTATACTCGACAACAGCAGTGTTTGAGAAGGAAAGCACCTGAAATGCCAGAGACACACAAGGACTTTTTCATCAGCTACGTTGATGTTGATTGCCAGTGGGCACAATGGATTGCATGGCAGCTAGAAGATGCTAAGTACTCGGTCTACCTGCAGGAGTGGGATCTTCGTCCTGTCTCTTACCCACAATTTTCTTGTCAAAGAATGATAGAATGGAGGAGAGAAAAGTAGAAAGAGTAAAAAAGAAGAAGAGAAGAAATGGAAGAATATAGCCAGCAAAGTGCAACCGAATGGGCAGTGATGACGTATGGGTTGGTACGGTTAGGAGATCAACGACGTACAGAAAGGGCTGTGAAGCTGGCTGGAGATCTGGCACACAAACCAATGGCGTTGTTACCCGAGCAAATGGGAAGTCAAGCAGCGTATCGATTTCTGCAGAGTCCGCAGGTCAGCTATGAGCGGCTGATGCGTCCGCATCTGGAGCAGACGAGGGAACTCATGAAGCAGCAAAGCCGGGTCTTGCTGATCCTTTCTTGAGAACGTTTGTCTTACCTCAATTGAGGGAGAGCCATTCTTATTGTCCATCAACACCATTCTCTGCAATTGAGTTTCTCATTTGATTTTGCGCTTTCGCACGCGTTTCTCTTGGTAAAGAATAACTGAGGTTGCATTTCCTCGTTTCTGAGGAAAAAACCGTACTGTACTCCATGGGAAAGGGCAACAGCGTATGCAAAAGCATCAGGAAAACGGATGGGCCGGAGAACAGATCGAATTAGTCTATGGCTATCGCGAGCATTTCATCAACATCCTCTACCAACGGCTAAACTTTTTTGTAGCGAGTGAGTCCGCACTCGTTGCTGCATTTGCTCTTTTAGTGAGCAACAGCTCAATCCCCTCCTTGACACGAATCTTTCTTATTGTACTTGGAACAGTTCTCACCCTGATCTGGTATCACGTACAAGTCAGGGCAGCTCATATCGCTATCGACCTGACTCGCTGGGTACAAGACTTGTTCCCCGTCTACCACGCTATCCGTGCCAGAGAGCCCAGAGATCTCCCGTACATTAAGTACTCAAGTGTGAGATCATTATCTTATGTTCCGCCGCTCTTGTTTCTTGCTGTCTGGTTAGGCTACATTTTTTTAATCGGCGGTTCTTGGTGGTTTTTCATTACGGGAACCATTTTACTCTCAGCTATTCCCTGGTATCATTGGTATTGCTATCGCAAAGCTCCTGTACGGGTTGTGAAGCATGAAAATGAGAACAGAAATCTTGAAGAAGAGATCATAGGGCGTGAAAACAAAAAACCAGTAGAGAGCTAGAGAGGAATTGCACTCACGTTAGGCGGGTTACTTCACACAACATCTGTTGTACTCTCTCATTGAGGTAGCTCCCCCAACCCTGAAAATTGATGAGCCGGGTGATCGAAAAATGCCTGTTCACGCTTATCCGCTTCGATCTTTCAACTACTCATTACTACTTGAATGCAGCGAAAGGAACGAAAAGAGCGATGTCACAACACCAGGAGCAAGGTGCCCTCATACATCTTCCAAAGGTGGTGGTGAGAACCATACAAGAAACGATGCGTTTTACCAATTCACGTCGCGAGAGCTTCGTCAACGAACTCCAAGAGTGGTTAGAAACGGCTTCCGCCTCGAATAACCCAGAGGGACTCAATGCAATAGCAAGGCTCCTCTCCGACAAGTTACATCAGTTGGGAATGACCTCTACCATTTTCAAGCATGCTTCTGGGAACGCTGTTGGAGGAGAAATACGCGGGAGAGAATCCCAAAGCCCCAACGGTTTTGCTGTTAGGACACCACGATACCGTGTATACTGAAGGAGTCTCCGCTCCCCAGTGCGCCTTGAAGCAGACAGGTTCTACGGACAGGAAGTATTGATATGAAAGCTTGTCTTCTTCAAGGTCTGTATGCCTTGGAAGGACTGTTGGAGGAAACAAAATATCGAGATTTCAACAAGATCCTCTTTCTCTCGCTGCCGGATGAAGAGGTCCCCGCGAGGAACCATCTACAGAATTCTTGAGCAGCTCTGTCAAGAACATCCATTGGTACTTGTCTTAGAGGGGGCAACCAGTCCTGGCAACATTGTTCTCCGCCGAAAGGGACGCGCGCAGTTCAAACTGACTGCTCAGGGTGTGTCTGCTCATGCTGGTTCCAATCCTGAAAAAGGACGAGCGCCGTCCTGGAAATTGCGCATCAAACTGTTCAATTTTGTGCTCTCGATAGAACACATGAAGGAGTGAGCATTAACGCGGCTCCAATCAGTGGAGGTGTCCTTCCTAACGTGGTAGCGGATTGGGCTGAAAGTTTCCTTCGATCTCCGGTTTTTACGTGAAGAAGATCACAACGCGATTGTGGCTCAATGGCGAGCATTGATGCAACAGCACCGTGTCGAAGGGGTAAATCTTAACCTAACAGCTGAGAGAGCGCTGAATTCCTCCTATGCAGGCCACCGAGGCCAGTTTGGTCATGGCAGAGAAGGCTCAGGCAATCCTGTCCTGGCTGCAGGTAGCTTACGATCCTGAAAACCGCGGAGGAGGGTCGGATGGATGTTGGACGAGCGCGTTTGGATGCCCCACCCTCAATGGCTTCGGGGCGGTCGGAGCAGCGCCACACTCTCCCCATGAGCATATTTTGCTTCAGTATGTTCCTCAACGAGCAGGATTCCTTGGCCGGCATGATAGCCTATTTGACAACTCGAGAAAAGGAAAACTAAGCTCGACTTTGTACATTTCCAACTCAATAACAGGCGGCCAAAGCTAATCGCTCAAGGGTAGATCGTGGCACTAAAACCACAGCAGGATCAGTGGGTGATGTGGGGAAAGTCCTCTGACCTGACCTTGACCCGATTTCAGAGAGAGTGTTCGAATGTGGAAGCTGACTCTCCAAAAACGGTCAAGTCCAACCCCATTATATCGATATGTATCTATGCATGCTTCACTCGCCCTTTTTCTTGACCGCTTGCTTGTTTCTAACTCGTTGCGCATCCCGTGGGTCTATGAGCGTCAAGGGAAGTACGAGCAGGCCGAGCCGTTGTACCAGCATGCTCTCTCTATCAGGGAGCAGATATTTGGACCTCATCATCCCAGGACAAGAATTATACGTGAGAACTTTGTGTCGCTCTTGCGAGCAATGGGACGTGAGGAGCAGGCCATCCAGGAGGAAATGCGAGATCAAGGTGCCATTCCACCATCTTGAGAGACTTCACTTCAACGTTGTGCTGGACACCGGAGCCAATGGTGACTATATTGTGTAAGCACGCAAAATGGTCTGCTGCCACCTGTCCACTATTGGCACAGGCTATCTCCGCTTTCTGGACAGCATTGTTGAAGTTCTGGTAGTTCGTTGCGTCTCCCAGAATTTTTGCCAGATCACGAGCACTTCAATATTCACGTCCATCTTCCGCCATCTGGCGGATCGCCTCAAATGGCGAGACATGTGCGCTTTGTTCACTCACGACTCTCTTCTCCTCTCAATTTACTTGAAGGTAACTATCTTTTAGAGTGGTGATGCTCTTAGCCACTTTAAAAACAATAAAAGCCTCAGTCAAAAGATTGAGGCTCATTTGCTTATCATGCGTCTGACGGTGAGGATTTTAGGCTTTCCTATTGTTCTGCATATCTTATTATGGTAAGGGACGCTGCGGGTTTATTGTAGTAAGTAGTTGTTTGACTGCATCAAGGATGCGGCTCTCCATAGCAGCAATGTCTTGTTTGGTTGCCATAGTTTGCTTCCATCTTGTCAAGGCGGGTTTCAATTTTTTCAAAACGTGCATTTATTTGGTGTTCTGTTTGAATCTGGTAGTCTACCAGTTGCTTGAAACTGGCTTTCATGTCACCAGATAGTTGTTTGATGCTGGCTGTTATATCATCGGCTAATTCTTCGGTGTGTGCTTCCAGGTTGAGTTGTCGGCGCTCTAGTGCGCTTACTCTAGCCTCTATGCGTGGGTGTGTACTCATGGTTTCTCCTTGATCCAGATGGTATTCTTTGTGTCTGGATGATATTATAACATCCTTGATTTGTGAGAAGCTTCACCAGCCTCTCAAACGCAAATTCTTTGTCCATGGCGAATGTTTAATCTTTTGCCAAGTCTTGGACCACCTATTTCCATTCCTGTATGCATAGACATCGCTATATCTGTTGGGGTCTCACATTTCTCTGTTTTCTATGCTTTGCTGCCTCTTCCATTCGGCTCGTGCTGCTCTGTAGGGTTTGAATAACTTTAGATCTAATTCTTCAATCTCTAGATGGTACATATGTCTACGTGGCTGCTTTCTCCTATGTACTCGAACCCCGCACTTTCGAGAATGCGTCGTCCTAACTCTGTTTTCCCCACCGCAAGCGTCAATTGTTTTAATTTCTATGCCACTTCTGGCCCATTCCCCAAATTTTCTGGAAAGACCTCTTAGTATGTCTCCTGCATAATTTTCTCGGATATGTGGAGGTGATTTATACGATACCATCATATCTATGATGATAAGTTCTAATGGGTTTCCTGGTTTGTACTGCTCTGGGGAACTGCCATCCGCGTTTGCCTTCCTTTGGAGGCATCTAAACAATCGTGTATCACAGCTATAATTGGTTATGTCTTCCTATTGACAACTATTATATAGACATGATATGATAGCTGTAGTGTTAATAAGGTGCAACGCTAATGACGGTTAGAGAATACCGGCTAAAGCTGTATGGTCTCTTCGGTGCTTGCTAATCATTCTGGTATATCATCTAAGACTGTTTTGCGTATTGAGGATGGGGAGCCAGCTTATGATTATACTATTGCGGCTATAGCGAGGCGTTTACTTTGCACTTGGTCAAACTATCACCATTAATGATCTCGAAGGTGTGAATATTATTAATAGGTAAGGAGCATACCTATAAATAAATGAAACGTCCAAGGCTGGTAACCCCGAACGTTTCAAGTAATCTCTGGTGTTATGCACTGCTTTAGTTTCCGCGACTCATCCAGTGCATAACGTTGCACATATGTCCCTTTTCTGATTGGTGGTCAGTGCAGTTTTTCAGCTTGGTAGGCTGTTATTGTACTGCTAGGACGTGCTAGGTATGCGTATATTATGCCATTACTGGCCTAGCCTGTCAAATTTTGAAATCGTTTTTGACGGTCTAGGCTCTCTTTGTGCCTTTTTTCGGGTGCCATCAGAGCCAACTCGCATAGCCCAGCAGCAACAACGCTGTTAAGTTAGGAGAGAGGCAATGGCCCATCCACTTCCTTCGTCCGATATCTTGAGCGAACAAGAGAAAGAAATGCGACCTACGTTGGTTTAGCACTCATGGTACCAAAGAGCCTGCGCCCGCTTTGCACTTGTGCGGGGAAACAAGACTCCCCAGGACTCTTCTTTGCTCGCATCCTTTGCCGCACCGAGACCAAGTCTCGTCGCCTCTCGATTGCCGCTCTGCCTCACTATTTTGACAGCGACGAAATGACATATGAGCGGCATGTCCGCACGATGACACTGACCGAGGCACAATTCGGCCTGCTTCTGGAGTATGATCGCCGTCTGCTGGCATGGCGACGTGTGATGTGCGCGATGAACTCATTGAGCATGTCAAGCAGGTTCAGCGAAAGCACGTCGTACCAGCTCAGCCACAGGCAACGCAAACACCTGCGGTTTCTCCCACATCAACCGCTGTGCTGAAGAAAGCCAGCATAGTGCTGCCTCAGGCCAAAAAGCCACAGAGCGATCTTGACCAGCCAGAGATGAAGACGATCCACACCGTCGAGTTGTCCAACGAGATGATCAAGCAGGCAGCTGCGCAAGAGGAACGCTATCATGCTGGCAAACAACAACGGTGGAAACCATCTCTCAAAAATTGGCAGGTATTAGCTATCCATGCTGCTCTGCTCATGGCAAAGCAGTCCCGTGACACGACGCGAGACGCCAGAGAACGCCAGTTGTACCGTTGCCAGGTTAGCAAGTTACATCAAGTGCTCCAGCAGCGGCAACAACTGCGGCCCTTAGTCGAGATAGAGGCAGTGAGCAGGAGCAGGGTTGTGGTGAGAATTAGCGTTCCTGTGTGAAATAGCTTGTAGAGCGGTTTTTAGGTCGTCGAAGAACGTTTGAATTCAGTCAAGCACAAAGAAGGTGACAATGATGGCTCAAGCAAAGAAACAGAGCAGAGAAAGAGCGGCCTTTAGTCCTCTCTGCCCACCTGTGGAAGAAGTGAAACCTGTCCTCCAGGAGCTTGGGTTCACACTGGTACGTCATATTAAGGCGAGCCAGTACAACTATCTGGCTCCGTTGCCTGATCAGTACCATTTTGAAGGCCCACAGGGCTTAGAAATCATTTTCCTGGCAGGCAAGGACATCCCTGAAGATGGCGGCAAATTTCCTCATCACAACTTGCGCTGGTGGGTGATCAGCGGTGCCGATCAGCTCAAGACCCAACAGGTGAAGCGGGTTCTCGCCGCTCACTGGTTCCTGAGCTGGCGGAAGACCAGCCACGATGAAACTGTTCCCTTCGAGCAATCAGCGTAGTGCGTCCTGTTGACCTCACGATAGGAGGTCAGCAACTCATACGAACCACAATCCACGACAAAACA
>CAWFFV010000023.1:0-16961 GCA_963814985.1 uncultured Chloroflexia bacterium | reverse complement strand
CGTATGTATCTGCACCGCCTCAAGAAGGTGGTGATGGTGTGACCATTGTCAAATTAAGTGCATAAATGTTGGCTGGATAACCTTGAATAGTTTGCACCAGTTTAGCCTTTTTCCTGACTCCTTAGCGCTAACGGCGCTTCGCAGGTGTTTTATGTGTGTGGTTTTGTCGCCGTGGAGGAGATTGCGTCGCAATCTCCTCCACAGGCAACAAAACCACACATAAAACGAGAGCGAGCCACCGCAGGTGGCAAGGAGATCTGAAGTTGCCTCTAGCCATATGATTTTGCATGTGCTAATCTAATATGAAGCAGTGAAATTTAGCTACGTTGATAGCAGAAATTTCAATGAGCATAGAATAGTTGTTTCGTGTAGAAAAGCAAAGGGAGGATATGTACATTCATGGACAGAGAACGTATCATCAATACCGTGAGGATTTCGGGGAACGTGGTCTACATAAAACTCCGAGAACTTTGGGTGACTTTAAAACCTTTATTTTGCGTGGAAATGTCGTCGATCCGGCTGTAGGTATCGTCATTGGTGCCGCCTTTACTGGTGTGGTTAATGGCTTTGTCGATGATTTGCGGAAGCTGTTAATTGGTATAATTTTTAGCCCTAATTTTGCAAATTTGAAGCTTGGGCGCTGGAAATAACCCATTCCTTATTGGCAATCCATTGGGTGTTATAATTAGCCTTAATTACAGTGACTGTTGTATACTTCTTTGTTGTACGTCCGGGTAAAAATGTTAAATGCCTATTATGCTCGCTTGCGACGAAAGAAAGAAGAAGATCCTACTACCCGTGAGTGTCCTTTCTGCTTGAGCGCATTACCACTGAAAGCTACATGTTGTGCTTACTGTACATCGCAGCTGCCACCAGTTGAGATAGTGGCAAAGGCGTAACATGGATTCTTCGTTCACTGTGTGATCATTGTCACTATCCTATATGCTTGCATAAGTGAAACGGACTGGCGTAGACGGCGAATAGGGTGTCCATTCCACGGTATTGTATTCTGAGCAGCAATGTAGCGCTCCCACTGACTCATTTGAAGAGTGTAAGAGAGTTTGACTGCCCCCGGCATCATTGCCCAGTTTCATGTAGAGGAGAAAATTGCTCATGTCGTTAACATCTGAGCCTATACGTCTGGAAGATCGGATTCGCGATGTCCCGGACTTTCCGCAGAAAGGTGTCCTTTTCAAGGATATTACCCCTTTGTTACAGGACGGTCCAGCGTTTCGTGCCGCCATGGAGCGTCTGGCCGCTCACTATGCGGGAGCTGATATTCAGGCTGTTGTGGGCGTTGAGTCGCGCGGTTTTATTTTGGTGCTCCCCGGCATATCTGCTCAACTGTGGTTTTGTGCCAGTGCGCAAGTTCGGCAAACTTCCCTCGCAGACGGTAAGTGTTGAATATACTCTGGAGTATGGTACGAGCATTGTGGAGGTGCACAAAGATGCAATCAAGCCTGGTCAGCGTGTCTTGATCGTTGACGACTTGTTGGCGACAGGTGGCACTGTATTAGGAACTATGGAACTGATGGAGCAGCTGGGGGGACACATTGCTGGTATTGCTTTCCTGGTGGAACTGTCCTTTCTCAAGGGCCGCGAACGTCTAAAAGAGCATGATGTCTTTGCACTGATTAAATATTAGTGGCACACTGGATGAGCCACCTTGTATGCGGCCCATCCAGTTGTATTATGTGATTAATCCTGCCATCCAAGCCATGCGGTCTTTGCTTCGATGGGTGTGGGATGTCGTTCTGTCTGAGGGAGAGCAGGGTAGCCAAGATACACAAAGGCTACAATATGGTCTTCTACTGACAGGCCCAGCCATTTTTTTACTTGTGGGTCATACGCAGTATCACCTGTTCGCCACATACAGGCCAGACCCATCTCTTCAGCGGTCAGTAGCATATTCTGAACTGCTGCTGCTACTGCCTCGACATTCTCAATATCCACTATATTTGGTTGCTCAGGGCATAGTGCTGCTACTGCAATCAAAATAGGTGAACGCAACGGTTTCTGACGTTCTTTTTGCAATGCAGCCCGTGCCTTATCGCTTGTTGTCTCTGTTAGACGAGCCGCCAGCGATTTTTGCATAATTGTACCCAGCTCGTCGCGTGCTTTACCGGCCAGCACAAAGAAGCTCCATGGTTCTACGCGATGATGATTGGGAGCATGGGTTGCTGCCTCTAAAATCTGCTCGAATCTGTGCGCGTGTCGGGCGCTGATTGGTCATCTTCCCAATACTGCGTCGTTGTTTTATGGTCTCGAATATACTCATCTGTTTACCTTTTATTTCCTAAATTTGTGCTCTGTTGCTATCCATAATAGCATTTTAGAGGATCTGTTGCTATCCATAATAGACTCTTAGAGGATCTGTTATGGGCATATTGTATGTCATAAAGGTCAGGAACCCCATGGTAAAACCATATCTCGCCAGATATTCCTCACTACATTGTGCCAGAAGCACCAGTTGCCTTGTGGCCAGGTAGCAAGATAGCATCACTCCAGGGAAGAAGGCACCCTGATGAGAAGGCTCGTCAGGCGCGCGCAGAGTAGCTTCTGGAGGAGTCATCCTTCGAGGTTGGCAAAGTTTGTTAAGAGGGATCATGCCGTGTCATTAACCCCTGGTGCCATGCGAAGGCGGCGGCCTGGGTGCGGTCGAGCATATGGAGTTTGCTCAGGATATTGCTGACATGACCTTTGACTGTTTTTTCGCTGATGACCAGTTTGCTGGCGATTTCAGCGTTGGAGCGGCCATCAGCGATGAGACGCAGGACCTCTAATTCGCGGTCACTCAGGTCTGTGAAGGGATTGGGTGTATCTTTACGAGTGCCACGCAGTTCCTGGACAACACGAGCAGCTACGCGGGGATGCAGAACAGATTTGCCGCGTGCCGCCTTACGTACAGTGTCAGCTAATTCGTCAGGATTGATATTCTTTAAAACGTAGGAGAGAGCGCCGGCACGCAGGGCAGGAAAGATATATTCATCTTCATGATAGGAGGTGAGAACGATGATCTGCGAGTGCGGACTGACCTGTTTGACCTGACGTGTGGCTTCGACTCCGCCTATGCCGGGCATGACAAGATCCATGAGCACCACATCGGGAACAAGTTCCGCAGCCATTAGTACTGCATCTTCACCAGAGTTGGCTTCGCCTAAGACAATAAAGTCCGGTTGCGCTTCCAGAAAGGCGCGGATGCCCTGACGGACAAGAGCGTGATCATCAGTGATGAGTAAAGAGATGGTATCTGTCATATATGCTCCATATCATCATGAGAATTATTGGGAGGAGGCGTAATATCGCTGATACTGACACCCAGACGTTTGCATTGTGCAATGATACGTGTACCTTTGTCTGGTGTGCTCTCAAATTGCGCGTCTCCTCCGAGGGTCTTCATACGTTCCTGCATGGAGAGGAGGCCAAGACCAGAGCCGTTGCGATGAGCGGTATCAAAGCCCTGACCGTTATCGGTGATTGAAAGTATGACGGTATCATCAGTAGTTGTCAGGTCCATCTGTACCAGAGTTGCCTTGCTGTGACGAGCAATGTTGGACAGAGCTTCCTGCGCGACGCGGAAGAGCGCCTCTTCTACGGCAAGCGGTAGCGTCTCATGGCTCTTCGCACGCAGAGTGGCGACGATATTGGTCTGCTGTGTCCACTGAGTTGTCAACTCACGCAGGGCAGCGACAATGCCCTTACCATTGAGCGCGGCGGGACGTAACTCACTAATGAGTGAGGTCAGCTCTTGCTGAACCTGGCTGACCAGCTTTTGTGCCTCCTTCAAGCGAACCTCTGCGGCAGCCGGATCGCGTTTGAGCAGAGTCTGTGTGGCCCCGATTTGCATAGCAACAGCGAAGACCTGCTGTTTTACGCTGTCGTGCAGGTCGCGGGCTAAGCGATTGCGCTCTTCTAGCGTGGCGAGCTTCTGGCGTGTGGAGAGCAGATTCCATAACTGTGTGGCCATACGGTTGAGCTGGCGAGACATCTGTCCCAGCTCGTCGTCTGAGGTATCATGTGCTAGCACGGAGAAATCACCGCCTCCCCATCTGTCCGCTACAGTCGACAGGTTTTTCAAGCGACGGGCAAGACCGCGTGCGGTGAGGTAGCCGGAAATGAGACCAGAAACAGTGGCATAGATCGTGGCAATGGTCACACTGAAGGCAACAAATTGCAGGTATGCCACTATCAGGTGAAGGTTATCCGGTGCAACAACTTTCATAACAAATGCGCCCTCTACGTTTCCCCTCTGCCCTACAATGGTTGTCATTGCGACCAGCATACCATTTGTGTCTTGATCGATGGCGCTGGTTGTACCCTTTACTCTATGCAATATGGTAAGGAGGTCTGCGCGATTTTGTGGAGATAATTGTGCCTGAAGCGGAGTATTGGGAAGGACGGGATGTATACCGACTGAAGCGATGGTACGGCCTTGCGTATCTACCACCGTAATGTAGATAAGCTGAGAAAAATTGAAGATTCCCTGTTTGTTCGGCGGAGTATCATGCATGATTTGTAGCCAGCTGGTCAGTGCTTCGCGGTCTGCTGAGCCGTGCACAAAGTAAGGGGCGGCCAGGGGAGCCTCCTGGTTGGATATAGTCGAGAAAATGTATGAGACATTCAGGCCGAAGATCCAGAATGCAATGCCGATGACAACCACTTCGACAAGCAGAAAGATCACGACCGAGGTCAGAGTGTAAGAGACAGTAAGTCTACCCTGTAAGTGACGAAAAGGTCGTGTAAAGTGCCTCATATTGCGTGGCCTTTCTCAGCTTCTGGGAATAAGGTTGTTTCAGTATAGCATATCTCTAGATGGATGAGTCCCACATTACCTGGAAAGCTGAAACCTGGAACCTGGAAAGATATCTGTCAAACTACAATGGGAACATGGCCCCGAAAGGGGTAGGGACCCCGTTCACGGCGTCTAGCGATTCATCGCGCATATCTCTTTGAAAAAAAGCGGAGGACTCTCCACCTGATGGAAGCGTTTTCTTGAGCCTCGACCATTTTAGAGATCAGGGACGGTATATGCGCGATGAATCGCTAGACGCGCTGAAGCAGGTCCCTACCCCTTTCGGGGCCATGTTCCCATTGTAGTTTGACAAAGCACTACCCCTTTCGGGGTCTCCTTCCCAATTCTGGAACTCGATGAAGTTTGACAGAGGACTACCTCCGGATTATTCGTAGCGGAGCACCGCCAGTGGGCGGACACGTACCGAACCCCAGGCTACTAACGTGGCGGTGAGCATTGCCAACAATGCTGAACCTCCAACCAGGCCGACAACGATTAATGGTGATACGCTAAAGGTGAGTTTGAAAAGCAGGCTTCCGAGCAGGGTGATTGCTCCTGTTGCCAGTAGCATAGCCATAAGTGCACCAACACCGCCAACGATACCATTCTCGATCACCACCTCACTCAAGATTGTGCCACTGGTATAGCCGACTGATTTCAGGATACCCAGTTCTCGTCTGCGCTCAAGCATCGCCAGAGCGACGGCATTTGCGATGATGATCACTCCGGCAATCAGTGAGAGCGAGGCAATTGCCACGAGCATCTCGATGATGCTATTGAGGAGTTGCCCAACGAATGCACCCAGATCGGTCAGATTTTGTACCGCCGCGTTCGGAACGAGCTGTCCAAGCCTGTTCAGTACATTGTTGACCTGTGCAGAGTCGATTTTCATATAAGTGACAGTGGTGACGCCAGTTGCTGCGGGACTAAGCGCATGTACGGTCTCTGCCGAAGCCAGCACACTCCCTATGTGAAGACCAATATGACTTCCAACTGATTTAAAAGTATAGGTGCCGACCACCGTCACCATCTTGATTGTCTTGCCATCTGTGCTGGCAATGGTGATGGTGTCGCCTGGTTTCAGGTGCATCTGGAGTGGACCTACACTGGTCAACTCGTCGCTAATCACTACATTCGTCGTGCCCGCATCGCTGGCAGCCAGGTTGCGACCATGCGTAATCGTCAAAGGGGGCGTCGTCTGTGAGAGGTCATAACCCTCCATACTGCTCAGGAACGAGACTATTTCCTGACGGTTATCGCCGGTGGGCAAGATCTGCCGCATTGGTTGTCCATTGATGGACGTTGGTATGATTTGTGTAAATGTATCTGTACTCATCTTTGAGAGGCCTGGTACTGTTCCCAGTTTTGTATGCAGGGTGGTCGTATCTTTCCCCGATGTCATGGTAATGATGTTGTAGGTCAGGTTCTGCGAAAGTGCATGGCTGATCTCCACTTGCAGGTTTTGCCCCAGCGCCAGAACCAGTCCGATGGTGAAGACACCGATGAACAGAGCCAGCATCGTTGTTGTTGTGCGTGTGCGTTGGCGACCAATATTGCGCAGGGCTAACTTCGTACTGACCTTCCAGGATCGCGGCACCAGTATGATAACGATTCCCAGAAGCGAAACAGCGAGGAGCAGGAGACCAAACATCGGTAGTGCCTGATACAGTAGTGCTGATGCAGCCACACCCACCAGGATCAAGGCAAGATGCTTGAAATTCAACTGTTCTGGCACCGGCAGTTTGCTGACCAGCAAGACGACCAGGCTGAAGAATGCGCTTAGTACCAGCAGGAAAGCGAATGTGCCATAGACTGTTGCAACACCCAGCACCACATCATTGTTAAGGATCACAATCGCAAGCATGCAGAAGAGGATGGAGAGCAGGATCAGTAAAGCAATGGTCAGGGCGATACTGCTTGCCCCCCGGTTTTCAGACAGGTCACGGATCACATTCAACGGACGAATATTAGCTGCCTGGACGATGGGCAGGAGTCCAAAGATTAGTGCGGTGGCGACACCGATGGCGACGCCACCGCAGACCGTCCAGGGATTGATTGCGAACGGTATAGTAATGCCAAGATTTTGCATCAATGTGCGTACGATGGCGCTGACACCTATCGCTGCTACCGCTCCGACAATACCACCGATCAGACCGAGCAAGCCTGCCTCCAGGCCAAAGAGTGCGTAAAGATCCATACGGCGATACCCGGCTGTCTTGAGCATAGCAATCTCTGTCTTGCGGCGTGACAGCAGAACTTGCATGGTATTGACGATGCCAATACCACCAATAAGCAGGGCCAGGAGACCCGCAATCTCTAAGAATTTACTGATATTATCAATTGAGGACTGCTGGCTTTTCAACGCATCAGCCACCGTCTGTGTCGAGACCAGCGGAAACTGCTTGTTAATGGCTTTAACAGCAGAGTCGGTATGTGTCTGATCTACTGTTGTGACATAGATGGTGTCGTAAGAGGCAGGAATATTCGGAGCCATTGCCAGGTAATCATGAGTCGAGATGAGCATGAGACGACCAGATTGGGCAAATATACCTGTGTTAGCGACGGCTCCGGCAATCTTAACATGTAAGGTCTGACCTGAACCAGTTTGTATTTTGATATAGACGGTGATGGTGTTGCCTATCTTTTTGTGATAGGTGTCAAGGAAATTCTGGGTGACAATCACCTGATTTCTGGTAAGCATGGTCGAGACGCTTCCATTGCTCGGAGTCACAAAGGTGGGTAGTGAGACAATGGGATAGTTGTTTGGGTCAACTGCATTGATGCTGAAGGACTGAGGCGACGCCGACGTCGGGCCAGGGCTATTCACACTGACTGACGCTGCTGCATTTAACGAGCCATTGGCACTGATGACTGCCGTATAGTTTGTGATGGTGCCGCTACTTTTGCGTTGCGCAAAGAAGGCGAGGTCACTTGCTTTGAGTGGCGCACTCTGGGTGGTCACCGCAATATCGCCGCCGTTGGTGTCACGTGTGTTTGAGGTGAGCGAGTTTTGCAGCATAAAGCCAGCCAGTTGTAGAGCAACAATAGCCATGACACCGACCGCAACACAGAAGATCGCCAGCAAAGTCCGCTGCCCACCTCGTAACAGTGAGCGCGAGGGATAATTGAGGTACATAGATGCTTTCATAATGGTTGTTATCCTTACCGCGAGAGCTATTGTGTGATGGTGCTGAGAGAATGGTCAATCTCATCAATTGTGCCATCAACGATTTGAATGGCATGATCCGCGTGCGATGCTACCATCGGATCGTGAGTGGCAATGATAAAGGTCTTGCCGGTCTGCTCACGCAGTTGGGCGATCAGATTGAGGATATTCTCGCCATTTTTCGCGTCAAGATTGCCTGTTGGCTCATCGGCAATTACAAAGGCGGGATCAGTCGCCAGGGAACGAGCGATTGCCACACGTTGTTGCTCGCCACCGGAAAGCTGATTGGGACGATGATCGAGGCGGTGTGAGAGACCAACCAGAGCCAGCAATTCTTTTGCTCGTGCCGAGGGCAAGCCTTTGTGTTTGCCGACATACAGCGGGACTTCGACATTTTCCTGGGCGGTCAGAGTGGGAATCAGGTTAAATGCTTGAAAGACCATGCCAATTTTGCTATTACGGATGGTAGCCAGTTTTCCCTCTGACATGCTGGTGATATCTATGCCATCGATCAGCACCTGACCGGTGGTGGGATTGTCCAGACCTGCGATAATGCCCAGTAGAGTGCTTTTGCCAGAGCCAGATGGACCAACGATGGAGACAAATTCGCCACTCAGGATGGTGAAGCTGATGCCCTTGAGAATCTCGATACGTTCGTGACCAAGGGGCAGGCTTTTTGTGATGTTACGGACATCCATAACAATTTTGCGTTCCGCTTTGTAGGTTTGCTCAATTTGGTGAGAAGAGCCGATATTCATAGGAATTGTTACTCCCTTTGCTTTACTTGTTTTGCATGTTGGATATTTTGTTTGTTACCATATTAAGCATAAACAAGTCGGGGAGTTTTGTGATGCGTCTGGAGAAGGGTTGTGAGCAGGACTGGGGACGGGTGTGATACTAAATTGCCTTCTGTATGGTAAGAGGAATCGGCAGAAAGAAGGAAAAGCATTTCATATGGGGAATATGGTCTTCATGAAACTTGCTCAATGGATGAGTCTTCCAGAGCGCGGCTTCACCGCCGCTGCTGAACAGGAACCTTTTGTTTTTGGAGCGCGTCGCCCTGGTTTTCCTTTCTCTCGTGTTTCTTCCATATTTGTCCACGCCTGGATTGCCTTTATGCAAGCACAAGGCATCACACGTGTGCTCTGTTTATTACCCTCCCGCCAGTTGGACGCCTATGACGATCTGCTGGGAACCTATCGCCAAATGTTTGGTGAACATAACATGCTTTGGGTGCCCATTGATGATTTTCATCTCGCAGAAGAGATCCAACTCATCGATCAGATTCTGCCATTTTTAGCTGAAGCAGAACAGCAACAAGAGAAAACGGTTGTTCACTGCTCAGGTGGGATAGGTCGAACGGGCCATGTCCTTGCTGCCTGGCTTGTGAGTTATCAAGGAATGTCGAATGAGGAAGCGATTGCGGCAGTCAAAAGGCAGGGCAGAAATGCACGCGAGTCAAGAGACAAAAGGTTAGATATGCTTCTTGATCGATGTAGAGATGCTTTCTTGCGGATCGAATGAGATCATGCACATCATTTTCTCTTTCAGACGAAGTCTGCTTGACTTTTCAATGTTACCATGTTATATTGATAACAATATAACATGGTAACATTATATGAAAGAGAGGAATATGATGAGTCAAGCTGAAGAAAATCTCAGTCCACATGGACAGCGTATTCCCATTGAGCGGGTGCAAATTGGCGCACGCATGGAAAAGAACCTGGTCAAAGTCCTCAAAGCTCTGGCAGAATATTTTGATGTCTCCCTTGGTGATTTGCTTGAAGGGATGGCTTTACATGCTTTCGAGCAAAAACATCCCTTTGGCGAGGAAACTCTCAAACGTATTGCGCAGCTCAAGGAAGTTTATGGGATGAACTATGATGCCAGCGCCAGCCATCGATTTATCGACCAGACTGCACACAACGAGTCATCCTGAATACCGTATGTTCGTCTCGTACTATCCACTCTCCCTCTTCATGTGAGGATGATTTTGAAAGGAAACGGTTGCCATGTCGGTTTTTATTGCCCAACAGGTCACACGATCTCATATCATTCATCTGCCTGCTACTTCTCATGATGTGTTTCCCTTGTTTTCTCCGCTTGGTGAAAAGCACTGGGCACAGGGTTGGGACCCTGAAATGCTCTATCCTGCCTCTGGAGTACCTCAGGTTGGCGCTGTCTTCACGACCCGGCATGCCAACAAATCAATCCAGATCTGGACTATCATTGCTTATGCTGGCGAGCAGGCACAAGTGAGCTATCTCAATGTGTTACCAGATTCTCATGTGAGTAGGATCGAGGTATCCTGTGAAGCCGAGGGGACGCAGGCGACTCTAGTTCGTGTCACGTACACATTGACAGCACTCACCCCACAGGGGAATACCCACCTTGATGGGTTTACCCAGGAATATTACCAGACCTATATCTCATCCTGGGAAACAGCCATCACTCATTACTTGCTTCATGGGCAGATGCTCGCTCATGTCTCGCGCTAAGTGCTCTCCTATTGAGAGACCATTCATTTTTGAGTGCTGGATATACCGCTTCATCCTCTCAGGTGCAAATTACTTTTAAACAGGAAGAACAGAGGATCGGTACCTGAATGGAAAAAATCACCCTCAGGGCGAGGCTCTTACACAGAACTCACTCTGGTGTCTCCAGCGGGACTAAGAGAGTGCAGGAAGACCTTCAATCGCATCTGCAACAGAGTGCAAGATACTCTCCCGAGAAGACAAACATGTGTTGAGTTCTCCTGCACTCTTCTTTCACCTCACCTATTGGTCACTAAAAGCAATGACACCAGCCCGCGCGACTTCCATATCCTGCGTGTAATGACCTCCGCTCACACCGATTCCTCCGACAATCTGTTCGCCAACAGTCAACGGATAGCCTCCGCCAAAGATCACTAAACGCTCGATCCCAGTGGGAGCACCTGCCAGCAGCGGAGGATCGTTCTTAATGAAGTCATACCAGGCATCAGTAGCCATGCCAAACCCAATGGCAGTATAGGCTTTGTTTTGTGCGATTTGGACACTGAGGAGAGCCGCACCATTCATGCGGGAGAACGCTTTCAAGATGCCAAATTCATCACAGACAGCAATCACCATCTTGAGTCCCATGAATTCAGCTTTCTTCTCTGCAGCGGCAATAATTGCTTTCGCAGCATCCAAACTCAAGCTCTTCTTCTCAAATGTTTCGTTCGTCATTCTGTAATCTCTTTTCTTTGTAGAAAACTTCTATAGTATCAGAGACGCGGCCAAAGCAAGGGGACTGCATCATGGTCAGTGAAAGTCGTTCCTCTCTTCATGGCTCACGTTCTCATAGAAGTATGGGTGAATAGCCAGGGCAATCGCATCTCATGCGACTGGTTAGAGACCTTGCTTTGAACTACGATGGAAAACGAAAGGCGTGCCAGAGCCTGCCGCAACTGGCAGATGCTGAAATTGCTTCCTCAGGATGTTTTTTGTCTCCTTGTGTGTTGTAGTACAAAGAGGAAAGCGCGACTTGCCTGGAAACGACTCGCTGGTGTTGCCAGTCGATGCCTACCGTGTTCCATGTCAAGAGTATGCCGCAGATGGAAGAGCGGAACAACTCCCGAAAAGAAACTAGTCTAAAATCTACCACCTGAGAAGAGGAATGCTATGAAAGATGAGCAGCGTAGGGCTGAACTTGCCCATTTTCTGCGTACACGCCGCGAACGTCTCTCGCCCGCCCAATTCGCTCTGCCAGCAGGAACGAAGCGCAGGCGCACGCCAGGACTCCGGCGCGAGGAACTGGCCCAGGTCGCCGGGATCGGTCTGACCTGGTACACCAAACTAGAGCAGGGACAAGAGATCCAGGTTTCGGCCCAGGTACTGGAGAGCCTGGCGCGTGTGCTCCAACTGACGCCCGACGAGCGCACGCATCTGTATGTTCTGGCCCGCGAGCAGCTCCCGCTCCCCACACAGCGCCATACTCCACGGATCAGCGAAGACCTCCAATGCTTGCTTGATGCGCTCGACCGGCACCGCGGCTTTTGTCGTGAATGAGCGTTGGGATATCGTTGGCTGGAATCAGGCGGCATCTCAAGTTTTTGCAGATTTTGGCGCGTTTTCTGATTGGGAACGCAATCTGGTCTGATTCTGTTTACTCAACCTGATCAGCGTACACTCTACACCGACTGGGAAAGCTGGGCGAAGCGAACGCTCGCCCTTTTTCGCGCAAGTGGCGGGCGTAACATCGGTGAGGACTGGTTTCTTGAGCGTTGCGAGCGCTTAATGCAGGCCAGCCCTGAGTTTCGTGAATGGTGGCAACGGCATGATGTGGCGGAAGCGCACACATGCCAGAAGGAACTTGATCATCCACTGGTTGGTCAGCTCGCCTTGCAGGCAACCACCCTGCTCGTCGCCGACGATCCCAACCTTAAACTGTTCATCTATACGCCGTTGCCCCAGACTAATACTGCGCAGAAGCTAGCCTGGCTGGCAGGGCAGACTTGCACGGAGGCGCAGATTGAGGTGAAAAAGCAGACACGGCGGGTGCGCCGATCCGCCGCTGTTTCCCCAGCCGTGTCATAGCCCTGATCTCCCATCTTGCCCAGAGAGTCCGCGATGCGGCCAACATTCCTGCTCTTTGGAATCTCCCCGAAACTGATGGAATAGCCGTTTAGTTTAATAGTACGTGCCCCATAGAGGTACTTCCTCTATGGAGCGAACATTGCCTCATTCAATCAGGTAAATCGTCAGTCCCCAGGTTGTTTCTGGTGCAATTGTGATCTGGTTCGCCGTCACTTCTCCCAGCATGCCTTTTGCCTGCAAGAAGGCGCGTGCTTGCTCAAGAGAGGTGACTTTCCAGGTCATTGCCAGTATCTCATCTCGCTGATGAGGAACAAGGCGGATGGCCGGTCCTTCTTTGAACTGCCACATTTCTTCATGAGATGGCCCAAGCGGTGCAAGCAGGCGCTGCCACTGTGCTTGTGCACGCTTTGGGTCTGTGACGCCAACCATCAGGTTTTGTATATCTTCAAGTCCTAATGAGCCTCCATGCTTTTCTTGCAGGAGTGCCTTCCTTTTCGGTCGCTCTTCCGGGATTTTCCAGAAGGTCGGATCGAACTCAAACAGAAAGACCGTGCCATGGGGGAAAACCCGATCAAAGATGAGACTATCTATCTCACCTAAACCTATCTGATCAGCATGGAAGAATTGTGAAAGATCGCTGCCTAGCAACTCTCCCAGGTAGACGAGCGTATAAAATTCGCCCCAATTGCTGAGATATCCTTGCGGTATGGCATAAGGAGGGAGATGAGGAATACCCCGGCGTGTCAATTCTTGCAGGCATTCGGGCAGTGGAGTCGCTTCCAGGGCAATGCCGTAGATCTGAGCCTGAGATGGATAGAGCGGCTGTTTCCCTGATCGAAAAATCTCCATGCTGATGCTGCCAGCGACAATGCCTCCAGCCTTAAATGGTGGATAGTAATTTTGGACATCCCAGGAAATCGGCAATTGGAGGGTGTCGGTGAACAGCGAAAACACCTGATCATAGATGGCATCGTTCACGCGAATCATAATGTGATCGATACAGGTAGCTAGTGATAACGAAGGTTGCACGTTTCTTTGATTCCTTTCTGATTTTAAATATACATACGGTATGTATGTAATGCGGACAAAAAAAAGAGAAGCTATGTTCTGGTAAGGCCCTGAAGAAAGAGATTTACGCTCTCCGGTGCAACTACTTTCAACTCGATACTTGTCGGGTCCATCAGCCATAGTGAGGAGATGCCGTTTGCCATGCCCAGTGCCGCCAGTGCTGCTGTCTGCGAGTTGATCTCTGGTCGAATTTCACCAGTGGCGATGCCGCGCTGAATCAGTGATGCAATCATGTCTCGCGAGGCACGTATCCCCTGAATTTTTTCTTGCATGCCCTCGGCCAACTCAGGAACAAACTCGGTTTTTAACTGTAAAAGCTCCAATACAGCGCGAAAGTCGCTATCCTCTTCTGCATAGGTTATCCAGCAAATCAGAAAGCGGCGAAGTTGCTGTAAAGGACTCTCACCAGAGGCAAACGCTTCCTGGAAAATGGTGGCGGCCTGTGCGTAGCGCTCACGCACCATCGTATTGAACAACTGCGCTTTATTGCCAAAATGCCAGTGAATAGCTCCTCGTGTGGTTCCGGCCTTCTGGGCAATATCGTCAAGCGTAGTGCTTACGTATCCTTTTTCCTGAAAGCATTGCAGGGCGGCCTCTAACAATTGTGCTCGTGTCAGTGCGGCATCTTCTTTTGTTCGGCGCATTCCTCATCTCCTTATTATATACAAACATACCGTATGTATATATGTTTTGTCAAGAGGAAAGTAGGCGACGCTACTTTTGGTGCGTTGCTGGCAGCAACTCTTCACGGAAGTCTTTCACCAGAGTTAAATGGCCGTAGCCTGCTGTATCAATCTCTTCCATTGGCGTACTAGAGGGTCCACCAGGATTGTAAGTGCCTTGACCTTGCCATGTTCCGGTAAGTATTCCAACTATAGGTGGTTAAGTTGGCATAGGGGTTGGTACAATCGTAGGAAATCTTAGTAGTACAATTTGTGACTGAGTCGGCACTGCTATTAATCCTTTATTAACAATGATCTGAGTAACTTGTGGCTGCTCACTCAATCGTCCAGCCATAAAAAATGCAAAAAGTAGAGTTGGTACTGTGATAATGGCTATAAGGATTTGCCAAATATAATGGCGATAAGACGAAAACCGGGGCCTAATCTTTCCACTAAGGTCGTATTCCTCTCCTAGATACGACTCCTCCCTAGGCAACATATCATTGTTCATCCTTTTTCCTTTCCTTGGAGGACTTCGGTTTTGCTCAAATCCTCTTATCGTTTAAAAACTGGTGTATAGGAAGTTTTGCTAAAAGCATCAGCACCAAAGCCTCACACAAAAGGGCTTTATGCATACTCACCATAAATTTGATTTGGCTTCTACAGGCACGAATTCACCCAATTTTAGGTATTTTCAACAGCGTCGTCCTAGAGCGAGAGTATTATTAGTAGACTAGCCTGTTGCTAAGCTTCATTCCAAATGGCAATGCTACTGTTCCACCATTTTATCATCTGTTTCTGGCCCCTTTCCTACTGAACGATCTTTTAGTGCCACCTGAGCTTTATTGTGGCGATTGATAAAAAACGCCCCTCCTGCAAGGCTGGGTACTACAGCGATACCACACATCAATTTGAATGTTTGCTCATCTATTCCATAGTAGGAATAGACATAATTTATACATACCCCACTAGAACATTGAACACCACTTAGAGGGGGCATAATTGCTATAATTGCTAAACCCGCACTAAATATAAAAAGATTAACAGCGTTCTTTAATGGGCTGTTCTTGTATTTTTCTTTTCAATTGCATCCTATTCCCTTCTTTCATACATAGAAAATAAAAATTTACTTACTGCTTCTTATGATTTTAAATTTTAAGACACAGCGTCGTATCAGAGTCATTAAGGCGTTGGTTGCTCTGTGTATGAATTTTCTTCGACCCACGTTTTATCAATAGTGGCAATCCTAACGTAAGCAGCAGAATAATCACACCTATTCCTGCAATACGCCCACCTGTAAGCCAATTGTTCTGGTAAGACCCTTCGGGGTTGTCTTGATATGTGGCCGACGTAAATTCGTTTTGACCATTGCTATTTGCAAGTGTAAACTGTTCTACTGTGTAGCCCGTACCTGCATCAAGACCAGAAGATGAGGTGATACTATTAGTAAGATCTATCTGGATCTCCTGTTGTAATATCGGCTCGAGTAGGTTAGAGAAGTGATACTAACATTATTCTGAAAGGTATCAGCACCAATGGGTGGGCTAAAATCCCAGCCTCATGTATGATATAAAAGGTACCAGGATGACTGAAGTCCTGAATATAGACATTGCCATCATCTTGAGCATTAATATGGGGAAACAAGACGCCGGGACTTTGCTCCGTAAGATGCTGGTAAGGTACAATGTGGGAAGTTATCCCGAAGATAAGGCCACCAACAAGTAGCAGTGTACCAATTACGATACGTACGACTCGTTTAGTCAACAGGTACACCATTAAGCGGGGAAGAAATCTGTTCGCGAGAATAATCGCAATGATAATAGCTCCGAAGATGATATGGTGCAAATTCCGTTCTAAAAAGGTTTGGCATCCTCTCCTCCAACATGAACGCATATCAGTATCATAATATCTTTCTTGTTGTATGTCATAGATGTTTCATCCTTAAGCAAAGAAAACAAGAAAAGTTGATAGAGTGTCAGAAAGAAATGACAATACTAATGAATGGTATTTGTAGTTAATGCTATTAATAAAATAATAATACCAATAATTATTTGAAAAATCAATGTTTATGAAAGTCGGTTTAAGTTTTTTTTTGATTATGAATAAACTGTCAGTTTAGCCTGTTGTAGGATATCAAAAATAAGGTCATCAGGCTCGTATGAGAGGACGGCAGAAAATCCCACCAAGAGTGGATCTTCTGCAGACTCGCTGATGTTGGTAATCAAAAACCAATGAGCGATGTGAGCGAGAGGCTTCGCATGCAAGCCATATCATTGTCATCAACTCTTGCGGTTCTCTGATCCAGACCTAATACCAAATTTACCAATATTTTCCGAAAGTGTTCTTGTGTATGAGAAAGCCCTTGCCGTCACACGTCTGTATATCGCAAATAATCCCGCCCGTTGGACCCAGAACAGATCAGCTCTACCAAGGAGATACTCCTAGTTGATTAGACCCCGAAGGGATGGTTTCCTGTTTATGAAATGCCTATTCAATATTTAATAATGTTGTTATAGGCAAGATATGCGCGATGAATCTCGTGACGCCGTGAACGAGGTTCCTACCCCTTCGGGGTACACTTCCCATTCCTGCGAACTCAATCAACAGATGGAATAGCTATTTAGTTTAATAGTACTCGCTCCATAGAGAAAGTACCTCTATGGAGCAAACGTTGCCTAAGCTCGGGATACGTATTCCTTGTTACCTCAATTTGA
>CAWFFV010000022.1:0-6739 GCA_963814985.1 uncultured Chloroflexia bacterium | reverse complement strand
AAGTAGTGACGAAAGAAGGCCACCAATGAAAGGAGGTCCTCCACGATAAATCCCCAGGATGAGCTTGCAGCCAACGGCAACGCTCGGCCTGGACCTGTTCTAACTCATCGAGAGAGCGGAAAACGCGATTGGCGAGCGGCTCATTGGAGAGAGGCCAGAGTCGTTCAGATGGTTGAAGTTCGGGCCAATGTGATGGCAAAAAGAGCAGATGTACTCCTTCAGGAACTTGGAGGTCGGCACTCTTGTGCCAGCCGCCCTCGAGGACCAGGAGAATGTGCTTGTTTGACCCAACTTCTTGTTCTTTTGCAAAGACGGAGAGGGCTAAAGAAAAGATGTGCGTATTGACCGTTGGCATCAGCGACCAACTGGTCTTTCCGCTCTCAGGCTGAACAAACCCATAGAGGTACATCCACTGATAGCGCTGGCGCACCACGGCCTTGACGCGGTTGCCTTTGCGCGCCCAGGCTCCGAGCCGACAGCCCTGGACGCTGCCTCCACCACGCGATTTCGCCACTCACACACCTGCCAATCTGCTCTTCGCGGCTCCACTCCCAGCGGCTCCAAGGCCGGGATCAATGTCGCCCAGCGCTCCTTCAACCACTTCAAACTCATCATCTCTCCCCCTTTCACTCCCCCATCTCTCCCTGAGTGCACCCTCACCTCTCCTCCTTTTCCAGAATGAAATCCTGCTCATTCTCTTCTCGCTCTCTCACGAAAAGACACCAAATTCCCAACAGCAGGATCAGTTGCTCTCCCTCCTCATCATTTGATGATCTATGGCTATAGGAAATATGATCCCGCCTTCCCCCCCCCCTTTTTTTTTTTTTTCTTCTCCTTTTTTTGTCCCTCTTTCTTCACCTCTCTTTGAGGGAGCCACTGGCTCACAACAACCCCCATTCCCCACCGCTCCATCTGCTTCTCAAGCCGGTTGAGGCCAGCAAAAACGCGCCGCAAACTGCAGAGACAAGACGAGAAGCCTCACAGAAGAGCCTCAATAGTGCCTCAGTTTCTTCTGCAGTTTACACTGCCACACGTCATTCGGTCGACTTCCCTCACGCCTATACAGCAAATCATAGCTCTCCCTATGAGCCACTCGTCCCTCATGAGAAAGCGTCATCAACGCTGGCGAGATCCCATGGATGATCTGGCACACCCGCCGATAACTCGGCAAGCGCCAACCCTGCTGCCGGGACGCCTCACAGACCAGACGGTAAATCGTTGCCATCGAGCGCCGCGGGGGCTGCAACGCCAAGCCCTCTATCAGCAAGAGTTGCTTTGCTGCATTTCTCTTCTTGTCCCTGATCTGAACGTCTCTTCGCGGGAGTCCTCGCAAGCCATCGCCCCGGTAACGCGCCACCCAGTGTTGCACCGTTCCACTGGCACTCCACTCCGACGGCGCCAAAGTTTCTTACCTGGGAGCACTCCCCCTCGAGATATCCTCGAATTATCTGGTAACGCGCAAACGCATCTTTGCGCTCACTCTCACTCATCTCCGTTAACAGTTCCATACCGCCTGGAAACAACGCCAGCAAAAACTCTAACCCGATTTCTTCTCATACTTATAAACCAGCTTGTCCGGCTCCATGAGATCATACAAGTAGAAGCGTGACTGATGGTGCTCTTGATAACCCGTAAACGTCTCCAATGCCTTCACAAGCGTCTGATACACACCCCTTTTTCGTGTCCATATTGACGAAGTACCAGGTCACACCATGCTGCGCCAAATCCAGCAGAATATCGGCAGTCCGATCAATCCCTTTGCTGGAAACTTCTACTTCGATAAACACCTTTTTCTCAGTCGTATCGTTCGTATTGCGATAGGACCACAGGGCATCAGGCATGTGCCATGTTCGGTATTCATTTGGGACATATATTGCTGGATCTTCTTTCTTCCGCTGCTTCCACTCCTTTTTACTTCGTTCAATCCACTTTGAGCTTTCCCACTTCCCAGGCAACGACCGCCCTGGAGACTTTCAGTATCCTCAAACGGATCGATGCCCCTGGAACGTTGGCATCGATCATGAAACAGCAAAGTTTGCAGTCGAAAGTATCAGGAGATGGCGGCAACAGCAGGAGGAACCTAGTCCGAGAAAAAAAAACTTCTGATCACTGCTGATGGTGGCAATTCTAATGGATCAAGATGTCGGCTCTGGAGAGAAAAAGCTCCAAGAGTTGGCCACTTCGGAACAGCTTACCATCACAGTGGCCCATTCTCCTCCTGCCACGAGCAAGTGGAATACGATTGAACATCAGCTTTTTTCCTTCATTTCCCATCAACTGGAGAGCTACTCCTCTCACCTCTCTTGAAGTCATTGTTCGCCTTATATCCAGTGACAACAAATGAGAAAGGATTAACTGTTACTGCCTATTGACCTCCGTAGAGAAAACTAAAGTGAGTAGCCAGCATGCGCATAACATTGGGAAAGTGTTGATTTGCGATGTCTCAACCGTTCTTTAGCGCGGAGCAATTGCTGGCGGAGATCTTGCAGCGTAAGACAACAAACATTTTTGAGTTCGGCACGCTTAAGAAGATTCCAGATACCCTCTTGTGGATTTAATTCGGGTGCATAAGCTGGCAAGCGTTCGATCTGAATGCGTTGAGCATCACCTTTCGACGTGAAATTTTTCACGACATGACAGCGATGAATGGAGGCTCCGTCCCAAATGACGAGGATCTTTCCCGGTATCTCACGCAAGAGAAGCTGCAGGAAGCGAACAACATCTGGGCCTTTGTAGGAATGGTCTTGCATCTGCATGAAAAGCCTCCCCTCCTGAGTAATGCCACCGATAGCCGAAAGATGGTCGTAGGATAATGGGACTTGCAGAACAGGGGTCTGTCCACGCGGAGAATAGGTACGCACCGCCATTGGTAACAGGTAAAAAGCAGACTCATCTACGAAGACCATCGTGCGTTTTTCTGCTTTCGCTTTTTTTTTATGTTTTCAAAGCGCTCTTCTTTCCACGTGCGAATCGCATCTTCATCGCGTTGTGTGGCCTTCTCGATGGGTTTTTGTTGACTGTACTTGAGATTGCGTAGGAGCAGGCTACAATGGGCTGGATGATACTTGACCCCGAACTGTTGCTGGATCATCTGGGCCACTCGCGCTGTTGTCCAGACCTGGCCGCGAAAACCGAACGCTTCGGCTCCCCGTTCTAGCAATGCCGGGATTTGGGCTTGCTGTTCCTTGCTCAGTTTGGGTGGTGCTCCAGGAGGCGATTTGTGTTTGAGGGCTTCTACTCCCTGCTTTCTGGCCTTTTTCAACCATTGACTGACTGCGCCTTCTGTTACTCCCAGTGCCTCAGCAATGTCTTTCTGCTTCCAGCCTTTTTCATGCAGTTTCCAGGCTTGCATTCGTCTCTCTTCACGCCAATTCTTTGGAGGTGTCGATTTCTTGCTCATACCTCCTTCTATCGGCTCACGTGGCTTTTTTCTTTAGTTCTTTCTCCTGAGATCAATATCAAGGATAGCAACCTCTATCCTACAGGTATCAAAGTTACCAAGAACGAAATAAAGAAGATCAGTATTCTCCACTATTCCTTTCACGGAGACTGGAATTATACGATCAAGCCTCAACAAATATGATCATTCTATTTTCGGAAGGCCCCTTTGAAAAGGTCAAGAAACTCCATTCTTCTACTGGCCAGCGTTCTTGTACACTCTTCTTTTTCTTAACGAAAGCGGCGCGGGAAGTCCCATTCCCTCAAAGGGGATTGGGAGTGTCACCACAAGACTTTAGTAGTAAGAAATTCTTGACATTATTGCATATCAATGTTATTTTACTTGCCGAGAGCTCAAATTAAATATATCTGAATTTTTGATATTTTAAAAGAAGGAAGAGAAAAAATATGTCTTCCACACTCACATTAGTATTGCTAGGTAGTGTGGCGTTTCCTGCTATGCTCATCTTAATTGTGATTCTATTCAATCGGATGAGTAGCTCTCGTCGCACTCCTAAGATATTTGTTGGCAAGACGGCATCATCCCTTTCTCCTCTATCGGATTCTGCGTCTTCTTCTGACCATGGAGCCTCGCAGGCTAATCCAGGATCGTTTCAAGCTAAGGGAACTCCATCTCCGTTGACTGAGACCTCAGCGCAATCCACACAAAATCCGAGTGCGCGTTCGTTTGTTCAACGTTCAAGACCTTTTGTATCCCGTGACAGAGCAAATAGCAATGTAGATGGTATGACTTCACACGAAGATGAATATAAAAGAGGGATACAGGTAACATATGATGATGAGTTGGATATAATTATTGTTGTTCTGAACAATGTTGTGATGCAAACCCCTGCTGACGTTACATTGATGTTTCAGGTGCTCTATAACAAAGTTCATCCTCTTCTCCAGGCCAGAAAAAAAGAACGTGGAATGTTCCTAACAGATATTTGCGGCCTTATAATTGGAAAAGAAGCCATAGCATTCTGGGGATAATTCCTCAAGACATTTTTTAGTATGACATGTATCGAGGCCGGCCAAGAGCGTTACCTTAGGGCTGTCTATAATTCGCGGCTACAAAGGAACAATGAAGCGTCTATGCGGGCGGAAAAGTTAAGACGGATGCAAATAATGAGCTCGGCTTTTATCCATGACTATCAAAGTAGCATTTTCGAATCGCGAGAGGAAGCTCTCGCATTTATTATACGCATGCGGGAGCTAATGCCATGATAATAGTGTAGATGCGTTGGTGTCGCACGAGCTGTAGACAGGCACGCTGCATCTTCTCCACCTGCATCAATGAAATCCCTCCACCCGCTCAAAATCGCATCGTAGCGCCATTCAGGGGCATTCTCAACTCTTTCCTACCAGGCTATGGCTATTGGGCAACGTTGCAGCTCATCAGATAAACTCTACAATTGGCGTGGGTCGCAGCAACCAAACTCCTGAGCAGAGACCCGCGCATAGCTCTGCAAGCGGTCTCCTTCGATTTTGACCTTTCACAGCCTCATTTTCGGCTCTTCCTCACTTTTGATACCGCTGGCGAACCTTGGAGCGCTTGATTATACTGAAAGAGAGAAAAAAGAAAAGGAAGAAAAAAGAGGTGAAGGACCGCCGAGAGGAGAGCACCGATGTCACTCAAACCACAAGCCGTTTGTCCAGTGCCTCAAGAAACGGCCCGAGTAGCACGAGCAGCTTACCCGAAAGGGAACATCTACATGCAGATGCGCAATGTCTTGGGAAGTCTCTACACCGATGAGGATTTTGTGGCCCTGTTTCCCAAGGAAGGACAACCGGCCCAGCTCCGTGGCGACTGGCTCTGGTCACCGTGATGCAATTTGTGGAAAACCTGTCTGATCGACAAGCGGCAGATGCAGTGCGTGGAAGGATCGATTGGAAATATCTCCTGGGTCTGGAACTCACCGATGCGGGGTTCGATGCCTCGGTGCTCTCCGAATTTCGTGCTCGTCTGATAGACAAACATGCGGAAGAACTCTTGCTGGAGAAAATGCTCACGCTCTTTCAGCAGAAAGGCTGGCTCAAGGCTCGTGGGCGGCAGCGTACTGACTCCACCCATGTCTTGGCGAAGATCCGCGCTCTCAACCGACTGCTCTGCGTCTGGGAAACGATGCGTGCGGCCCTCAATAGCCTTGCGGTTGTTGCTCCCGACTGGCTGCGTGCTCAGAGTCAACCAGAGTGGGTCGAACGATATGGTCCTCGTAGTGAAGATTTGCGCTTGCCCGCCGGGGAGGCAGAGCGTCAAGCACAAGCCGTAGAGATCGGGAAGGATGGAGTAGCGTTGCTTGAGGCTCTTTTTGATCCAACAGCTCCCCAGTGGCTCCGCCAGGTTCCTGCTTCGGAAATCTTACGACACGTCTGGGTTCAAAATTACCAATGGAACGATGGGGCCTTTGGCTGGCGTTCCTCCGAGAATATTCCCCCTGCATCCCGTTACATCAGTTCTCCCTACGACGAAGAGGCTCATTACAGCAAGAAGCGGAGTTCCCAATGGGTGGGATACAAGGTCCACCTCACAGAAAGTTGTGAAGTGCGCCTGCCTTTGCTCATTACCCATGTGGAAACCACGTCAGCTCCCGTTTCAGATGATGCGAGGACGGCAACCATTCATGCCGAACTTGACCGCAAAGGGTTGTTGCCATCTGAGCATCTTGTGGATACGGGCTATGTGGACGCTCAACTCCTGGTGGAGAGCCAGCGGGACTACCAAATTGATCTGGTGGGTCCGACCCGAAAGAACTACCGATGGCAAGCTACTCAACAAACCGGCTTCGATGCCGACCACTTTCTCATTGATTGGGAAAAGCAACAGGCCATCTGCCCGGAGAAACACACCAGCAGCAGTTGGACTCCGGCCATTGACAACCGGAAAAATGAGGTGATCAAAATCAAGTTCTCGACGACGGACTGCCAGGTGTGCCCGTCTCGATCACTCTGTACGCAATCCATTCGCTCTGCTCGTCGAACAGTTACGATTTGTCCACAAGAACAATATCAAGCCTTGAAGCGGAGGCGGGAGCAAGAAGAGACCAAGGAATTTAAGCAAGCCTATGCCAAGAGGGCCGGTATTGAGGGAACCATCTCACAAGGGGTTCGAGTCATGGGTTTACGTCGTTCTCGCTACATTGGGCAGGAGAAAACGCATCTGCAACACGTCGCTACTGCTGCTGCTCTCAACCTGGTTCGGAGTATGGCATGGTTAAGTGGGGTTCCTCGTGCTCAGACTCGGCGTTCTGCTTTTGCTCGCCTGTATGATGCTGCTTAAACGGGTTCGCCAGCGGTATCA
>CAWFFV010000021.1:0-33537 GCA_963814985.1 uncultured Chloroflexia bacterium | reverse complement strand
GAGGAAGAGCCAAATCTAGAAGGGCTTTTTGGTCGTTTTCGCCTTCCAGCCGCTTCTAGAGGCCGCCGAGAGGCTACGCTCAGAAGCTTCGTCGCTGCGACCCGCGCAAATGGTTGAGCTTATACAACAAACATGACTTCTTCGGCAGGCGGAGACCCACCAATGGTTTCTACCTTGCTTACACAACTCGCACAGAGCGGATAAAACCGCACGCTATCCTCTGCCGCAACCAGTTGCGGTTCCAACTTTGCTTGCAAGAGCACCAGATCCTTTCTACTCAAAAAGCACTCGAACAATGAGTATTGCGTCCACTTGCCATGTCCCAGCAGGATTTTGTGGATTTTCTTGCGCCTCTTGTCATTGGGAATATCATAGGCAATCACATAGCATGTGGTCTGATTGCTGATCCTGCTGTTCCTTCTCATCACTTCCTTACCTGACAAGCAACGGCGGGTACTCGTCAATCTCTCCAGTCAACACTTTTCCCAGCAGTCGCGCTTGCAATTCGAGACAGCGTCGATAGCTGGTCTTGTAACCGAAAATCGGATGCTGAATCTCTTCGCTCAGCCTCTCTTCAAATTTCGTGAAGAAGATGGTGCGCTTGTTCTGCTTAAGCCGATAGGCTCCCAGCTCCACGACAAAATCAGCGGGAGTCAGCATGTGATGATTCAGCATGTCCACCACAACCGAATCGACGATGATGGGTCGAAATTCTTCCAACAGATCAAGTGCTAAAGCCGGTCTGCCATAAAAGGTACTGTGCAAGTAGCCCACAAAGTGATCGAAGCCAACGAGTTGCACCGCGCTGGCAACTTTGTTCGTGAGCAGTGAATAGCCAAAGCTGAGCAAGGAATTCACCGGGTCAGTCGGTGGTCGCTTGACACGTCCTGGGAAAGGCCACTGTTTCTGGTCGGATAGTAGCTTCCCAAAGCAACGAAAGTAGGCTGCACTGCCCGCCCCTTCCATACCAAGGATGATTTCCAGCGCGGTGCCTTCAATGCGATGATCTCCGCTGGCTAACAACTTCATCCCAGGCGGTTGATGCACTGGGAGAGTTGCCAGACCTGTGGTCAGATCAGTAAGTTGCTTGATCGCCCGATTGACCTCAGTATCCTGGCGCGTACGATTATAACGCTGTAACCGCTGGCGCTGATTTGAGAGTTTGCCAATCACGAAGCGGCGGGCCAGTTCGCAGCGTCTGGTCATATCTTGATGTGCCTGGTATTGTGCCATGCGCAAGATGGCATTCTTCGAAAATGAGGGTGAGAGGCGGCCTTTGAACTGGCCGTAATACCCTAAAAAGGTGATCTCGATGTCACGTTCCAGCAGCAAATGCAGAGCCGAGGCCGTCAGGGTCACCTCACCCAGCACCACCACTTCATCGATTTTGATCAGTGGAACGCGCTCCTTGCGAGCAGGTACAGGCATCGCACCATCCTTTCCTCGCCTTTCAGGAATTTGTACCAGCAGGCAGTCTTCGCTATCACGACGCACAATAGCATACTCTTCGGTCAGGTAAAGCGTTGGCATGGCAATGCTCCTTCGTAGTGGCGCGGTTTACAAGCCCGCAAATTCAGATCATTTTCTTTTTTGAGATTGCAGCAACCGCACTTCATCTGGCAGGCAGAGAGGTAACAGGCTACAATTGGGACATCGCGCCACCATCTTGCCTGAGAGCGGCGGCGGTGGGGTTTCAAGGACTGCTACTTGTAATGCCTGCGCGATGGCTGCTCGCGTTCTGGCCCGCAACTGCTGCGTAAAGTGGACTGGGACCCGCCGTTGCGAACCAATGTAGAAGATATAGCCAGAAGGAATGGGCGGTTTCCCTGGCTGCCTTTCTCACATTTTCCAACAAGACCCATCTTTCCAGGCTCCAACGAAACAGCTATCCTCTCAGGATACTCGTTTGCTGGTATGTGCGCAGTTGAACCCCATCCGAGGTAGCAAAAACCCTTCTGTCCTTCCCGACGCGATGTCACTATCCTGTGCCTATAATCAAAATGCTTAAAGAAAATATCACTATCTATCTAGAAAACGGTAAGAGAATATGCTAGACTACAGCAAGATGGAAGTGATCAGGGACAAGGAGGGAACAATGTCAATCGGACAAGCTTACACGAACGAACTTACCCCGCAGGAGCAGCGAGCACTCCAGGTCAGTTGCGACGTACTCATAGATAGTATCTTTGACGATCTCCAGAACGTAAAGAAACCGGAAGATGTCGCCGACACAATGTTAGGCATCTATCTACCAGAACGCTATCTGTATCAATATACTCCGCGTTTTTTGCGAAAGTTCGCTGTTTGTATTCTCACTGTGGCGTGGAAATTAGCGCAGCCAGAACATATGGCACTTTCCTCTTTAGCAGAAGAACTAGCTGCATGGGTCATTATTCAGGAAGCAAAGAGGTACCTTGAAGATGATACAGATGAGGAAGTAGAAAACGCTTTTGACGCATTTATCGACACATATTTTGAGGATACCGATTTTGAGTACCTCTACGACAATGCCTATGATGGCATTGAGGAGACAGAGGTGGCTCAGTTCATGGGTCTGTCCCCATTAGCTTTCAGGGATTGGTTCTCCCCATTTTCTGATGAGCCTTCTCGGACGCCACACCCCTATGTGATCGAAGATGACTCCCCAAAAACTGAGCAAAACTGAGTGCAAATACACTTGACCGAAATAAGAAAGACTGGACAATATTGGACAAAAATCGCACTGTGCTACGCTCAAAAAGTTCACTCAAGCAGAGCTTAAGTTACCCTAAACAAGCGCTGAAAGGGGTTCGAGTCCCCCTTCGGCATCAAAAAACAAGGCGGGAAGCCACTTTATAGGTGAGCTTCTCGTCTTGTTTTCTCAGCATATCTGTTGCGTTGAGCGAGAGACACGGAGAGAGCCTATTTTCATCGGATGTTTTCCTTTCCTCTGTGTCCGCAATGGGTTCATCGTACAAAAACTCATCATCATCGGACAGACCTTTTGGGACGTTGATGAAAAGATGGCAATATGAACACATTTTGTGGCTTTTTGGGAAAAGAATGGGGATACGTGAAATCGTCTAAAAAACGACCGTTTTGGGACTCTTTGCCGGCTCTCTGGCTGGAAGCTCTGGGTGTTAATCAACGGTTCGACCTTGGGATGAACATGGCCTGGAGGATTTCCCAGCCTATCTCATCGAACACAACAAAAACCACTTCTCGAGTGAGAAGTGGTTCTCCGGCTTAATCCTCAACAGGTTACCCCGACCATTTAGCCCCTAACCACACGTCTGGCTTATAGGATGAGTTGCTTGTTTCAATCCTCAACGGGAGGGGTGCAAGTAACTTATTTATGCAAATCGGGAATTTCCACGATTTCTAATCGAACGGATTTTGCAGAAAAACAAGAGCAAGTAACTTTCCAGTTGAAATCAGTCGTCTCTTTCGATCAAAACCAGAACACATCACTCATTGCTCAAGTTTTGGGAGATCACCAATCGAGCAAGTAACTTCTTCCTCAAACGATTGCTGATCTTGCCATCAAAACGTCCTCCTCCTCTTGCCAAAAGAAAACTCCTCGTGCAGAGTATCAAAAAAAACCATTCCGCTCACACAAAGGAGTTGTTGTTATGATACCCTCTTCTCATCGCTTTGACCAGTCTACCATGGTCTCCCTGCTCTCCGCTGATCCCGTTGTCGCCGACTATCGGGCCTTCTTTTCCCTGTTCGATTGGTCTGTGGTTGATCGCTGGCAAGCTCAACGTTCTCGCTGTTGCGGCTCTCATGGTCATCCCATCACTGCCTATCTCAAAGCCTTTCTCGTGCGCATCAAAGAAGGCTTGATCTACGCCAAACAATTGCGTGCTTTCTTGCTCAAACATCCCTTGCTCGTCATCGAACTCGGCTTCCACCTCCAGCTTGATCCGAGCGCCGACTTTGGCTTTGATGTCGAAGGCACACTGCCCTGTCGCTATTGGTTTGGTGAGAAGCTCCGCCAGTTGGATCAAGCCTTGCTCCAAAACTTGCTTGCTGCTACCGTGCGCGATCTCAAAGAAGAGATCCCTGGACTTGGTGAAGTCACCGCCTTCGATGTGAAACATATTTTTGCCTGGGTCAAGGAAAACAACGAGCGTGTCTACGTCAAAGAGCGCTATGACAAAACCAAAATTCTTCCCGGTGATCCTGATTGCAAACTTGGCGTCAAACGCTCAACCAATCAGGAGCAGCCTGATGGTTCCACCAAAGAGAAAAAGGAATATGTCTGGGGTTATGGCTCCGGCGTTGCTGCCGCTACGACTCCTGACTATGGCGATGTTGTCCTCGCCGAATACACGCAGACGTTCAATGAAGGCGATGTCACCTATTTTCAGCCCTTGTATCGGCGAGCCGTTCTCGCCTTACAAGCTTTCCCCATCCATATCACCGCTGATGCCGCTTTCGATGCCTGGTATGTCTATCAAGCGGCTGCTCGTCATGGCGGAATCGCAGCTGTCCCGCTCAACGGACATGGACATCATGACGGTTTCCGTGATCGCGATGGAGTGCCCGTCTGTCAACAAGGATTGCGTATGATCCCTTCCTTCCAGTTCAATCACACCAACGGATACCGTGCTCAACGCTTTCTCTGCCCGCTCCTCTTTCCTTCTCCCACCTCCGAGACCTGTGAACATGAGCAGTTCCTCAAAGGCAAAGGCTGTAAGAAAGATCCCAACTGGGAAGCTGGTGGACTCATGCGTGTGACGCTCAATCGTGAGGGTCCTCTTTACAAAGTCGTCTACAATCAGCGCACCAGTTGCGAACGTATCAATAGTCAGGCCAAAGAACTGGGCATCGAGCGACCAAGAGTACATAATAGGCGCTCTGTTACCAATCTGAATACCTTGATCTATTTAGTTATCAATGTACGAGCTTTACAGCGGGCCAAATCCATCAATAAGGGACTTCTACAAATAAGTTAGTTGCACCCCTCAACAGGCAGCCCCTACCATTTAACCAATAGGATACGAGAGCAAAGTATACGCTGTAATGTTTCAATCCTCAACAGGCAGCCCCTACCATTTAGCCAATGTTGTGATTTCGGTAGTGCAGACATTGTTTTAACGTTTCAATCCTCAACAGGCAGCCCCTACCATTTAGCCCTGAAATACGGTATCCAGCAGGAACTTCATGTTTCAATCCTCAACAGGCAGCCCCTACCATTTAGCCTCCTCCCCTCACAGTATAGCATGAGGAGCCAGTTTAGACAATACTTTCCGCGAGGCTCCACAAAAAAGAACCTGTGTTTGAGTAAATACATAAGAGCTTTCTTATTACCTTTGCCTTCCATCCGCTTGTAGAGCCAAGCGCGATGCTACGCTCAGCGAGTCCATCCCTGCGCCTCGCGCTGAATTGTTCAGCTTTAAGGATTCATTGCTTACCATTGAAAAACTCTCAGATCAAAACGTCAACCAGCAAACTTTTCTCTGAGAACCACAGTAACTACAGCAACCAATACATCAACCCACACAAACTACAACAAATTTTAGCCAATGGCAACAAACAAACAAGAAAATTTTGAGCTTGAGAAGGATACCCAAAAACACCTACAAATAGAGGGTAACGAATTTCTCCTTCGGAGTAAGCTGTGTGGCGTTCTCTCCTCAATAGCATAATCATATGTATGAATAAGAAAAAAGGTTCTCGTGGAGAGGGGTCTCTCATTTTCACGGGTAGGTATAGGCTAAGGTGGCATTGGAGGCTCCGTGAGAACCTGCTGAGAGGGCAATATTCTTGACGAAGGCGATGAAGAGGGGGTGGGCAGAGAAGAAGAGTGTGCAGTATGTTGCTCTTGATGCTGCAGGCGGGCGGCACGCTCTCGTTGGACCTCTTCATGCCAAAGACGGCGTTGGATGCGTAATCGCTCGTCTTCTTCTTTGCCTTGCAAACGGAGTTCACGCTTGCGGGCTTGTTCCTCTTGCATCTCGTGGCGCTGCAGCGGCGGTGTCTGCGCTCTTGGGCTCGCTCTTGCTGCAGTCTCCTGCGCTCGGTTGCTTGTTCCTTTTTTTGCTCGGCTTCTCGGTTCGCGGCGTTGGCTTGCTGCGCTTGCCGCTGCCTTGTGCGTCGCTCTTGCACGCTCTCTCGGACCTGTTGTTTGTCCGCCTCATCGCCTCGCGCTCGTCGCCGTTGTTTGTAGCGTCGGTTCGCCTCCCTCTTCTGGCTTTTCGTTCCCCGCTTGCCTGTTGGCTTCCTGGGCCGATAGGTGTGCCTGGGCCACGGCTCACTCACCACGTATCCCTGCGGCAGCGCTTCTGCCCGTATCACTGCCGCCTGGATGCTTTGCTGGCCCCGCACCAGACAGCTCTGCTCGCGCCCTCGCGGTTTGTGCAGCGGCTTGGCGGGCCTGCCTACCCGCCTGGGCTGCTTTCGCTTCCGCGCTTTGCGGCTTCTTTGCTCCTCTTCCTGGCTTCTTCCAGCCCTCCCACCAACACGGCGATCTGCATCGCTACTGCCATCGCCAGCCACAGCCGTTCTGCCCGCTTGGGATCCTCCATTTTGGTGTGCTGCCATCCCCACCCTCCGCTCTTGTGATCTTTGTACTCGTCTTCAATCCAGAAGCGCATCAGGTACCAGGCAAGCTCCACCTCCTCTTCGCTGAGATCCGTCACGACCGCGATCGCTTCCTCATAGCCCTTTTTCCCACCGCACCAGCAGCGTTGCTTTCAGACGAGCCCCTGTTTCACTCCATGCTCCTTTCCCCTTCCACCCGCGACCGCGTCGCCGCACCCGCTTGCCAATGGCGACGAAGTCGGCTTCTCCTTCTGCCCGAAACCCCATCTGCAGGCTGACGCGCAGCCGCGGATGCCATCCCTGGTTCCGGATCGCCGTCCAGAGCCAGTCGGCATAGAGCCCCTGGTCTGCCGTCACGATCACCTTCCAGTTCGGCGGCACCACTGCTGCTACTGCTGCCAACAGTCCCTCCCAATGAGGACGCCAGCTTCCCTTTTGTTTGGCTCGGATGATACCCAGGCCACTGGAAGAGCACACCCCCGGTCACCACACTCAGATTGAGCGACGTGAAGCGCTCCCCAAGCGTACTGGCGTCTAAGTCGATAACCCCAAATAACTCCGTCATCTAACCAAGGTGTGGTATCGTAGATGTACTATGACCAGAAAACAACTAAGCATCGAACAAAAATGGCGGGATACCCTGCCGGAGCTCAATGAGAAACAGAAACGCTATTACGCCGCCCGTGAGGCCAAAGCTTATGGTTTTGGTGGAGTCACTGCCTTTGCCCGCGCCACAGGCATGAACCGTGACACCATCAACCAAGGGATTAAAGAGATCGAATCAGGTACAACGCTTCAAGGAGATCAAATCCGCCGTCCCGGTGGTGGCCGGAAGAAACTGGAAGCGCATCGACCAGGCCTGACTGAGATGATTGAGACTGCCGCCAACCCAAAGACAGATAAACGAGTGCTCATCAAGTGGACGAGCCATTCTATTGCCCACATCGCTGCCGCGGTCGCCAAACGGGGTTTCACCGTAGGGCGAGAAACCATTCGCCGGATTCTCAAAGACAAAGGCTTTGCTCTGAAAGCCAATAAGAAAGACATCGAAGGCAAGACTGATCATCCTGATCGGGACGCTCAGTTCAATCACATCAACATGCAAGGGCTGAAAGCTCAGCTCCAGGGCTTTCCCATCCTGTCCATAGACGCCAAGAAAACCGAAAAGATCGGGAACATGAAGAACGCGGGCAGGGAATGGATGCCCCCAGGGGAAGATACCAAGGTGGACGTTTATGACTTCGGTCAGAAAGAAAAAACAAAAGCAGGCAGAACCAGAACACGGAAAGCCATACCATATGGCGTGTATGACGTATTAAAGAAACAAGGCTTCGTGAACGTGGGTATTGATCATAATACCGCCGAGTTCGCCGTAGCCTCACTGACCAGCTGGTGGTACACGAGGGGGAGGACAGACTACCCAGGCGCCACAGCCATCCAACTGTTCTGCGACAATGGCAGTAGTAATAGCTCAAACAACCGGCTCTGGAAGTGGTGCTTGCAGCAATTTGCCAACCGAACAAGGCTGAGAGTGCATGTCTGTCACTATCCACCAGGGACATCGAAGTGGAACGCCATCGAGCATGAGATGTTCAGTTTCATTAACATCAACTGGCGGGCCAAGCCGCTCGTAGCATACGAGGTGATCCTGGAATACATCAGGCATACCACCACCAACGGTGGATTGACAATTGAAGCTGTATTGGACACTCATGACTACGAGACAGGCAAGAAGATCAGTAGTGAGCAAATGAAAGCGATTAACATAACCGGTGATGCTTTTCATCCGGAGTGGAACTATACTATTCAGCCCCGGATCTAGATGACGGAGTTGTTTGTGGTTGTCGACTAAGGCCAGCGTCTTCTCCCCGTGCCAGTCCCGCAGTCTCCCGGCAAGCAGGTCCCCAAAACGGTCCGCACGTCCACTTCTTCGACGTTTTTTCCCCGCTTGGCTTCCGCTTCGTAGTAGAGAATTCCCGCAGGCGTTGACGCCTGAGTCCTGCTGGCACCTGCTCGACTTTGCCCAGCCCATTGGACAGCCGCGTCATCCCGCGGCTTCATCAAACAGGACAATTCCATAGCTGATGAGCCCCTAAGACCTTCGCCTGCGATCAACTGCGCTCGGAACCAACTCTGCCACACGCTTTTGCCAGTCGGCTCTGCTCGTCACAGAAGAAGACATCGCTTTCTCCTTGAAGAAGTCTTGTACCTACGGTCTCTTTTTCTTTTTTCGGCTCTTTGGCCGGCTTCGACAGGGATATTCGACGTTTTTTCTCTCTCATTCCTCTCTCCAGGCTCTTTTAGCGAAAACCTACCTGTGAAAAAGAGCGCTGGTACCAGTACTTACTGGAACATGACCGACTTTCCACCTTCATTCTCTCTACCTAAAGGGAGATTCGTTACCCTCTGTTTGTGGGTGTTTTTGGGTATCCTTCTCAAGCTCAAAAATTTCTGGTTTGTTTGCTGCTGTTGGCTCAAGTTTGTTGTGGTTTGTGTGGGTTGATGTGTTGGTTGCTGTAGTTGCTGTATGACTGAAAGTCCACAAATCTATGCTTTGATCTGAGGAGGGGATATATATTATCCCCATAGCGGGTCTATAGAAATGTGTCAAGTCGAGCTGCTGGTATGCTGGTATTGAGAAGTTATCGTACTATCTAACCCGAACAGCGGTATATGGAATACACTCAGAAAGTAAGATATTGAATGATATCATCCGTTTGGTGAAAGTATCTGTTGCATGATCCCAGCCAGAGGACCGCACAATAGATTTTATACTCCTTTGTTACCTAATCAGGTTGGGTAGCAAGGAGATAGCCAGTTTCTACCTTTGTAAGAATATAACGTGTATGAGAATGATCAGGCTCAATTTTGCGACGCCCGGTTGATGGTCACTTGGAGCATGTGATCCTCCCCAACGTACTCTACCCCCCAAACATGCTCTAAAAGCCGATTTTGTGTCACTACTTGCCCGGCATTCTGTGCCAGGTATGAGATAGTACGGTATTCAGTTGGTGTAAGAACAATTTTTTTCCCTGCGATGGTGACCAGATGCTGTACGTAGTCAACCGTTAAATCGCCAATACTTGTTGTTGGTAGTGTATGAGCCTGCTCATTGGTCGTAAATTTTGACCGTCGCAACACCGCTCGTATACGAGCAAGCAGTTCATCCACGCTAAAAGGCTTGGTCAAATAGTCGTCTGCTCCAAGGTCAAGACCTCTGACTTTATCCTGATCGTCGCCACGATGCGTCATGATAATGATCGGCACGGCAGAAAATTCGCGTACGCGATGGCAAACAGTAAAACCGTCCATTTTGGGCATCATCACATCGAGCAAAACAAGGTCGGGAGCATGAGCCTCTATCAGTTCAAGTGCTTGCTTGCCATCGCTTGCCGTAGTTACCTCATAGCCCTCCAACTGGAGATTGCGTGCGACCAGACGCAGAAGCGGAGGATCATCATCGGCTGTCAGTATCGTTGTTTTTTGTGCTTGTTGTACCTTGTGAGAATTGACACAGATAGCCTCATTGCGAACAACAAGATACTCTTCATTTTGTTCCAGTTGGTAGAGAGCATTCCCTTCTTTTTCCCATTTCTCTTGTGTTTTGAGTAAGGGGGATAACTTTTGTACTGCTTTCTCAATGCCTTGTACAATATCGTAATATGCTTCATCTGGGTCGTGCCACTGAGCGATTGGTTTGGCATCTGTGGGAAGGGCTTGGAGTACGCTGAATGGTGCATCTTTCCAATCAACACGACGAAGAAGAATAGGAATGACGCAAGCTGAACGTGCTTCATGGCGCTCTAGGGCACGTTTCATTTCAACTGTGTAGCAGTAGTTAGAGGCCATAAAATGAGCACTAATGAGCAAGAGAATGATGTGTGCAGTATCTAGTTGGGCATCGATTTCTTTCCTCCACTTAGTTCCTGGGAGAATTTCCTGATCGGACCAATTTATTATATTATACCTTCGCTTGAAATTGCTTAAGTGTCTATCGAGCTCATCACGAAAAGTCTTATCTTCTCGTGCATAGCAGTAGAATAACTTGAGTGGCTTATTGATTTCTACTGACATGATTTTACTGTCTCATCTCTATCTTTCTCTAAAAACCTTAGAGTTTATCATAGCATAGAAATGTTTTTACCGCTAGCTATTCGATCATACTCTGCTATTCTCATGTCTTTTGTTTTCTCTAAAACTTAGTCTGTTTAGTGGAGGGTAGACTATATGCTTGAACTTCTATGATTAAGATATAAAAAGACCTGGAGAAAAATATCCAGGCCTTTTTGTTCTGTCTCTTTTATTGTGAGAGGGGACGCTGCTGGTTTACTGTCGCAAGGAGTTGTTTGAATGCGTTGAGGAGACGATTTTCCATAGCTGCAAGGTCTTGCTTGGTTGCCATTGTTGCCTCAATCCTGGCAATGTTTCCCTCGATCTTATCGATACGAGCATCCATGTGACCGAGGTATTCAGAGAGCTGCTTGAAGCTGGCTGTCATGTCTCTGCTAGTTCCTCGAATGCGTGCATCTAAGTTGATCTGGCGGCGTTCTTGTGCGCTTAGTCTTGCCTCCAGGCGTATTGGTTGTGTACTCATGCTTGATCTCTCCTTCTCCCTGGATATTTGTTATTATACGCATTTTTCTTGGTGGTGTAAACTTTCAGCTTATCTCTTGGCTTCTTTCCCTGGCTCGTCCTTCCGATTGGGGTCACTGACAATCCCGCTGCGTTTCTCCTCGCTGACCTGGTACTGGTCAATGACCTACTCCAGAGCTGAACGATGAGCTGTTTGCCATGCGTATGCAGGTCTGGAAGGCCTTCAGTGTAGACAAGAGGGGAATGCGTGGCAGATCTCGCTTGAGGTTCTCAGCAGAGCGTTCGTGGTATTGTGAGTAAGTAGTCGACAGAGTGGAAGATATCGTGTTTGGTCACATCAGGACCATATCTGGTCTGGTCACCCAGTTTTTGGGTTTCTCCTGTTTTGTATGAGAAATTCTCTATTGAATGATTCAAAACATTCAATAAATGCAAAAAGAATCTTCGTGTACTTGACAAACAGATAGCTAGCTCTCTACAATACATCAAGATTCTCTCTGAGGACGCTGGTTTAAGAATATTTGTTCTACACTCAGGGACATTTTTGCAGAAGACGAATCTCAAATATTTTTTGCTCACGACTGATTCGCTAAAAAGCTCTCAACAAATGTTATCACTCAGCTTTCAAGTGGTAATAAACAGATGAAGAAAATGAGCTCCCTGCTCCTGAAAAATGCCCTGTTGTTTGGCCCGATGAGCCGGTTTAACGATCATCAAGCCTCTTGAGAACCTGTCAGGAACATTTTAAGGATGTATTGGTCCTGTGATCATTCACAAAAACATCTGAAAGGATGTCCTGCTTCTCCATCAATAAAGGTGAGTTTTTGAAAGAAGAACGCGCGATGAACAGTATTTTTGACTTTCGTGACCAACTCATCGATGACTATGCATCCTATGTGAACAGTTTTCTGCAAATTCGCGATCCGGCTATTGAGGACTATGTGCAGAAGCAGATGGCGCAAGGAGCACTCTGGCCAGAGCCGTTGATCCAGCTGAATCCGCTCTTTGAGCAGGGTGAGTCTCTTGATGCACTGGTCGCGGAGGGCGTACTGCACTCGGAGTGCGTGCATATTTTTCGCAAGGGAAAATCGGAGGACGATACCCAGGGGCTGTCATTGCACCTGCATCGACATCAGTCCGAAGCGGTTCGTGTGGCACACAGTGGAGCGAGCTATGTGTTGACGACGGGCACAGGTTCTGGCAAAAGTCTCTCCTACATTCTTCCGATCGTCGATCATGTGTTGCGCACCGGCAGTGGACGGGGTATTCAGGCTATCGTGTGCTATCCAATGAATGCCCTGGCTAATAGCCAGTTGATCGAGCTGAGGAAATTTCTCCAGTGGGGCTATCCCCCAGGAGCAAGTCCGGTCACCTTCGCGCGTTATACCGGCCAGGAAAAGAGTGAAGAACGCAACGCGATCATTGCGCAGCCACCTGATATTTTATTGACCAACTACGTCATGTTGGAATTGATCCTGACACGCGCGGCAGAGCAGAAACTGCTGGCCAACGCTCAGTTGCGTTTTCTGGTGTTGGATGAACTGCATACCTATTGAGGACGGCAGGGAGCTGATGTAGCCCTGCTGGTGCGACGTGTGCGCAATCGACTGGCAACGGGCGAATTGCAGTGTGTGGGCACCTCGGCCACGCTTGCCAGCAGTGAGAGCTATCCAGAGCGTCAAGCCGGCGTCGCACGTATGGCCACGCAGATTTTCGGTACCACGATTAGCGCTGAACACGTTATTGGTGAGACCCTGCGCCCGGTCACCCGTGGAGGAGAGGATGAGGAGATCTTTCGTCAACAACTGACTGAGCGCATCTTGAGGTATGACTCTGAGCCACCAAGCAATTCCCAGGCTTTTTTACAGGACCCGCTCGCCATCTGGATTGAACGCACTTTTGGCATCACTGAGCACGATGGGCGAGTTGAGCGGACGACTCCCAAGAGTATCTCCGGTGAACGAGGCGCAGCACATGAGCTGAGCACATTGACGGGAGCACCGCTGGAGGATTGTGTTGCGGCAATCCAGCGAACGCTGCTGGCGGGCTACAAGTGTGAGCCTCTTCCTGAGACAGGTCGCCCGCCATTTGCTTTCCGTCTGCATCAATTCATCACCAAGGGCGATACGCTCTATGCGTCTTTGGAATCCACAGGCAAACGCTATCTAACCCTCAACGGGCAACGCTTTGTACCGGATGGAAAACGTGAACGGATACTGTTGCCGCTGGTTTTCTGCCGAGAATGCGGGCAGGAATACTACTGTGTGCGCATCAATGAAGGTCGGTTGGTCCCACGTGCCCTGAATGATCAGGTGCAGGAAGAGAGCCAGGCCGGTTTTTTGTACTCCAGTCAGGAAAATCCCTGGCCAGATGATGATGAAGAGCAACTGGTAGAGCGTTTACCTGACGATTGGATTGAAGAATTCAAATCAATGTATCGCATACGCAGAGATCGCCGGAAAGCGCTACCTGTGGCTTTGAACGTCCATCTGGATGGAACGTTTGGCGAAGGCAAGAGTGGTCCTGGCGTTGAGGGAGATGGCCTGCTCTGCCATTTTGTCGCTGCGCCGTTTCGCTTTTGCCTGCATTGTGGTGTCTCCTATAATGCACGCCAGCGCCTCGATTTCAGTAAACTGGCCGAGCTCAGTTCGGAGGGCCGCAGCACCGCAACGACGATTCTCAGCCTTTCGGCCATTCGCCATCTGCGTGAGACGCCGCAGGAAGATCTTCCAGCCAAGCTTTTGAGCTTTACGGATAACCGCCAGGATGCGTCGTTACAAGCCGGACATTTCAATGATTTTATCGAAGTAGGTATCTTGCGCTCGGCACTCTATCGGGCGGTTCGGGAGGCGGGTGCTCAGGGGCTGCGCCACGATACGTTGACGCTCAAGGTCTTTGACGCGCTGGCCCTGCCATTCAATTTGTACGCCAGTGATCCAGGTGTCAAGTACCAGGCATTCCACGATACACAGCAAGCCTTCCGCAACGTGCTCGGCTATCGCCTCTATTGCGATCTGCGGCGAGGTTGGCGTATCACTTTGCCGAACCTGGAGCAAACAGGCCTGCTGAATATTAGCTATCTCTCCCTGGATGAGGTGTGCCAGGATGAGAACGTCTGGAACTCCTGCCACGAGGCGCTGAGCGGCGCGAAGCCAGCGACCCGCGAAAAGATCTTCTCTCACTGACACTTTTTAAAAGGAGCAAAAAGCCTGTCCAAAGGGAAAAAGCATTTCCGAGAACTTCTCAAAATTGAAGAGAGAATTTCCATTGGCCGGGCTTTCCATGAAAAAGCAAGCATGTTCTTATTCCTCCATTGCTTCCAGTTTTTCTAGCATTACGTTCAATATCCAAGAGATAGAGTCTTCCAATGCGAAAGATGTTTTTGTCTCTTCGGTCATGACGATCATAACGATCTCTTTTGCCATGGCGAATACAAGATGCAGCAAGATGGGCAAGCCACCAGAGCATAAAAAACAGCACAAGAAGCATACGATCTACCCGATCTACCCTCCTAATGTGGCTTTCTTCCCAATCCCATCCTCTACTTTTCATATCTTGAAATGTTGATTCCACTTTCCATCTCTTCTTATATTCTTGTATCCTCTTCTTACAAGCTGGTTTGTCAGAAATGATGAGCAACGCTTTTTCTTCTCCTTCCTGCCAACATGCGCTCAAATTGGTTTCAATTTGATCTTCCTGCCATAAATGTATATGCCCATAAAATGTCTTTCCTGGCTCCCTGACTAACTCAGCAACTGCACACCAGGGCAGTCGGCGTCCCTAGGCTGTCCACCGTTCACACGTATGATCTCCACAAATGCGAAAGAGATAATGAAGTCCGTATTTTCTGCATAATTGCACCATTGGATAGCATCCAAAGGCACTATCACCTATAATCGTACAATCCTTTTTATCAAGGTGTGGATCTAAACGTGCTAAAAGTGTGTCAATAATATCCCATAAGCCTTGATCCCACTTCGTTTGCCCGGGCATCACTTGCCAGGCTAACGGTAAAATACGAGAATGCCGAAGTATACCAATATAGACAACTTGTGCATGTTCTTCATAGCTGGTAAGATCTATCACTAAATCAATCTTTTCTTGGTGAAAAGTGGGAAGTACACTTTTCAGAAACGTATCCCATATCTTTGCTGTCTGGATCTTCTCATTACTTAAAAACCGTTCCAATCGTCGTTCTATACTCGGAGTTTTTGCATCAATTTCCTCTAACAGTGCTTCTGCTACTTTCGGAAGCACGATACTTTCTGCCCGTATTGCTCCCATAACAAATAAAGAAAATATTTTGCTTTGGTGTCCATGTAATTCTTGAAAAAATCCCTTGACTTGCTCCTGCAATGTTGTGCATAATGGTGTACAGGTATCCATTGAAGATCGCCCTCCTAGAGTAATTTTTTTGGCTACTTTCTCGGACGATCTCCTTTTTTTTGTCGCTTTTTCCTCCCTCTTTTGGGCTAGTTCCAACCCTTTTTCTTCCGGAATTCCTTCCCGTATTTCTTCTATTCTTATCTATTGTCTTTTTATACTTCTTTTAAAAAGTGTCAGTGAGAGAAGTATCACCTCCCGGCCATCAGACTCAACGAGGCGATAAACCGGGCCTGGACGATCTTGCAGGGCGCATGGCAGCGCTTCAAAAATGAGCAAGGCAGGCTGTCTGAACACGAGAGCGGGACTACGCTGACGCGCGAACGCTGGCTGCTGCCACTCTTTAGCGAACTGGGCCATGGTCGCCTGCAACCTGCCAGAGCGCTGGTCGTTGGCGAGCGCAGCTATGCCATCTCACATAGCTGGCAGCACACACCCATTCACCTGGTGAGCTATAGAGTCGATCTGGACCGCAGCGTGCAAGGAGAGAATGGCGCGCGGCGCAGCAGTCCGCATAGCCTGCTGCAAGAGTTACTCAACCGCTCGACAGAGCACTTGTGGGGCATCGTCTCCAATGGGCTGAGTCTGCGTATTTTGCGCAACAATGTCAGTCTGACGCGTCAGGCCTACGTTGAATTCAACCTGGAAGAGATGTTCAACAACGAGGTCTATGCCGATTTTGTGCTGCTCTGGCTGCTCTGCCATCAATCACGCATAGAGTCAGAGCGGCCAGAGGAGTGCTGGCTGGAGAAGTGGTCGCGCGAGGCACATGCAACGGGCACACGTGTACTCGATGATCTGCGCAAAAACGTTGAACAGGCCATCAGCGAACTGGGCAGCGTCTCTCTCCCCGACAGAAAGTTTGTTCTATGTTGGTAAAACAGTCATTGAAGGCAAATAGAGAAACACAGGCGTTGATTGCGACGCGAAAAAGGCAAGCAATTGGTCAATTGTGTCTTGACCAGACTGAGGTTTTTGGGACAAAGAGCCCGATTGGCCTTCTTGAGAATCGCTTTGAGCCACAAGCGGCCAATACGCAACATCCCTTTGTCACGTCGATCTTTTCGATCCACTTGCTCTCGATGCCCATGATGAAGACAACTGCATCCTAAATGTGCAATCCACCAAATCGAGAGAAATACCGCGAAGAGCCATCGAGAGAGATGTTCTCGATTCGTAAAGCGACTGCACTCAATCAGACATCCTCGACTTTTTGTATCCTGAAAGGTTGCTTCGACTTTCATACGCTTTGCATACTCACTCACCCGTTTATGCGATGCTTTCCGATCTGAGAGTAAAAACCAGGCCTGCTCGTATCCAGGTTCCCAACATGCACTGAGCCATGTTTCAAACTGATGCTCTTTCCACACCAAAACCTTACCATACCACTGATCGCCTTCTTTCTTCACGATCTGCTTGCCTTGTTCCCAATCTCGATAATAATGGCGAAATGCTCGTCGAAACCACTCCTCATTTTTGATGCGGAGCACGTAATGCCATCCCAGCTTGCGGCACTGTTGAATGAGCCTCAAGCAACTGAGTCCGCGATCGGCCAAAAGTGTGCATTCAGCGCTGCTCAAATGCGAAGATACCTGATCAAACAGCCGATCAATGATCTCCCATTGTCCCTCATCCCATTTTTCTTGTTGTGGCATGACGCACCATGCTACAGGTAATATCCGTGATTGCACCAATATTCCTAAATACACAATTGTTGCCTCTTGCGTATAGGGCGTCATATCCAGGATAAACGTTACCCGCTTATTTTGCCAGTACGGTAATATCTTCTGAATAAAATCCTTCCAGTGGACTTCTACATCAATGCGGTCATTTGCCACAAATCTCTGCAAACGTCGCTCATGACTCACCATTTTGGTTTCACTCTCTGTGTATTCCCATACTGCTTCTGATACTCTCTGCATCACCGCGTTTCCTGATTGGATGATCCCTTGGACCACGAACGCCAACGTTTCTTGTTGATAGTAGTGCAGCTTCGGAAACACCTCCTTGACTTGTTGGGTCCATTGATCTAATAATAGGTCGGATGCATTCATGATCGTCCTCCTGATTGTTTTTTTGGTTTTCAGAGAGGACGATCTCTTCTTGGTTGCTTGCCTTTTCTCTCCTTTTTCCTTCTTTTACCGCTTTTTCTTTACCTCTTCTTCCTAGAACAAACTTTCTGTCGGGGAGAGAGGGTCATTTTCACGGGTAGGTATAGGCTAAGGTGGCACTGGAGGCTCCGTGAGAACCTGCTGAGAGGGCAATATTCTTGACGAAGGCGATGAAGAGGGGGTGGGCAGAGAAGAAGAGCGTGCAGCATGTTGCTCTTGATGTTGCAGGCGAGCAGCACGCTCTCGTTGGACCTCTTCATGCCAAAGACGGCGTTGGATGCGTAATCGCTCGTCTTCTTCTTTGCCTTGCAAACGGAGTTCACGCTTGCGGGCTTGTTCCTCTTGCATCTCGTGGCGCTGCAGCAGGCGTTGTCTGCGCTCTTGGGCTCGCTCGTGTTGCAGTCTCCTGCGCTCGGTTGCTTGTTCCTTTTTTTGCTCGGCTTCTCGGTTCGCGGCGTTGGCTTGCTGCGCTTGCCGCTGCCTTGTGCGTCGCTCTTGCACGCTCTCTCGAACCTGTTGTTTGTCCGCCTCATCGCCTCGCGCTCGTCGCCGTTGTTTGTAGCGTCGGTTCGCCTCCCTCTTCTGGCTTTTCGTTCCCCGCTTGCCTGTTGGCTTCCTGGGCCGATAGGTGTGCCTGGGCCACGGCTCACTCACCACGTATCCCTGCGGCAGCGCTTCTGCCCGTATCACTGCTGCCTGGATGCTTTGCTGGCCCCGCACCAGACAGCTCTGCTCGCGCCCTCGCGGTTTGTGCAGCGGCTTGGCGGGCCTGCCTACCCGCCTGGGCTGCTTTCGCTTCCGCGCTTTGCGGCTTCTTTGCTCCTCTTGCCTGGCTTCTTCCAGCCCTCCCACCAACACGGCGATCTGCATCGCTACTGCCATCGCCAGCCACAGCCGTTCTGCCCGCTTGGGATCCTCCATTTTGGTGTGCTGCCATCCCCACCCTCCGCTCTTGTGATCTTTGTACTCGTCTTCAATCCAGAAGCGCATCAGGTACCAGGCGAGCTCCACCTCCTCTTCGCTGAGATCCGTCACGACCGCGATCGCTTCCTCATAGCCCTTTTCCCACCGCACCAGCAGCGTTGCTTGCAGACGAGCCCCTGTTTCACTCCATGCTCCTTTCCCCTTCCACCCGCGACCGCGTCGCCGCACCCGCTTGCCAATGGCAACGAAGTCGGCTTCTCCTTCCGCCCGAAACCCCATCTGCAGGCTGACGCGCAGCAGCGGATGCCATCCCTGGTTCCGGATTGCCGTCCAGAGCCAGTCGGCATAGAGTCCCTGGTCTGCCGTCACGATCACCTTCCAGTCTGGCGGCACCACTGCTGCCACGGCAGCCAACAGTCCCTCCCAATGAGGACGCCAGCTTCCCTTTTGTTTGGCTCGGATGATCACCCAGGCCACTGGAAGAGCACACCCCCGGTACACCACACTCAGATTGAGTGACGTGAAGCGCTCCCCCAGGGTACTGGCGTCTAAGGCCAGCGCCAGCGTCTTCTCCCCGTGCCAGTCCCGCAGTATCCCGGCAAGCAGGTCCCCAAAACAGGTCCGTACGTCCACCTCTCGACGTTTTTTCCCTCGCTTGGCTTCCGCTTCGTAGTAGAATTCCCGCAGGCGTTGGCGCAGCCGTCCTGCCGGCACCTGCTCGACTTTGCCCAGTCCGTTGGACAGCCGCGTCATCCCGCAGCCATCAAACAGGACGATTCCGTAGCTGATGAGTCCTAAGACTTTCGCCTGCGATGGACTCAGGCTCGGGACCAACTCTGCCACACGCTTTTGCCAGTCGGCTCTGCTCGTCACAGAAGAAGACATCGCTTTCTCCTTGGAGAAGTCTTGTACCTACGATCTCTTCTTCTTTTTCGGCTCTTTTGCCGGCTTCGACAGGGATATTCGACGTTTTTTCTCTCTCATCCCCCTCTCCAGGCTCTTTTAGCGAAAACCTACCTGTGAAAAAGAGAGCTCGTGGCTGGGACGCATCGAGAGGGAGGGCAGATTCTAACTTGGAAGAACGCACATGAGTCCATTCGCTGGTATCGTGATCCTCTCACCTGCACGCTCATGCAGATCAGGCCCGATGCAGAGATCATCTACCAAGCTGAGGGACAGAGAATCCCGCAGAGCATCCTGGTGGAATATGACCGTGCGACGAGCACGAGGCGTGAGTACGAGGCAAAATTTCAGAGCTACGCAGACTACCAGGACACGACTCGTCTCACGCTTCCTACAATCCTGATGATCACGCAGGATGAGCAGACTGCCCAGCTCATTCGCTCCTGTATTGAGGCTGTGGGAGCCAATCTCTCCATTGTTCTCGTTCTAGAGGAACAGGTTCGGTGTCATGGCCTGCGAACACTGCTCTCGTCAAATGTCCGACCGCTCTAGAACGCAGGTCGAGAAACTGGGACAAAGAAGACAAATCAAACCAGGTCACTTTCAGATGTGGATGACCCGTTTCAGACGAAGACCTTCACCAGAAGATTGTACCTCGACATAATTGCAGTTCAAATTTGTCCAAGAACCCCATATAATGGATCTTACGCAGGTTCGCTGATTCTGAGAATGGATTGGGTGATGTTGAAAAAGGATCTTGGCTTCGTGAGCCGATTGCCCACTTTCCAACACGAGAGCTTCTCTCCAACACCAGCAAATCTGCGTCAGATCCTTTTTCCCTGTCAAATGACATCAGGAGATGAGACCATCTTCTTACTTCCAGCGTGTCAGAATAGCTTCGCGCTGAAACAGTTGGGTGGCACTCCAGGTCAAGAGGAGTGCGATGGGAATCAGGAGAATGATGGCAATGACTGCCACCTGGACAGTGAGCTCAAACTGGCCTGAGAGCTCACCCAGGATAAGCCCGATGATTGGAACAACCGCCCAGATCGAGAGTTGTTGCGCGGTGCGTGTATCATTGACCCGTGATGAAATGGCCGTCATGATGGCAACCGCGATCAGCCCTAAGAGAGGGGTGCCGACGATGAAGAGCGTGAGCCAGCCTGCTGTGGCAACGTGGGAGACGACATTGGCATCAGCAAAAATGGCGAATTCTGCGATAAAAAGGCCACCACTGATCCAGGTGACAATTACCGCAGGCAGTAACGCGGCCAGGATCTTCCCTGTCAACAGTTGCCACGTGCGCACTGGCGTTGCCAACACGGGCTCAAGCGTGCGGTTGCTCTTCTCTCCAATGATACTATACGCCGCAATAATACTGGGAACGATCATCGGCAGCAGAGATATACAGGTTCGAGAACGTCGTTCCTATCACTCCCTGAGTGTACGCATGAAGTGTCAACCCTTGGAGGGACGGGATGTGCAGCGAACTGGCTCTCGACCCATTGTCGCCTAGTTGCAGGTAAAAGAGGGGAATCACGGCGAACAGCGCCGGCGGGAGGAGAATACTGAATAAGAGGATACGTTGTTGGACAATCTCGATGAACTCTTTTCGCAGGATGACAAAGACTTTGCGCATACGTGTGCTCCTTCTTCTTCACTTAGCGGCTGACAGCCGCAGCTTCGCGCTCATTTTCCACCAGTTCCAGGTACACCTCCTCAAGTGAATGGGAGATCGGCTCAACCGTGCGTATCTGTGCGCCTGCATTCACGAGTGTTCGCACCAACTCAGGATTCTGATCATCGGGATGATCGAGACGGGCAAAGAGGGTGCTCTCTTCAGCATTCGCCTCATGAACAAAGGACAGGGCACGGACGGTTTCTATCCAGCGAGCCGCGTCTCCGACAACACGCACCTGGGTACCCGTTCCAAACATGCCAGCGCGTAAATTCGCTGGTGTGCCCAGGCGCAGGAGCTGCGAGCGAAACACCCCAATGAGATCGCAGAGTTCATCAGCCTCTGGCAAATTATGCGTCGTGAGAAAGATCGTCCGTCCCTCGGCCCGCAATTGCTTGATGAAGTCGCGCACCACGCGCGCCGCTTCAGGATCGAGGCCCGCCGTTGGCTCATCCAGGAAGATCACCCTGGGTTCGTGCAGCAAGGCGCGGGCAATCGCCAGTTTCTGACGCATGCCTTTGGAGAAGCCACTCACCTTGTCACCGCGCCTCTCCCAGAGATCAAGCAGACGCAGGTAGCGTTCGACCTGGGAGGCGGCTCGCTGGGTTGAGAGATCATACAACTGGGCAAAAAACAGCAGGTTTTGCCAGGCGCTCAGGCGATCATACAATCCCGGCGTCTCGGTGAGAATCCCAACGGATTGCCGAATGGCCTGGTTGTTCTTGCCCAGGCGATATCCCGCCACCGCAGCGCTCCCGCGAGTGGGGGCAATCAATGTCGAGAGCATGCGCACGGTGGTCGTTTTGCCTGCCCCATTGGGCCCCAGGAAACCAAAGACGGTCCCTTCTGGAATGGCAAGCGTCAAGTCGTCCACAGCCACCAGGCTGCCGAAGGTACGGGTCAATTTGTTGGTTTCAATCGCGTTCATCGGTTCTCCTTTCACCCCTTCAAAAAGGCAGGTTGCCCGGCGGTGGCTGGTGCCATCTTTCTGCACGCGGCCCTGTCGACTTGGACTTGGGGTCATGACATTTTTCCTCCGCAAAATCGGCTCACCCGCACGTTGCGTGAATGCGGAGTCTCTCACGGGATGGCTCTTGTTCAGAATTGGTTTCTGGATCCGCATAACCCTTTGCTCACTGGTGTTCTTGCAGGCTTTCCCACGGAAAGTGAGAATGAACCCTTTTTCCATCATTTCATTCTCCTATTTACACATGAGATGCCTCCATTACCAGACGTATGGGATGAAACGATATTTGACCTGTGCCATATAGGCATCGTAGCCGGGCAATTCCTGGCGTAGCGTGCGTTCCTCCAGCACTGTGCGCACCAGGAGAGCAGGGAGGAAAAGCACGACCAGCAGTAGGCCGTACCAGGAGCCCAGGAGCAGGGGCGTCCCGAGAAACATGAAGAGACCACTGGCATACATGGGATGACGCACGTAACGATAAGGTCCGGTCGAGATCACCGTTTGTCCTCGCTCCTCCTGAATACGCACCGTTGCCGAGAGGTAGGAGTTTTCCCGGAAGACCAGGGACATGAGAATGAACGAAACCACCAGAGCGATTGCCCCAACTCCCTGGAGCCAGAGCGGCATCTGTGACCAGTGAAAGCGCACGGCGTCGAGCGGCATCAGAATCACCCAGGCAAAGAAGAAGACGTTGAGCAGCAGCACAAACACCTTATCCCAAGCTTTTTGATTCGGTGGGGAGATATTGATGCGTTCGGCCAGCAGGCCAGGATTGTACTTGAGCAGCAACACGATGCCGATGAGGAGCCAGCCGTAGAGCAGGATCAGGTAGATCCAGCCAGCAGGCCAGGCGATGGTGCCCGCCGCGAGAAAGAGGGGCAAGGCTGTGATCACAACGCCAAACATCAACCAGGTAAACGCTTTTCGTGCGAAAATCATCTGTCACCACTTTCAAAGCTAGAGAGTCTTCCCACGCGTCTACGAAACGCATGGGAGCTTCGAGGAGTCGGCTGGTGTGGACCCGGCCCTTCTCGTGCCGCGATCCACATGCTGCCATCAACTGCTGCGTGTGGTTTGGTGCCTTCCCAGCAGACCACCCAATGCCCCTATACCCGCTCCCAGACCCAGTTCGATGCCAACTGTTACGATCAGGCCACCAATGATAGCAATGGTGCGTAATTCACCCAATGAGAGATTTTGGCCATGTTGCTGCGCCACTCGTGCGGCCTGATTGAGAGCCTGGACGATCAGGGGATCATTGCCCACGAGTTGAATGATTCCGAACAGCGCAACGATCAGGCCACCAATCAGCCCCGTAACCAGTCCGACCAGTACCCCTGTCTCTGCCCTCCCCGTGTGGCGGGCGGCAAACAGGCCGATCAAGAAAAATCCAATGAGCCACACGGGAAACGTCTTGAGCAATCCAAGAGAGAACTGGGAAAGAATGATCTGAATGACGCCCAGCGTGATCCCAGAGATCGCGCCCCATTTCCAGATGAAGGCTGTACCTTTTTTGTGTATCGTACCATGTTCTTGCATAGACAATCCAATCCTTTCCTGTTGGAGCAAGCGAGCCGTACTCCTTGATGCTGGGTGGGTGCGTGGTCCTTCCCCACCAAGGTTCCATCGTGTTTTCCGTCGTGCCAGCGACCTCCGCTCCTTAACAGCTCATCTGTTCTTCGACAAGTCTATTCCATGAGGGACACAAGGAAGTCACTGTTGCCTCGCCAAGTATCACAGTCGTATCACGCCTCTTCACTTTGCCTGGAGACATTCCATCTTGCAGATGAGCTTGATAATGAGCGCTCTCAAGATATGGAAGCGCGTCTGCTTGATGTGGCAGTGAAGCAGACTTCTCCTCTGCCAGCACTCCACGGCGTCAGAGATCTCACGAATTCTAGATTGGACGCCTCCCACTTTTCAGAATGGGATATGGAATACTCTGGTTACGATAGAAGCAATGGGTATCGAGTTAGAAAGCCTGTTTGTTGTGCAAGGCGAAACAACCGGCGGACAATCTCTGGTCTGGAGGAAGTGATGCCGTGCACGATCTCATGGCTCCTGACGCCAGCGCCAGGGTTTGAGAAGCGCCAAACCTCCCTGACCAATCAGGAAAGCGGCGAAAAGAGCGGCTCTCAGTGGACCAGGAATTTGAGGAGCAATATTTGGTTCCCAGGCGACCCAGGATGCAGCAGAAGGCAGGAAAAGCGTTGCCGCACTCGTTCCGGCTAGCAAGGCAACGAGAGTCGATTCCATAGCGCCATCCGCGTCCTGGAACAAGGCGGGGAGCGCGTTTCTGCCAATCTGCGATGATCAGGCGCGGCACCCTCCAGGTGTAAATTCCTACATGGAGAGCTACCAGCGGCAGCCAGCACATGATACTGAGCGCATGCAGGCGCAAAACCCACACAGACAACGCATTTGTCGGATTGAGCAGGGAAAGCGTTATGCCACTGATGACCAGGCTCAGACTGGCAATCAGCAGCAACGGGGAGAGCAGGCGCATCTCCAGACGTGGCGGACCTTTTTGTACAAAAGCTGGCGAGCCAGTAGAGTAGGTCAGAGTTCTCAAAGATTTCTCGCTCCACAAAGGGTGGCTCCCACTCTCCAATGAGGTGCTCAATAATCCGCGCTCCCTGCTCTATGGCAGACATAGTAAAAGATCCCTTCACTGATGAGTAACCATGTGGCTCTTCAATTCTAGAAGCAATAGACCGTATACCAGCAATTAACTCGACTTGGTAGTGATTTCTTGCACGAAATACGTCGTGAACATGTCACTGATGATGGAAAGCCTGGCTATTAGTCATGAGTACGTAAACTCAACAGCAACCTCTCATTCGGTTATACTCTTTTCCAGAGTTTTTCTCTTTTGATGGGGATACAATGAGCAAGAAGCAGATAGAGACATTTGTCGATGTGACATTATTCAAGCAAGATATCGAAGAACTGGTAGAGTTCTTTCAAAGTCACTTACAGGATGTCGAGATTGTCATCGATGATCGACATATTCTTGAGATCACACAGCTTGAACAGTTTGAAGCTTCTTACCAGGCACAATCCCTCCTTGCGCGCGGCTATTGGTGTCAGGCAACGAGTGAGGATGCCAGTAGTCAGGATGAACGCCTGCTCATCGAGTTGAGGATGAACAGAATCATGGCAGTCTTAACAAGCTGGAACACCGTTAGAAAATCTGAGTTTCTTGAGCAACTCAGAAAGGTGCTCTGGCGCCACCAGACTTTCAGTCTGCAGGCCCAGCAAGGAGCGATATTTCTTCTGTTTTTAAGCCCACTCTTTAGTGTGGCATCACTTCTCGAACAGCAACATGTTTATTCCGTCCTGCAAGTTCTCATTGAGATCGGAGCTGGCATCCTAGCGGTAGCAGCTTTTGTTCTGCTCTTCGGTTTTCTGGTGACCCGGTTGAAATTGGAGACGCGAATCTTCCTCTTCCCTGGAAGGGCGACAACTTGAGTGAACCATTGGCCTGCGATAGTGGGCAGATTGGGAATTGCCCTGGTGCTGCTGATCATCTTTGATGGCTGCCTTCTTACTGCGTTTCGCTTGCTCTGGAGATAATACTGTTGCCAGCAGTATTGCCGATCTCGAGACCCCAAAGAGGAAAATTATCTCCCTGCCCGGGGAAATGTCTAGAATTGAGAAGAATGATCATTTCTTTCTCTAGAAAATGGTCATTTTTTGTTCTCAATCGGCTCGCCTTCCTCCGGCGTTAAGAAATGGAGGCGGGCGAGAACTCTCTCGCCCATTTCGTCCGAGCAGATCAGCACATTACGGAGGCAATTTCTCTAAATCCAGATGTGCTCATCCCAGGTCAATTTTCCCTCTGAAATTGAACGATTGTGCTGGTACCGCGTCATAGCATCCATCAAGCAAGCCGCGAAAATCGTTGATTGTCTCCTTGATCGTCAGGTATGCTCCGGGAAGATCGGTATATGCCTCGGCAACAACAAATGGTTGGGTGAAAAAGAGATTGATCCGCTCACCACGTCCCAGCAATTGTTGGTCTTCCTCTGAGAGCGTCTCGCTTTTCGCCTGCTTTTGCAATTCGTCATATCGTCGTAAAACACTCTGTACCTGCTCTGCCACCATGCGATGTTCCTTACTCACTGCGTCGCTTTCCAGCACACGTGAGCGTGAGGTCAATGGATCTATTGCAGGCCAGAGGCTTTGCTCGGCTCGTGCCCGACTGAACCACCACTGTACGTCAAGTTGGTTCAGCAAGTTGCTACAGGCTGATGGATCAAGATCATTCATCGGCAGAAGCAGCAAACAGGTGATGCCTTTCACGGCAGCGAATTGTTGCACCTCGGCCAGAGTCTCTTGTGTTATGAGATGACCATCAATGACCAGAAGCACTTTGTACTCTCCATCATCAAAGTGCGCTGCGATGGTCATCGCTGTACGGAGGAGTTGCTGCCGTATCGGGAATGCGTCCGTTGTCTGCTCGAAAACCATTACCGTGTGATCCTCAGCTTCAATGTCACGCACCATATCGCGGAGATTGCAGGCACCATAGGTGGTCTCGCTCATCCCTGCTACAACAAGAGCAGTTTGATAGCGAGTGACGAGCATGTGCATGATCTCTTCGGCGACGACTGCCAGACCCAAACCTGGTCCTGGTGCAATCATGCCGACGGTGCTCCCATAGGAAGCAGGTGCCATGAGATCAATTACTTTAATTCCGGTTTCAAACATGCGCTGAGAAATGGCCTCAGACGTTGTGCTAAGAGCATCTGGCAGAGAGAGTGGCAAATGCGTAGCATGATCAAGGGTGCCTTTCTGATCAATCGGCTCGCCATTGGCATTGAGGACACGGCCCAGGACGGGGCTACCAACAGGAATCGAATTTGTGTTCATCGTCTGGTAATCCTTTCTTAATAACTGTGCGGCTATTGCTCCATGCTCTCTGTCAATGGCCCAGTCGCAAGGTGTCCATCCTTTCGCATCGCGAGCCTCATGATCAGCCCCGTAAGAAAGTAACAGAGACACGACCCCGGCATGGCCTTTGAGTGCAGCCCAATGTAACGGAGTGCGGGCATGCTGACTTCTACAGTCGAGAGGTGCTCCATATGCAATAAGCAGGCGTACCATCTCGATATCACCTTTCATGGCGGCAAGATGCAAAGCCGTCAACCGCAAGAGAGCGGTAGCTCGGCATTTGCGCCATGTGTCAGCAGGACAGTGGCAGTTTCATGGCAATGGTAGAGTACGGCTCCGTGCAGAGGGGTCAAACCAAAACTGGTACGTGCGTTGCTATTGGCGCCATAACTGCAAAGCAACTGTGCCAGCTGGGCATGATTATTCATTGCAGCTTCGTGGAGAGCCGTAAAGCCTGCAACGACAGACAGCCCTCTTTTGTACCTTGGTTCTCCTCGCTCTTCGTTGTTCAGGACTCTTCTCGTGAGCAACTCCTTAACGGCATCGATATTGCCCAGTCTTGCGGCAATCAGCAAACGCACTTTCACTGAAAACGTGTTGGTAATCGATGGACGCTGCTCCTGTAAAACGATCATGGAGAACATCGATCAGTTCCCCTTTGAGCCGTTGGCGAGCGTCATAGAGCCGCTTTTTGACGGTAGTGATGGGTATTTCCAGAAATGCCGCGATGTCTTTGAGGGAATAACCCGTACCATAGAAGAGCACAACAACCAGACGCTCGCGTTCGGGTAAGGAGGAGATTGCGCCGTGTACCCGCTGCACGTGCCTCGTTGGTCTCGGCAATTTCAGCAGGGCCATGACTCTCCACTGGGAGATCAGCAACTCCTTCCAATGGGCTGCTTGCCAGAGATTTGCCACGTGTCAGGCGATCAGCCTGTTTGAGGATGATGTGCCGAAACCAACTCCCAAAAGCAGCCGGTTCACGCAGCTTTGCCAGATTGAGATAGGCTTCGAGAAACGCTTCTTGCGCGACATCCTCAGCAAGATGCACATCTCCAACCATGGCATATGCACCGGCCCAAGCCATATCCTGAAAGCGTTCAACGATGTGATTGAAAACCTCCGCGTTGCCCTTTTGTACAGATCTCACGAGCGAGTCGAGTGGTTCCATGGTTTTCCTCTCGTTTTCATACTCCGTTTTTCTTTTCTCTATAAGAGTCCCAACTTTGGAGCAAAAGGTTACCAGTCCCCGTACCAGCGTGAGTGTGGCACAAGAAGTCCTGTAGAAAGCCGAAGTGCCTGGTTTGTGATGAGAGACTCTGCAACGCTTCAAGAATATATCAAGAGGGTTTCGCGACAAAACAGAAGAATGGATCTGGAGAGTGACAAGATCTTGAGCTATACTGCTAAGGAACGCACTGTCCTCATCAGGGATGACCTTTGTATGGATAACAATTTCAAAACATGAGGGAGTGAAGTGTTTCTCTTTCATACAAGCAGCGAAAAGAAAGGCATTGAGAGTGTCAGAAACCATCAATATCTGGTCCGGCGAAACAGCTTTGTACAATAGACGCGTCCTCATGCGCCGAATATTCTCCTGGATATCTGCTTCCAATTGATCCACTTGCCTGAGTCTCCAGTCATCATGATCTCGGAAGCGGAAGCGGCTTCTCTACCGTTCTGTGGGCACAACGAGCACAACAAGTTATTGGGATCGAGCCCAACGATGAGCTGCTTTTCATGCATCAATCGTGCTACTCTTTTTCGTCCACAACGAATACCCTGTGCCCTCAATTCCAGATGAATGCGAGGACTTCCGTATGTCCCCCCACTCTTATAATACGCATCTTCAATACGCGCTACCAATTGCTCGTCATCTTTTTTTCTTTGACTTTTCCCTCTGGTACGCCAGTTGTAGTAGCCATTTTCCGAAACGGAGAGCACCTGGCACATGCGCAGAAGAGGAAAGAGATGACGATGATCATGAAGAAACTGGAATTTTACAGATGGGGGAACTCGAAGATCCTCACACGTTTTTTTGAGCGCATCCCTTTCCTGCCTTAATAGATCAATTTCACAACGTAGCTCTTTATTTTCGTCTTCTCTTAATTTCTGATGATCTTTGCCAGGAAGTGCTTCTTTCCCTCGCTTTCCAAGTTCTTTAGACCATTTGCTCAAATAACTATTTGAGATACCAAGATCTCTGGCTATTTGTATTTTGCTTTTCCCGCTGGTTTCAAGGAGTTGCACGGCTTGCCGTTTGAATTCCTCGCTATACGTTCGTTGTGACTTCCTCATAAAACCCTCCCGGGTTCTATTCTACCATGCCTCTCCTCACACTCTCTGCAATCGGTAGGAGCTACATGGCTCAAGAACAGAATCATGCTGCTCTGTAAATTCGCTCGATATCTGAGAGATCTGGGCAGCAAAACGGTAGGCATTGGTCTGCGCCAGAGTGGCCTGCACATCGGCTTGCGTCTCTTCGCGTGGCTGCCATCGTTGATCAGAGACACTCCTCATCTGGGTGGAATAGGCACTCCAGATCTGATTGATCAGCTCCGTTCTGCCCAGAGTACCCAGAAGAACAACACAGCGGCGCAACGCACGCTCGCTCATGCCAACGCGCTCACTCGACTCTCCACGTGCTCCAAAGATCACTTTCGTGTCAAACCTGGTATTGCAGGCAGACATCGCGTATGTCTGGTAGAACTGAGCTGCACGACTATAGTGTTCCTGCACCTTCCTCTGGTTTTCCTCAGATGCGTGGTATCATCTCAATAATCCGGGGTAGTCTAGCTTAGCGATGGGAAAATTGATGGCCCAGGTATACTAGAAGTATGGTAGAAAATTTCGATCCCAACACCATTGAAGACGAAAGTCTGCGCCAGGTCGTCATCACGCTGATGAACCTGGTGGAAACGCTGTCGGCCAAAGTGAAAGAGCAAGCCGAAGAAATCCAACGTCTGCGCGATGAGGTCAATCGACTCAAAGGGGAACAGGGCAAACCCAAGATCAAAGCGAACAAAGCAGCCCTGGCTCTCTCATCGGAAAAGGAACGCCGTGAGTCCAAAGCCCATCACAAAGCCAGGAAGCAGGCTCAGGTGAGGATTGATCGGGTGGAGATCGTCAAGGTGGATCAGCAACGATTGCCTCAGGATGCTCAATTCAAGGGCTACGAGAATGTCATCGTGCAGGACATTGAGTTTCGCACCGAGAACGTGACGTTCCGTAAAGAGAAATATTACTCACCCAGCCAAAAGCGGACCTATCTGGCGGAAATGCCTGCTGGATACAAAGGCCAGTTTGGACCAGGAGTCAGAGCCTGGGTGTTGGCTCTCTATTATGCAGCGGGGATGAGCGAACCAAAGATCCTGGACCTCTTGCAGACGATTGGCATGTCGATCAGCGCGGGACAACTCTCTGACCTGCTCATTCAAGACCAGGAGCAGTTCCATGCGGAGAGTGCAGCCGTGGTTCAAGCCGGACTTGCCAGTAGCCCGTGGCACCATCTGGACAGCACAGGCACGCGTGTCAATGGCAACAATGAACAGTGCCATATCCTGTGCTCCCCGTTGTATACTGCCTATTGTACGTTGCCTGCCAAAGATCGCTTGCGTTTGCTTCGCGTGCTTGCCGGGGGAGCTGATCCCGTTTTTCAGATGAATGACCTCGCAGTGGAGCTCCTGGTTCAGTTGGGGGTGACGGAGAAGTGGTGTCGTACACTTCCCACCCTGCTGCCACACGATCAGACGTTCACAGAGAGCCAACTCGATACTCTCCTTGATGCGCACCTGCCCAAACACGGAGCCAATCTCCGCAAGAGTATCAAAGATGCCCTGGCCATCGCAGCCTATCGCACCCAGACCACCTATCCAGTGGTCAAGCTGTTGCTGTGTGATGATGCACCCCAATTCAACGCATTGACCGTCGAGCTCGCCCTGTGCTGGATTCACGAATATCGCCATTACAAGAAACTGACACCGCGCTTCCTGGCTCATTGCCTTCTTCTGGAGCAGTTTGCCAAAGACTTCTGGAAGCTCTACCGAGATCTGTTGGCCTACCGAGACCATCCCAGTCCAGCCGAGGCAGATACGTTGCGAACGGCCTTTGACGACCTGTTTGGGCAAACCAGCGGCTACCAGCAATTGGATGAGCGGCTCGCCCGTACATGTGCCAAGAAAGATGCGCTGCTCATGGTGCTTGACCACCCAGAGATCCTCTTAGTCGACAACCACAAACAACTCCGTCATCTAGATCCGGGGCTGAATAGTATAGTTCCACTCCGGATGAAAAGCATCGCCGGTTATGTTAATCGTTTTCATTTGCTCACTACTGATCTTCTTGCCTGTCTCGTAGTCATGAGTGTCCAATACAGCTTCAATTGTCAATCCACCGTTGGTGGTGGTATGCCTGATGTATTCCAGGATCACCTCGTATGCTACGAGCGGCTTGGCCCGCCAGTTGATGTTAATGAAACTGAACATCTCATGCTCGATGGCGTTCCACTTCGATGTCCCTGGTGGATAGTGACAGACATGCACTCTCAGCCTTGTTCGGTTGGCAAATTGCTGCAAGCACCACTTCCAGAGCCGGTTGTTTGAGCTATTACTACTGCCATTGTCGCAGAACAGTTGGATGGCTGTGGCGCCTGGGTAGTCTGTCCTCCCCCTCGTGTACCACCAGCTGGTCAGTGAGGCTACGGCGAACTCGGCGGTATTATGATCAATACCCACGTTCACGAAGCCTTGTTTCTTTAATACGTCATACACGCCATATGGTATGGCTTTCCGTGTTCTGGTTCTGCCTGCTTTTGTTTTTTCTTTCTGACCGAAGTCATAAACGTCCACCTTGGTATCTTCCCCTGGGGGCATCCATTCCCTGCCCGCGTTCTTCATGTTCCCGATCTTTTCGGTTTTCTTGGCGTCTATGGACAGGATGGGAAAGCCCTGGAGCTGAGCTTTCAGCCCTTGCATGTTGATGTGATTGAACTGAGCGTCCCGATCAGGATGATCAGTCTTGCCTTCGATGTCTTTCTTATTGGCTTTCAGAGCAAAGCCTTTGTCTTTGAGAATCCGGCGAATGGTTTCTCGCCCTACGGTGAAACCCCGTTTGGCGACCGCGGCAGCGATGTGGGCAATAGAATGGCTCGTCCACTTGATGAGCACTCGTTTATCTGTCTTTGGGTTGGCGGCAGTCTCAATCATCTCAGTCAGGCCTGGTCGATGCGCTTCCAGTTTCTTCCGGCCACCACCGGGACGGCGGATTTGATCTCCTTGAAGCGTTGTACCTGATTCGATCTCTTTAATCCCTTGGTTGATGGTGTCACGGTTCATGCCTGTGGCGCGGGCAAAGGCAGTGACTCCACCAAAACCATAAGCTTTGGCCTCACGGGCGGCGTAATAGCGTTTCTGTTTCTCATTGAGCTCCGGCAGGGTATCCCGCCATTTTTGTTCGATGCTTAGTTGTTTTCTGGTCATAGTACATCTACGATACCACACCTTGGTTAGATGACGGAGTTATTTGGGGTTATCGACTTACACAATAATCCAGCGGAGTTGGGAACCCGGCAGCGTGTTCGCAAGCGAGATGTGAGCCTGCAAGCACGTACCAGAGAAGGCATCAGGGCATGGGATACCTTTCAGACTCTGGTGGGGACTGCCTCCAAGCTCGGAGTCAATGTCTACCAGTATTTTCATGACCGCATTGCTCATACCGACCGGTTGCCCAGTTTGGCCACCCTCATTCAAGAACAGGCTGCCGCGCTTCACCTGGGTGCCTCCTGGGCTGCAACACCCTGAATCTTGCCATTTTGCTTTCAGAGAGAAGGGCTCTCTCCCAGCAAGCACACTTCGCACTCTGCTTGCTGGTTTTTTTCCTGTGCCTCATACTCCTCTCCACCCCACCAGCTCATTGCTTTTCTTTCCCCGATTTATTGAGATGATACGTCGATTTGGAGGGAAAATTGACAGCTATTTTTTAGATGAGGTTAAAGGGCACACTACACAGAACTTGACATACGGCCTTTACTTGCTGCTATTCGTTGAGCCTGTGAAACAACATAGCTCCATAGAGGCCGTTGCGTAGATTCAAATTGTTAAATGTGGGTAAAGGTCAGAGTTACCGGAGGGATGTCAATATCCTAGAAACGGTATGCTGCTTTCGTCTCGTGGCCCAGCCGCCACAGGTTTGCGCAACGGAGGCTTCTGGTTGTTCTGCCGGTGACCTGGTTACGATATTTTTAACATTTTCTTTATAGACGTCGCTACAGCAACATGTTACATTTTATACATATTTTTTATCTCTTTATGCACTGCCCGCTGGAAATAAAATAGATCTATCGCGAATATTTCGATATTTCGAGAGCTGAGGTTGTACTTCCAAACTGAGAGGAAATTTATGCAAGAGGCTATGCTACTGCCACCTGATCAAGCCCATCCCAGTACAGGTGTTACAACCCATTGCCCCTATTGTGCATTTCAATGTGGCATGTACCTCGTGGGGCCTCGTGAGGCAGCGACCGTAAAGGGAAACAATGTGCGTTTCCCGTAAACAAG
>CAWFFV010000020.1:0-6672 GCA_963814985.1 uncultured Chloroflexia bacterium | reverse complement strand
CCAATTATGAACCATAGAGGCCTGCTGTAGTGCCGTTTATCTGGTACATTACAGTGGGCCTTTATCGCGTTCGGATGTATATTAATTATAAGGGAGGAAATAGTTGCCACAGAGTCTGGCGCAAGCACTTGCCGAAAGAACAGTTCATTGTATCCTGTTTGATACTGGGCAATACGCTATGGACACAGGTAGACGACGTTATTTGGCTAGCCCGTGAGCAGGACGCGAACCAGCAGGCAGTAGCTTTTTACTTGAGCACGTTCATCCCCGGCTTTTGGCGCATCCATCCATACTATTAGCCTGGGGCGGCGTATCCGTGGAGCAGGTAAAAGCGCAGACCGAGATGATGAAGCGTCAACGTCTGGGATACGAGCCAGATTTCGTTCTTGCTACGATAGAGGCTCTGGTACAGTTGGGCCTCCCAACTGTAGATCGTATTGTCGCTGCAGCAATCTTTGAAACGCCTGCGCGTTCGGATTCCTGAATCACGCAATTCTCTCACTGATACGCTCTCAACGTTGGCAGCTTTACGGGAACGCGGATTTGTATTAGGCGTTGTGACCAATCGGCAGTGGGGAGGTTCTCTTTTTATGGAAGATCTACATATATTAGGTCTTCTTGAATACTTTGATCCGCGCCACATTGCTATCTCTGCCGATTTAGGCGTACGTAAACCCAATCCCGCTATCTTTTTACATACCCTGGATGCGCTGAGTATTATACCGCAGGAGGCAGCCATGGTAGGGAATTCGTTGCAGGCAGATATCGCCGGAGCGAAATCACTAAGATTTTCGCTGTCTGGAAACCAAAACTTTCCCCGTATCGTGCTCATTTGTTACCGGATGCACAGGTGTCTGGTGATAACTCTCACCTTTCGTATATACAGAGTGACGGCGATCCGCAAATCTCTGATGAAGTCAAACCCGACCTGACTATTGGAGCACCTGAGCGACTTACTGGACATATTTTTGAAAGCTGGCAGACAGTGACACCTACGCTACGAAAATGGGTGTTTGAAACACTCTACAAAAATCGTTATCTCTACCGTTTTGCCAGCACTGTTCCCTTTGCTGGTCAGTGGCGCGTCTGGCAGCGTCTGGCCCTGACACGTCTTCGCGGTGTAGATGTATTAGAGTTGGGGTGTGGACTGGGTGATCTGTTAGCAGATATGCTGGAACCTGGTATCATTATCGTGCGGTTGAGCACTCGCCAAATGGAGCCGCTGCACGTGATACCCTGTCGTCGTAACGTTTGGTCAAAATATAACGGTCATTCAGGGTTCCGCCCAACACCTGCCCTTTAGTGATGATTCCTTGATACCGTTGTAAGCACCTTTCCCTCCGAATACATCTATAACCCTGATACTCTATCGGAGATAGTGCGTGTATTGCGTCCTGGTGGGCGTGTCATCATCATTGAGGGAGCCAATCTGTTGCCGGTAGTTGTCTGGAACTGTTCCTTGTCCTGGGTGCAAACGCTGATCTATGGGCCGGCAGCCCTCTTTGGTCGACGTAAACATTACAATCTCGATGAAGAAAAGGCACGTCTCCGCCAGGATAAAACATCAAAAGAACGTTTGCTCTATACTGATCGTGAGACGAGTACAGGATTTACCACCGAAGTATTACCTTATGCCTGGTTTGGTCGCTTCATACCTTTAGAACGGGTTGGCCTGCATCGTCGTTCGGAAAAGGTGCGCAGCCGCCGCTGGGAAGTGTATATTATCATTGGGGAGAAAATTTTAGAAAAAACACGAGAGGAATAACTGCATATGATAACACGATTACAGAAGCTCTTGAAATTGCGTATTGTGCGGTATGCGCTGGTTGGCGGTATTGGTATCCCTATTAATTTATTGGCCCTGGCATTCTTTATGTATCTGATGGGAGATGGTCTTTATCCCCTGGCTCTCGCCTGTTCCTTCGAGATAAGTACAACCGTCAATTTTCTCCTTAACCAATATTTTACCTATAGTGAGCAAAAATATGTGCGTGGTTGGGAGCTGGTCAGGCGTGCCCTCAAAGCGCAGGTGACCAGTCTTTCTGCTCTGGCTATTAGCTACACTATCGCAATGGCGCTGAAGTATGGGTTACATGTGAATCTTATTAGCCAGCCCTATTGGTATTATCGCCGCCTTTTTCTACAATTTTCTGATTTCTAACCGTCTGGTTTTTCGTCCGGCCCCTACAAAAAACTCAATACAATTGTGTGACCTTTTCGTTTGATGTAATCTTGAAAGGCGCTGTAACTACTCAGGTCTCCTCGCCAACCCCCGCAGGTGGCGAGGGAATTAGGAAAAAGGACCTAAGTTGCTTAGAAGTAATCTTCTCTGCGCCGTTCGCGCTCTTCGAAACGCTCTTCTTGACGCTCTTCGGCTCGTAACTCGCGCCGAAGCTCCTGGTCCTGTTGACGCTCCTGGTTCAGTTCCTGTTGAAGACATCGATCCTGATAGCCAGGATTATAGTTATTGATTGTTGATTACCATACGCATTATTCTGATGGTGGGATAACATATGTTTAGCTACCAGACCGGTTAGCCCTACGGCACCAGCCAGGAGTATAGGGTGACTAAAGATGTTGTAGCATGTTAGGCTGTTCCTGTCCGAAGCGGAGGAAGTTTTGGGCCATCATGCCTGGATTATTCGGGTCCATATAATACTGTGGTGGCATTTGCTGAGCTAGCATAGCGCGTTGTTCATAGGGCATTTGTGCAAAATGTTGCTGGTAGATCTGTTGCTGCATATCGGGTGGGGCACTCTGCATAAACTGCTGTAAGTATCCTAGAGCCTGATGATGATCGAATCCATTGGAATTGCCTGTATCATATGCCTGTCAACTGCTGATACATTGGTTGATTATTTTGATCGAACGGCCACATGAGCCTGCTCCTTGTCTAAATATAGAAACTGTTAGCTTCCATCTGTTTGAGGTATTGATGAAAGTAACCCAACTTTTGGCAGATGCCAATGCCAAAAGTAACATGTTTGATGTGCTTTTGTCAATGCTTCAGAAGTCTTCGAGCTGCCCCTTTCAAAAGAACTTCCTAGCAATCTGACACAAGACAATCATATTTTGCCCATTGCTATTTTCAACATCTAACACAGCAAGAGCTTTGTTCCTGGGGTTCCCTTGATTGTCAAAAGAGACGCTTCCGCTTGCTCCCTGAAATGCGGGAACATTTCCATGTCCCAGAGAAGCCAGTGCGTCACGTACTGATTGGCCTGTCAGGGAATTGGGTACGAAGTGTTGCTGCTTTGATGATCACCTGTACGGCATCATAGGTCAGGATAGCATCGCTTCCCGGAAGAGGAGCATTTTCCGCCATAGGAGGAGCATTTTGATATGTACTGGACCAATCAGTGAAGAGAGAGGGCCGGAGATTTTGAGGAACTCTTAAAAATGTCCATTCATCCGAATGAGCAAAAGCGGTAAAAGATGAGCCTTTGCATATCTTGTGGAAAATTCGTTGCAATAGCTGCGTTTGGCCATCCCCCGGTTCGAATAGCAAATTTGCGTCGAGAGCATTGCCACTCAGGATTTTGAGGTTCGCCAGAGAAGTATTGGTGGGATTAGTTCTGGCAAATTCTCCGATGGCATGTGCCAAACGAATGTCATCGATATCGGATCCTGCCAGAAAGATGAGATCTATTTGCCTATTTATCGCATAGGGATCGTTGCCGCCGATATTGAGCAATCGTTGTGGTCTGTTCTGTGAAATTAACAGGGTTATATATAACAGTCGTATGGTTTGCTTTCAGGTAATTGCTAAAAGAACCTGCCAGAGAAAGGCTGTACGGGTCCGTGGGATTTTGGAAGACCAGAACACTCTTTGCGTGCAACTGCTGTACCGCTACGCTTCCTAATATTTTCCCTTGCAGATCATCTGGTGGATTGAATCCGGAAGAAATAGGGGCTACCCCCCCTCTAATTCCGGTGCTCGAAGCTGTTGGCAATATCAAGGGCAAGGGCATTCCAGCGATAATATCACGTCTGATTGAAGCATCATTCGTAGGCCATCCAACCACTGCTACGATGTGGTCTGGGTTTCCATTCTTTACACGGTTGGCAATGAATTGTGCAACCGATGCCACATTCGTACGATCCTCCCTGAATTATCAATGAGGAGATGTAGCTGCAGACCATGAGGCAAGAGGCCTTTCGTATTGATTTCATGCTGTGCCAGAAATGCGCTTTCCAGATCAGCACGAGCACGGACAAGGTCTGATGGGTTGTTATCGATAGATAGCCCAAGGACAATGGAAATGTAGGGAGCGCCCCTCAGAGCGATATGGAGGTCCTCGTTATAGATTTGTGCTTCGCCATCCGCCGGATCGGCGGTGGTAGCCGCTGTCAGCAGGTCAATGGCACTACCGGCATTACCCTGTTGTAGTGCAGCAGCAGCACTCTGTTTGAAGCTAATATCTGTGTTTGTGCGACCAGGGTAAGTATCAAAGACGAGGCGACCATCGCTCAAACCTGGACCACCCTTTGTCCGATAGGTTTGTAACTCTGTATTCAGTTCTTTGTTGAGAGCCTTTTGATAAATGACTTGTTGTGCAGCCGTAGTTGTTGTAGTGGAGAAATTGCTGATTAACAACGGATACAATGCGAGTATGCCAAAGAGAAGAAGAACGGCAGTCGATAGTCCAACCGCGATGCCAAAATTGGGAAAGCTTTCCGGATGGCTGTGTCGGCGTATTTGCTCCTTCCTCATTGCAAAAGGAATTGGGTCAGAAATGGAGGTAGTAGAGGGGAGAGGGTAGGATGCAACCAGGTTGGAGAGTTCTTGCAGCATTTCAGAAGGATCTGTAAAGCGTTGTGATGTTGATAAACGTAATGCACGAGCCAGAGTGGCTTCCATCTGGGCAGTCACAACCGGATTTAAACGGCGAGCTGGAGGATAAAAAAAAGCTTGATGTTGATGTGGAACATAGCCCGGAATAGCATGGTGTAACGTTGCAGCAAGTGAGAAGAGATCCTATGAAGGAGAGGATTTTCCTCGTATATGTTCAGGAGCTAAGTAATCCGTAGATATTTTCCCCTTTGGAGATGCTTGTGATGGAAAAGGGAAATGGAGCAGCGAGACCTGACGCCTGTCGGGACTGATGATAATTGTCTCAGGAGTGATGAACCATTGATTAAGGGAGGGTGAGACTGCGCAATCAGAGATAACATTGCACATAACTGGATCCATATTTGGACTTTGCGTTCTGGCAGTGTGCTGCCCTGTTGCTGGAACAGTGAAAAATTCTCTCCCCTTCAGGATATAACTGGACAATATAGTATTCTCCTCGTTCTTGAAACACATCAATGACAGGTGGAAAGCCAGGAATGCTGCGCCAGTTCCATTAAGCTTTGCGTGATCGTTTGTAGAATTTTTTTCTGCTCGGAAGGAGTGCTGGAGGAAATGCGATCTGACGGAGAAGGACGCTCTTGCTTGCAGATTGAGTATCAGATGCAAGCCAGTCGGCTCTCTGTTCTTGTGATGAGGTGTTAAGTTGCTTGAGCAGGCGATATCGTCTTCCACGTAGTACATCCCCTGATGATAATGCATGTATAAGTGTTCCTAAAGTTATTGTGTGTTGGTTAGGAGAAGACATAATAAAGAGAAGTAGGAGGCATATTCTTATGAACAACGTCCGTAATATCTTCATTGCGGACAAGCCTCCACAAGGAAACTTCCCGCTAAAATAGACAGTGCGGACAATCCATGGATATCCTCCCTGTTAAGAATTGTGGGGAGATTACGTTGCAAATCATTATAGATAATTTGTGTCCCAAAAGCTAGACAAGTGGGAGATATGGGTGATATATCTTAGAGTGTACGAGTTATTTTCTAGAATACGAAAAATGGTTTGGAGAAGAAAAAAGAATGCTAACAGGTCGCCTCGCCACCGGCGGTGGCTCGCTCTCGTTTTATGTGGGTTGCGGTGTTTGCGCCGCAAACACCGCAACCCACATAAAACGACCTGCGAAGCGCCGTAGGCGCTGAGGAATTAGGAAAAAAAGCCTGAGTAGTTACTAATGTGTTAGAAGAACTTGCCAGCGATCTGGTTCAAGACAATCATATTCTGCCCATTGACATTTTCAACGAGTAACACAACGAGAGCTTTGTCCCTGGGGTTTCCTTGATTGTCAAAAGAGATACTTCCGCTTGCTCCCTGAAATGCAGGAACTTTTCCATATCCCAGAGAAGCCAGTGCATTACGTACCGATTGACCAGTCGGGGGGCCGGACGCTAATGATGCCGCTTTCCCGATAACCTGTACGGCATCGTAGGTCAGGATGGTATCGTTTTCCAGAGGAGCGGCATTCTGTGCCCCAGGGGGAGCATTTTCATATGTGGTAGACCAATCAGTGAAGAGAGCAGGCTGCTGATTTTGAGGAACTTTTAGAAACTACCAGTTGTCCGGGTGAGCAAAAGTGGCGAAGATGAGCCGTTGCATATCTTGCGGAAAGTCTGCAGAGATAGCGGCATCTGAAGTGGTCCCCTTGCCTAATAGTATGCTTGAGCCTAGAGCATCGCCACCAATGATTTTGAGGTTTGCCAGAAACGTACTTTGCGGCATTTTCCCTATATGTTTCTCCGATCTGCGCGGCTCAGCCAATGGCATCTCATCTTCCCCTGCCAGAAAAATGAGATCCACTCCTTTGGCGATTGCGTTAGGTACT
>CAWFFV010000019.1:0-42418 GCA_963814985.1 uncultured Chloroflexia bacterium | reverse complement strand
CCAGGGCAATCGCATCTTAATTTTGAAAGCCTAAAACTTTGAGAAGATACTCGTTGCTCCAGCCGGCTTTGAGGCGTTTCGTTTTGATCCCTACCTTTGCCGTTGTTTCTTGTCGTAGGAGATTAAGAGCAATATGACGCAAGACTGCCAAATTGTGATCTGCATGTCCTGTACGAACACGAGAATCATCTTCTCGAAAAGCAATATCGAGCACCCAATGCACACGGTTTTCAATGCCCCAATGGCTTCGTACTGCAGAGGCAAACGTTTGAACCTTCTCCTCAAGACTCATGATGTAATACCGTATTTGTGTGGTCACTTTCTCTCCTATTCTGCGTTCCGATTGCACCATCCCGATACTGCGTAATCCTTCCCATATCCCTTTCGGATTCAGACGCGCAAGAGTCTCCTGATCATCAATCATCCAATGCTGCCGGATCTCGATACGACCATGCCCTTTCTCCACTGTTTCGTAAAAGTGGGGTTGGATCTGGGGCGACTCATCGGTCAGAACAGTGGTAAAGGTCTGCTCAACTGCTTTGCGTAACATTGAGTGATTGTTTTTGAGGGCGAGTACATAGTCTCCATCATCATCCACAATGTGTTTGACAATCTCCTTTTGTGTTCCCATTGCATCAATGGTGACAATACAGCCGGACAAGGACAATTGCCGTAGTAATAAGGGGATGGCGGTAATCTCGTTCGATTTCTTCTCAACGGCTACTTGCGCCAACACGAGGCGATTTTCTGCTGCCCACGCACTCACCATATGTAAAGCTTTTTTTCCATTCCTTTTGTCATGAGAGCGACGTAACGTTTTCCCATCAATGGCGACTACTCCTTCTACACTCTCTGCTAGACTTTGCACCCACTCCAAAAAGCAGGCTTCAAATTGCACTGGATCGATCCGTGCAAATACGCGTCCAAACGTATCGTGCGATGGAATTCCGTTCGGCAACTCCAAGATCGTTTTCAGCCATTCCTCTTTTTCTTTCCCAAATTCTTCGATCTCTGCCCATCCTTCTGCCCCACAAATCACACCGCAAATCGCAATAATGATAATGTCAAGTAACTTATGAAGCTTTGTTCTCTCTATGCGAGGGTCTTGCACTGCTGCAAAATAGGTTTCCAAATCCAATGGGCGCTGCTCTTTCATGCTTGCTCTCCACCGTTTTGGTCCCTATTTTACCATCTCTTCATTTAGATGCGATTGCCCTGTGACAAGACAAAAAGAGAGAACCACTGACACAAACAGGAGACGACGCAGAACGCGCTGTGACAAGGGAATGCGCCTGCTTACCGAGCGAGATCTGGTGACACTGCGCTGGATCGCTGACCAACAGGCCGTCACGATGGATCACATCCAGATCCTGCTTTCCAGAGCACCTGGTTGCAACGCCGTCGGCGACGCGGGAATTGGGGAGGGTGCGGCCCGTATGGTCGTGGCTCGGTGGCTTGACGCTGGTTGGGTTGAGAAGGAGAGAACACTCGTCAAAGGGCAAACCTGGGTCTGGTTGACGGCGAAGGGGCTGGGCCAGTTGCCCCTTCCCTTTCGTGCCCATCGACCTGCAGAGAGTACACGCAAGCATCTGGATGCCGTCAAGACGAATTCGTATTGACGCGGAGGAGAACGTTGCTGATGTGACCTGGTTGAGTGAACGACATCTGCGAGCTGGCATCTTCAGGCAGAAACATCAGAAGCTGACCCACATGCCCGATGCCATCCTGCAGTTTCCTGATGAGGGCAAGGTCGCCGTCGAGGTTGAGCTGACCATGAAGCGGCTGGATGAACTGCGAGCGATCATGATGGAGTTAGCCAGCCAGTTGGTTCCACAGGAGGAAGAAGAGGACTCTTCGAGAGTGGATGTTCAAAGGCAAATCTATGAGGAGGTCTGGTACTATGCTCCTCCATCTCTGGCTCAACACCTGGCAACCATTCGGGACCGATTGATCGACCAGGGAGACCTGACAGAAGAGGAGGCTGAGGCCTTTTTTATCTTTTCGTATCCGCCAGTCCCAGATGAAGAATCCCTGTAAGGAAGACTGGTTTTCAAAGGAGAGGAGTCACCAATGGCTCGCGCACGGAGTTTCCCCTTCGACTTTTTGAAAGACCCTGATGTCATCGCTCTGTCAAGTGATGAGTGCCTGATTCTGATTGGCATGATCCTGCAAGCTGATGATCATGGACGGGGCTTTGCTCATAGCACATTGTTAGGTCGCGAAATACGCGGCTATGCTCCTGAACAGATTGAGAGTGCCCTGGGAACCCTACAGGCACTTGAACTGGTCACCTTGTACCAGGTGGGGCGTCATCGCTATTACAGTCTGACCAGATGGCAGGAATGGCAGAAATTAAGAGACCCGGCCCGATCAAAATTTCCTGCACCATCTGAGCAAGAAAAGCAAGAATCCGAGGAGCTTTCTGATGCTTCTGATTTTCCTCAAAAAAAGTTGAAAAAAGTTGAGGAAAGTTTGGAAAAGTTTGAGAAACCTCAAAAAAAGCTCCCTAGAAGTAGAAGTAGAAGTAGAAAAGGAAGAGGAAATAGAAAGAGAAGAAGAAGAAGAAGGGAACGCTTTCACCAATGTTGTCACCTTCCCGACTACTCCTACTCTCCCAGCCACCCGCGACGACCACAGCGACGGTCTCTCTTTTTCAGATGAAAAAATCACGAGGGTTACGCATCAGATGGCACAAATCCTGAAGCTCTCTGCAACCCCAGCCCTTACACGGATTGTGGGTGAGTTCCTTGGTGATCCAGCCATCTCGCTGCTCGGTGAGGCTGATGCGGCACGAGAGTGGATTGATAACCGGCGGCGCAACCACAAGGGGCAATCCATGACCCCCGCTTTTTTCCGTCGCTGGTTGAAGCGGGAACGGGGTGATTATGCCTCAGCTGAGCAACCATCAGCCAGAGTCCACGCTGTGGCTTCGCAGCAATTAGCAACGGGGACAACAGGAAGGTCATCAAGCTCCAGTCCAGGAGACAGTGCTGATCCCTACGAGACCTTTCTGCAACAGCGACTCCAGGAAGTCAACAGCCGCTCAACGCAGAGAGAACCAGGAGGTGTCTCATGCAACGAACCAGTGAACTGATGCCGTTTCCTCAGGGAGTCATGCGATTCTTGAGCCAGAACGAGGAAGAAAAAACGTGGGTGTGCGCCACGTGTGGGGTCATCAAGCCATTTGTGCTGGGCAATGGCTATTATGCTCGTCGCCCGTGTGCCTGTGAGCAGCAAGAGCTGGAGCAGCAACGCCGACAAGCTGTCCCTCGGACGCTCGCAGAGGCCCTCACACAGGCCCAAATAGCACAGACCTACACCTGGCTTGGTCGCAAGTGGGCACAACAGGGACTCGCCTACAAGACCTTTGCCACGTTTGAGCGCAAACGCCAGGAGCGAGCGTTTGGAGAAGCACGCGCTTTTGTACGGCTCAGGAGGGAGTTCTTGCCCTCTATGGCGCATATGGCGTTGGCAAGACCCACTTGCTGGCGCTCTTGCCAATGCACGAAATGCTGCCCGCCGACCCTGCTTGTTTGCTTCAGCGGTGACCCTCTTCGATGCCATCCAGGATCGTCTGGGCAATGACCAGGGCTATCATGACCTTCTCAGACGGGCCATCGAAACGCCACTGTTGCTGCTCGATGACGTTGATAAGCCCAAACCCAGTGAGTTTCGGCAGGAGGTGTACTACCAGATTATCGATGGGCGCACCAGGGCAGGAGACCTCTGGCACTCTCATCGAACTGTCGTCCAGTTGATTTAGAGCGCTATCTCGGAGGTGCGGCGCGATCCCGTTTGATGATGGGAATCATCCCTGTGCAGATGAGCGGGGACCGATTATCGCATGGAGATGCATTCTGGACAGAAACCTTGAACCAGACAAAGCAAATCTCGTCACAGACATCATTTGATGTTCTCACACGGCGTAACTTGATGGATCTGGCGTGCGAGTACCAGGCATCTGTTACAGACAAACAGATGGGACTGCGTACCGTCAAAGAGATTTATCAGGCGATTATTGAGCATTTCGCCCAGGGGAGCTTTGTGAGGTTGAGAGCGATGAGTACCCTCAATCTTTCACATATCTGCTCCATCGGGCAAGGACCTGTCATGGAGTGCTTGAGGTGCAAACTGGTGAGGGGTGGAGGGTGCCATCTCGTGTGTTTGTTCGTCCTGTGAGTGCAAAGTAGGAAGTGCTCTTTCGAGGGCGTTTGCAGTCGAGTTCTACACATTTTTGCGAAATTGTCCACATTTTCAGGACTTTTCTCCACATTTGAGAAAGAGGTGACCGAACGATGAGAAAACGTCAAGTCCCAACTGCCACTGCTGCGCAATCATTCGTACAGACTCAACTCCTGACGATCCCAGAGGTTGCTAAGATGTTGAGTGTAGGTCGTACCAAGGTGTATGGACTCATTAACAGGGCTGGTTTACCAACGGTGGACCTGGACGGAGTCAAACGAGTCTCTGTCGTGTCTCTTCAACAGTGGATCAAACAACGTGAACAGGCATCATAGTACAACCGGACGAGAGTATATGCACATGACATATTCATAAAATGACCAGGAAAGCCCTTGTGTGAAGAGAGATCATTAATTTCATCTTTCCCACCACATAGAGGCTTTCTCGCTCATCGTAGTGTTTTTCTGTGCCTTTAAGTTTCAATAAGTTTCAAGGAGTATGAAGATGACAAAAGCAAAACGACGTGGGCATGGCGAAGGGTCCATTTATCAGCGGAAGGACGGGCGATGGGTTGCCGTCCTCGTCCTGGAAGATGGGGGGAGGAAGTCATTCTATGCCAGGACGCAAAAGGAAGCTATAGAGAAGCTCAAGCAAGCACAGTATGAACAAAAACAAGGTATCCTGGCGACTGGACCGAAACAGACACTCAAGACTTACCTGACCCAGTGGTTTGAAGAGGTGCACAAGCCCACTCTTCGCCTGAGCAGCATTGTGAGATATCAAATAGTTCTCGACAAGCATATTCTCCCAGCACTCGGACAAATCCCACTTCACAAGCTGACAGCGCAAAAAATCCAGTCTTTTTATACCAGCAAGCTCAAAGAGAGCTATTCTTCTAGCTCCATTCACCAGATTTCATGGGTTTCTGCATAAGGCCTTGAGCAATGCAGTGCGGTGGAAACTCATCACACATAACCCATGTAAAGATGTCTCACTTCCCAAAGAAGTGCATCGGAAGGTGCAGCCGTTGACGCCAGAACAAGCACAACATCTATTAGCAGTGGTGCGGGGACAAAAGCTCGAAGCTCTTTTAGCTCTGGCAGTGACAGCAGCGTTACGACATGGAGAGATGACAAGTCTTCGATGGAGTGATATTAACTTTGATGACGGGATCATGTCCATTCACAGTACACTCAACTATCTACCAAAATACAAATATGTTGAAGGGGAACCCAAGACAGAGACAAGCAACCGGAAGATTTTGCTTCCTCCCTTTGTGCTTGAACTCTTAAAAGAGCATCGCATGCACCTGGAAGAACTCGTTTGAAGGCTGGAGCAAAGTGGCAAGATCGCGGCTTAGTGTTTTGTAACAGATATGGCGGTTTCTTGCATCCTAATAGCGTTCGTAGGATGTTCTATACGTTGCTTGAAGAAGCTGGACTCCCACCGATGCATTTACATGATCTTCGACATAGTGCGGCTACCCTCCTACTCAGTATGGGAGTTAATCCCAAAATGGTTCAGGAAATCCTGGGACACAGCCGTATTGAGACGACGATGTACATCTATGCCCATGTCATCCCATCGATGCAAAAGGATGTTGTCGAGAAACTTGAGAATCTCTTTCAGAAGCCGTTGTGAAGCACTTTTGCTGTCAAAATAGCTGTCAATGGCTGGCTTTAGCAGGAAGGGAAACCGCTGAAGCTAGGAGAGAAGCGGCACGAACCTGGGAAAATTCTTGAAAAAAAAGAGATGGATGTCATCAACAAACAGACAGAGAATGGAGTTATGTCACAGCACCCTTGACCACCACCGGTAGAGAACGGTACAATAGGCCTATCTTTTGGGGGATTATGTTTTCCTGTTAACAAAGTATAGTCAGTATCGCGATATTGAAGCGATTTCTTTGCTTCGGCATATCGTTGAGACACGTCCCGATGCTGCTCCTGCGACTTACGATGCATTACGTCAACTCGGATAGCAATTTATGACGGTAGCACGTTTGTCTTATCCCTTCCAGACCTTTTATCTGTCCACTGTATACTATCTTTAGACAGTGTATCAAAAAGTATCAGAGAGAGGTTAAGGGTATCTTTTTGTCGTTACACTCCGGCCTTTTGTTACGAAGGATATATGAGATGAATACGTTGGTGGGGAAAACTCTCGGTGGGTATCGTCTTCTACGACTCATCGAAAGTGGTGGTATGGGTGATATCTATCTGGCTCAACATGCACGTATAGGACGGAAAGTTGCTATTAAAGTTGTGTGCGGTGATTTACGTGCTATTCCTAACACTCCTGAGGGCCAACAAGCCGCACATCGTTTCGAGCGCGAAGCTCGTGCCGTTGCCGAATTGGAACATGAACATATTTTACCGCTCTACCATTTCGGAGAAGAAACCATCGAGTCCGGTGGAGCACCGATCACTTATCTAGTCATGCCCTATCTTTCAGAAGGGTCACTCTGGAATTGGTTACAACGCCGTACACAACAGTTTGGTTTTGGTTGGCCCATCGGCGCTGAAGAGGCAAACTACTATCTGATGCAAGCAGCCACAGCACTCCAGTATGCACATGATCATGGTATCATCCACCGCGACATCAAGCCAACTAATTTTCTGATTCGCCTTGAGCGTGGATCGCCCAAAGGGGGAGCAGATACCTCTCTTGCCGCCATTTTTCCACATGGGCGACCAGTTCTTTTACTGGCAGATTTCGGGTTGGCTACCTTTTACCGGGCCGGACGTTCGATGCATCGTTCTGTGGGCACACCACTCTATATGGCTCCTGAGCAATTCGATGATCCCTCATCGGCTATTTCTGTTCATGTGGGACCAGCAGCCGATCAATACGCGCTTGCAGTCATGATGTATCAGTTGATGACCGGGCGTGCTGTCTTTGAAGGAAATGCAGCTCAGTTACTCCATCATCATCATAACACGCCTCCTCCACCTCCCAGTGTCTATAACCCATCCTTGCCACCAGATTTAGATGAAGTGTTTTTACGTGCCCTGGCGAAGAGGCCTGAACAACGTCACTCCAATATCCTGGCATTCGCGCAAGCCTATGATGCCGCGCTCAAAAAGATCATACGTTCACAGCACGGATATATTCGTAGCACCGGGCATGAAACCATCAAGCCGACAAGAACTTTTACGGTGAACAAACAACGTGAAGCAACGACATTTCCTCTGCCACTTTTCGGTCAGGCTACACTACTCACGCGCAGCCCTGGACCAATGCCATCTCTCTCGACTGTTGCTGCGCAAGTAGCCACTTTGGGGGAACTCAAAATACACAAACGGATATCATCGCCACAAGCTAGAAATGGTACTGATGTATACCATCATATCTCTATTTCTTCCTTTATGGCAACGAATATCAATAAATTCCTGTCTGCACCTTCGCTTCAACAGCCATTCACCCTTGGAATACTGATCGTTGGCTTGATTTTCTTCTTGCTACTGACTCTCGGCTTGATATTCACCCTCTTATTTTCGGGATATATCCACTGGCTCCAGATCTGATGAAATCACCAGATCTGAATGGATCACCCCGAACGTTGATCCTGAAGGCGTAAGTGTGCAGTTTACAAGCCCGTTATACCGTTAATGCAATCACGAGCTTGTAAACCGCGCCCCTACAAGACAATTGGCAGCAACACATATGATGGGTGCTCGGCGTCATGTAAAATTGTCTGGTGTGCAATTGCTAGCTCGCTATCAACGCCAAAATCATGCCCCGTATTGGGATTACGATCCCAGCGAGGGAAACAACTGCTGGTCACATCCAGACGGATACGATGGCCTTTCTTAAAGACATTGCTGGTCGCCCATAGATCAATTTCATACTCGTAGGCAATGCCTGACTCGATCAACGAGGGGGCTTCACCCTGCGCAAAATTACGGTAACGGGCACGAATAATACCGTCGGTTAGATTCTGAGCATAGCCATCAGGATAGACATCGACGAGACGCGCCACAAAATCGGTATCCGGAGCACTTGAAGCCGCCCACAGGTGAACAGAGATAGGACCGGTCACTTCAACATCCTCCTCCAACACCGGGGTCGTATATACCAGCACATCCTCACGATTCTCAGTCAAACGCTGGTCATAGGGGCCTGCGCTCAATGCTGGATTCACCAGTAATGCACCACCACGCGTGATCACCGGATGAGCAGGGTCATAGATATAATGGTCAAAAGGGTCTGCTATGGGCCGGTCCACACTGAGGGAACCATCACCATTGAGGGTATTGGCATATCCACTACTATGCAGATAGTAGCGAGTCTCAACAGCACGGGCAAGAGGCCACTCTTGTTCATTACGCCAAACATTCGCCCCCATAACAAAAATCTTAATGGGTGCCTCGTTCAACATTCCTGTATCGATCCCTTTTAAGAAGTGATTAAACCAGCGCACCTGTAAACTTACAAAATCGATCTGCAAATCAATGAAGGCCGCATTCGACCCAAAACCAAAGTCCACCTCGCCAATAGGATTGGTCATTCCACCATGGACCCATGGCCCAATCAGCAGCTTGCTTTGACGAGCCTCTGGCGTGCTTCCTTCCGTTCGCATAATCCTGAAATTCTCGATAGTATCCTTCAGGAAAACATCGTACCACCCACCAATATTGAATGTGGGGACTGTTACATGTTTATGCTTGTCCAGAATGGTCAGCGGCTCAACATGCTCGCGATCCATTGGCCACTCAAAGACTTCAAAAAAGGAGGGAGCTATATCGTTACGCTTGAGTGGCTCAAACTCTTTGAGAGGTAACGACCAGTAACCCTGCGTCTTCAGAGCATCCATCTCTTTTGCCAGCATGTAAATAGCGCGCCCAAGGTTGCGAGGATCAGAAATCACCACGATGACGGCGCACCAGCACACCAAGCCCTATCGACGACAATTGCCAACTTGCCGAATTACCCAATTCAAATGCGCCACCCCGGAACAAGACACCATTCAAGGGATCGTTCCAGGTAATGAAAGGAATCATAGCTTTGAGTGCGGGTGGCTGATGAACCGCTGCTGCCCACTGAGTAAAGCCAAAATAGGAGGCCCCATACATGCCAATGCTGCCATTGCTATAGGGGAGTTGGGCTGCCCACTCGATGGTATCAACGCCATCAAGCGCTTCATTGCGCATAGGGTCCCATTCTCCCTCAGAAGCAAAACGGCCACGTGTATCTTGCACAATCACGACATATCCCTGGCGTGCTACCTGGGCAGCATCCAACACAGAACTACCAATAGAGAAATCCTTGCCATAGGGTAGACGTGTGAGCAGGACAGGCCATTGACCTTCACCCATTGGTCTATAGATATTGGCATAGAGTGTCACACCGTCGCGCATTTTTGCAGGAACGTTGAAATCGATAGTGATTTGTTGACCCATTTGCATAGCCATGGACGAAATACTCCTTTTCATTCATCTTCAAACAGAAGGCACTGTGTATCATACAACGCTACAACGAGATACATCCACCTTGACACTGTCCAACCCTATTCGTTATACTCAGTCCTACAGGGTGTAACATCATCCCGTAGATAATTCACCTGAGCAAGTAAGAGACATCAAGTAGAGTGGGAGCCTCATGACACAAGACAATACATTGGGAGCATACCTTGTCATCCAGAAAGGGACTCTGCCTGGCAAGCGTGTCGAGCTGTGCAAAGAGTGTACCACACTTGGTCGGAGCCGCGACTGTGACATCTTCTTAGAGGACATTACTGTTCACCGTAAGCAAGCCCGCATTCTCCGATCTGACATGGGCTACCTCTTACGTGATGATCATGGTAGTGGCGATAGCTTTGTGAACGGAAGCCCTGTCAAAGAGCAGTTGCTCAATAATGGTGACCAGCTTCTTTTTGGTGATACCCACCTGACCTTCTTTACCAACGAGGGAACCAGACCATTTCAACTTCCCACATCCAGGGGCCGCGAACTGCATATTGGCAAAACTGTTGATCCTACGGCCAGTGTTATTGCACGCCTGGATCTGAATGGGGCACGTAGCAATATTCGTAGTATTGAACTTTTGTCAGAGATGTCCATTGGGCGCAGTCGTAACTGCGACATCTTTTGGAAGATCTGGCCGTAAGCCGACATCATACCACCATTCGCGAATTGCCCGATGGTACATATGAACTCATCGATAATCATTCTGCAACAGGGACATTCGTCAATGGGCAAATTACCACACACTGTATTCTTCAGGAAGGCGATGTGGTACAAATTGGTGCCAACAAATTTACTTTCCGCCTCTCTCGTTCCTAGTGAGGCTTCTCTCGCAGAGCTGCTTCAAGGGCTTTCACACGCTCTCCATCGTAATCGATCTCAGAACCATCTCTCAAGTGCAATGGCGGAGTATAAGCACGCGTCTCACGCATAAACTGTCGTACTTCCTGTGGCGTATCATGGACAGATTGGCTCCTTCCCTGACGAATGGAGGTAGAAGAAATATCACGATAGAGAGTGCTAAAGGGAAGCGCATGGATATACCGGGCAAAACGTTCATTTTGTGGTAGCTGCAACAGTTCCGCTAAATCATTCTTGCCCGCATGTCCTCTGGGTGCAACCAGTAATTCCGCCTGCGCGAAGAGTGCAGAGAGTGCCGCATCACGATCGTCATAGTAGCGAGGATCGAGTATCTGCACAATTTTGTCAAAACCGAGCAAAAAGAAGATACGCTTTACTTTTGGGAATGATGAGCGGATGGCCTGCGCCTGCTCCACATATAGTCCGCGATTGAAGAGCATAATTCCAGCGCGTGGTAAGCGCCGATGCAACACCTTATCAAGCAACATAATACGATCCAGCAGCACTGGCCGCTCCACCCTTTCTTTATCCACCGTATGCCTGCTTATTGCAGCATACAAGTACATGGATTTATACAAAGGAGCACAACGTCGGGCCTGTTTCAACAGTGCAAGGTGAGCACAGGTCAGCGGATTGAACGAACCCGGAAAGACAATGATCCCATCATGAGGCTGAGGCGAACCCGGAACGACAAGAGCCTGAGGTGCCGCTTCAGGATGCAGTTGATCAAGCAATGCTTGTATACGCTTAAAACGCTGAATAGTGCGTGCGGAGAGAGAGAATTGTCCCATCATGCATCCCTTATCCCTCATAGCCCAGTTGCTTTGCTATCTCATACTCCTTCTGAGCTTCCTTTACCCGCCCAAGTTGTTTTAAAGCGTCACCTTGATTGAAGTGAAAGGCCCCTTCATTCGGTTGTAGCTGGCTTGCCTGTTTGTAAGCGGCTAGAGCCTCTTCATAGTGCTTGAAATCATAGAGAACGTTGCCTTTACCATTATGAGCAGAAGCCAACTGCGGATTAAATTGAATGGCCCGCTCATAAGCAACAAGGGCTTCTTTATAGCGCTTGAGATCATAGAGGACACGACCCATACCGTTATAAGGGGAGGCAAATTGAGGATCAAGTTGAACGGCCCGTTCGTATGGTCCTAACGCATCTTGTGGACGCTTGAGCTGCCACAAAGCCCACCCTTTTTGCCATCATGAGCGCCAGCCGATTGAGGATCGAGTTTGATAGCTCGCTCATAAGAAAGTAGTGACTCATCATACCTTTCCAGGTAGTAGAGAACATCGGCATAGTATTCATGGTTCTGAGAAACATCAGGAGCAAGTTTGATAGCTTGCTCGAATTTTTCACGAGCTTCTTCGTAGCGCTTCAGGCGGTAGAGTGTCCGCGCTCTTCCGGCATAGGCAGAGGGATTACTGGGATCAAGCTGGATAGATCGCTCATAACATATCAGAGCTTCCTGGTAGCGCTTAAGTTGCCGCAAGGTCAGGGCCTTCCCGTCATAGGCCGGTACACATTGAGGATCTAGCCGGATAGCTTGCTCATAAGCAACGATGGCATCAGCCAGACGTCCCAGGTAATAGAAGGCATTCCCTTTCCCCACATGGGCATCCACAAAGTTGGAGTCCAGGTTGATTGCCAACTGATAGATCTTAAGAGCTTCGTCATACTGTTTTAGATCACACAGGATATTCCCTTTTCCACAATAAGCAGAGATATAGGTAGGGTCCAGTTTGATCGCGAGTTCATAGGCAATCAGGGCTTCTTTGTTGCGTCCTATGTTATAGAGAGCACTCCCCTGGCCCTCATAGGCATCAGCGAAGTTAGCATCCAGACGAGTAGCATGCTCAAAAGCTGTAGCAGCATCAGAGTAACGTTGCGCATCGAATAAGCAATTCCCTTCCTCCATCCATTGCTCTTTGGTTTTACAAAGAGGACCCGTCGGCGTTGCGTTGAGTGCTGCCAGAAATGAGGTGATGTCAGGGAAGCGCTCTTCACGATCCTTCGCTAACGCCTTGAGAATGGCAAGTTCAACATGGGTCGGTATAGTGGGATCAACATGTGTGGGAGGACGTGGTGGCTCGGTTTTATGCTTCATCCCTATAGCCAGCGCATGGTTTGCCACAAAGGGGGGAAGTCCGGTCAAAAGCTCATAGGCAATACAGGCTAAAGAATATTGATCACTTCTTCTGCTGGCCATTCCTTCAAATTGCTCCGGAGCCATATACATTGGAGAGCCAATTACATTGACATATTTAGTTTTCGTTGTTTCTAAAAAGACTGCTATCCCGAAATCAGCAATAAGTGCCTCACCCCTGGCATTAAACAGAATATTCTCAGGTTTGAGGTCTCGGTGCACAATGTTCTGCTCATGGATATATTCCAAAGCCTGCCCTACCTGGTTAAGCATAGACAAGGTTTCGTTTAAGGGCACCATCTTGGGGTGATAACGCCAAATCACATCACGAAGTGAACCATTGGAGGCAAACTCAGCAACCAGGTACGGAAAGCCTTCATCATCAATACCTACGTCATAAATTGGAAGAATATACTGATGCTTCAGCATTTCCAGAAATTGTGCCTCTTGCAGAAAACTCTCGCGTTCTTGAGTCGATCCCAGATAGGTCATATGTAATAGCTTAATGGCCACGATACGATTTGAGAGAAAGAGGTGGACTCCTCAATAAACACGGCCAAAGGTCCCGCTATTAAGAGCCTCTGTAATCTTATAGTTGCCGATCTGTTTACCGATGTATTTATCTTCACCTTGCATGGGATTTCCCTCTAAAGTTTGTTTCTTTTCTCTGTGATAATAGCACAGGTAGCGTTGTGAGTATAACAAGAAGCATAAAAGTCGTCAATGCAGATCATGTACATAGCAAAATTCGAGTATCATATATACAGACGCAAAGTACGGCTACAAATTAAATGGTTTAGTATAACTACTCAGGTCTCCTCGCCACCTGCGGTGGCTCGTTCTCATTTCATGGTCATCCCGAATTTTTCGAACAAGAGTTCGCTTTCCCTCAAGTGGCTTGAGAAGCGGGATTGTCAAGGGCGGCCGCCCTTGACCGGGGTTTGGGGTGCCCCCAAGAAATTTCTTTTTTTCTTCGCGCCGCCTGCGGTGGCGCACAAAAGAAGTAAAAAGAGTTTTTCGGGGACACCCCGAACCCCGGCAGGGATGCTGCGCTCCCTGCACCCTCGCTTTTTCGGAACTTGTGGTCAAAAAGTTAGTTAACTAATCTTTCAACAACCGGCGCAATACGGTGAGCAAAATCCCACCATTCTCGTAGTAGGTCACGTCAATGGGACTATCCAGGCGAGCAAGCGTCTGAAATGTAAAGGTTGAGCCATCCTCACGTGTAACCTTCACGGTCACATCCTGACGTGGCTTCAAGCCCTGCTCAATGCCTTCGATATCGTAGACCTCATGGCCTGTCAGCCCCAACAATTCTTTGCTCTCGCCCTGACGGAACTGCAACGGCAAGATGCCCATACCAACCAGATTGCTGCGGTGAATGCGCTCAAAGCTTTCGGCAATGGCTGCCCGGACTCCCAACAATAAGGGTCCCTTGGCTGCCCAGTCACGAGAACTACCAGAGCCATATTCTTTACCAGCGATAACGAGTAGCGGTACCTCTTCCTGTTGATAGCGCACCGAAGCTTCATAAATTGTTGTTTGCTCTCCACCGGGAAGGTGAACCGTATAATAGCCTTCCTTCTCAGGTGTCAGGCGGTTGTGCAAGCGTATATTGCCAAAGGTACCACGTAGCATCACTTCGTGATTACCACGCCGCGCACCATATGTATTGAAATCACGCTTCTCAACACCATGCTCCAGCAGATAGCGACCTGCCGGGCTGGAAGGTGAGAAACTACCAGCAGGGGAGATATGATCCGTTGTGATCGAATCATCGACCATCGCCAGAACGCGTGCCCCACGAATATCCTTTACGGGAGTGGGTTCTTTTGACATATCCTGGAAGAAGGGTGGCTCCTGAATATACGTCGAGTTGGCATCCCACTCGAAAAGGTCTCCCGTAGCATCTGACAGAGCACGCCAGTGCTCATCACCTTCAAAGACATGAGCATAGTTGCGTGCAAACACTTCAGGTGTGACGGACGCCGCCACTACGTTGCGTACCTCTTCCTGAGTCGGCCAGAGATCACGTAGATACACTTTTTCACCGTTGATATCGGTCCCTATCGGGTCCTTTGTCAGGTCGATATCAACTGTACCGGCCAGCGCATAGGCTACAACCAGCGGAGGCGAAGCCAGAAAACTTGCCCGTACCTGCGGATGAATACGCCCTTCAAAGTTACGGTTGCCGCTCAACACTGCTGCCACGACCAGATCATTCTCTTGCACAGCTTCCGCGACGGGTTCAAGCAATGGGCCGCTATTGCCGATGCAGGTGGTGCAACCATAACCGACGAGATGGAAGCGCAAAGCTTCCAAATAGGACAATAGTTCTGCATTATTGAGATAGTCAACGACGGCGCGTGATCCAGGCGCGAGGCTCGTTTTAACTCTAGGACTCACAGAGAGACCACGCTCTACAGCACGCTTTGCGACCAGACCAGCCGCCACCATTACAGAGGGATTCGAGGTATTTGTACAGCTTGTAATGGCTGCAATCGCCACAGAACCATCCGTTATATGTGTCTGCATATCACCAATCTGGACGGTGACTTCTTTTCGTCTTGTTCATCGCTATGACCATTCTTCTGCGATGCCTCAAAGCGGTCGGCATAAGCAGAGCGGAAGACCTTTCCAACGTTTTGTAGAGGCACCCGATCCTGGGGACGGCGTGGTCCAGCCAGGCTGGGTTCTACTGTGCTCAGGTCAAGTTCGAGCAGCTCATCAAACTGAGGTTCTGGCAGATCATCGGTACGGAACAACCCCTGTGCCTTTGTGTAGCGCTCAACCAGATCTACCAGCTTTGGATCGCGGCCCGTATCGCGCATGTAACGCAATGTCTCGGCATCGACGGGGAACAATGTAGCCGTTGCTCCAAACTCAGGAGACATGTTCGCGATGGTTGCACGGTCTGCCAATCCCAGGCGGCTTAGACCAGGACCCGTAAATTCGACGAACTTCGCAACCACGCCGTGCTTACGCAACTTCTGCGTCACCGTCAACACAAGATCGGTAGCCGTTGCACCCTCTGGCAAGGCACCAGTGAGACGCATGCCAATAACTTCAGGAGTGAGCAAATAGAGCGGCTGACCAAGCAGTACGGCCTCAGCTTCAATACCACCAACTCCCCAACCAAGAACACCCAGACCGTTGATCATCGTGGTATGCGAGTCGGTGCCAACCAGCGTATCGGGGAAGGCGACGAGTTTCCCCGTTCTCTTGCTTTATCATTACGACTGAGGCCAGATACTCCAGGTTGACCTGGTGCACAATCCCTGTACCCGGAGGGACTACGCGGAAGTTGCTAAAGGCCTGTTGTCCCCAGCGCAGTAGAGCATAGCGTTCACTATTGCGTTCATATTCACGCTCCACGTTGTGTGAAAAGGCCTGCGTTGAACCAAAGAGATCTACCTGCACAGAGTGGTCAATTACCAGATCAGCAGGTACTAATGGATTGATCTTTCGCGGATCACCATTCATACGAGCAACAGCAGAACGCATAGCGGCCAGATCTGCAACAGCAGGAACTCCTGTAAAATCCTGTAGCAGAACACGTCCTGGCATAAAGGGATATTCAGCTTCACTTGTCGAGGCCTGACCAGGCTTCCAACGCGTCAGTGCAAGTACATCCTCCGCTGTCACAACCTCACCACCAGCGTGACGCAACATATTCTCTAGTACGATCTTGACAGTAAAAGGAAGTCGATCAAGACCCTGTACGCCGCGTTGAGCCAGAGTTTCCAACCGATAGTAGTTGATTGTGCCATATGCATTCTCTAAGGCAGCATAAGCACCAAATACGTCTTTTTCTGCAGTCATATATCTGTCCTTCAGATGGAGTAGCTACTGTAGGGGATGGGTGACCACACAAACGAGCACGTGAGTCAGCCCTACACACTGTAACAGCGATCTATTACTATTATATAACTCAGAAGACCAAAGTTGCACATTATCCTCTTCCTTGTTATATTCGTGAAAACATATTTTTCACTCTCGTAGAGAAAAGGAGTACAGTCTTGCGACGCACCCTTTATCCCATCTTTTTGATCCTGTTTCTTCTCTGTGGATGTACCAGAGATGGCACAATTGCAACATCGCAAAACGTTCCCCCATCCCCGAAAACTACCACAAGTTCACAGGGTGACATCAAACTTCCTGCCGGCTTTCATATCAGTGTTTATGCCAAAGGGCTGAACGCTCCACGTTTTATGACCATCGGGCCTGATGGTACTATCCTGGTAGCAAACCGTGGAGGCAATTCGGTGCTTGCTTTGCCGCCAGGAGCCTCGCCTGAACATGCAGGCAATCCAATCACCATTGTCAGTAATCTCAACGATCCAACGAGTCTTGTGATGCATGATGGATATCTGTATATTGGCGAAGGAGCCAGCATTGCACGCATGGCATTAAGTAATACCCTCAAACCAGGTCCCATAGAGCGGATTATTAACCTTCCCGCAGGTGGACAGCATGGTACACGAACAGTACTCATCGGTCCCGATAATCGCATTTATGTCTCTATTGGCTCTACTTGCAATGTCTGTATTGAGAAGGACCCACATCGTGCGGCTGTATGGGTCTACAATATGGATGGCTCACATGGGAAACTCTACGCCAAAGGATTGCGTAATGCGGTGGGCATGGCCATCAATCCCTGGAATAAACAAATCTGGGTTGATGTCAATGGACGCGACTTACTGGGAGATAACCTGCCACCCGAAACATTGTATGCCCTCATCGATCAGGGTGACTATGGCTGGCCACGTTGCCATGCAGGGGATCTTCATGATCCTGAATTCGGTCAGGCCGCCAATGCCTGTCAGGGGGTACAAAAACCGTTGTTAAAGATGCAAGCCCACTCGGCACCTCTGGGTCTGGATTTCTACCCTATCAAAGCGACACAATTTCCTGAGCCTTACCGCAACAGCCTGTATATAGCATTCCACGGTTCATGGAATCGCACTACGCCTACCGGTTACAAGGTTGTACGTATTCCATTGCGCAATGGTCAGGTGGCTGGCCCTGCCGAAGATTTTATTACGGGTTGGCTCCAGCCGAATGGGGCTGTTAGTAGCAGGCCTGTAGGAGTGACCTTTGCTCCCGATGGCACGATGTTTGTCAGTGACGACAAAGATGGCATCATCTATCATATTTGGTACGCTGCCTGAGATATTGTGTAATGCTATATTGACAAAGTAGCAGTACTTTCGCTACAGTAGGGAGGATAAAAAATTAAGGTCCTATAAATACCGACGCATCGGACAGGGAGGACGGACACGGTCATGGGGAAGTGTCTGGATACAAAAAACTGTGGCTTTGATAATCAAGAAAAGGCCCGCTTCTGTGCACAATGCGGCATTCCTATGAGAGGTACACTTCTACAAGGACGCTATGAGATACTGGGACTTCTTAGCCAGAACCAGAACATCGCCACATTACAGGCCATTGATCGACATGGAGGCTCATCAGTAATCATACGTGCATTGATCCCCAGAGATATAAATGCAAAAGAACGCATGAACTTTTTGCAAGATGCAGAATTGGCCATGTCGTTCTCAGCACGTATGAGTGACGCTGGTAGTATCCGTGTCACCGATTTTGGACAGGATGGGCCTGTTGCGTTTCTGGTGAAAGCGGAGGTACAAACCTCTACTAACGAACAGCGTACTCCTATCCCACGTATCGTAACACGCGTTGAGGGCGACATCTTTACACCACCTCAACCGTCTATCAATGCTCCTAATGAAAGTATGCCTAAACAATTTAGAACATCTGTTCCGGACATACCCAGAACCGTACAACCACAGCAAATAAGATCTACGCTACCATTAACTCCCAAACCAACTGCCAGGCGACAACGTGACTGGTTGGCAGAGGGCAATCAGGCCTACGAACGTGGGAACTATCAGGAGGCACTGACAGCCTATGAGGCTGCTATCAGGCAGAACGCCAACTCCGTTGACGCATGGAGTGGCAAGGGAATCACCTTGTTTCACCTGGGAAGAGCGGAAGAGGCACTTCAGGCCTATGATCAGGCACTTTCACAACGCCCAAACGATGCAGAAATGTGGACCTCACGTGCCAACGTCTTCCATGAACTACAGCGCTATACTGAAGAGCATTACTGTTATGATCAGGCTTTAACATACGATCCAAACTATATCTATGCCTGGAGCGGTCGCGGAATGGCCCTGGCTGAACAGAATCGACCAGAAGAAGCACTGGTAGCATTTGACCGGGCATTGCTCCTTGATCCCCAGCAAGGCATTGTCTGGCAAGCTATGGGCGATACCCTCTATAGTCTCCACCGCTACGAGGAGGCACTTATCGCTATCGATCGCGCACTCACGCTTGATGGCCAGCGTGCATCTTTGTGGGATACTAAAGGCAATATTATGCGCCGCCTGAAAAGGCCTGAAGAGGCTCTACTTCTCCATGAGCAAGCGCTAAAACTTGACGCTACCAATGCAACATTTTGGGTCGATAACGGCAATGACTTACGTGATCTGCAACGTTTTGCCGAAGCACTGGCTACTTATGATCAGGCACTTTCTCTTGACCCAACATTAGCCGGCACGTGGTATAATCGAGGCAACGTTCTGGTTGCGTTGCGTATGTATGAAGATGCCCTGGAATCTTACAATCACGCCCTTGAACACAATAGTGGATTAACTTCAGCCTGGTATAACAAAGGGAGCCTGTTACACGATTTGCGCCGTCATGAAGAAGCGTTAATTGCATTTGATAAAGCTCTGGCTCTAGATGCTCATTATATCGCTGCCTGGAATAATAAGGGTCTTGCACTTTTTACTCTAGGCCGCATGGATGAAGCATTGGTAGCGTTAGAGCAAGCAACATCATTCGCTCCTGAAGAACCGGGTGCATGGTATAACAAGTCTGTTGTATTGGAAAAGCTTGGGCGAAAACAGGAAGCGCTCACGTGTCAGGAATGGGCACGTTCGTTAGAACAGCCAGCCAAATAGTATAATTATCACCTGCTAAAGGTGTCACGACGACTCGGAGGAGGGAATGCGACGCTGCGCCGATCAGGATGACTGCGGATATGACAATCGGGACAGCGATTTGTTTTGTCGAGCATGTGCACTGCCGTTACTGAAAACCGCATTAGCCGGACGATATGTAGTAGAAGCTTTAATTAGTAAAGGTGGATATGCGGCAGTCTTTCGTGGAGTAGATCAAAATCTCTCCCGCCACATTGCTATCAAGGTGCTGTTACCTAGTAAGACCACGCCCAATGAACGCGACCATTTCCTGCGCGAAGCACGGATTGCGGCAACGTTGGATCACCCCAATATTGCTCCAGTGCTCGACTATGGCAAGGATGGCCCTAGCGTATTTCTTGTTATGCCTCTTTACACGGCGGGATCATTACGCACCAGGCTAGCTCAGGCCAATGGCCCACTTCCTGCGCAAGAGACCGTTCATAATTTTCATCAACTTGCGAACGCTTTATACTATGCACATACACGCCCACGTCCTATTATTCACCGCGACATTAAACCTGAAAATATTTTACTCCATCAGGAAGATTACCGTCTGGTGATCACTGATTTCGGTATTGCTCGTACGCTGGAGCCTGGTGCAAGTGTTGGAAAAACTATCACGGTACGAGGAACGGTAGGCTATATGGCACCAGAACAAACAAGCGGCATAGTCGATCCACGTAGTGATCAGTATGGCAGTGCTGTCGTTCTTTATGAGATGCTCACAGGCTATCATCCGCTTGATCCGCTCGGAGGAACAGTTCCCCCTGTCTCTTCCCTTAACACTGAGTTACCAACAGTTATGGATACCGTTATGCAACGTGCTCTTGCGCCACGACCAGAGGAGCGCTACGCAGACATGCAGGAATTCCTACGTGCGTTCGATTTTGCCTGCCGTCCGACCAAGATACGTCCTTCTGTACAAAATATAGCTCCAGAGTTGCGTCCTGCTCCCCATGTACGTGGAATCTCTTCTGCGGGTTCACTGGCATCAACGGCAACCGGAAAGAGCACTTTAGCCAATAACCAGTACACTTCCAAAGTGTCTAGCACAAGCGGTATACACGAGAAATGCCGCGAGGGTGACCAGTTCTTGAAGCTGCAACATTTCTCACAGGCCCTGCAAGCTTTCGAGGAAGCGTTGCGCATGGATCAGCGTAACTTCTATGCCTGGAATGGCAAAGGAACTGCGCTCTACAACCAGGGAAATTATCGTAAGGCACTTGAGGCTTACCAGCGAGCTACTGAAATTGATCCTGATAATGCTGTCGTCTGGGTTAGTGCCGGACTGGTGCTTAACCGTCTCCAACGCTATCAACAGGCATTGGTCCATTTCGAGCGAGCACTGACAATAGATCCTCAGTATGCTGCTGCCTGGAATGGGAAAGCAGATGCGCAACTGAATATGAACATTCCACAAGAGGCCATTGCCTCTTACGAGCAAGCTCTGACCTACGATTCCAAGAGCTTCCAGGCCTGGAATGGTCTGGGGAATGCTCGTTCCAGTTTGCGTGACTATGCAGGAGCCGTTGATGCCTACACTCGTGCATTGCTGGTCAACCTGCGTAGTGCGGTCGCCTGGTGCAATAAGGCTGAAGCGCTCATTCGCCTGGGACACAATCGAGCTGCGCTAGATGCTCTCAATGAGGCAACCGAGATGGACAAGGGCTATGCACGAGCCTGGACACTCAAAGCTGACGTGTACGAGGCGTTGAACAATCCACAAGAGGCACAGAAAGCTCGCAGGCGTGCAAGGCCATGGGGATCGGTGAATTAGTTCGCCCTTTCCTACGGCCTCGACAATTTGTCATAACTCCTCAGGTCTCCTCGCCACCTGTGGTGGCTCACTCTTGTTTTGTTTGGGTTTTGTTGCCCGTAACGCAGGTTGCTGCGCAACCTGCGTTACGGGCAACAAAACCCAAACAAAACGGCCTGCGAAGCGCCATAGGCGCTGAGGAATTTTGAAAAGGTCATCTGATAACGAATGGCAGTTATCCCTGTCCCCCCAGCAGATTCCCGCTCTCATAGCGACGTAGCCCCAGCTCGAATAATCCAACAGCGATACACACAATCAACGCGGTTGATCCCACCATCGCACCCAGCAGTGGCCATGTGAACTGACGCAATAACTGTAACGGTATAAACGACATGAAGCCTGCCGGAATGACGGTAAAGAGCAACAACCTGACTACACCATGAAAGATGTCCATCGGATAGCTACTAAATGAAATCAAAGCTCCACTCATCTGCTGTGCTAAGCCTTCAGTATTGCCCAGAAAGAAAGCTAGAGAACAAAGAATCACCAGAAATGATGTGTAAATGAGGGATACCAGCAGTGCCAGCAGGACAAACAGTCCCAGATGAGATAGGTCAGGATGTAAGAACAACAGGTAAGCTCCGACCGCGAAGATAATATCTCCCCACCCTGTCGGATCTGTTGCTGCAATGCAGACATGCAGCAAAACATTGCGTGGCATACCCAGGTAGGCATCCAGGCCACCATTCATGATGAGCATAGCCAGTTTGCCAGCATTGCCAAACATACATACACTGAGGCCAAAACCGCAAGCAGAGATGGCCCAGAGTATCACAATATCGGTATGCTGCCAACCATTGGTGAGTGGAAACTGTTGAAAGTAGGTCCACCAGAAAAAGAGCCACAGGCTATCATTGGCAACCATCGTAATGACCTGCACCAGGAAGGCAACACGGTATTCCATTGCTGCTTGCAGGTTGGCAGCAGCATAAGCCCCGATGAAGCGCAATGTACTCACAGATCTTCTGAGCATCACCCTATCCTCCATTGATATTGACACGACGAATTGCTATCTGGTATATCGCCAGCAAAATCACGCTTCCCACAGCCAGAGTCAGCACCTGCTGTCCTAAGAGCCAGACAAAGCGATCCAGTTCAAAGTGAACCAGCATACGTGCAGGTCCATAGAGGATAGTGCTAAATGGAAGTGCCTGGGCTATGCTACGCAAAGGTTGCGGAAAAATCTCCAACGGAGCCATTACACCTCCTAATACCAGCGTCAGGCGACTGAAGACAAAGGCAAAAGGCCGGGTCTCTTCCGTCCAGAAGGCCAGTAACCCGATACTAAAGTAGACTACAAAATCAATACTCATAGCCAGGAACACCATCAAAGGCCAGACGAGCACTCCTTCCCATGAGAGCTGTGGTAGACCCACAACCACCAGTGCCAGAGTAGCTCCGACAATACTATTCATCACCAGACGTACCAGCCGCTCGCCCAGATAGTGCGCAAAGTTGTAGAGGATATAATTACATGGCCGTGCCAGCAGATAAGCCAGTTGACCAGAGCGCACTTCCTGGTCAATACGTTGCGTCAATGCAGGCATCGATATTGCAATCGTTTCTGCTGCTACCAGATACCAGATCAGAGCGTTGACACTAAATCCATCGAGGACGCTTGCTCCTCGCAAGGTAAAGACCGTTTTCCATAGCTGGCTGAGAACAAAGACAAACACAACCAGCAGTAAAGCACGGAAGAAGACTTCCATGAGATACGCAAGGTTGTTTGCCATACTCACACGCATGACAGCCAGGTATTTCTTCAGTGACTTGTTCCAGCGTTGTCCTATGCTTCGTCTCGGATGTACTATGATTGTGCTCATATACTTTTCCCTTCCACGACTTCCCGCTCCGCCTCTGATGTTCCCTTCTCACCATAGATTGCTGCAATAATCTCCTCCATAGGCGGATCAGTGATGGTCATATCGATGATATGACAACGCTGCATAATTGCAGCAATGACTGGCTCCAACGGACAACGAGACGTATCAATCTCCAGTTTCAGCCCACGTCCCTTTGCGTTGACTATCTGGATACCCGCAGTATTACGCGGTTCCTCGTGAAGAGACGAAGACATTTGCAGATTTAAGTACTGCTGACCGGTCTTTGGGTCTGTTTTCAGCACTGACTCGGCAGGTGCATCTAACAACAGATCAATCATCTTGGTTTTCAGGTAATCGCGCTTCATCTGTGCTACAGACGTATCCAGAATAACCTCTCCGTGGTTGATAACAATAGCCCGCCGGCATACCTGTTCTATGTCGCCCGCGTCATGGGACGTCAGGACGATAGTAACCCCCTCCTCCGTGTTGAGCAGACCGATCAGATCACGGATACGCTGCTTGGCAATGATGTCCAGTCCGATTGTTGGCTCATCCAGAAAGATGACCGCTGGCTTATGCAGCAGAGCAGCCGCTAGCTCACAGCGCATACGCTCACCCAGGCTGAGTTTGCGTGCAGGCGTACGCAGGTATTCTTGAATATCGAAGACATCAACCAGAAAATCCCGTCGCTTCCGATACTCCTCCATATCCAATTCGTAGATGTGCGCCAGCAAATCAAACGTATCCTGTGGGGGCAGGTGATACCAGAGTTGCGACTTCTGCCCAAAGACACTGGAGATGTGATATGCCAGTTTCTGACGTTGTTGCCACGGCGTCAGCCCTAAAACCTGCGCCTGCCCGCTGGATGGATACAGGATACCAGTCAGCATCTTAATCGTCGTAGATTTTCCTGCCCCATTAGGTCCAATAAAAGCCAGTACATCCCCTGCTTCGAGTGAGAAACTAATCGGCTTGACTGCTTCTCGCTCACGATAATGTGGCGCTACGAAGGAGCGCAGACTATTCCTCAAACCTGCTGCACGCTCACGACTTCTAAATGTTTTCGCTAGTCCTTCGACTTGAATAATTGGCATCTGTTTTCTCCTCTTCCTTAGTCTGAGAAATCGAACAACTTCATCCTATCAATCACACAAAAAAGAGGGACACAGGTGTGTCGCCTGTGTCCCTCTTGCATTAACTGCTCACCTTCTCAGGTAAGCATTACGTGTGCGCGTTGAGAGGACAGCGACACCTTGCTGGTTGCTACCATCATAGAGACGGGCAAACAGTAATGAGGGGTAAGCATCTTCAACGTGAATATGTTCTGCTTACAGTGCAAGGTTGTCACTATCTTTCTCGATCTTGCTCTCAAGACCAAATGAAATCTTTTTTGTAACTATTCTTCTTTTTACAAATGTACCTGCATAGCTTGTGATTTGTCAAGCTTCAGCTTGTATTTGGGAGAAGATTCTAACAGTGAAAAGCCTACAGAACAGGTCAGGCCCGCCAGCAACAAAGACGCATACATCAAAACGCACTTGTGAGATATAATTCGTGTTATGGAGATATGCAGGGAACTGGTTTTATCCTTTATGTCCATATTTCCAATATTTTTTACGGAGCGGTATACCGACCGACTCCAGACAATATTTACAAGGAGCTACAGTTTATGGCAATAGTACGTACATCGAAGGTTGATTTACAGATAAACGGCAGTGGCGCTTATGCCTATGTAGCACAGCCCGACGATGATGCCAAACACCCTGGGATGGTGCTGATCCAGGAATGGTGGGGAATCGAACCCCATGTTATGGAACTCGCACAGAAGCTTGCTGCGGAAGGATTTATTGTGGCCGTTCCTGATCTCTATCATGGCAAGGTTGCAACTGAACCCGATGATGCTATGCGTATGATCATGATGATTTGCGACAATGTCAATAGGGCCGCACAAGAAATTATTGGCGCTCTGGAAACAGTGAAGGCCATGCCCAATGTCGAACCTAAGAAACTGGGTTTGATGGGTTTCTGTGTTGGTGGCTTTATGACCTTCACTGTCGCGGCCCGTTATCCTGACCTTGCAGCCGTGGTTCCCTTCTATGCTGGCGGCTATGATCCCACTCCAGAGGAAGTGGCAAAGGTTAATGCTCCCGTGCTGGCGTTTTATGGTCGGCAAGACCAGGGCATCCCCCTCGAACAGATCGAGAAGATTGAGCAGATGTACAAAAAGGCTGGTAAGGACATTACTGTGAAGATCTACGATGCAGGTCATGCTTTCATCAACCCAACACATGGAAGCGGTAACGAAAAGGCTGCGGCCGAAGCCTGGCCCCTGGCAATCAATTTCTTGAAAGAGCATTTGCAGTAACCCAGGAATAATGATAGCGTTCAGGGCCAAACAGAGGAAGAGGGTGAGACATAGACTCATCCTCCTCCCTCTCAAAAGCCATGCTTCCAGTGCTTGCTCAGTTGAAACATGGCTCTCTGGCCTACACAGACCGCTTTCGGCTTTAGCCCGTCCTCTTCTGCTGAACACTTGCTTTTGCTAATGAAACCGCCGGGATGTTTTGGGAGTAGCCACGTTTTTCTGATGCAGCCCATGCTAATCGTAGTTCCGCTGCTCGCCTATCAATCCGCTCGCGCAACTCTTTCCCATTCTCGATGATGGTACTGGTCATAACGGGATTTCCTTCGGGAGGAATATCTAATGCTTGCAAACGCTCAAAGACGATTTCCATCGCTTTATCGGGATTACGGAAGAAGTGACTACCACGAATACGTACGAAGCGCCATCCCAACCGCTCCAGAATAGCTTGTCTTGCCATATCTTCTTCCAATTTCTCAATCGGGTGCCATCGATCTCCATCGCATTCCACAGCCAGACGTTTGCCACCCCCTTCTACAACTAGATCGATCCGATACGATCCAACGGGCCATTGGGAAATAACAGGTAGCCAGCTTGCACTAATTTCTTGAGAACTTGCTCTCTCAAACTCCGACTCAACGCGCCTCTCCTGCTCGACAAGTTGTTGTAAGATATGTTCTGGATGTTTCGCGTGGAGAATAAGCTGCTTACGATATATCTCTCTCCTTTAAATCGACATCAGGATCCAGCGAATAGATCACCCACAACTGGTCACGCGCACGGCTTGCAGCGACATTAAATCGTTTTTTATACATGGATTCATAGGCATCCTCACCGCGCAGAGAGAGAGGACCATCACCTTTGGGGGTATCAACCATCGACAAAAAGATCACATCGCGCTCGTCACCCTGAAAATGTGCAGGATTTCCGCACAGAATTTGTCGGCGCGTATATTCTGCCTGCAGAGAGATATCTCTGTAGCAGGCTGTCAATACGAAACGCCTGTTCGTCACCAACCAGAGAGATGACGCCAAAAGTGGCGTCGTGGTACTCAGGTTGCTCTGTCATTGCTACAAGTAAGGAAGCTAGCGTCACAGCTTCTGGCTCATTGACGTTGCCTATCATTTCAAGCGCTTGTACGCGATACGCGACAGTCGCCGGGTGACGCTTGACGGTGCTCTCGTCACGCAACGGCTTGATTTTACCTTCGTAAGAGAGAAAATTGCTGAATTGTATGATAGGAGAGACACACCGAAAATGCTCCAACAGACATATTGGCTCAAACGTGGTTTTTGCGAGGCCATAAATGGAAAGTCTGCCATCATACATCGCGGCTAATGGAATGCCCTGTAAGTGCTCGGTGATGAGCTTATCCACCATATCAAGCCGTTGCCCTACAGCCATCGGGGTTACCTGTTCGTGGTCACCAACGACGACAACTTGCTGACCCATGTAGATCGCTACCAGCGCTTTGATATCAGATTGACTGGCTCTGCCGTCAATGATGACAACATCAAAACGGTTATTCTGGGGATCGAAATTCTGTACAACAAGGCTCAATGGCATGATCCAAACAGGAACGGCTGACTGGCACACAGGCATGAGACGCCGTGCTTCTGCGCGCAAGGAAGCTGCTCTCTTACCAGTTCCCTTTCCTGATCTTGCGCATGATCTCTTTCCACCCTTGAAGGGCACGACGCTGTTCCAGGGAGGTGCGTCGCACCTGGGCTGCCCATGCTTTTTTCTCTACCAGATTTGCTGTGATGCTGTGCAGATTGTCGCTCAACTGCACACAGTGAGCCTGTAGTTCTTCTAAAGATAATTTGCTCTGACGATCTAGAGTGTCTTGTAGTTGTCGCCAGAGCCAGGCTTCCTGAGGATCTCCTGGAAGTTCTCGTTCACCATGCTGCTCCTTCACGGCTACGAATAGCCGCGGCCCAACCTGGAGCGCATTGTCCAAGTCTGGTTAGCAATAGAGAACGGAGAGCGAGTTCGCGCTGTCGCTCATGCAAATCGACCAGATGATCAAATGCTTCATGGTATGCTTCCGGGTCACCGTTGTTCACCGCATTGCGCAATTGCTGTACTACACCTGTATGAATGCCAGTGCCATTACTTATATCGAGCATATGCTGCAATGTACGCAACTGTGCCTCAATGGTCGCATACTTGCGACGGTTGATTTCTGCAACCAGTACTCCTGGAAGCTGTTGCTGGACAGCATCACGCAGACGCAGGAGATATCCGTTCTCTCCCAGATTGACCGGCATTTCGGCCAACAGCGTATTCCAGTGAAGGCCCCATTGAGTAAGTTCCCTCTCCAAGGGAACCCACATAGTGGCATACCAACCAAGGCATTGCCGCAACTGGTAGATATATTGTTTGCAATGCGTTCCGGCTCCTGGCCGAGCACGTCAGATCCCGGTGCACCATGAACGGTCATCTGCCGTTGCCACCGCCCCATTAAGTCGTCTCGTGCAGCTTTTAGGCGAAGCTGAAGAAGGAGGGCCTTAAAGTGTTCCTGTAATTCTGCTGCTTTCCCTTCACTTGCACATTCTCTATGAACGCTTTCCAATCGCGGTGTAGCAAGAGTGTGAGACCTGCAAGATTTTTTCCGCGGTCGAAGTGTGCAACAATTTCGCCGAGCAGCTTCTCCATGCGAGAAGAAAAATATTCTTCGGAAGAAAAGGATCATATTCGAGCAAGAAAGGTTGCGCTTGTATAGCTAAATTCTCAACACTCTCTATTTTACGTAATAAGATCATCCCAGACCTGATGGCGTAAACCTCCATCGCGGCCAGCCGCAATGGCAGTCAGACACCAGCCCTGACTGCTACTCGTATCCAGGAGGAGTTCCAGGGCACGCTCAAGCCGATACTGCAACTGTTCGAAAACTTCAACAGAGGAGCAGTCCAATGCTGGAGACCAGAGATCGCGGCGAAACGTTAGATTTTCCTGCAATAAGCGACGGCTTTCGGTCATCCAATGCTTCACGTCTGTAAGAGATGCAAGCTGTTGTGGATCCGGTAAACCTATGGCCATTTCCCGCTCTTCGGCACGTGTGACGGTGCCATTGGTACGATAGAGATTAATCAGTTCCTCCTCTGATAAAGGAAGGGGAACACCAGGGGCCACTGGAGTGGGAATCGCATCCAGCAGAGCTATGTTTATGTGCAACAAAACGGGCGGCCTCAGAGGGAGCGTATGTTTTTCCCATTCAAGTTAAGCTCCCGATATTCGCTCCCGCGAGCCTCTTTGAGTTGTTCCCGTGTTTTCCGCAGTTCAGCAATCACTTCGCTACGTTGTTGTGTTAGTTGGAGCACCTCTCGTTCCAATTGGGTTATGTTTGCAAAGGAAAGGCGGTCTGTGATCGCATCGATAGCACTCTCCATCTGTTTGCGGCTATCGTCTTCCAGTATACTCACACAAAGTGGCTGTAGAGGTTCCACGACCTTCTCACAGTAGCACTCTGAGCGCTTTTTGAGGTGTGGCTAGTAACGAGGACACTTTTCCCCTGCGCAAGCAGGTGCCCAAGGAGATTGGCAATAGTGTGCGTCTTCCCAGTACCGGGTGGTCCCTGGACGAGGACGGCACTACGGCTTTCTAATCGTCGTGCGATCTCCAGTTGTTCCGCATTAGCTGGTTTACTGAAGAGATATCTGCTCGTCCTCTCCATTGGGGGAGCGCCAAGAGAGGAAACACGAATGGCGGGTTCTTGCCTGCTACTATCACTGGTATCTATGCCAGTGGAGACTCGAGAAGCGCATAGGAGAGGTTTTGCTGAGTGGGAAGGTGCTCCAGTATCGCCTCAGAGTGTCGTATTGTAGCCGAGTGCTCGATTACGCAGAAAAAGAGTACCGGGTCCGCAAGACTCATAAGCGGAAACCGCATATTGCTGGGTAAAAGAACAGAAGTGGAGAACTCACCTCGTGGCGAAAGCTGGTACACAAGCCGTTGTAGGAATTGAGACGTCTCTTCTGCGCCTAACGGATGGATACTATCTCGTTCAAATTCCTTTCTACAATGACCAATGCTGGCGGAATTAGCCTCTGGATGTGAGAGCAGCAAGGCAGTATACATCTCTGGAGGATATTCTGTCTCATATACTGTAAACTCAGGAGTTTGAGGATCGAAGTGGAGTTGGAGGCGTGACAATAGAAGAGGGTGATGAATGCCTACACCATCTCCATCGGCAGACCAGGTAAGAATTCCATCTCCAACCATCAATTCCAGAGACTCAGCTTCTCGCATAAGCCGGGCATGCAATGAATAGAGCTGATCAAAAATAGCCATTACCTTTTACGTGCGGGTAATTCAGCCATTGCCCATTGATTACGTTCAGCAGTCCATTGCTCTAGAAGACTCCGTCGCCTTGGATCTTCATAAGCACTCACAGCTTTCTTCGGATCAAGGGCCACATTGCCGTTAACGTCCTGCCAGCCATTTTGCAGTAAGGGCGCGATATCCTTTGGTGGCTCTGGTGGATCAACGAGCTTAGGGCGTCGTACTTTGAGGATGAAGTCATTTCCATCGGCTTCAGTCACTTTGCCGCTCTGCCTGGCGGTGGCAGTATCCGAGCGGCGTAATGCCACAGCACTCTCTGTTGCGAGAATTGTTCCCCACCGAATACAGGGGTGATCGGGAAAAACGTGCAACCACAGCACCCAGGGTTGCTCCTGGATGTTCCGTTTCACCGGATTTTGTAGCTGGTGAAAAGCTTGTACATAGCGAAATATCTGAATAAGTTTATCACGAGCCTGATTGGATGGAGTATTGCTTAATTGTTTCACGGAATGCCGCTTCCTTCTCTTCGTCAACCATTTATGCTATGAAGAAGATTTTTCTATAGAGAACCGCATGTCTTGTAAGAATGGTAAGATCTCCCTGGAAAATACTCTCGTGTGCTTGTGTATGAGTATAACAAAGAAATAACAGTGCGGCAAGCAGAGAGAATATGAAATGAAGAGGACAAAAACCTGATTGTAGATTGCTTGCGTAATCCAGGCAACCTCAAATAGTTAGCAGATAACATTCACTATAATAGTCCTAGAACTTGGATATAGAAAGATGCTGGGACTAAAATTTATAACAAAAGCAAAGAGAAAATTTGCTATCAAGTGAGATAAACATTGAGGAAGAGACAAGATATTCTAAGTGAGCAGCGTGGTGCGATTGGCATCATCACACTCAACCGTCCGGATCAACACAATGTCTTATTGTATGAGATGTGGCTGGATCTTGCGGCAAAGGTACACGAACTGGGCACACAGCCTGATGTACGCGTGATCATCTTGCGCGGCGCTGGCGAGAAAGCTTTTACCGCTGGCGCTGACATCACAGATTTCCCCTCGCGCCGTGGCAATCCAGAGCAAGCACAGATCTACCATGTGGCAGTCGCAGGGGCGCTGGATGCTCTCGCCTCGGTCGAACAGCCAGTAATTGCGATGATCCATGGATATTGCATTGGTGGCGGTTGCGAACTGGCAACCGCCTGCGATCTGCGCATTGCTGATGAGCGGGCACGTTTTGGCATCCCTGCCGCCAAACTAGGGATCGTTCTGGGTATCGAAGAGTTACGATACCTGCTGCATCTTGTCGGTCCGGCCATAGCAAAGGATCTTCTCTTCACTGGCCGTCTACTAGACGCAACTGAGGCCTTACGTGTTGGCCTGGTCAATCAGATTGTATCACCAGTCGCGCTAGAAGATACTGTTATGCAAATAGCCAGACAGATTGCAAAGAATGCACCTGTTGCCATCGCTGCTACAAAACGCCTGCTGATGGAGCTGGAGCGCGAAGCCGATCAAGCAGAACTACAGGCAATACAACAAACCTTCAGCAAACGTGCCTTTGCCAGCGTTGAGTATCAAGAGAACCTTCGCGCTTTTCTAGAGCAGAATTCACCGCCCCCTCATGGGCAATCTAATGGAGCATCATCGGATTAACAACCTCTTCCTCTCCAGTTTCTTCAAGGCCCTTCTCAGCGTCCTTGCTCATGGTTCGTGAAACACGTCCGCCGAGAGGGATCTCACGCAGGAAGAGAACTGCCACAAAGGCGGCAACCAGGAACCAGGCACTGATGAGGAAGGTATTATGAATACCCTGCGACAGGCCCACTTTAACGGCATGCATCAACTGGTCGTAGATCTGCAAACCATTGGACATTTGTTTAAATCGCGCTGCCACCTTCGCATTCGCGTCTGCTGAGAGTAAGATATTGGGATTATCGAAGAAGCCAAGCACATCTTGATGCGTCGTAGTCTGTACCATAGCCGCGAACTGTTTGACCTGATCGGGGACCGCGCCCCGAAATGCTGGCACATATGTCGAAGTCATTACCGAACCAAGCGCGGCCAGAGCCAACGTGCTGCCAATCTGCCGGAAGAAAGTCAGCGCTGCGGTCGCCTGCCCAATCTTGTTCGACAACGCATTCTGAACGATGATTGTGTAGAGCGACAACCCCAAACCAATTCCAAAACCAAGTACGACCATCGAAATCCATAGATCATTGGCACTAGAGTCCACATTCAACCGTAGCAAGAGGAGCGCACCGCCGATACTTATAATCGCCCCAACAATGGCGATCCACTTATACTTACCAAAACGTGAGACGAGCTGACCAGAGATGACACTTCCCAGAATCAAGGCAACCATCAGCGGGGAAAGTAATAAACCACTATTCGCCGCAGAGATACCCAGGATACCTTGCGCAAACAAGGGCAGAAAGAAGAGTCCTCCGAACATAGCCATACTGGTGATCATGGTAATTACCACGGAAACATCAAAGATTGCACTCTTGAAGAGGCTTGGGTCGATAATCGGCTGTTCATTACGGCGTTCGAGATATCGCTCGTATACAAAGAAGAGCACAAAGGAGACAAGTGAACCAACGAAAAGTCCCAGAATTTGCGGCGAAATCCAGTCATACTGTGTGCCAGCCCATGTAAAGCCAAGCATCATCGGCACGGTTCCAGCAACAAGTAGCAGTGCACCCACATAGTCAATACGTACCTTCGCGGACCGACTATGTAAGGAAGGCATCAAGAAAATCAGCACCAGCAGGGCAACAATCCCAATCGGCAGGTTGACATAGAATACCCAGCGCCAACTGGCATTGTCAGTAATCCACCCACCAGCCGCAGGACCAAGGATGGAGGCGAGACCAAAGACGCCACCCGTAATTCCTTGCCACTTTCCGCGCTCACGAGGTGTGAAGAGGTCACCAACTACGGCTATTGCAATTGGCAGCAATGCAGCTGCACCAAGACCCTGGAAGGCTCGGAATGCGATCAACTGGTTCATATCCTGTGATAGTCCGCTGGCTGCTGACCCGATCAGGAAGAGGACTACGCCAATCAAGAAAATCGGCTTTCGACCAAACATATCAGACAATTTCCCATAAATCGGGACCATCACAGTTGATGTCAAGAGATAAGCAGTGGTAACCCAGGTATAGCGGTCCAGGCCATTGAATTCAGCAATAATACGCGGCATCGCCGTTGCGACAATGGTCTGATCCAGCGAAGCCAGTAACATCACCAGGAGCACGCCCGCCATGGTCAACAACGTCTCACGCCTTGTGAAGCGCGGCGCATCCATATCTGGTATTGCTTGATGATGCTCACTGGCGTCATCGCTCACATTTGATGATTTTGATATAGTCGACATCAGATATCCTTCCAGATTCTCTCTACGGTTTGGACACAATTCCTTGAAAGTAGATGAGTCCAACTTGTGTGACCAGTTCTTCCGGCGATAGTTGCTCAGACGCAACCAACCACTCATATTTCCGTGAGAAAAGCACACTAAAAAATGTGGTAAGCATCACTGAAGTTGAGATAGCCGGATCAAACTCACCAGTCGCCCTGCCCTCTTCCAGGATCGCTCGAATGGGAGTGGCCAATCGGTTCATACGGTTGCGCATTTGCAGCCGCTTCTCAAGAACACATTTCTGGATATCCAGACTACTATAGAGTGACAGCATGAGCTGCATATGCTTACCAAGCAATCCTTGATAGGTATGGTGAAGAATAGACTCCAGCCTGGCACGAGCAGATGCATCGATGGTCACAACTTGCTCAACCATCTGTTGGGCCTCTTCCCATTCACGCTCAAAAAGAGCGAAAACCAGCTCTTCCTTGCTGGTAAAGTGCTGATAGACAGTGCCCTTAGCCACTCCTACACGCGTAGCAATCTCTTCCATTGATGTTTCGTGATAACCTTTTTCCGCAAAGATCGCTTCCGCCGCTTGCAGGATCAGTGTGGCTCGTTCCTGGCGCTGTTTCTCTTTCAACATCCGATGGGGAGTGTCTAGAGACATCTGGACCTGCTTCCTAATCCTGGTAAGTAATCATATTTCTATGACACCCAGGTTAAAATATTGACTCACCAGTCATAATTTTAACGTAAAAGTCAAGCAATGTCAAGAAGTCTCTAATTCCTGGTATTGCCAGGATGGTACAAGCAGGAAGCAGATCTGGCTACCATATGCCTGGTTTGTGATACAATGGACGCGTAAAGCTCCTGGGGTGACCTTGAGCTTCTTTTGATATCAGGCCTGACAAGCCATTAAATGCTATTTTACTTCATTGAGGAATTTTAATGAGGACAATTTGTCTGCATGATAAACATGAAATAGAAAAATTCCTGCGTAAGAATGCGTTCCTACATCTTTATTCAATCGGGGATTTAGATGATTTCTTCTGGCCGTATACGACATGGTATGCCTGGTCAGATGCTGATGAGATACGTCATCTTGCGCTGCTCTATACTGGTACATCGCTACCTGTTCTTCTGTGCATTGCAGAGCAACCTTCCGAAGAGATGAAGGAATTTCTCCAATCTCTTATTCATCTCTTACCAGGAAGATTTTATGCCCACCTGAATAGTGAAATGGCAAAGATTCTTAGCAGTGATTATGAAGTTCAATCGCATGGAACTCACTACAAAATGGCCTTACTTGCTCCCCAGCGTTTGGAGACAATTGACACTTCTCATGTAATTCAGTTAACAGAAGAGGATATACCTGACTTAGAAGCTTTGTATCATATCAGCTATCCAGGTAACTGGTTTGACCCGCGTATGGTGGAAACTGGCTGTTATTATGGTGTGAGGCATGGCAACACGCTTGTCAGTGCAGCAGGGATTCATGTGTACTCGAAGCATTATAAAGTTGTCGCATTAGGCAATATCACAACGCATCCCGAAGCAAGAAGGCAGAAACTGGCAACAGCATCCTGTGCAAAGCTATGCCAATCGTTATTGCAAACAGTCGATCATATAGGGCTAAACGTTAAAACTGATAACATCAGCGCAATCTCCTGCTATGAACATTTAGGCTTCACACATATCGCAGCATATGAGGAATTCATGTGTACATCTTTGAGATAAGAGGGCCAGGCCTACCAAAATCAACCATTTGAGATAACATTGTATAGGGAACACCTTACCCCCTTACGGCATCAATATGACATCATTTCTTCTCGTCCAGATTCCAGTACGCCGGGTCGAAGCCCTGTAATAGCGGTGTCCTGGCATCAGTGGGCACAACGACCAGCAACGCGCGCATGGCACGGGTCATGCCGACAAACATGGTACGGCGTTCGCGGGCTAATATTTCATCGTGCTCGTCATCCGAAGCATTACGTGAGATAAAGGGATAGTTGCCAGCAGTAAAGCCAGCCAGCGCCACGATAGGGAATTCTAACCCTTTCGATGCATTGAGAGTCATAACCTTGATACCCGGACGCTTCAGGTTGAGATCTCGCCCGGTCATATAGGTAGCTTCCAGACCCATCTCTGTCAGAGTAGCAGCAATAGCTCTCCCCACTCGCCCGTTGGGGCAGAGGACGGCGCATGATCCCATTGTCAGACGCAAAGAGAGTCTCGCACTCTTCAAAAAACTTTCCAGCAGGGGAGCCTCGTGGTCACTGGTGGCGACAGCACGCACAACAGGCAAAGGACCGCTGTTGACGTACTGGCGATCAACGATTTCGGGTTCCAGTGCGCCATAATTGAGATAGGATTGGGCAGCCTCACCAATTTCCCTGGTAGAGCGGTAATTGGCACGCAGGATGCTGGTGCGTCCCTGGAATTTCAGGCTGTGATGCACGTCGGCCCAGGTGAAGCCGCTACCATAGATGGACTGGTTGGCGTCGGCAGTCACAAAAATGCGATTGGGCGACTTGCAGAGCTTGATGAGCAGACGCAGAAGGCTGGGGTCAAGATCTTGCGCTTCATCGATGATCACGGCATCATAGCGTTGATACAGATCGCTCTGTTCCACCAGGGCTTCGGCACGTGTGCGCAACTGTTGCCATGCCTCTTTGCCACTCGCTTGCAGTTGATCGCACCAACGCTCGTAGACCTTCCACACGACGCTGCGTTGCATGGCACTTAAGCGGAACTTGCGCCCGGTACGCGGCATCACCTGATATTCTGCCAGGCTGTTTACCTGACGTGCAATGATCACTGTCTTCATTTCTTGCAACAGGTAGTCATTACCCATACGTTCAAGCGTCTGCTTCTGTGCGTGCTGTTGCAAAATATTGCCCTCAAAGGTCATCTCTGCAATGGCCTGCTTGAGGAATCTGTTCTGTTCCTCTAGTCTGGCAATTTCTTTGATCTGCTTGTGCTGTTTGAGAATCTCATAGGCAAGTCCGTCTGCGGTCTGCACAGTAACAGAGGTTACACCAGGACCAAGCAATTGCTCTAATAATTGCTCGGACGATTTGACGAGGGCATTGGTGTAGGTAGTAAAGAGTACACGAGGGGCTTCTGTGCTGATCTTTGACCACTGCTCAAGCAGTGAACGGATACGATAGAGTGCAACGGTGCTCTTGCCTGTGCCCGGGCCACCTTTGACAAGCGTGGGACCAGTTGCTTGCGGAGACCAGTGGACATATTTCTCCTGTTCGGGTGAGAGCTTGAGCAGAAAGGTGAGGAGGTCACCCTCTTTGTAACGCAACAGATCATCGACATTCGCCAGGACAAGATCCGGTTGTTGCATAACCTGGGTAATCGGGCGCTCAAACATATACTCGTCGATCTGTAAGAGTACGGTATCATCAACCCCTGGGCAACTGAGTAATTCATCTTGCGTTTTGAGCGGTAAGAGGCGTCTGTGGTACTGCGGGGGAACGCGAAGCTGGTCTAACAGTTCGACAGTAATAGACTCTGGGAGTGGTTTACTTGATAGGATAGGGGTATAGTAGTTCAGTTCCCAGGAACGAGAAACCATCTGTGCCAGAGCTGCATCGCCAAAAGCCAGCTCTGCCATGTCTCCCAGATCGTCAGGCGCATATACTTCTGCCTCTTCTTTATAAGTAGCTTCGTTGCGGCGTACAATTTTGTATACGTTGACAACCTGCTGATCAAAGTCATAGAAAATACGATAGTCACCGGAACGGATACGGTACAGTTTGCCAGACCAATGTGTAAGCTGTATCTTCACCTGTCCATCTGGTACCGGATTTTGCGTAAGCATCCTCATCTTCTCAACAACCTGGCATGCTGCCTTATGAGACAACGCAGTAATGTCAAGTAAGACAGATGGCTTGATCATGCATTTCCATTGCGTCGCCATATATTCACAATCCTCCCAACCTCAAAAGAGCAAATGTTAGCTTATTCGCTTTTAAATTGTAGAGATATTATACTTCTTTAGAGAAAATAATGCTACATATACACTCCGTCTCTGAACTGAATAATCACACTTCTGAGAAATTACCTGTGACAGCTTTGTGGTTCTTTCTGCGCAAATTGTGATTGTGCTATGAGACATTGAGGTTAAACTACTCTAAACGTGATAGAATATTAAGAATGAAGAAATTTTTTATTCGCCCTCATTCTGATACTTCTCCTACTCACCTACATCATGCCACCGGGACGCTTCTCCCTACCGGCTTCGTCCTGCTCTCTATCTGCTCAGTGCAAGTCGGTGCCGCTCTGGCAAAGGGCCTCTTTCCAGTTCTAGGACCAATAGGGACTGTTGGGGTACGTGTCGGTTGGGCGGCTCTGATCCTTCTGGTCCTCTGGCGTTCGCATCTGCGTCGTTCGTATGGATGGGCAGCATATCGGCAAGCAGGACTCTTTGGGATTGCGCTGGCTGCTATGAACCTCTCTTTCTATGCTGCGTTGAGCCAGATCCCGTTGGGGGTAGCAGTCACACTTGAGTTTGTGGGACCACTCACAGTGGCAGTGGTTCAATCGCGAAAAATTCTCGATGCCTTCTGGGTTCTTCTCGCCGCTTGTGGAATCTTGTTACTGGCTCCCATTCATGGGCTGGGTGAGACAACACTCAAGCTCTCAGGCATTGGATTTGCACTCCTGGCCGGGACATTTTGGGCTGCATATATCCTCTTGAGTGCCAGGGTAGGGAGCATCTTTCCAGGCGGCGTAGGTCTGGCATTTGCTACCACGATAGCTGCCATGCTCCTTCTTCCACTAAGTATTCTGTACGCGGGGAAAGAATTGCTTCATCCTCTCCTTCTTGCAACTGGTGCTGGAGTAGGCCTGCTATCTTCTGCCCTTCCCTATTCTCTCGAAATCGAGGCGCTCAGACACCTGTCATCGCGTGTTTTCAGTATCCTGCTCAGCCTGGAACCAGCAGTTGCAGCCCTTGTCGGTTTCATTATTCTCCGTGAACAATTGACGTGGCAGGCAATTGTTGCCATATCCCTGATCAGTACGGCATCCCTTGGCGTGGTCTTCTTTCACTGAGTTCTCTTCACCCCGGCCATTTAGGGAATTTGATCACATTACTCTCTATTCAAGAACTGACTCCCTTTACAGGGAGTCGCACCAAAAAAGTGGTGCCTTTCTCCTCGGAGGATTTGACGCTGATCTGTCCCTCGTGCCGCTCGACGATTTCTTTACTGATCGTAAGACCGAGTCCCGACCCCTGTATAGATGAGTCTTCGGCTTCTGGGGCACGATAAAATGGTTCAAAAATATGCATTTGTTGCTCTTGAGGTATTGCAGAACCATCGTTATGAACCATAAGGATGAGATTGGTAGCTTCCCTACTCACACAAACGCGCACAACGGAGTTTCCTGGTGAATACTTCGCAGCATTGCTCACCAGGTTAATGATGACCTGGGTGAGTCGCTGAGCATCAGCCTGGAGGATAAGAGGCTCAGAAGGAAGCTCTAACTCGATACGACGGCCAGAGAGAGCACGCTGCTCCTCGATGACCTGACTACAGAGGGCTGTAAGATTGCACGGTGCAAGTCGTAAGGGGATTTTCCCTGAATTGAGACTACTGATGTCGAGAAGATCTTCGATTAAGGTTTGTAGACGGCGTGTTTGCTCCTCGATCTTTTCTAAATGGGTGGACAAAGACAACGGTTCAAGAACTCTTTGCTGTGGTCTGGTAAGACGACGCAAAGCAAGTTGCGTTTGACCTCGTATCGTTGCAATTGGATTTTTTAATTCGTGTGATGCCTGTGCGAGAAAGTAATCTTTGAGCTGATTTATCTCTGCGAGGTGATGATTGAGCTGCTCAAGATGGTCATTGCTTTGGGCAAGTGTCCAATTTGCCTCAGCCAGTTCCAATGCAACTACAAAGGCTTTTCGTTTGGCTTTTTCACGCTGGGCGGTGATCAAAACCACAAGCAGTTGTGTGACAATGATGGGGAGAAAGATCAGTAAATCGCCCCAACCATCAAAAGAAAGCACTCCATAAGGAGGAATGATTGCGATATCCAGGATCAAGAATCCAATTACAATTCCCAACAGCGCTGGTCCCACTCCCCACAGCAAGGCAAGCATAATAGTGGCGAGATAGAACGGGGCTGTGTTCGCATGCAGGCCTATTCCAAGCCTCCGCATGATGAAAACTGCAATAGTGGCAATGCCCATGATAAATGGACAGATGAGATAGCCAGCAAGGGAAGAACGCCACCAGGGGAGTTTTGGGGCAAAGCGCCGATCTTGCTCTCTCTGCTGTTGGAGTGATGCTTGATAAGCTGGTTCCTGAGGGGGCTGGTCTCTTTCCCTCTCCTCCATAGAATGATATCATCCTCTGTGGCTGAATTTCCCTGTTACCAATAACAACTTTCCTCCTGGACAAAATAGCCCATTTCTTACACGTTCTGTAAACAAGAAAGTGTCAGCCTGTCTGAAGATAAATTGATATTTACACAGAAAGCTCTGAAGCAAAACGCGGTCTTCGTAGATGCAGGGGCCAGCCTCTGCCGAAGCACGAGGCGACCTCGCAAAAACCTCTTTCCAAAATCCCCTGCAAGGATGGAGAGCCGATTCGACGCGCATCTTGAAGAGAAACAAGAAATAGCGTATACTCAAGCAGGGCCATCCCAATAGAGTCCCCGCTCGTCGTCTCACCATTTTTCTTAGGAAGGATCATATGCTTCATACTCTCATGCCAAGAAAACTCATGCCTGTTCGGCACTCTCGCATAAGAATGCTCATAACTGGAAGTATCGTCATGCTGTGTTTAACGTTTGTCAGCAGTTTGCTTGTTTCCTGTGGATCAGCAACAGCGAACCAACCAGCACCGACTCCTACGGCGGTGCCAACACATGCCCCAACTCCCACACCCACACCCACACCAACACATGCTCCTACTCCAACTCTCACTGCTACCCCACCGCCGACTCCAACTTCCGCACCAGCCGCGCCCGCCATTCTCGATCTGCAACCATTATCGATGAGTATCGTTGGACACCTGGACTGCACCAAAACCATGGTCTATTATGTCTGCCAGGCACGCGTGTTATCCAGAGCTGCCAATCAGAGTACTTTGCGCTGGACAGCCTACGCCGATAGAGTGCTAGGGAAGGTTGTTTTTAGTCCAGTTAGTGGTAACCTTCCTCCTGGTCAGGCAGTACTGGTAACCATCAGTGTACCTCTCACTTCTTGCGCACGCGCCTTATTCTACTTCCAGGGACCAATCAATACACACACGATCCTCTGGGCATGCTGATAGCACGATTCATTAAGATTAGCTACGGGAGAGCTTATGTTCTCCCATAGCCTCTGGCGCTAGTGCTGGCGCAGCAATTCGACAATATGCCCAAACTGCTCGATGCTCTCACGACTAAATGGTTTCAGCGTGGCTATCAAATGCGTGACCCCTTCCTCGGCAAAACCCTGAAGGTGATGGGCAATTGCTTCAGGTGATCCTGAAATCGCTTTCGTCGTGTCGGTATCCTCATCAGGTGAGAGCAGGCTCACAAATGTTCCCGCTGTCAATTCGACGGTGGCAACGTCACGTCCTACCGTTGCGCATGCCTTCTTGAACTCATCGTAGCGTTCTTTTACTGCTCCCGGCTCTACATGCCAGGCGGTGTTCCAGGCATCGGCGTATTGAGCAGTTAGTTGTAGCATTCGTGGGCGACTACCGGCGATCAAAATAGGAGGACCATGCCGTGATGGTCCACGCGGGTGCAGAACACATTGGTGAACCTGATAATACTGCCCCTGGAAATCGACATGTCCCTCACGTAGCAAGGGTGCAATTATCTGCATTGCCTCCTCGAAGCGACTGGCGAGATGATCAAATGGATAGCCAAATGCCTCATATTCCGGCTTGTGCCAGCCGGCACCAAGACCCAGGATCAGACGCCCACCACTGATCTCATCGATAGTATCGGCCATCTTTGCCAGCAGTGCCGGATGACGAAACGATGTACAGGCAACGAGGGTACCAAGCGTAATACGTGTTGTCGATGCGGCCAGGGCACTGAGCAAAGTGAAGGCCTCCCACATGCCCGTTTCTTTTTGTTCAGGAAAGTGGATGAGCAGGTGGTCAAACAGCCATACAGAATCCAGGCCGGCTCGTTCAGCAGTCTGGGCCATCTCTTGCAGTTCACGAAATGTTGGCGTCCTACCCTGCAAACGACCTTCCCCCGTCTCCAGTACAATGCCAACTTTCATTTTTGCCGATGTACTCTGGGTCATTATATTCGCCCTTTCTATGCGTGCATGAACTTTGGAACTCTCTATAGAATAATATCATCTCTCACTTGTGGCATGTTAGTCTCTTTTCTAAAGGGTCGTATGGGTCAAGAGGCTCTTAGGAATGCCTGGAAGCAAATACACCGAGGGGCGATCCAATCAGGATGAACGCTCCCACTAGCAGGAAGAGTATTCCCAGTACGGCCATCATCACATATTGCGTACTCAGGAAATCATCCCCGACCACTATAGCCACCTTCGGCTTGTCTGGCAAACAGCGTATCGACACGAGCGGCTCCCAATTCTCATAGTGTGTCCTCCACACTACCTGATCGTAGTAGTGGGTATGCCCCTCATATGTGTAGCGGAAGGTGAGGCAGTACTGTGGCTGTCCTCTGTGGCCACGCTTCTGGTAACGCTGAACAATCTGTCCCTGAACGACAATTCCCCGCAGGCGCAGTTGCCGAAGCTTTCGCCAGTAGAGGAGCGCTGGCCTTAGTATGAAACAACCAACGATGAGGACGATACTACCCACCAGTAGTGCCATTAGTATTCTCCTTAGCCAGGCAGAGAGACATGGTCTGCCAGCCTCGACTTGATAGTCCAGACCTACCTTAGCCGATACAGAGTTTCATGATAAGGGAAAGCGTGGTTATCCGATAGCTCATAACATTGCCGAAACATTGCACGAGGTTATTATTGGTGACGGAGCACAGCCGGGTATTCTTTACAAGCTCACCAGATATCTGGACCCTGCATAGATATTAGTTTTGTGTCAAGTAAAGAGGGAAGACGCCATTTTCGCGATTGTTCGGAGGCATGCCTTTAGTTTCTTAGTT
>CAWFFV010000018.1:0-277939 GCA_963814985.1 uncultured Chloroflexia bacterium | reverse complement strand
GACCCAGCCCTGGTTCATCAGCTTCGCCCCGATCGACAATTCCAAGGTGGCGATCGCGGTGACCGTGGAGAAGTCGCAGGGCGGGTTCGGCGGGACGGTGGCCGCTCCGATCGCCAAGGAAGTCGTCCAGACCCTGCTGGCGGAAGGTCAGTAGGTGCCCCCGCCCGCTCCCAACACCGTGATCGACGGACGCTACAAGGTGCTCTCCAAGCTGGGGTCGGGCGGGATGGCGGACGTGTTCCTGGCCGAGGACGAGCAGCTCGGGCGCAAGGTGGCGCTCAAGCTCCTGCACGAGCGGTTCGCCGCCGACCCCGACTTCGTCGAGCGCTTCCGTCGCGAGGCTCAGGCCGCGGCCGGGCTGCAGCACCCCAACGTGGTCAGCGTCTATGACCGGGGCGCGTACGGCGACACCTTCTACATCGCGATGGAGTTCCTGCCCGGGCGTTCGCTCAAGCAGCTGATCCGCGAGGACGCTCCGGTCGAGCCGATCCGGGCCATCGACATCACCCTCCAGATCCTCAAGGCCGCCCGCTTCGCTCACCACCGCGGGGTCATCCATCGTGACCTCAAGCCCCACAACGTGATCGTCGACGACGCCGACCAGGCCAAGGTCACCGACTTCGGGATCGCCCGGGCCGGAGCCTCGGACATGACCGAGACCGGCTCGATCATGGGTACCGCCCAGTATCTGTCCCCGGAGCAGGCGCAGGGCCTGACCGTGCGCGAGGGCTCTGACCTGTATTCGATCGGGGTCGTCCTGTATGAGCTGCTGACCGGCCGCGTCCCGTTCGACGCTGATGCCGCCGTGACGATCGCGCTCCAGCACGTCTCCGAGGCGCCGCCGCGCCCCACCCAGTTCAACGCCAACATCCCGCCCGAGCTCGAGCAGATCGTGCTGTGGGTGCTCAACAAGGACCCGGCCGATCGCCCCACCGACGCCGACCAGCTGATCACCGCGCTCGAGCACGCGCGCAGCTCGATCCTATCCGGGGAGGCGGGTCAGGAGACGGCCCGGATGGCCGCCGTGGCCGCACTGGCCGCCACCGGGGCCGGCAGCCCGGCCGCCCTGGTCGGGGTGATGGGGCCCGAGCCGGCTCCCTACCCGGGAGCCCTGAGCACGAACGGGACCGGCGCCTACGAAGAAGGCGCCTACGACGAGGAGCGCAAGAAGTGGCTGCCGTGGCTGATCGGCGCTCTGGTCCTGTTGCTGGTGGCCGGGGCTGCCGCGCCGCCGCCTACTATGATGCTTACGGGCAAAGTGTTTAGTCCCCAATATCTCATCTGGGTGGCACCGCTTTTGGCTTATGTGGGAGAGAGCGATCCCTGGTGGATCACAGCCTGTTGTTCCCTTGGCTTGCTGACGACGTGGATCTATCCCTATATCTATAACATGAATGATAGCATTCTTAATGTTCCTTTGGTCCCAGTATTTTATCCGGCCACGACAGCCCGCAATTTTTTGTTGCTAGGCATTATCCTGGCTGTGTTGATCTACTGCTCACGGCAACCCATGCAAGTGTCAAACGTCAGGCATAAGACTGACGCTATTAAGCACCCTGAATTGATTGCTGCTAACGAGTCTGTGTGAGCAGGTCATGTACTTCCTCGTCAGTTGTTGGCGCGAAATTCTCGTACCAGGTGCCAACGGCATAGAAATGCTCTGGTCTGACGAGGCACACCACCTCATCTACTTCGGCAGCAAGTTCATGGCACGTTGAAGGAGCCGCTACAGGGACGGCAACAATGAGGCGGGCAGGCTGTTGTTGTTTGAGTGCTGCAATGGCAGCGCGTATTGTTGCACCAGTTGCAATGCCGTCATCAACAAGTATGATCGTATGTCCTGCAACCTCATAGGTGGGATAGTCTCCCCGGTAAAGACGCTCACGGCGCTCTAACTCGCGTTGTTCATGTGCTACGACCTGATCAATCACTTTGTCAGGAATCCTGAGGAAGTGCACGACATCCTTGTTGAGGACTCGTACATTCCTTGTCGAGATAGCGCCCATCGCCAGTTCTTCCTGTCCTGGAACACCAAGTTTACGTACAATCAGAACATCTAGTGGCACATGTAGTGCTCTGGCAACTTCAAAAGCCACGGCAACACCGCCACGAGGTAATGCCAGTACCAGCACATCTCGTCGGTTGGCATATGCTGTTAGTTGTGTCGCTAGCTGTTGTCCTGCTTCAGTTCGGTCACGAAATTGTGTAACCATCAGTGAAACTCACTCCTTTGCATCGGTCACAACTATCGTTTATTCCGTACCATGTATTGTTAAATTGTCGCTTCTGATAAAATATTCTGCATGCATCAAATGTACCGGGTTAACTAACAAAGGCCCTCCCATTTTCTCTTTCCCAATATATGTAGCATGCTAATATCATAGAGTAATCACAGTGACATCTCTCTTTCTCACAAAGAGCACACGGTTGTTCCCCAGGCAGTATGATCTTTTGTTTGTCTCGCGGTATCCTCAGGTCTGCTCACCGCAGGTGGCGAGCAGACCTGAGGAGTTACCTCCATAGGCGCGGACTTAAGGGGTGCAGGGTTCTCCCTGCCGGGGTTTGGGGTGTCCCAATACCTCTTTCTTTAGTATTGCCGCTGGAAGCGGCACGAAAAACAAGAGTGCAGAGGGATCCCTCTGCTAAAGTCCGCGCCTATGGGGGTTACCTCTGGAGAGGAATATATTTTTGTGATGTGCACATCACACGATGTGAAACCAAAATGTGGGTAACAAAGTGATAGAGAGTGGTAGTTAGTCGGTGAGTTTTGAAGTATATTCCACCAATGAAGGAGGATAGATAATGTCATTGATACCAAGAGATCCATTTGAGGCGATGATGCCTCTGCGAGAGGCCATGAACCGCTTATTTGAGGAGAGCTTTATTGGGCCTGGACGCTTCGAGTTCTTTACGGGTCGAGTCTTCCCTCTCGATGTCTATGAGACAAACGATCGGCAGCAATACGTTGTTGAGGCGGTATTGCCCGGCTTTAAGCCAGAAGAGGTACAGATCACGGCTATGGGTGACACGCTGACCATCCGTGCCGCAAAAAAGCGTGAGGAAAAGGCTGAGAAGGGATCATATGTGCGGCGTGAGCGCTACGAAGGTGAGATAAGCCGAACTATTTCACTGCCGACTCCCATCAATGCTGAGAAAGTGCAGGCCAGCTACGAAAATGGCGTCTTGACACTGCGCATTCCCAAAGCGGAGGAAGCAAAACCGAAGCAGATATCCATCCAGGCCAGACAGGCCGTCGGTGCATCCTAGACAACAAATACATGAGTCATCCTGAACTTTTGTTTCAAAAGTTCGGAAAAGCAACTATTCAGGGACCGCTCCCTCGCCGATCGGCGGTGGCCCAGAACTCTTTTTACCTCTTTTGTGCGCCGCCGCAGGCGGCGCGAGGCAAAAAAGAAACTTTCGGGACACCCAAACACCGGTCAAGGGCTGGCCGCCCTTGACAATCCGCTCTCAAGCCACTTGAGAGAGTGCGAACCTTTGTAATAGTTCAGGATGAGTCATGACTCATGACTCATCTGATCTTCTTCTCTAGACCATCCAACGACCCATGACGAAGAGAATGACTTAATGTTGCTAGCAATGCTGGAAAGAAGAGCATCAGTATTTGGTGTAGCCGTGGATGTTGTATCCCTAGCATTCCTAGTGTGATAAAGGCGGGAAATAGCTCTAGCACAAAGCGCTGATTGGAAATCAAGGTGTCGGGTTGGCCTGTGCTTGGGCTAAGCAGGAAGTAGAGAATGAGGAGTCCTGTCCAGAGACTATAGCTGGTTCGTAGTTTGCGCCATCCCAGTATTGCTAGCGCGATAAATGCAAGAGTCGCGCTGAGATCGAGAAGCATATGGACCTGATAGAATGATCCAAATGGCTGGTTCCAGAAGAGTTCAAAGAATCCTAGCCAGATACCTTGCCAGGGCCAGGAAAGGAAGCGTGCCCAATGATTCTGTACTGCCGCAAATGCTAGAGGATTACCCGTGATTTGCCAGCAATAGATACAATAGAGGATCGTACCGGCGGGTATCAGCAAAATTGGTAATAGTCCAAGCAACGTAGTGCGCCGAGTAACGGTGACACTTTCCCGTGCAATCCATAGCTCGTAGAGATACGGTATAACTAGTAGTGCACCTGCTGAACGTGTCAATGCTGCCAGCAAACCGAGCAGTCCTGCTATCCACCATCGCTGGCGTCGCATTGCCAGAAATGCACCTGCCGTCAGCAGAAGAAATAACGACTCATTGTAGGCTGCGAAAAAGAACAATGCAGTAGGGAAGATGCAGAGATAGAGTAGGGTGCGACGCGCTACCTGCTCTCCCCCAATATCAACCGCAATTTGATACAAGACAAACATTGTTCCCAGTAATGCTGCATTGCTGATACCAGTGCCAACTGCCAGATAGCTCCAACTTCCCAGAAGATGGGCAATGATTGTAATGAGTAGTGGGAAAAGTGGAAAAAAGGCGAGGTCATATGGGGGATGATAACCATACTGGGCGATGTTAAGATAGCGATTTGCATCCCAGTGATTCCAGGAAGCGAAAAACGCGGTTGTATCAACCGGGGCGCTTGAATACTTGGGGGCAGTCAAGAGAATATAGCCAAAGTAAGTAACCAGCATCAGGAGCAGGCGTGTGACGAGAAATAAACCTAGAATATCACGAGTTGGAACGCGTTTCATTCGCACTGGCCCTTCTGCAAGTCCCCGCTCTTCCAGACGTGGGGTTTCTGATTAATTCAATCGATTGCCCAATGTAACCGTGGGTATTCTAACGAGCTTGTGGTGGAATGTCAAGTTGAGCATACTTCTTGTTTTTGTGTAACTACCCAGGCTCTTTTCAGATTCCTCAGCGCCTTCGACACTTCGTAAACCGTTGTATCTGGATGGCAGGTTTGCGCCGCAAACTCGCCATCCAGATACAACAACCCCCTTTGTCCTCTCTAGCACTAGACCATCCAGTGATTCATCAAAAAAGCTATGCTTAGTATAGCAAGCAACGTTGGGAAGATGACTATGAGAGCCTGATGGAGGCGTGGACGTTGGATGCCAAGCATAGCTAATGTCATGAAGGCCGGAAACATCTCCAGTACAAAGCGTTGGTTAGAGAGTAGAATATCAGGTTTATCTAGAGCTGGATAGAGAAGGATATAGAGCAGATAGAACCCCATCCAGAGACTATAGCTGATAGCGTAGCTTACGCCACCCTAACCCAATTAAAAGCATAAAACCAACAGTAGCTGTGAGATCGAGGATGAGGTGAGCCTGGTTAGCTGAGCCAAAAGGTTGAGGTTGAAGGAACAGTGCAGAAATTGCTTGCCAGATGCCCTGCCAGGGCCAGGCAAGATGCCGTCCTGAATGGTCCTGCACATGTACGAAGGCGAGTGGATCACCAACGACATGCCAACAGTAGATCCCATAGATAACCATCCCCATTGGGATCAAGAAAAGCGGAAGTATAGCGAAAAGCACATTTCGGCGTGTCGCGAGCACACTCTCTCGTGCTGCCCATACTTCGTAGAGGTAGGGTATTACCAGTAAGATGCCTGCTGAACGAGTTAAGGTTGCTAACAGACCGAGTATGCCTGCTAGCCACCAGCGCTGTCGTCGTATGGCCAAAAATGCTCCTGTGACAAACAAGAGAAAGAGCGATTCATTGTAAGCTGCAAAAAAGAAAAAAGCAGTGGGGAAGATACAGAGATACAGGAGTGTCCGCTGAGCAATCTGATCCCCAACTATGTCCGCAACTAACTGGTAGATAAGAAATAACGTACCTAATAGTGCTGCATTGCTGATTAAGGTACCAACAAGCAGATAGCTCCAATTGCCCAGGAGAAAAGATATGCAGGCAATCAGGAAGGGGAAGAGAGGAAAAAAGGCGAGGTCAAAGCGTGTCTGGTAACCATACTGCGCAATCCTGATGTAGTTAGCAGCATCCCAGTGGTTCCAGGTAGTAAATAATGCTATCACATCGACAGGTGTGCTAGAGTATTTTGGTGCGGTCAGTAAGATATAGGCTATGTATGTAAGAATTATCAGGCCGAGGCGAGTGGCAACAAATAACCAGATAATGTCACGTGTAGCCTTCTGTTTCATTAATTGATTTTCTCCTCATGGCGGTTATACATCGTCCAGTAGAATAATATGCAGATAAATGCGAGCAGAAGGATATTACGCACAAACACTGTCGAATAAAAATCTGGTAAAAGTTGTCCAAACGGAAGGTTTGCCCGCTCGTAGAGATAAGGATAGATCAGTGTAGTGATAACGCTAATGCTGCCCCAACCAATGAGCCATTGCTTGTTTGTCTTACCTATGTAGGCGATAAACGGTGCAATCCAGATCATATATTGAGCACTAAAGACTTTCCCAGTGAGTATTACGACCAGCAATGTCAACAGAACTGCCAGAGCCAATGATATTTTCCCACGGCATTGTAGCCAGAATGTACACAGTAGCCCGACGAATAACAATGCTGTACCAATCAGGGTAACTGTTGGTGATAGAGGGCTAAACACGTTGCGTGATCCAAAACTAAATGCATAGGTCAATGGATATCTACTAGGCGAACTGAGAAGCCATACCATCGATGCCGAGAACGACTCAACCTGGATCGGTCGGTTTTCAAAGTAACTGAATGGGCCAATAGTTCCTGCGACGCTCAACAAGAGTGATACAGCCATTCCTACAGCACAGACGGCAACAAATATTCCGGATGCAACCAATCTGCGCCATGCATACCACTTATCTCGACGCTGTATCTGCTGTGCAATGAAGAATGGTGGAATTAATACTAAGGGATAAAACTTGAAGAGGGTCGCCAGTGCCAGCAGTGTAAAGGCCCACTTCCATTTCTCTCGTTCTGCGCAGAGTAACGCGAAGAGTGTTAGTGCAGAGGGAACGAGATCATAGCGTCCTAGCGCGGTTGCCCAACAGCCAGCGACCAGATAGAGCACAAAGGCATAAGCGGTCCCTACGGAACCAAAACGTTTCAGGACAAAGAAGATGACCCCTGCTACCAGAGCCATCAAGAGCGCGAAGGCAATCTGATAGACTGCCAGGGGCGCAATTAATGCAAGGCTAAAAGGAATAAGAACGAGTAGCGGATACTCGCTAGGTAATGCATGAAAAGGTTGCTCTGGTGACTGAGAATAGATCTGTTGAATGAGGCCTGCCGGAACTTTCCAGGACTTTAGTTTCTTCACCAGCCTGGCTGTAGTGATCGGTGCGTTGGTGGAGGAGGGGTGGGTGATGAATGCACATTGTATCGTTGGAAGTTCTTGCAGGGCTGGTATTCCCTTCCAGAAAGCCACAGCATAACATTCATATTTCGCAATATCAGAGAGTTTCGATGCGTCACTGCGCATGTCCAGACTCTTCCAAAAAGCGCCATAGTAGAGAGCGATACTCATGAGCAGAAGTATCGAGAAATGGAAGAAATAGCGCTGTGGCTGCTTATGTGTGTTGGATGAAGTCGAGCGTACATCCCTGGGCTTTTGAGTTTTCACGTTCATTATAGTTTCACATCTTCGTTTCGTCTATAGGATTTTCCACTAAAGAATATTGGCATTGCGTTGCTCATGATTACCTTAACTTCAGGTCCGAAGCTGAGAAAGTCAGGTTTTTACGTTGAGGAGCATAGTGGGTGAGCGTGCCAGAATATAACAGTAAATGGTGTTACCCCCCATTACTCTATATACGATGTGTGAACGCCACTCTGTGGGAATACTATAGCCAGTTTGTACTAGATGCATCGGCCAGACAAGATAGTCGTATGGAAAGTTTTTGTCGGTAGGATGGGCCTCACGCAATACAAATCTTTTGAGGAGATCCTTATTATAATTGAACCAGGATACGCCACTACCTTCGTCTAATGTCTCAGGTAGTGCGACAAGTCCGACTCGTGCAGGTTTCTGGCTATGTGTTGCCAGCCATTGTACGGCTTCCCGGTAACCAGAGTAGGCAACCTGTAATGCAGTATTTTCGTCAGGGAAAAGCTCACTGGTGTATCCTTCAGCTGCATAGTTTGTACTTAAGCCAAGCAGGTGTGGTCCAACAAGAGCGGCAGCGAGTACTACTACTATGATGGTCGCACGTGGGTTGAGGTGAACTTTTTTAGTGAGAGCAATCGTTTGTGTGATGTTGGGAGGGGTTGTCAGCGGTGCGTTTATCGTAGTAAACAACGATCCACGTTGATAGCGTAAGAGTATAGCCAGACCAAAAGCTCCTGCTAATGAGACAGATGGTGCTATTGGCAGGTGGTAGTGTGTGCCAACGACGATATTGAGTAAGCTGAACATGGCTACGATGGTAATCAGCCAGAGAAAGAGAAATGCAATATTGGTGACTTCTGCCACTGGTATTTTGGAGGCAGGCAGGTGAAAGCGCACTAATTGGATGAATGCGAAGACGACGAAAAATATTGCAGGGATGGTCACAAAGGCACTGATTTTGGCCATTATAATGTAGAGAATAGCCCAATGGGGGACATGGAGCGCGTAATGTCCAGCAATAAATGTCAGATGTCCATGGATCGAGTGTTCCCATTCGAAGCGGAGGCTATGAAGCAAAATTCATAGGGATGGGGCCAGATTGCGGGATCAGCGGCGAGAAAGGTCAGAGGTATCAATACCATAGCCCCAAGCCACCAGAGCCAGGGCACCCTGGGGCGTTGTTCAATAGGCAAGCGTGGCCGAATTGCCAGGAAATAATAGGCTGTGAATAAGAACATACCTGGTATGGCAAGTACTGCCGTATATTTGCTGGCGGCTCCTAAACCTACTAATAGGGCTGAAAGCAAGTAGAGCCATGGTTTTCGAATAGCGTGCCAGAGCAGAAGATACGCTATAGTGATCAATGTGGTCATCGTCATGTCGAGATATGCTAATGCACTGAAATAGACCAACCAGGGACTGAAGGCAAGGCAAAGGGCAGCGAGAAGCGCAATGACACGTCCGAAAGGGGCACGCCCTAGCCCATAGATTGCCACGATGAGGAGTGTTCCAAAGATAATACTGGGCATACGGGCAGCCAGCAGTTCGGTGAAGAGATGACCAAGCTTTGCATTGAGAGCGATAGCCAACCCTATCAGCAATTTGACAAAAGGAGGGTGTTCATAATTATAGATCCAGCCACTTGATCCTATTTTCAGATGCATTACCAGCGGCAGATAGATCTTGGCACCGGTAATGTACACCAGCTCATCAGTAACCAGGTCCAGTTGTATTGCCAGAATAATGCGTGGAATGAGAGCTGCAAGGGCCAGACATGATAGAATGATGATTTTGGTGAATAGCAGAGGCCGACTTTGCTTCACAGAAGGTTCAAGAGCTTCAGAGATATCTGGTGGTAGGTCGTTCTTCGTTGTACTGGCAAACTTCATGTCCATCTCTACTTTTGTTTTATGCTGCCTTAGTTATTGTAGCGTATGGGTGAGATTGTTCCGTCAGATCGAAAATGGTGTATATTATATACAGACGAGGGGAAGTATATCATATTGTTGAGTATAGCGTCGACGCTTGTGGTACGTCGAAGCAATATATTCTCAGGGGAACGCTGTTGGGAACTCCCTGCAATCGGGCAAAGAGAGACGACATAGAGCATGCCTGCGAGAAGGTCGGGGCTGTAAGAATCAATGCCCTTTACAAGAGAGGGCTGGTTGCCCCGATTCCCTCGTCGCTACAGGCTGGTTTAGAGCTTTTGATGGTGAGCAGGCCTCTCTATACGCATTCGCGTAGTGCAACGTGACCACTAATACCACGTAACTTCATGAGTGCAACCACTTCTAGTTGGCGTACACGCTCTCGTGAAATTCCTAATTCTTTACCTACTTCGAGTAATGTGCGACTGCGTCCATCCCCTATACCATAACGTAGTGTCACAACTGCACGTTCGCGGGGAGTTAGTAATGCCAGTGCTCTGTGTAGTTCTTCACCGAGCAAATGCTGTGAGGCAGTTTCAGACGGAGCAGGGGTCGTACAGTCCTCTAATGTATCGGCGAGCGAGTAACGTGCCTCTTCATCTACAGGAGCGTCCAGGGAAATAGGCTGCTCGATGACTCCCAGGAGATCTCTAACCTCGTTTACTTCAATATTGCATGCTGCGGCTATCTGCTCAGGCAGAGGATCAAGCCCGTTTTCTTGCGAGAGTTGTGCTGCAATACGACGCACTTTGCGTAAACGTGTTGCGACATGCTCTGGGAGATGGATCAAGCGAGATTGCTCGCCAGCGGCTCGACTGACCGCTTGTCGAATCCACCATGTTGCATAAGTTCCGAAATGACAGCCGCGCTGATAATCAAACTTTTCAGCGGCTCGCATCAACCCCAGATTCCCTTCCTGGATCAGGTCGATGAGTGGAACGCCGGTGCTGGTATAACGACGTGCAATAGCAATAACCAGACGTAGATTCGACTCAATCAACTTTCTGCGTGCTAACTCGTCACCAGCAGCAGCCCGTTGTGCCAGGTCTATCTCTTCTGCATGAGTAAGTAGACCCAGCCCACGAATGTCGCGCAAATAGCTCTGAAAAGCATCTTCAGCGCCTATTGCTTGTTTCGTGCTGGCGATTTTTGCTTGTCGTGAGTGGGTTGGTGCTTCACCTGATGCACCACCTTCACTAATGTCTTCATCCTCAATATCGCTGAGGGATGAGTCCAGAGCTGGCTCTACCTCAACTAGAGGTCCTGTGATGCGCTCTGGCATGTTTTTGACGAGTGGGTTATCCAGGTCTATCTCAAAGTCAGTTACAATGGAATTAGAAAATCTACCCACTGTTGTAGAATTTGTGGCTACTATGGTTCTACGGTCATCACTGACAGAATCAACAATTGCCATGATTCCACGCTCCCTTCAGGAAACTTACCGACAAAATCAGCGTCGGACTCCGTATGGCCTCGTGGTCGGCACTCACAGGCAAGAATTGCACGTTCGTGCCAATGTGTACGTGTCCATCCTTTAGTATTTTTCTTTATTATTTTATATGAATGGACGGGGCCATAACATCGGGTAATTACCCTAGATACAATCAGGTTCTAACCGTATCTTCTCTTCACTCGTCACTTTGTTAGCTAACACGATGGAACTTGACAGAAAGTTGAGAGAGCGAATTTCACCAGGATAGGTCGTAGCATGTATTTTTCTAGATCGTTATGCTTCTAATACCTTTGTGCTTGTTCGTGTGTATTAAAGCAGGTCCCTTCTCTTCACTTTGGAATAGCCGCTGAGAGAGGCGTTACGCACTACCTCAAGAATGTAAGCTTCTTACATCTTCTCAGGATTTGTTTCCTCACAGGGATCATGTATCCCGTGCCCACGGTCATAAAAGAGTTGGGTTGGGTCACCCAGGTGATCCTCATAGCCTGCTCGTGCTTCCCACATCATCTCCTGGGCTTCAGATGCACTGACTTTCAACCGCACCTGATTATGATCAACAGTCGCAATTGCACTGTAGGGAATGTAGCGATCCTTGGGAAAAAAGAATCCTTTGTGGAGCAAAAAGGATTTTGCATAGACTTCTGCTATCTGTCCCAGATGCTTGTTATCGCAAGAGTGGACGTACATGTGCTTGTGCAGGTTGTGCTGGCTCCATTGCGTCATCTCTATCTCACTTTCTCAGCGTAGTATCGTGCCTACTGCTTTTCACGTGGCTTTCTGTGGAAAAGTTTCATTAGCTTGTAACTCCTCAGGTCTCCTCCCCACCTGCGGTGGCTCGCTCTCGTTTTATGTGGATTCGCTGTCGCATCGCGGCCTCCACCACGAGCGACACAATCCACATAAAACGAGAGCGAAGCGCCTCAGGCGCTGAGAAATCAGCAAAGAGAGGAGCTTGAGTAGTTTCATTCAGTTCTGATGTATACAGAACTGGATGGGAAATGACACCAAAGCGCAAACAATGCTACGATAACACCGTAGGTCAGGATTATTGTGCCCCCAAAGATCAAAGTGGTCATGGATTGAGCAGGCTGTAAACTCATAAGAAAACCTGCGATAATGAGGATAACAAAGGTGCAAATCGTTACTGCAAGTATCCAGATAATTCTTTGCCACCAACGTAAATGTGCTGAGCGGTATTGCGTAAGCACAATAGCAAGTCCGGCGATGCTGACGAAGAAGGTGAGAAGCGCCCATAGCAGAGCTGGCACGTTTGCCATGAAACCTGTAAGCGCTCCAAACAAACCCGATGATGCTAGAACAGCTCCGATGAGGTAAAGAATAATACTGGTCAGGAATCAACAAGCGTACGATGCTGTAAAGCAGGACGTATGCGTTTCTGATCTGGTTGAGTGGAGGTTGTGAAACCTATCAGTGGTGGAGCAATGTACTCCACCAGATCGGGAGGAAATGGTGCAGATTTTGGGAGAGAGAACCCACATTGCTCACAATGGGTTGTTGTGTCGGTATTCTTGTATTTACAACGAGGACATTTTTTCATTTATGTATCACTCTCTCTCGGCATTTTGGTCTTTGGATCGTGTGCGACCTTTGCTAGATTAGCTTCGGACCAGAAATCGCTAAGACTGTTGCAAGCACCAGGGTGAGATACCGATCAGGTATAAATTTACTTGTTTTGCTGCCAGGGTAAACAGTAACATATTCATATTATTCTTGCAAGTTATCTGTATAATTCGTCATACTTATATTATGGTTATGGTTATGTTAGCTATGCCAGCTAGCTATGATATAGGAAAAACACCTGCTCTTCTGTGGAGATCAAGTGTTTTGTAACTCTTCAGATCTCCTCGCCACCACAGGTGGCTCGCTCTCGTTGTATGTGTGGTTTTGTTGCCAGTGGAGGAGATTGCGACGCAATCTCCTCCACTGGCAACAAAACCACACATACAATACCCCGAAGCGCCGAAGGCGCTGAGGTCAAAAAAGAGACCTGAAGAGTTACAGTGTTTTTATGGAATAGCGATAAAGAAGAGAAGTGCAATCCTCTGTGATTTGTGCAGCTTTTTGGTATGATGCCATTGTCTGAGGGATAGCACTTACCTATACTACGTAAATCGCTACCTATTTAGAGCTTGGAGATGAGTATGAACCTGCAAAATCTGCGTGTATTCCTGAAGGTAGCTGAGCTTGAACATATTACACGAGCGTCTGAGGAACTTCATCTGAGTCAGCCTGCCGTAACAAAAACTATTCAAAGTTTAGAACATGAAGTGGGTCTGGGACTGGTTGAACGCCAGGGGAGGCGTATTGTTTTGACCCATGCGGGCCGTGTGCTACAGAGTTATGCATACCAGATATTTGTGCTTGAACGAGAAATGGAGGATGCTCTGGCTGCATTGCGTGATGTTGACAGAGGAGAAGTAACGCTTGCTGCCAATACTACCGCAGGTGTATATCTCCTCCCACCAATCGTGGCACGTTTTCGTCTACGTTATCCTCAGGTGACGTTGCATATTTCCATCCTCAATTCCCAGGAAATTGTAGATGAGACACTCAATTGGAGTTTGGATTTTGGTCTGGTGGAGGGAGATGCATCAACACTGCCACCGGAACTCAAAGTTGAGATCTTTGCTTATGATGAACTTGTCCTGGTGGTTGCACCGAAACATCCCTGGAGTGAGTTACCTTCACTCAAGCCGGAGCTTTTGGGGGAGGGGACACTGCTGTTGCGTGAGCAGGGAAGTGGTATTCGTGAGGTCATTGAGCAAGGGCTACTGTGTCATGGAGTACAGATACACCCATTGCTTACACTAACTGATAACGAAGCCATTAAACATATGGTGATGAGCGGTGTGGGGGCTGCTATCATCTCCTCTCTCTCTGTCCAACGAGAATTGGCAAACGGTGATTTAGTACGAGTACCAATTGCGGATGTCGATCTACGTCCCCAACTTAGCCTCATTCAGCGTGGAGATAAACAACTCTCGCAAGCTGCCCAGGCCTTCTGCTCATTTTTGCATCTACAGGGAGAAGAAGCCCTTCAGCATGTTTCCGCAGAGAATATAGCTATAAGGAATTTGCCTTCTATTCAAACAATGTTGGAGTAGTGACCAGTGGACTGAGTTTACGTGGAGTACCATCCCGATGGAAAAGATAGGGGTTGAGGGCATCATCTTCATCCGTTGGTGAAAGACCGGCCTCTTGAATAAAACGTGAGGGAATAGCATCTCCACCCCGGTAGCGCAGGATAGACGAGAGGAAGAGCAACTTTTGTGCTCGTGTATAAGCAACATAGGCGAGACGACGCTCCTCTGCTATGCCTGACGTGGCAATAGGGCCATCTTCTGCCATCGTATAGGAGTGACGATGGGGAAAGATACCCTCGGTCAAGCCCATAACAAAGACTACAGGACTTTCAAGGCCCTTTGACTTGTGGATCGTCATCAAGCTGACACAGTCACGCTTATTCTTGCTACTATCCTCAGCCTGTTCTTTCAATTGTGTCATCGCCTTAAGAAAATGGCGAATAGTATGGTGACGGCGTGCAATCTGCGTTAACTCTTCAAGTTCATCGTAACGTCCCTCTAATTTGACCTCTTCGTGATGCGTGGGGGTCTCATGTTCTTCTTCATGATTCTCTTTGTGCTTGCTATCAGAATGGCGGAGGTGGACGTCATAGGCATACTCTGCGGAGGAGAGTTATGGCTTCTGCTGGTTGATTATTACATTTTTTCCAGACGCGCTGTATCAAGGCCACGAAATCCTTGATACCCGGCTGATATTCTGCTGCAACGGTGTAGGAATGTTCCTCGCAGAACTGTAACAGGGGGCGGCCTGCGGCATAGGATGAAAGGGTACCGAAAAATGTTGGAGTAAGACGATGTGACGTTTTTGTAGTACGCGCAAAGTACTCACGGGAAGGAATATTCGCCACCGTACGAAAGGCTGCATTCTGTTCGCCACAATGAACGGGTGTAAAAACCTCATCAAATTTTTGTGGTTGTGGTCCACTGCGTGAGGCAAGATAGTCCTGATTGATGCGTACCCCGTCGATCAGCGCAAGATAGGCCAGCATGTCGCGTGTAGTTTTACGTTTGAAGAATGAGGAGCCACCGACAGTGCGATAGGGAATACTATTGCGGGCCATCGCAATTTCTAAAGAAGCAAGATGATGATTGGTTCGAGAGAGCACAAAAATGTCACGATAGGAGAGTTCTTCTTGCTGCTCGCGCCAGGTACGTACCAGCCTGGAGATACGGGTAGCAATACCATCCGCCTCATCTTCCTGATCGTTGTAGGCGGTGACACACACAGGAGCGCCATCCGGTTGTGTCGGACGAAGTATTTTCTCGAAATCGGGTGTAGTGTCGTTGTGAGCTATCAGGTGGTTCGCTGCCATAAGAATTTGCGGTGTTGAACGATAATTGTGCTCAATACGGTAAATGGTACCTTTAGGGTACATCGTCCGAAACGAGAGGATAGATGCTTCCGGGCTGGCACCACGAAATTGATAGATAGCCTGATCAGGATCACCTACTACCACTACATTATGTTTGGGTGCTGCAAGGTATTGGATAAGCTGATATTGTGATGGGTTGGTGTCCTGTGTTTCATCGACTTGAAGATAGAGATAGCGGTTCTGCCAGGTCTTGCGGAACTTTGGGCTGCTTTCGAGGAGACTGAGGGGCACATAGATAAGATCGGAAAGGTCGTAAAGCTTTTCTTTTTGCTTGGTTTGTTCATAACGTTGAAAAAAATCTTGATAGCGTTCGGCCAGTTCTGCCTCAACACCGAGGTGTGAACCGAAGAAGTCCAGTGATTTTTCGGGCTTGACCATACCTTCTTTCGCGCGGTCTATCGTTGCCAGTACATCGGCGATCTCAATATCCCAATTCATGCCACGGCTGCGATCACTGCGCCAGGGGCGAAGAATATCCTCTGCCAGCCATTGGCGCGGTTCACCACTTAACAGGCGCTGATTTAATTCTTGTGGTGCCCATTGTAATTTTTCTCGAAGCATCTGGTGTCCCAGGCCATGAAAAGTGACGACACGGAGCGTCTTCATATCTTTGCTCGTCAAACCACGAGCTTTCAAGGCCTTAATAGTACGCTTTTCCATTTCATCGGCGGCAGCACGAGTAAACGTAACACAGAGAATGGATTTGGTGCAACGCCCTCATCGGCAACGAGACGCGCCAGCCTTTGTACAAGTATAGAAGTTTTCCCCGTACCAGCAGCGGCGATAAAAGCAGCAGGTCCAGTGTTGTGCCCGATGGCTGCCGCTTGTTGTGGATTAGCGCTAAAGTGAGTTGCCTGTATTGTACGTGAGCGTGTTTTGCCTCTGGCTCCCTGAGAAGTCATTTTTCCAATCTCTTCCTGATTACTAGTTCTCTGATTACATGCTTTTACGGAAACGTACTATAGCATGCTGTGATGGACTTGGCAAGAGGGATGGAAACGTCAAATTTTTGCAGAGAGGGCTGCTTCATTCATCTCGGATGCAAAAATTTGACATTTACCCGCAAGAGGGGTGGGACTTGACAATAGCTGTGTATGTAGTAGTATGTCTGTATCGATATATAGCTTGTGGAGGATATGTTATTATGGCTATAGAAGTTCAATGTACAAAACGTTTCCATACTGCCTTAAATCAGCTTCCATCAGGGAAACAGAAAACAGTCCTCAACAAAATACGTTTGCTTATCGACAATCCGAATAGTTCATCCTTAAATGCTCATCGTTATGAGAGTGATGAGAACGCATGGGAATGTTACGTTGATCACAGGATGCGATTGATCTATGAGAAGAAAGACCGTCTGCTCTGTCTAAAAGATTTAGGATATCACTCCATTCTGGACAAGGCATATCGGCGTAGTTCGACCAGCTATGCCTATCAACTGGCGTTAGATGAGGAGTTACTATCTGACTCTCTGACAGAGTCAGATGCTCTCATTGAACAGGAGTTGGCAAGATATCTCTGGGATAATTCTGTTCTACCCTCGTGGGAAGAGTCAGAAACGATATCTCAGGGGACATCAAACTATTTTCACTTCTTCCAAAACTTCGCACTTGCGTATTCTTGGAGTTCCCAGCCATTTAATCCCCACTTTAAAAGCTGCCTCTTCGCTCGAAGAAGTCTTAACTTTACCGGGGTTATCTGAACATACACGTTTCTGGTTAGAAGAACTGAGTACTTCTCCTGTATTGCATGAAGTCAGATTTGATTCCTCGCATCTGCTCTTTCGTACCACACTTGATCGCCTGGAAGGCTATTGTGAAGGCAAGATTAAGCAGCTCATGCTCAATCTACAACCTGAACAGCAGCAGTATATAGATATGGAATATACCCCATTGATTTTACTCAAGGGTGTTGCTGGCTCTGGTAAAACGACGGTGGGCATTTATCGTGCTATTCGTCTGGCTGAGCAAGGGCGTCATGTCCTGATGTTAACATTTAGCAAGACCCTTTCATCTATTACGACTTCTCTTATTGAAGAGCTAATTGGCCCATTACCTATAATCTGGAAGTAAGAACATTACATAGTATAATAGTAGAATTGCTTGGTAGCCGCTTAAATCTCGCCAAAAAAGGAGAACCTCCGCCTCAGAAGTATCTACGTGATGCACTGGCTGAAGTACGGCAAACAGGTAATGCAGCCGTATTGAAACGGAGTGAAAAGTTTTTTGAGGAAGAGATTAAGCGTGTCATCAAGGGATTTGGTCTTAAAGATGTGCAGGAATATAAAAGTATCGAGCGCTATGGTCGCAAAACCGCACTTGCACCAGGACAACGAGAAGCGGTATGGAGAGTCTATGAAGCATACCAGCGCAGGCTAGCTCAAGCAAAATATCATGATTGGTCAGATGCTGCGCTCCTGATGTTGCAAGAACAACCCTGTAGTAAAAGATATGATGATATTATCGTCGATGAAGCACAAGATTTAACACCCGTTGATTTACGTGTAATACAACAGCTTATCGCTTTGTCCGGCAATAGTCCTTTTGGATTGAAAAGCCTGATGATTCTTGGCGATGCTGCTCAGACACTCTAACTCGCGAGGATTTTCATGGAAACAGGCTGGTATTCAGGCCAGAGGACATACCGCGATCTTACGAAAGAATCATCGCAAATACTCTGTCAGATTATCGAAGCGGCAGCGCAACTGCTCAACCAGAATACATTGATGCGTGGGTTGAGTGAATATATAGAGCCAGAGTGGACACTGCGGCATGGTCCATCTCCTTTCCTGTTACAGGCCAAAAGTGGCTCTAACCAGGCCTCTGATCATTTTCATCAAATTGAGCTTGTGCGAAACCACATTCTGGATCTGGTCAGTGACCAGACTTTTCGGCTCTCTGATTTTGCAATCTTATGCCGTACCAATGAGTTTTGTCAGCAGTGTCAATCTGTGCTAAAAAGATCCGGACTCCGTGCTGTACTGCGAACAGACAGTGAGTTCAACTTACTGGAAGAGCAGATCAAAATTTTGACAATCCACTCCGCTAAGGGCTTAGAATTTCCGGTCGTCTTTCTGATGGGTCTGACGGAAGGTGAACTCCCGTTACTCTCAAACCTGGGGAATATGGAAGAGGAAGAGAGACAATTAGAAATTGAGAAGGAACGTACACTCTGTTATGTGGGAATGACCCGCGCCGCTGATGTTCTCTATCTCCTCACTGTACAAGGAAAGGAATCCCGTTTTATCCAGGAGTTAGCAGGGAAGATAACTTTGTGGGAGTCAAGCCGTAAGTATGTGTGATGATTGTTTTGAGAATCCTCGAAACATGCACATATGTGCCTGCTCATCAGCACTACAAGCATTGTCTGTTTCCTTGTAGGAAGCATAATATGATTGTAACTACCCAGTCCTCTGTTTCTGATTTCTCAGCGCCAATGGCGCTTCGCAGGCCATTGAGTGTGGGTTTTGTCGCTCGTGGCGGAGGTTGCGCCGCAACCTCCGCCGCGAGCGACAAAACCCACACTCGACCAGAGTGAGCCACCGCAGGTGGGGAGCAGACCTGAATAGTTATACTATTATATTACAAAGCGAGAGAATATTGCGGAACCTGAAACCAATAGAGATAGCTGAAGGTGCGCTCCTGGCAGATATTGCCGTTATCTTTCAATTACTAACTGTATATCTTCCTGTTGGAGGAAACTTTTTTCGCTTACTCACCTTTCCAATATTTGCCATCCTGGTGCTACGGCGCGGCCTCTATACGGGCATTATCGGAATGTGTGTTGCATTTTTCATTGTGAGTATTGTCATAGGTCCTCAAAATGTAGCCTTGATGTTCTTAGAATGTGTTGGCGGTCTTTTTTTAGGTGTGACGATGAAGCGTCGTCTCCAGCATCTTCCCTTACTTTTGCTGGGCATAACCTGTGGTGCATTGACTCTGTACGGTCTCCTCTTTCTTCTATTGTCATTAGTGGGGATATCCGTTGCTAACCTCATTCATGGATTTCATCAGCCATATCAAATAATCATTCATATTATGGACTTAGTAGCCCCAAAAATTGGGCTGGCAACCATATGGAAACAGAATGTCTATCCAACAATTGTATCTCTCTCCAGGCTGGCTCTTACCTATCTGTGGATAACGCTTTACCTGTTATTATGGATAGTATTATGTCCAGTTGTTACTGCTGTTTATGCTGTTACCAATCTATTTGTGCGTCTCCTTGGCTATGATGTACGCCCATTTCCAGGTGGTAAGATTGGCCGAGTCGTACGTTGGCTCACCCGTCGTATTGTCAAGATAGCAGTTAAACGAGGCATCATCAAAAGATATGAACATTAGCAATATATCACCGCTTATTGACATCCAGTGTATTACCTATGCCTACCCTGTGCAGAAGGGCAAAAGGGTGAGGGAGAGGCTGTTTCTGTTCTGCGAGAGGTAAATCTTCAGATCCAGCAAGGAGAATACGTAGTGGTGTTGGGACATAACGGCAGTGGAAAATCGACCCTGGCGAGGCATTGCAATGCTTTGCTGCTGCCGGATAGTGGGCGTGTTCTGGTGATGGGATGTGATACCAGAGATGCCACTAAACAGCGTACTATTCGGGAATGTGTAGGGATGATCTTTCAAAATCCTGATAACCAGATTATTGCTACTGTTGTGGAAGACGATGTTGCCTGGGCTTTAACTGTGCGTGGTCTGCCAGTTGCACTGATCCGTGAACGGGTCGAGGCAGCGCTGATGGCGGTAGGTATTGCGGATTTACGCCAGCGTTCTCCTCATAAGCTCTCTGGTGGACAACGCCAACGTCTGGCGATTGCAGGTGTACTGGCATTGCGTCCTCAATGTATCATTGCGGACGAGGCAACTTCTATGCTTGATCCACTGTCGAGGCAGGAGATTGTGTTGCTCTTGCACCAGCTCAACCAGCAATATGGACTGACTATCATCCAGGTAACTCACCTGCTAGAAGAGGCTGCTCTGGCACAACGGGTAGTGGTGATGGAGCGAGGAGAGATTGTTTTAGAAGGAACCCCGGCAGTCGTTTTTGCAGATTTGGAGCGATTACGCAGGCTCAAACTGGCGATCCCTGAACCTATTGAGTTAGCATCTCGTTTACGTCAGGCAGGTATGGCCATCTCATCGGAAGCAATAACTCTTGAAGCGATAGCCAGGGAGCTGATGTAATGAACAACGCGATTATCGTCACCCATCACCTCTCGCATTCCTATCAGTCAGACCGTTTGTGTAAAGCAGCGCTGATTGATATCAACCTGGAGATTGCCGAGGGAAGTTGTACCGCGATCATTGGCGTGACTGGCTCTGGCAAAACAACGCTGGTACAACATTTCAACGGGTTGCTACGTCCGACCCAGGGGACCGTTATTGTTGATGGAATTGATGTGGGGGCCAGAGGTGTAGATTTGCGAGCATTGAGACAACGTGTGGGTATGCTTTTTCAGTTCCCAGAAGCACAGTTGTTTGGACAGACGGTCTTTGCCGATGTCGCCTTTGGACCTCAGCGTATGCAAATTGGTCGGCATGAAATACGTGCTCGTGTGCTTGGAGCCTTAGAGATGGTGGGATTACCTCATCATGAGTATGGCTGGCGTTCTCCCTTTGATTTAAGTGGTGGACAGAGGAGACGTGTTGCACTGGCTGGTGTACTTGCGATGCTGCCTGCTATTCTGATCCTGGATGAACCCACAATTGGACTCGACGCCGACGCACGCGGTGAGTTTTACACGTATTTACGACGTGCCCAACAAGAGCGAGGGGTAACAGTTATCCTTGTCTCGCATGATATGGCTGAAGTTGCTGCACTGGCTGATCAGCTCTTTGTCTTGCACAATGGATGCCTGGTAATGGAGGGCACACCACGTGCAATCTTTGCCGAAGGCGACCAGTTGCGCAAGTGGGGCCTGGGAGTCCCTCCACTGAGCGAATTGCTCTCACTGTTACGCAAAGAGGGAATGGCAATTCCCAGAGAAGTTTTCACATTGGAGGAGACGTATAGATTGCTATTGAGTAAAGTCTCTCAAACACCTTAAATGTGGTTGATTGACACTGCTCGTCACCGGCGGTGACTCACTCTCATGTTGTCTGGATTTTGTTGCTTGTGGTGGAGGTTGCGGCGCAACCTCCACCACAAGCGACAAAATCCAGATATAACAACCTGCGAAGTGCCGAAGGCGCTGAGGAATCAGGAAAAAACCATCTAACATTTCTTGTAACTGGAATAACATATGCTACTAAAAAATATCTCACTGGGAATGTATTATCCTGGGAAAAGTATATTACATCGCCTGCAAGCCAGAACAAAGCTACTGACCCTGTCATGGATAATACTCTGCCTGATTATCGCAAACCAGCATAAGTGGCACTTTGCGCCCTATATCATCGTTGTCGCACTCGTGAGCGTAGGCGTCATACTATCGGGAGTATCACCTCGCGAGATGTGGCGGCGCATGTGGTTACTCATCTTGCTCATGGCTCTAGGGGCTATCCCAACGCTGTTCTCTACCGAAGTAGATAACAAAGTGCTGTACCCTCTTGGTCCTCTGCTTACCTCATATGGCTATGTGCATGATGTACTACTTGTCGCCAGTATAATACTGATCGCAGGTATCTTTTCGTCGTTCCTGCCACGGCTACGCCCTTTACGCTGGATCAAGCGGAGCAGGGTTCTTCTGGTGCTTCTAATGTTGGTCGTGTTGATCTCTCTCTGGCTTATAAGCGGTACTGCACCATCCCAACCCTTTCCGATAGGTCCATTTATTATTACCTATGGTGGAGTATGGACAGTGATGACAGCCTTTGTTGTTCTCCTGGTGCTCTATGCATGCTCGTTGCTCCTGACAATGACAACAACCCCTGTGGCGCTGATTGAAGGTCTCACTATGTTGCTGTTGCCATTGCGCCGCCTCAGACTGCCTGTCGATGATTTTGCACTGATGACGTTACTCGCATTACGCTTCTTCCCCACTTTGATAGAGGAGGCAGAGCAACTGACCAAAGCGCAGGCTGCGCGTGGCGCTGATCTTGCAAGTGGAACGGTACGCGAACGTTTGCAAAGTCTGGCAACATTGTTTGTACCTCTGATGCAAGGAGTATTACGTCGTGCGGCTGATCTGGCAACGGCATTGGAGGCACGCGGCTACGAAGTCGAGGGACGCCAGACGATGCTCCATGAGACAGTATTTGGGAAGGTGGATTATGTGGTGCTGGGGATGGTTGTGCTGGTGACGGTGGGAGCGCTGATGTTGTAGTGTATATGTGTGGATATCGTGAGAGGCTCAGAGTAAATATCCTTTGCCATAGCATACCTGAATGAACTAATTCTAGGATTGGAGCGGATTTACAGGCTTTTCCACTCCAATTGTCTAGTATCTTAACTGTTAGCTGTTCGTCATGCAGCTATTATTTGTGGCTGCGGGATCGGCCATCCTTCTTCCTTTGCTGTTTCAAGCCATAGTTCAATAACTTCAAGTGCGTTTTTTAGGGCTTCTTCATAGTTTTCACCGTGTGTATGACATCCAGGAAGTTCGGGAACGTTGGCAAGATATGCTTGATCTCTGTCGCTCCATTGTATGATTATGGAGTAGTGTAGTGGTTTCATTTTCCTCTCCTTAGTCGCTTCAATGCATCTTCAACGTCATCAATTTGGTATGGTTTTGCATCGTTGCCGTCTTTGCCTGAGATGGAGACTGTGAAGCCTGATATATCTGGATGAGACCAAACGGTGTGACTTCCTTTTCCTGGCCGGACAGAAAAACCGACCTTTTTTAAAGACGCTTTCAGTTGCCTGATCTTTGGTGGCATTATTCCTCCATGACCCACCTACTAGTATAATATCATATGATGCGGTTTGACTATTTAGTTTTGCCTTTATTTGCTTTTTAAAAAAGGTAGGTTGGATATTTCCATGTCCAACACGAATTTTCTTGGCATTCTTTTGGTTTCTGGTTCAATTTCTTCAAATCCTAAATCCTTGCAGAGTTTTATACCATCGGGTGTTTCACTCTTTGCCCATAATCTTTTGATGATGATACCTTTCTTTATAAGTTCTATCATCACCTTGCGTATTCCTGCGATGAGGCGTATTGCGTATTTTTCAGGCATATATACACCTGGCTTAACGGCAATTCCTACCCAACATTCTAATGGGTTGTTAGGAGTAAAGGGAAGTATGTCAAATGATCTGATATCTTTAGTACCTATATCTCCATTCATCAATAACTTCATAATTTCAGGTTTCAGTGGTAGTAGTGTAATATATCCTGTTACTATTGCATTCTTCTTTACAACATAGTCAATTTCGGGATTTACTTGATACCAACTTTTTCGTGTCTCGATAGATGGCACGTAAAGACTCCCCCAAAAACTTATCATCACCTGGTATATTCCTTCTATATCTTCGGCTGAGGCGATGCTAAATGTGGTGGAATCTGTTGCGTATTGCAACACAAAAAGTTCGTTAGCCTCTGCCATAGTGTCAATGTATGCTTTCTCGTAGTACCCTTCACTTCGTCCAGGGGGTGTGACTTTTTTAATTTTTCCTGTTTTGACGTAGTGATGAAAGGTAGCTTGAGGCATATTTAGACGTTGAATAGCTTCTTTCGCCGTGTATAGCCCTGGTGGAGCTTTGCTTGTTTTAGGCATGTGGTTAGTGCTTCTTCTTGATATAAGACCATGTTTTAATACAACGTTAGTTGTTCTTACATATGATATCACATCTTAGGTGGTTTAGAGTCTTAGGGTTGACAGATAACATATTCTATGGTAGATTTTTATTAGATTCTTAGATTGTATGTGTTCTTAGTTTGTTTGGTGCGTTGTGGTTATTGGGATAAGCCGTACGAGGAGGGTCAATGCCATTCTCTACGGAGAGGAAAGCAGATATGCTACCTTGGGAAGCAGCCGTTTTGTTTACATACAAAAAAATTTCAAAGAGGTCTATTTTATGCAAGAGAACAAGAGCGAAGTTGCACGTTTACGACAGGACATCGAGTTGACCTGTCAATCTATGAAGCAAGGATTCACAGGTTTTGCCAGTGCTGCCAGACATGCCATCATTGCCCATAAGTATCATCAACTGGGGCAGTATCAGGAGCGACTCGGGCAACTTGTGGGCGAGGAGCAGGCTACAGAACTGATGGTCGAAACATATAACAAGGTGGTGAAATAGTGAGCGAGCCTGTTCCCCAACTCACGTTTCAAGAGGCGCGGCACAAGCATAATATCACATTATACATGCTTGCCGAGGAAGCCACCGAAGCGGGAGTGCCTATCAGCCTGGATGCGGCCCAGTTGCTCGACATTGTCGGAGTAGGTCGTGTGGAAATCGTCGAAGCGATGTTAGCAGCGCTCTCCAGGCTGTCTGGCGTGGAGTATAGCCGTGAGAATGTGGGTCCGATTGCTCTTCTGCCATCCAGTAGCCAGCCCTGAACTGTCTGACCCGCCCCTTGACAACAACCCCTGTGGCGCTGATTGAAGGTCTCACGATGTTGATGTCGCTATTGCGTCGTCTCAGATTGCCTGTCGATGATCTTGCACTGATGACGTTACTCACATTACGCTTCTTCCCCACTTTGATAGAGGAGGCAGAGCAACTGACCAGAGCACAATAGTTTAGGCCGCTGTGTTTGTGTAGTTCCTTGGTGGAGGAATAGGTCGCCCTAATTCTTTTGCAAGCTCAATCCAACCCTCAATAGCATACTGAGCTTGCTTGAGAGCTTCTTTATACGTTTTACCATGTGTCTTGCATCCTGGAAGTTCGGGAACAGTAGCAATATAAACTTGGTCTTCGTCACTCCACTGAATGATGATTGAGTAGTGTTTAAGGTTGGAAGTCATAAATCCTCTCCTAACTTTCTCAGTGCATCTCGAACGTCTTTGATTTGGTATGGTTTGGCATCATTGCCATCTTTACCTGAGATAGTGATTTCTTCTCCTGTTGACACTCCCCCGGCTAAAGCGCGGGGGAATTCTCCTTCAGCGACCCGACTTGCCACTTCTTCGTTTGGAGGAAGCAGTAGAGGCCAGATCTCCAGAAGCGTGTAAGTTGGGATGTGCCCAGAAGGTGTGACTACCTTTACCAGGACGCCAGCGAAAGCCCACTTTAGCTAGAGTCGCTTTTAGCTGTCTAATTTTCAGTGGCATTGTCCCTCCGTGATTTGCCTACGAATATAGTACCATATGATAGGTGCGTAAATATTTCCTTTTTCTTTGATGATGGTACAAGGGGTTCTTCCTCTTGTTCTAGCTTATCAATAAATGATTTTATGGGCTTTGTTGCATTTTTTAGGTCTGTTAGTATGTATGCATCTCTTTTGCCTTCTATCTTTTTTAAATCCTAGATGCTCGACTAGTTTTTTGCCTTCTGGTGTGGCGGCTATTGCGTACCACTTCTTTATATCGTAGTGCTTGTCTAGCGATATTGCCCACCTTATAGCATTTCTAATTATAAAAAGTCCTCTTTCTTTGTCTTTCTGGCTATCTCCTGTGTGATGTATTGATATGCTTGGTATGTAAGCTGTCAGGTCTTTCTCTGACCACTTGTTTATTGACCATGGTTCTATATCTTGTTCTTTGATCTTGTCGTCTATCAACGACTTAATTACGTCTTCTGTTAAAGGTATGATTGTTACACCTCCTATTCTTTTGCCGTTTTCTCTTGCAGACATGAATATATCTTTGTTTGCTTCCCGCCATTCTAAAAGCCTGTCATATGTTACGATGTCTTCGGGTTCGTATAGGTTGAAGTGGTTTTGATAGCTTGCCCATAGTTCACTGTTCGTTGTTGGGCCGAACGTTAGTTTTGTCTGATTTCTACGTTTCAAGAGTTTGACGTGTGCGTCTATTGCCTCTTTGGGATATCTTCTTCCTCTTTTCTTTCCCTCTTCCAGCTCGCTTGGTATGGTTCCGTCTTCTGCTCTTCTGTTGAGTGTCGCTTTAGAGATGCCTAGCAGTTTCATGACTTCTTCTAGTTTATAATACCTTTCTTCCATCGTTCTCTCCTTTGTGATCTTTGATTTTTGATCTTATGGCTATTGATATTGTAAGTCTTTTGGCTCATTTTGTATATTGATCTGTGAGTCTTATTTAGTGTATGAGTCTTATTGACAAAATGGCTTTTGTTGGGCATAATAGATATGTGATCTGTGAGTCTTGAGTCTTAGTGATGGTACAGGCAATACAAGGAGATTGATGTCGTTCTCCGCGAAGAGGAAACCAGATATGCTACCTGGGAAGCAGCCGTTTTGTTTACGTACAAAAAAAATTTCAAAGGGGTTTATTTTATGCAAGAGAATAAGAGTGAAGTTGCGCGCTTACGACAGGACATCGAGTTGACCTGTCAGTCTATGAGGCAAGGATTCACAGGTTTTGCCAGTGCTGCCAGACATGCCATCATTGCTCATAAGTATCATCAACTGGGGCAGTATCAGGAGCAACTCGGGCGACTTGTGGGCGAGGAGCAGGCTACAGAACTGATGGTCGAAACATATAACAAGGTGGTGAAATAGTGAGCGAGCCTGTTCCCCAACTCACGTTTCAAGAGGCGCGGCACAAGCATCATATCACATTATACATGCTTGCCGAGGAAGCCACGGAAGCAGGGGTGCCCATCAGCCTGGATGCGGCTCAACTGCTCGATATTGTCGGAGTGGGTCGTGTGGAAATCGTCGAAGCGATGTTAGCTGCTCTCTCCAGGCTGTCTGGTGTGGAGTATAGCCGTGAGAATGTGGGTCCGATTGCTCTTCTGCTATCCAGCAACCAGCCCTGAACTGTCTGACCCGCCCCTTGATAACAATGCCTGTGGCGCTGATTGAAGGTCTCACTGAGACAGCATTTAGGAAAGCAGATTATGTGGTGTTGTAGTGCTTGGGAAAAGAACGATGGTGTTCAAGGAGTGCGATGATCTCTGTACGCTGGAAATAGTGCGCCCATCCCATTGCCGTCAACTCAAATGCAGCGTCCTTGATTTCCAGATCATTGGGAACTGTGAGCAGAAGATTCACCAACTCGATATCGCCACGTTCGATCGCAATATGCAGCGGAGTCGCGTGCCATTCTCCTCGTTGGAGATTCACCAGTTCCGGATGTTCAACAAGGAGAGCGGGAATCTGCTCTTTCCACCCGATATCCCAGGCGGAGAGAAGATCCAGAGACACTCCATGCTCGACTAACCAGGTTGCTGATGCGGGTTGCTGACAGCGAACTGCGATATCAAGTGGCGTCAAACCATTGAGCGATGGCTCGTCGAGTATCCTGTCTTCGAGACGGTCAAACGTCTCGTCAAGGGTTTTGATATTACCCAATCCGATTGCCTCCAGAAACGTCACCTCGTCGCTGGTAGGCGCGGGCGCTGCGAGGATACGCTCGCTCAAATTCCAGGTAAAGCCATAGCCCATCGACTGAAAGCCAACACGCTGGTAGACGGACTTTCCCATCTCGGTGGCATTGAGGACCACATGATGGCAGCCACATTGACGCGCAAACTCACAGGCGGCCTGTGCCAGCGCCGTCCCGATCCCCTGGTTGCGCACCTTACGGTTGACCCACATATCAAATAATCCACCCACGCCCCACTCTCCTGTAGTCACATTCAGCATACAGTGTCCTACTTCTCGACCCCGCTGAAACGCTCCCAGGTACCAGACCCAACGAGGCTGCATCCGGGCCAGAGTGGCGCGAATCGGGGCTGCTTCGCTCTCGGAATGAGGAAGCTCTTCTTCTCCCGTGATCTAAATCTTAAAGGTCGAGGCGTGAGGGCGATTGCTCTGAAGGTGGCGAAGTTCGCACCACATCCAGTGCGGTTTCCAGTTCGGTTCAACTCCGCGAGCAAACAGGCGTGCTCCAAGGGTTGCAGGCGGTGTTGGATGCAAATACCAGCAGATTGCTCCGTGCAACGGTCGTTGACTTCGATACCAATCCAAAATACGATCGAGTTGCTGGTCGTCCTGAACGGACTCCTCGGAAGGAATCGTGAGTTGATTGTACGTTCCCAGTATGTCTCCTTTGCACAACATCTCTTCTTTGCCTTCTGCCCTGGCCAGACGCTCATAGCAGGCCTGAACATTGAGGCGCAAAGCCCGCCATTGTTGTTCAATGGTTGGGTCTTCTCCGAGAAATGTTTCTGATACGTATTGTTGATCCATCTGCATTCCTGAACACAACTTTTACAAATGAACACTACCCGATGCCAAGACGTTGGACAAGGGCTTGATCGAGAGGATAGCTCTGCTCCTTTGGAAGAAAACTCTTCGCCTTTGCTTCCTGTCCTTCCTGCAACAATCCATAGATCTTTCTCACTAAAGGGGTATAGTCTCGGATCTCAAGGGTCCAATCATTGACATATTTCTCAATAATATGGCGACTGAGACCTACCTGGATACTCCTCACAGGAAGGCTTTTCCCACGCATGGTTCTCTCAGGGTCCCATTGTACAAGAACGGGGGCATGCTTGAGCTGAGCCTGCCATTCATCGCTGCTGTGGTACACACGGCGATCTGGAGATGTCAGAACCGCTTGTGAGAGTGCCTCCTCCCATCCCTGTCGTGTGATACGAATAGCGAGAATCATTTCCTGGCCTGATTTTAAGCCCCAATTACTTCTTTCCATCATCCATAAAAAAGAAGGTTTGATCCATGTCATTCGATTGAGAGAAAAGGGAGGAACAAACCGATTGTTTTGCACGGCGGGAAGAGCGATAGCTTTTGCGTATGCCTGGTAAACAATAATAGATTGGCTATCGTAATCAGCACGAATTTCGTATTCCTTCATCGATCATTTCCTATCTCTCCAGGCTGTTCAGTATGGAGTATAGTCGTGAGAATGTGGGCCTGATTGCCCTCCTACCATTCAGCAATCAGCCCTGAACCTCCTCATTGCCACAACTACATGTTTCTCCTGTGCGGGCTTCATGCAAGGCCTCACGTCCTTCTTGTATTAAGAAGTATACCAGGGCAAGGGCTGCTAAAGGATCAGCCCACCACCAGCCGAAGAAGCGATTCAGAAGGAGGCCCGCAAGTAATGTGCCTGACATATAGGCGCAGGTGATACTACAGGCTGCATCAGCCTTGAGCGCTGCACTCCCAATTCGTTTAGCGATGCGGATTTTGCTGATGAATAGGAGCGGCATAATAATGGCAGCGGCTAGCGCCAGACCGACGCCCCACCAGGATGCTTCTGGTCTTGTTCTGGTGAGGAACGTCAATGCACTATTGCCGATAATGTAGAGAACGAGGGCAAACAGGCTGATAGCAGTCACCCACGAAGCTTGCCGTTCAGCATGCTCGATGCGTTCAATGGACTCTCCTCGTTGTTCAACGAGCAATCGCCAGAGCAGAATGCTACCCGCGATCAGTTCGATAATGCTGTCAATGCCAAAACCTTGCAGTGAAACGCTGTGAGTAGCGAAGCCAACAGTAATGGCGACACTTGCCTCAACAGTCATCCACAGGATCGTAACCAGTTCGATCCAGATTCCCTGGCGTACATCGCTTTTCCGGATGGATATGGTTTGCGCTACAGGTGCAGAATTGGACCCTGGAAGTTCTTGTGCCATATCTGTTATCCTGGTCTATTTTTGATTGTGATCGCCGTCTTCTCCCATCTGGCAGTAGAGGCCATTGATGTTTTGTTTTCTCACGCGATCTCCGCGAACGTGATTAGCAGCGTTAGGTCAACGTGCCTACAATGGCCGTACCATTCACTGCATCAAGAGCCAGGAATTGTTTGGTTCCTCAGTTTGTATGGGCTATGATCCATCTTCCGTACTCTCAACTTCTCGTACCATCGGCTCGTCGCTTCAAGATAACAATGCCCAGTGGTGGTAGCGTTAGAAACAGCGAGTGGGGGCAGGATTGCCAGTAGGTTGGCCCACTGGGCATCGGTTGTGTGTTTACCAGACCACTCCCACCATAGCGTACATCGTCACTGTTGAGTAATTCATAGTACTCTCCTGGATGGGGTACCCCTAAGCGGTATCCATCGCGGGGTATAGGAGTGAAATTGCAAACAAACACTAGTGTATCTTCTGCCTGTTTGCTGCGACGCATAAAGGAGACAACACTATTATCCGAGTCGTGGCAATCAATCCAGGAAAAGCCCTCAGGATCGCAGTCCAGAACACTTAATGCTGGCTCTTGCTGATATAAGTGGTTCAGATCACGTAAAAAATCGCGCAACTGGGCATGGCGAGGATCACTGGGAGCTTCGAGTAAATGCCAATCCAGACTTTCTGCATAATTCCACTCACGCCATTGTCCAAATTCACCGCCCATAAAGAGCAGTTTTTTCCCTGGGTGTCCCCACATATAGCCATAGAAGGCACGGAGATTGGCAAAGCGTTGCCATAGATCCCCAGGCATCTTATTGATCATCGAGCCTTTGACATGTACAACCTCATCGTGGGAGAGCGGCAAGATGAAGTTCTCGGAATAGGCATACATCAGGGAAAATGTAATGTTGTTATGGTGATAGCGACGATGGATAGGGTCCAGGTGCATATATTCTAGCATATCGTGCATCCAGCCCATATTCCATTTAAAGCTGAACCCCAGCCCACCTACATAAGTTGGACGGGATACCAGGGGCCAGGCGGAAGATTCTTCAGCTATAGTAATTGCTCCTGGAATTTCTGCGTAAACTGCTTCATTGAGATAACGCAGGAAATCTACAGCCTCCAGATGCTCTCGCCCTCCATATTGGTTTGCGACCCATTCGCCAGGATTGCGCAAATAATCGAGATAAAGCATCGAAGCTACTGCATCAACACGTAAACCATCAATGTGGTACTCACGTAACCAGAAAAGTGCGCTGGCAATGAGGAAATTTCGTACCTCGCTACGTCCATAGTCAAACACATATGTCCCCCACTCTTTATGCTCTCCTTTGCGGGGGTCGGAATACTCGTAGAGATGGGTGCCATCGAAGTAGCTCAAAGCACCGCCATCTTTGGGGAAATGTGCTGGTACCCAGTCAAGCAAAACCCCAATACCCTGCTGGTGCATATAATCAACGAAATACTGAAAGTCCTCTGGAGGGCCAAAACGACTGGTTGGCGCATAATAGCCTGTGACCTGATAACCCCAGGAGCCATCGTAGGGATACTCCGTAACTGGCATTAGCTCGATATGCGTGAAGCCCATCTCCTTCACATAATGAGCCAGGGCTGGTGCCAGTTCACGATACGTCATGAAGCGATCTTCTTCAGCGTTTCCGTCTTGATGTCGCTCAGGAACATGCCGCCATGAGCCAAGATGTACTTCATATGTTGAAATTGGCGAACTGAGTTGTTGGTGTTGTCCTCTTTGCTCTACCCAGTCCTCATCCAGCCATTGGTAGTGATGGATATCTGTTACTATACTGGCTGTTTGTGGACGCAACTCACTCGCAAAACCGTAGGGATCGGTTTTATCCACTAAATAGTTATTGAAACGTGAGTAAATGCTGTACTTGTAGATAGCACCAACCTGTAGTCCTGGAACGAAACACTCCCAGACCCCCAGATCATAATGACGCTGGTGCATCGGAGTAGCTCCCCGGTTCCAGTCGTTAAAGTTGCCGATGACAAAGACACCACGGGCGTTGGGTGCCCAGACTGCAAAGTTCACACCTGACACACCATGAACAGTACGGGGGTGTGCCCCCATTTTCTCATAAATGTGGTAATGTTTCCCCTGGCCGAATAAGTACAAATCAAAGTCGCTAAAAATCGACGGTATTTGTTGTTCTGTGAGTGAAGTATGTTCTGGCTCTTTGCCAGACTGTTGTGGGATGGGAGGTACGACCATGTGCGATATCCTCATGAAAATATCTTCGTAGTTACAATTGCCCTTTAAGCATAGCACATAGAGCAAAAATTGTGAATCTTCAGGCATATGTAATAATTTCTATCTCTTCATTGTGAATGAATTGTGAGGGATCTGGCTCAAAATGAGACAAAATATTTAAGAGGCACGTGTACACTCTATCAATGATTATTCGTAACTACCCAGGCCTCCTCACCACATGCTGTGGCTCGCCCTTGTTTGATGTGGATGGCGTGGTTTGCGCCGCAAACCACGCCATCCACATCAAACGGCTTACGAAGCGCCTGAGGCGCTGAGGAATCTGAAAAAGAGATCTGAATAGTCATGATCATTCTTTATCCACACCTGATCCTGAACTAAGTGGAGCAGAGACGAATGCTCTTAAATAGAAAGGAACATAGACAATGACTATCAATATCCAGCAGATAAAAGAGCGGCTAGAGATTCGACAGACGGAATTACAGGAGCACATTAACAACCTGACCGAGGCATATCCCACACCCGTTGATCCTATCGAGATAAGTGAGGGATCACAAGCGTTTGAGGAAACCGCCGTAGATTTCCTGGAGATGCAACAGGAGCAATCTCTTCTTGTTAACGAGCAGGCATTATTAACCGAAGTACAGGACGCTCTCAAACGCATTGAAGAGGGCACCTATGGGTGTTGTGTTGTTTGTGGACAGGCTATCCCAGAAAAGCGACTGGAGGCACTCCCGTGGGCTGCCCGTTGCATTAAGGATGAGGAGCAGTTGGAGCAAAGAAATACGAGTAGAGAGGAGCTATTCTCTTGAATACTTCAGACATGGGTCATCCTGGTAACTATTCAGGTTCTCTTTCCCTGATTCCTCAGCGCCTACGGCGCTTCGCAAGTTGTTTTATGTGGGTTGCGGTGTTTGCGCCGCAAACACTGCAACCCACATAAAACAAGAGCGAGCCACCGCAGGTGGTGAGGGTACCTGAATAGTTACCGGGATGACTCATGGCTACTAGCGAATCAACTGCTCACGGTGGTCGTTGGGCCAGCGCTCGCGGCGATAATTTTCCTGATATGCCTCAGTCACTATCTGACAAATCTCTTGCGGATCATCCGAAATACGCAGCAAATGAGTTTCATCTTCCGAGATGGTACCAGATTCGAGCATAGCTGCATTAATCCAATGGATCATCCCTGTCCAGAACTTTGAGTCATAGAGGATCACAGGAAAGTGATCGACCTTTTTTGTCTGAATTAATGTTAAAGCTTCAAAAAGTTCATCCATCGTCCCAAAACCGCCTGGAAAAATGATAAATGCCTCCGCATATTTAATAAACATAGTTTTACGTACAAAAAAGTACCTGAAGTCGAGGGAAATATCCAGATAAGCATTGGAACTTTGCTCGAAGGGGAGTTCAATATTACAACCAATGGAACATGAACCACCTTGCTGAGCACCTTTGTTAGCAGCCTCCATGATGCCAGGACCACCACCAGTAATGATACCAAAACCTGACTGTGCCAGCAAGCATGCTGTCTCTGTTGCCGCCTGGTAGGATGGATGTTCGGCCTTTGTACGTGCAGAGCCAAAGATTGCCACAGATGGCGGAATATGGGCAAGTCCGTCAAAGCCATCTACAAACTCGCTCATGATGCGAAAGACGCGCCATGGATCAGTAAGTGTAAAATCAAGATGGAGAGCACGATCAAGTGCATGCTCCTCCTCTCTGATTTGCTCCTGGGGTACTGGCTCAGTGGGACTAATCAAAGGCTGCACGGGACGATGGAGTAGTCGTGCATCCTCTGTGAGAGGACGCCTTGGACTTCCTGAGGAGCGATATCGTGATGAAACTTTTGTCGTTTTTTTTGTACGGTTGTTTGACCCGTTTGAAGATTTTTTATCGGAGTTACTATTGCGGCTCATGTATTGAATACGCTCCCTTCGTTAGACACCAGTCACTGCAATCGGTACCCAATAACATAGTTGATAGCCAGTTTTAAGCCCTATAGAGGTTTGGGTCCATTTGGGTATATTTAGTATAGCATGAGAAGCCAGAAAAATCGAGTACAGGTTTGCAGGTTTGCTGTTTGCCTTTGACAATTTTGAGAAAGCCTGTTTGGATCCTATACTTACACTATTATAATATATATAGGAGGTTAAAAAGCGACCGTTGTTAATATAGTAATGATTATGTTCATTACACGTTGCGTGTGCAGGTGAGAAAGGGGACATAGTAAAGGGTTGTACTGGGATATATAGAGCAGTACGAGAGCATCGAAATGAGTATTAGACAGGAGACTTTGGTGATGCCAGTAGAAGGGGGAATAACGATGCAAGACCAACCTGATTCGCAAGAGATTCGTGCTGACGCTATGAGGACAGGAGTGACAGAGACCCAGGGCTTTCCGTCTGGTCATCACTCCACCGACAAGAGATTGAGCCATTGGAAGGTCACGAAAAACATGACGGCTAATGGCTTTATCTCGGCTACGAGAAATTTAGCCTCTCGTGCGACCCGTTTGTTCACGGGAAACACTCAATCAGTGCCTGCCTGGTGGGGGACTGACAGCAGCACACAAACCTGCTGTGCGATGCCGCAGAATTTTTATATTGGTCGTTTAGGGTATGGGGCAGAGCCATTAGGAGATTCCAACTTTTTTAACGTCAATGCAGCCCAAAGTGCTGGTCGTGGCCACACCTATGGATATTGGGGGCTGGTTGGACCAGATATCAGACCCACTGGCGTGGATCCCTATGTCTGGGGAGAATTGCAGGCTGACAATGCCTGGAATGCTTGCCAACATGGCTCTCACGCATACCTTGTTGGAGGACTGACGGTCTTTGCTGATGTTGAGACGGGTTTTGGTGGCTGGACTTCCGGCAATAACGGTCCCAACCAGGATGTGCTCACTGGATTTTTGGATAGATTGTTCGCCATCACTCCGCCGGCAGTCTGGCCGGGTCTCTATATCAGTCCCTACTTCTGGACAGGTTTCTTCGGCCAGAGTTTCCGCCCGACGACAGATTTTGTACTTTGGGTTACGGGTTGTGATACATGCGGAGGTGATATCTGCAATCCTTGTGACTATAGTTGCAATACCCTGACAACTGTGCGCAACAGGCTCACATCTACTGTTGGTAATGTGACGTTAGGCGGTCGTAAGACCGTCTTATGGCAATACTGGTTGAGCGATTGTGGCTGTGGCGATTTTGATGTACTCACGCAAGATACTCCGTCTTTGCTCCCTGTGAAAGGAACGACCATCTATTACTCGCCGTGTTAGCCATGCTATACATCCACTCCATTGTCTGGTAAAGTGTTGTACTGTTTTTCGTGATACCTCAGCGCTTGAGGCGCTTCTCAAGCCATTTTGTAGCCGGTAGGTGGCAGGGAACTTCTCTCCCTATCGGCTACAAAGCGAGAGCGAGTCACCGCAGGTGGCAAGGAGGCCGGAGGAGTTATAATGTATTTTTCTCAACCCAAATCGTCGTATTTTGATAAATCTCCATAACATCTTAACACGTTATCAACCTTGTTTTACTCTTCTATTCAGTATTATATGTGTGGGGGAAAAATGTTACACGAGTGAGTGTCCTGGGGGGGACAATCTCTCGCACTGTAACAGATGGCAATGAACACGTACCACCACTTGTTCGGTGGGAAGTCACGCTTGTGGACAGAGTGTAAGTCTGAGCATAGTCAGGCGATTCTGGTTGAAGCAGGAACGAAACGTCTATATAGGCCTGTCCTATTGAGACGTCTTAGGGAACAGGTAAATGCTACAAGAGACATCGTGGCGGTGTCTTCAGCGTCAGCACACGGGTCCCACTCTGGGGGGACAACAAAGGAGATCCAGTAATGGATGCTCCTTTGTTGTTTGTGACAAGCTTTTCGCATAATCTTAGTTCCTGCCTTAGCATTGTGGGATCACCATTTCTCTGGTAGAGAACGTCTAAGGCTCTGGCGGAATCAGGCCATGACGAAGAGCGAAACGTACAAGATGTGTAATGTCACGGATTCCCAGTTTCTCCATAACGTTGGCGCGGTGGGCCTGTACAGTTTTGATACTCAGTACCAACTGATCGGCGATCTCCTGGTTTGTGTGACCTTCAGCAACCAGCGTGAGTACTTCGATTTCGCGTGGAGTGAGAACATTGAGCGTATTAGCTAGCGTTGAACTCTTAGGCGCATTCTGGTGTATGGGGTGAACGAAACCTGATCGGCTGGCATCGGTTTGGGATGCTATATATGCTCGAATAAGTGCTTTTGCCAGACCTGGATAGAGAAAAGCACCATCATGTGCAATGGCACGTATCGCTGTGCAAAGATCAGCAGGTGCGGCTTTCTTGATGAGATAGCCAGTGGCACCGATGCGCAGTGCTTGCAAGAAATATTCTTCACTTTCATGCATTGTTAGGATCAGTACCTGCGTAGTACGTTGTTGGCTACGTATATGTCGACATGCTTCCAGTCCATCCATCACGGTCATGCTGATATCCAGAATAACAATATCGGGTTTGAGACTGAAAGTTTGTTGTATAGCTTCTATCCCTGTGCGTGCTTCTCCGATGACCTCGATATCTGGCTGTGTCTCCAGAAGCAGTTTTAGCCCCTGTCGTAAAATATCATGATCGTCAGCAAGCAGGACCCGGATAGGTATGGTAGGATTGGACTCAGTGGACATAGTGGCTCTCCTGTTTCTGCTCTATACCTATTTTGACGCTTTAAAAGGAGGGTGGCAATAGAGCTTGCACCAGTGTGCCGTGCTGATCTGCTGGTGTTTCGATTGTCAGGGTTCCCCCCAGTAGTGCTGCTCGTTCGCGCATACCGAAGATACCAAATCCCGTTTTCTGTGTAGTATAGCCACAGCCGTCGTCCAGAATCTGCAAACAGATATGCTCCTCATTTTGTATAAGTGAGATAGAGGCTTTGTGTGTGTGGGCGTGTCGTGCTATATTAGTAAGACTCTCCTGCGCGATACGAAAAAGGGTAGTCTCGTAATCAGGCGGAAGGTCATGAGACGTACTCTTTATACCCTCTATATGAAGTGTGACCTCTAATTGTAAGCGTTGACCGCTATCTTCTACCAACCAGCGAAATGCAGCCCGTAAACCAAGGTCATCAAGAACGCTGGGACGTAGTTGCTGGGCAAGCACACGGATATTGTCCAGTGTATGTTGTGTCATCTTAGCAAGTTTTTGTAGTCCCTCGTCCAGTTGTTTACCTCTATCTTGCGTAATCGCTGATGCTGATGGAGTGTGGAGACTCTGTTTGAGTACTTCTATATGGATAAGTAATGCTGTAAGGTTTTGTCCTGTTTCGTCATGGAGTTCAAGTGCGATACGTCGCCGTTCCTCCTCCTGAGCTTGTAAGATGAGCATGGTTTGCTCGCGTCGTGCCTGCTCCAGACGATCGAGCATACTATTAAATGCTTGTGCTAATTCGCCAATTTCTGAGTCAGCGGGAAGCGTAGCAGCGCGTGCCTGCGTTTTTCCCGCGCCTATCTCTCGAATTGTCGAAAGCAGGTTAAAGAGAGGCCGGAAACTTGCTCGTAATAAAATACCATTGATGAAGAGACTGAGTAATGCTGCTATAACAATAAAGCTGGTGTCAATCAGGTAATGGTGAGCCTCCAGGCTATGGCTAGTTACCCAGAGACCAGCGAGTGCCTCTCCTACCAGTAATACGCTATTGACAAGTATTACTTTTTCGAAAAGGGAGAGGTGCCAGCGTTGGAGCCAGGCGATGCAAAAACGAACAACTCTATTCACTGCTGGAACTCACTTCCTGCTCTTTCACCTTGCTATATTATTACCTTGTTAACTATATGCCCAACGCTTTTATCAGTCAAGGGAATTGTACTAGTCCGTAAGAGTTTGCCATGTGTTTCCACTATTGGTACTGAGCAAGACTTTGGCTGGCAGGAAGAAGCCTGCATAGAGTTGTTCAGGATGCCATGGATCAAGAACGAGGGAGATAAGGTCTGTACGGTCGAAATGTGTGCGTAGCTGCCAGCTTTCTCCAGCGTTATTTGAATACCAGAGGTCGTGTCCAGATAAGCCATAGAGTATGTTTCCTGTGGCATCAACAGAAATTTGTGAGAAGGGGATATTCCCCGGATATGCTAATAAAGTGATTTGTGTACTATCATCCTTCCATCGATAGAGTCCCTGATCGGTAACACAAAAAACCGTCGATGGTTTATGCTTTGAAGCAATGATGCTCTGGACGGTACCCTGCACAGCAACGATCTTGCTCCAGTGTTGCCCATGATCCTTACTTTCGAACAGCCCCTGATCTCCTCCCAGTAACAAGTGGTCAGGATTATTGGGAAAAGCAAACAAGGATTGTGCTTGCGTATTTGAGAGGGTATCTGCTGAAATAGATCTCCAACTCTTTCCCATGTCTTGTGTCTCGAACCATCCAGCATAGAGATAGAAGGCATAAAAATAGTTTTTATTAGATGTACCAGCAAAAACTGTAAATGGATATGCTGTCTCTGGCAAATCAGTGGCTTCTGTAGCAGCCAGTTTTGCCCGCCATCCTTGCTAAAGTAAATACCAAATGGTGATCCTGAACTGGTACTGGGAATTCCAACGACTGCAAGAGAATCCGCATTGCCAGGGCTTACCGCGATAGCCGTAATCATCAGGTTATTCAACATTCCTCTTGTCTGAGGCCATGTATGCCCACCATCATTGCTTGTAAATAGACCAAAATGTGTGCCAAGATATAACTGGCCAGGCTTTCCTCCCAGCTCTACAGTGTGGAGGTGTGTTTGCGAGTTTGATAGTGGCCGGCCAGCTACCGCTGGATCAGTATTGTTGCTCTGTGTACTTACTAACTGCCATCCGATGAGGACGCTTATAAGTACAAATGCGAGCAAGAGAAGCGGGAGACGGCGTCGCCTCTGCTGACCTTTTGTAATTGGCTGCTCTTTGATTTCTGGTGTTTGTGTAGATGCCATATATCTGCCATGTATCTTTCTTGTTATCAGCTAGATGAGTTAGCGTTGAGTCTGGAAAATCTCTGGCAGGCTCTCTTTATACTCTAATACACTTGGGTCAATCGCGCAAATGTTCCCCGCTCTTAACCCTTCTCGGAGGGTATACTATAGGGAATGGGTATACCGACGAAGAAAGTTGGTATTGTGAAACTGTAGAACACACAATAGTTGAGAAAGGCATACCGATCGTGGAAAATATAACATTGGTGGCTCCTGATATTTCGTGTGAGCATTGTCAGCGTGCTATTGAAGATTCCCTGGGGAAAGTTGGGGGTGTCGGAAATGTGAAGGTGGATATCCCCGCTAAAACAGTACTTGTGAATTATGATTCGCAGCAGGTGACGGTGTCGAAGATCAAAGCCGTACTCGATGAGATTGGGTACACAGTGTCAAAATAGACAACTTTCTTCATGAATCATCCCGAATTTTTATTTCAAAAGTTCGAGATGATTCATATTATGTGTGGGTTGTGTTGCTCATAGTGGAGGTTGCGCCGCAACCTCCACTATGAGCAACACAACCCACACAAAATAGAGCGAGCCATCGCAGATGGCGAGAACCTGGGTAGTTACTATTTTTTATAGAACATAAAATATATATAAATGATGAGATATTCGGTAATTTGTGAAAGACATGTGGTCCACATATCTATTATTCATTGGAGGTATTATATGTAAATAGATAGAAAGTTGTTACATCATAATGCAACTTTTCAATGGGATTATGCGTATACAAGATGAGCCACTTATAAATGGCTTTTTGTCTGTAAGAAGGTCGCGATACAGATGTAAGTTGAGGGAGAGGAGAATACCTGTGAAGATCGCACATATAGCACCTCCGTGGATTGCCATTCCGCCAAAGAACTACGGAGGTACTGAGATTGTTATCTATAATTTGATAGAGGAACAAGTTGCGCAAAAGCATGATGTAACACTGTTTGCTCCAGGTGACGCTAAAACATCTGCAAAACTCGTTTTGTTTTTTCCCCAGTCACTCATCGATGCAGGCGTGCCATGGCAGGCGCATCTCAAGGCATATTATCATCTCCAAAAGGCTGTAGAATATATCAAAGAGCATGATTTTGACATAGTGCATGCTCATCTCTCTTCAAGTGCGGATATGTATATTTTCCCTCTTATGTTTTATCTTGCAACTCCTTTTGTGACTACATTGCATAGTCGTTTCCCTTTTGATCGTGTCCAGTCATGGACAGGCGATGCTGACCATTGTTATATGGAGTGGCTGAAGTCGGTACCGATGGTTGCTATTAGTGAGAGTGCCCGTGCAGAGGTATCCTATCCCCTAAATTTTGTAGGGGTAGTGCATCATGGAATTCCGATGGGTTTCTTCCAGCCAACGGTCAAACAACCGGAAGATTTCTTTGTGTGGTTAGGTCGTATTGTTCCTGAAAAAGGAACCCACCTTGCGATCCGAGCGGCGAAGAGGGCGGGCGTTCCCTGATTCTGGCTGGTACTATTGATCGTCATGTACCCGAGTCAGTGAACTACTTTGCAGATCTCTATCAAACCGCTGATTGATCATCATCAAATCAAGTATATTGGTCCGGTCAATATGCGCCAGAAAATTGACCTGTTAAGTCGTGCCCGTGGATTTCTTAACCCTATTCAGTGGGAAGAGCCATTTGGTATGGTTATGATAGAGGCCATGTCCGTTGGTTGTCCTGTGATTACCTTTGCGCGTGGCTCTGCACCAGAAATCGTGGCTCATGGAAAAAGTGGTTTTCTGGTTCATGACATCGGTGAGATGGAGCATGCTATTGCACGAATTGACGAACTTGATCGGGCCGTTGTGCGTGCTTATGCTGAGCAGCATTTCTCTGCCAGGGCAATGGCAGAGAAATATGTCAATATCTATATGAAAGTAATTGCAGAGCGAGTTCTCGCGCCGACTATCTACCACAACTTATGCAACGACGCAGACATCGTTAATTCATCCCACGCGTGCTCTCGTCAAAACAATCGAGCCTGCTCAGGTTCCATCTTCCCATGTAGCCAGGGCAAAGCGGGAAGCGGGACCAATGTCTTGACTTGTTGATAGAGTTCAGCGCAGATATAAGGCGAGTGCTCCTCAAAGGGGCAGTGGCAAAAGACGTAAGGTGTCATCCCCTGGGTAAGCCACTGTCCTAATTGTTGTGCCCATTCCTTGAGGAAGGGTTCGTTGACTTCCATACGCGGATGACCAATATAGCGTATCAGGGTAAAGTCAGTTGTGAGGGCAACCTGCAAGGGCAAGTGAGGTTTACGTTCGCGTGCCTGATGAACCTGTCGCTCTTGAGGTGAGCCGATCTGGATAGGGCGTGTATCCATCATTACACGTGCAACATTGTACTGACGGAGCAGAGTATTCAATGTGACAGTATGGGGTTCGGTAAAAAAATGGGGATGACGTACCTCAACAGCTAAACGTACATCTGTTGGCCAGAAATCGAGAAATACTTGCAATTCTGGAATGTGGGCAGGCGCAAAAGATAGGAGGGAGTTGTAAGAACATTGGTCCCAGTCGTGTGCCTAATCCACGCATGCGTTCTACGAAGAATAGCACCTCATCCTTGCTCGTATCCAGACGTGGCGCATGGCTAATGCTACGAGAAATCTTGGGACACAAACGGAACGTCGGTGGCGTTTCCTGAGTCCATCGTGCAACCGTTTCAGCCGAGGGAAGGGCATAAAATGTGGTATTTCCCTCTACGCTTGTCAGGCGCTGACTATAGAGACGGAGAAATTCGCTTGCTGGCGTACGTGCCGGGAAAAATTTCCCCACCCACTCTTTGTAACCCCACATAGGACAACCAATATAGAACACAATCTGGCTCCTTATTTATCAAACAGGTGTGTGTAGCCCACGCATGAATGCGTGGGGAGTTGTCACGTATCGTACCATTTCTGCTGTATCGGGCAAGATGAATAAAATGTTCTCTTTCTGAGTGCGTTTAAACTATTTCGTGACTGTTCAGATCTCCTCGCCACCGGCAGGTGACTCACTCTCATTAATGAGTCATCCCGAACTTTTCCGGGACATAAAGTTTCCCGAAACCGGGGGTGCAGGGTTTCCCTGCCGGGGCTTGCGGGTTGCCAAACCCTGGTGTCCCCAATAGCTTCTTTTTCCTCTCTTTCTCGCCGCTAGCGGCGAGCAAAAGAAGGAAAAGATGCTTTTGGGGGCACCCCGAGCCCCGGCAGAAGGCTGCCGCCCTCTGCACTCCCGCTTGCCAAATAGGTAAAAAGGGCATTTCATGTCCCGGAAAAGTTCGGGATGACTCATTACACGTCAGCGAAGCGTCTCAGGCGCTGAGGAATCAGAAATCTGTAGCCTCATTTGGCTGTTTCTTATGGAAACAGAGTTGCTTACTCAACTTTACGTTATACTAAATAACGGAGTGGTTTCCATAGAAAAATTGTTGCAGTGAGGTTAATATATGTTATCTGCCGTCGTCACGGCACTCTTACTTGTTGTAATGCTGCTGATTATTACCTCCTTGATCATCAGCGCGTGGCGCGAGTATAGAGGCCATAAGCGGATGCTAGCAGTTCAGTCAAGCACGACTTTACCAGCTCATCCCCTGGATCGTCATGTTACTGCTGTTTTGCATTTGCACGAGGGCAGTATTGTAAGTGTTGAAGAGTTAAAGCCAGTACCAGCATTTACCTTGTCCTCTTCCTGGTACAAACGTCGTCGAACCCTTGTTTCCATTGGTTTTCTTGTCATGGTGCTACTCACATTTTTTGTGCAGGACAGCGTGACTGGAGGAACGCTACAAGGCTTAACCAGGGGCCTGGGATTTTCCTTTCTCCGTTACGCACAACCATTTGATATGCAAACCTCTGCCCATTCAGCCCCACTAACGGCCAGCATACGCCTGCAACGCGTCGACTCTGCTTCTCCTGCGCAGTACCATAACTCCTATCAACTGAATGTCTGGTCCTACTCTTCTTGTTCTGGTATTGCTATGGAGATGGTCATGAATGCTTATGGGCGTCATCTCATTGCAGCGGACGTTTTACAGGAGGAACAGGATCTGGGAGTATGGAATACGCAGCTTGGGTTGTTGCGTGAGGATGGTATTGCAATGACGGCTGCGCACTTCGGCTTTGATACCAGTGCTAACCATACACGTACCCTCCAGGAGATCATCGCTATTGCTAACAAAGGTGCTCCTGTTATTGTTAGTGTGCGTGATAGAGTCTACTATCCAGGCGGCCATCTTTTTGTTATACGAGGTGGCGATAGTCAGTATGTATATATGGCTGATTCCTCTCTTAATAATTTTAAGCGCATGACATATCCTATGTTTATGGGTATGTGGCAGACCTTCAATGCAGTGTTAACGCCACAGGCCTGATGCAGTTTGGTTTTAGGAATAATCCCAGTCCCATAGTACGGAGCAGCCCCTGGAAGGCCCGCGATGCGTTACGGAAGAGATCAGGGCCACTAAAGCCCTGATATCGCCCGGCAGCACTCAGATGCGGCTCAAGAGTAAAGAAACCATCATAGCCGTCTGTGCGTAAGCGCTGCAACAGATCTGGCCAGCGTGCCGCGCCATCACCTGCAACGACCAGTACCCCATCGGGGCGTACATCTTTGACATGTACAGAGTGTAGCCAGGGATGTATGGCTTCGTAAGCATCAGGGTAGGGTATTTGGGCACACTGAAGGTAGTTGGCGGGATCAAGGATAGCACGGAAATGTACATCATCTATACTCTGATGGAGATCGACGCAACGAGCAATGATATCACCATAGATATCTTTCTCATTCTCATGAAGCAGAATTATTCCCGCTGCCCTCGCTTGTGTTGTCATCTCGCGTAGTCGCCTGAGCACCTCTGCCCTGTATGAAACTGCATCAAATCTTTTGTTCTCTGCTGTATAAAAAGAGAACATGCGAATAAACGGTGTTCCAAAAGCATGGGCCACCGTAAGAGCACGCTCGAAGCGTTGGAGATGCTCAGCAAATGAACCGTCAATGGGCACTTTTCCAATTGGTGAGCCGATGGCAGCAACACCGATTCTGTGGACAGCCAGTGTTTGTTTTACCTCGGTTACCTGGTCGTCAGTGAGATCGAGGACATTGATACCCCAAACCGAGCGTAAATCGATAAAACGAATACCTTCACTTTGCAAGACGGCAATTTGCTCATTCAGGTCTGGAGAAATTTCATCAGCGAAGGCTGAGAGATGAATCATGAGAGTGTAACCTCACAGTGTGTACGGGCAGATTCGTAGATACCTAAGATGATCTCAACGGGATGGCGTCCGGCCTGTCCATCAACCAGTGGTGTCCCGTTTTCACGGATTGCTCGTATCATATCGGCGATTTGCAGGGTATGTGCATCTGACTGGAAGACCCCTCTGGGATTCTGTGCGCCCGATGCAGTGTCTTCAGCAAGATCCACTTTTACAGGAGTGCCTCCATAGGCTCCGACTTCTGCCTGATCATCACGTGCAAGATGCAGATAACTAAGGCGATCGTTTTCAATTCTCGCCGAACCCCTGTCTCCAAAGATTTCGATATGGGTGCTTACGCCTGGATAGGCACCTGTTGTTGCCGCAATAGTACCAATTGCCCCGTTGACAAAACGCAAGATAGCCACAGCCGCATCTTCTGTCTCCATACGATGGACGAGCGTATCTGTATATGCGTAGATACTTTTTACAGGTCCCATCAGCCATTGAAGGAGGTCGATCGAGTGAATAGATTGGTTCATCAGAACACCGCCTCCATCAAATTCCCAGGTACCGCGCCATGCGCCACTATCGTAGTACTTCTGAGAGCGCCACCACGGGATAATGGCGTTGCCGAGCACTAATCTACCAAAAGCTTCTTGCTCTACAAGAGAGCCCACTTGCATGGTGGCCGCATCGAAACGGTGCTGACTAATTACTGCAAGCTTGCGTCCTGTCTCCTGTTGCACTTGTAACATTTCCTCTATACGTGCAAGTGTGATCTCCATGGGTTTTTCCACGATCACATGGCAGCCGGCATGCATAGCCAGACAGGCATGTTCCCCATGCAATCCACTGGGAGTACAGATTGTCACAATATCCAGATGTTCATGGGTGAGCATCTCTTGTGGGTCAGTATAAGAAGTAACATTGTATTGCTCTGCAAGCTTTTGTGCTCTTTCTGGAAGAGCATCGGCCACTGCAATGAGTTGTGCATCAGGCAAGCTTGTAATAGTTCGAGCATGATGTGGACCAATCACCCCACAACCAATAATGCCGAAGCGTAGTTTCTCTGCCATACATTATCTCCCTTCTCACAGCATTCCCTGATTATTCATATAGCACTCGACTGCCTCAAAAAAATGCTGAAGCGATTCAACTGCTTGCTCCTGTTGTCCATCGATGATCAGCAGGAAACAGAGATGTCCTTGTTCTATCATCGCTTGCCATGTACTGATGGCCTGTGCTCGCAGAAATGCATCGGTATAGGTGCCAATGATGCACTCTTCGTGTTCGTGAATCAGTATGCGCAGGCTTATCAGATAAGAAGGACCATCCATCTCACTCTGTTCTGTTGAATGATAAGCCGCTGGGGCATGGCGTAGCTTTACTGGAATACCTAGTAATGTATTGCCGATTCTGTGTAGATGAGTCGCAATAATCCCGGTGAGGCTCACCAATGACTCACCGTTGAAAGTGAAGTCAAGATAGCCAGAACCTACCCCAGGAGAGGTCATCTGTTGAAGTGCTCTGACAAAGATAGCGGCAGGAGTATCATCTAACTTTGTATCTGGAGGTGCGAGCAATGTAAGACACTCTCCTCTGAGAGTTGCCTGCCAGTTCTGCACAGATTGTAGGGGATCATTCAAGGTGCGTAGCGCACGTGCTCGTGCTTTGTAGTTCTCGACGGCGGGTTGACCTGCAAAAGTGATCCGGTGGAGGTACCCGTAAAGGGCCATACTTAGTTGCCAGCCAAGAAAGCTCGTAGCAATGGCGGCTAGTCTCTCAAGAGGGTCTTGACTGACAATAGAGGGTTGCTGAAGTGTAAACCCATCATTCTCTTGTGACTCGTCTGCTGCTATACGCACATGAAGCATATCGGCAGCACGAAAGCAAGGTGCTTGAGCATTGAGAGATTGCTCATCAAAGACAACAACTCCCTTTTTTCCCTTACCCAGGCTCTCCTCCATCAATTGCTCTATCCAGGCCACAAGAGGCTGCCATCCCTCCGGCATCTCGATAAGGAGGCGGCATGCTCCATCGATACTGGTATCGTAAAGAGCGGCTGCTAATTGCACAAAAGGATGCTCTGTTGGACGATTGGTTGCCAGATCAATGTTATAGTTTTGCCATGCTTTCTTCAGCATTGCTCGTAACTGTCCAGGCGTGTTAGATAGACGAGTGAGGTAGAGGGCGGCAGGGAACAAAAAAATGCGAGTCGTCGGTGCACTCATTCGGCCACCAGTGCCTGTTCGACCATCAAGTTGTAAAAGGCGAATTGGGATTTGATGCTCACAAGCAAATTGATCCAGATAGGAACCAGGAAGTGTCATTACCAGAATATGTTCAGCAAGAGGTAATTGTCCTTGTCCCAAGAGATCTGCAAACCAGGCCAGATGAGTAATAGGCTCTTCGGATGTCATACCCATCGATACACCAACTATCATCACATCATCGAGTAATGAATGGCGAAATGTCGAGTCAAATATGGTTCCTTCTGTTGGTAGCGATAAATCCTTTACCTGGGCAATCCGCCGTACTATTTCGTTGAGTGCCGCAGGATCTGTGCTGTCAAGTGGATAGATTGCTATATGATTTCCACCATGACTGCTACAAAAATCCATTTCAGCCAGGACCCGCACTGTAATGATCGAGCCTCCCATGCCTGCCCAGATCAGATGGCGAATGCCATGTTGCCAGAGTGCTCTTGCCTCAGCCTCCACCTCTTCCAGTTTCGTCTCATCTGCTAGCAGACGCGCTACACCCTCAACCCAGTCTAGCTTGAACTCGCCATTCTCACTACCGAGAGTTGCCATGAATCCTTCGCGTCGTCGCAACTGACCAATGGCATCCTCAGTATGCAAGCGGATGATAGTTGAAGAGGCTCCCATGGCATGGCTCATAGAAAAATCCTTTCTGCTCATGCACCTTTCAAACTTATGCTACATCTTCATTATATACCAGTGATGAGTTCATTTGAAATTTCTCCTCTTCCAAAAAGTGACTTATCTCTTCTAATGTCCCGCACCTGACATAAGCTAAGGTTGTCACCATTTGCTTAGCTCTTTCGTATTAGTTGTAGCATTGGAAGGTCATGAAATTTCCAGGAACTTTTGTAGGAGGGAGGTACAATGGATCAAACTGAAGAGACATTAACACAACAAAAATATGTACCAGCAGTGGCTATTACCCAGATCACAACAAAGCATTCTTTAGGAAGAGTAATGATTGCTCTGGCAAATGCACCAGAACGGATATGCGGAGTTGCCCGGAGGATAGGATATACAGGAAAACGCGATAGTGACCTGGCAATTTACCGTTTAAAGGTGAAGAGAGATAGCGAAGATAATGTTGTCACTCTTCCCTGTTTATTTGTTGTGGATGGAGGTACGTTCGTAGACTACGAACAATGGCGTCAAAAACAAGAGGCACATTAAGAGGTATCAGCCTTCGGTTTTCTCTGTGCCGAAGGCTGATGTTCTGGTACATTCTGAAGAACTGCTCCAATAAACTACTATAATCCCTCTTTTACTCATTTTCCCCTCGTATATAAATGTTTTAATGACTACTCAGGTCTGCTCACCACCTGCGGTGGCGCGCCCTCCATGAGTCATCCCGGTAACTATTCAGGTACCCTTACCACCTGCGGTGGCTCGCTCTTGTTTTATGTGGGTTGCGGTGTTTGCGCCGCAAACACCGCAACCCACATAAAACAACTTGCGAAGCGCCTGTGGCGCTGAGGAATCAGGAAAAAGGGACCTGAATAGTTACCGGGATGACTCATGAAATAACCGGTGAAGCGTCATAGGCGCTGAGAAATCTGAAACAGGGGGCTGAGTAGTTACAATGGGACAAATGACACTTCTCATTTGAAGAGCATAGCTTTATACTTCTAGGAAGATAAGCGTAAAGAGTGCAAGGGAGCTACAAGAAGACAACATTATCTCTTCTTGCGCATGGCTTTGATGAGCAGGAGAACAGAAAATGCCAGAACAGGAAAATCAGATCACAAATCGAGGAACACCTGTAAGTAAAACCACATCCAGACGTCCAGGAAATATAATCAGTATTATTATGCGCGTACTCCTCATTCTCCTGTTTATCGCAGGCATTTTTCTTTCAGTCGTACCATGGGGACGTGCTGCTGCACGTTCAGCATTGCTATTGCCGGCGCTGATTACGGCTTCGGAACCGGCACCATTGACATTGAGCGGTGAACCCATCCGTCATACCTCAATGACAGTGCCCTCACTTAGTGGGACTGTCTACCTGGATATCTATGCACCAGCGGCTCCCGCGCCACTTATCTCAGGTGCGCGCAGTGGAGTGCTGATTATTCCAGGGGCTGGCGATAATCGTACAGTGCCACAACTTATCAACCTTTCGCAATCGCTTGCCCGTACAGGTCTCATCGTCATGGATATGACAACACCGACATTGATGAACTACGATATTTCAGCGCAAGATAGCGCTGCCGCAGTGCAGGCTTTCCAGACACTTGCTCACTTACCAGAGATGCAAGGGAATCGCATTGGAATCATTGCATTTAGTGCTGGTGTCCCGATAGCTTGTTTCGCAGCCAGCCGACCCACGTATTCGCAATGACGTTGCTTATGTGACCAATTTTGGTGGTTATTTCAATACAAAAAATGTTTTACGTGCCTTTGGTCGTCGCGCTTTGAACGTTGATGGAACCATAAGCCCCTGGCAACCTACGGCAGTACCTATTCAAGTATTGACCAATGTAATCACAAAAACACTCGTACAGACTGAGAAAGAAAAGATAAGGCAGGCTCTCGCTCCTGGAGGTGCAGATCTGACGGCATCTGATCTTGCTCACTTCTCCCCCACTGGGCAAGCTGCCTACCATTTATTGAAAGGTGATGAGCCTGATCGGGTAGAGGCGAATATCGAAGCACTCTCCGCCCCTATCCAGGCCCAACTCGAAGAACTCTCTCCCAGCAGAGTCGTTGACCAAATTCGTGCTCCCATTTTCTTGCTACACGATCGTAACGACACGTCCATCCCGTTTACCGAGTCAAGAGACTTTGCTGCTGCACTTGCACGTATCAACCATCCATACCAGCACGTCGAGTTTGGTATCTTTGATCATGTGCAAGTTCGCTCACATCTTGACACAAACCAACTATTAATTGATGGCTCACATCTCTTTACCATTTTAAGTGCAATGTTGTTCATCGGTTCTCAGAAAGGCTAAGATTTATGATGTTCTATCTCTCCTTGCTCTGGTTGCTGATGGGTTTGCTCATAGGTCTCATGGCTCGTGCTGCCCGGCTACGGCCTGTTTCGTGGCGATGGTGGTGGATGCCTGGCGTGGGAGGAATCATGGCGTTGTGTGGAGGCGGGCTGGGTGTACTCCTCCTGGGTAGATACTTTGCTACTGCAATGGCGCTCTGGATTGCGGTGATAAGTGTTGTGTTGCTGCCCTTTCTAGCCAGGGGGACCATCAATTTCGTACGACGGCCTGGAAGACGATCAGGTAGCTGAAGTTGGCACCATCGACCTGGTAAGCATAACAGCCAGGGGCCTGTAGGCGAGTATATGAGCCGAAATTCGGCCACGGAGAAGCATCCGCAAGCAGAGTCGTATCAATCACTAATTGCTGAGTGAGTGGCTGACTCGGCATATCGAAGTAGATTGGGTGTGGGCCATCTAGCTGATGCCCGCGCACCAGCACAAACCCTTGATAGTGCGGATTGACGAACCAGAGCACTTTTTGGCCGCCCCATCCTTGATTGTCTATTCCATTCTCAAAGTACTGCGCATCTGCGTAGTAGAAAATTGCCGGTGATACGATGGTCTCAGCCCCGATGGTAGCATACGCCGGGCCGACTCCCTGTACAATACCGACCTGAGAATTTACTCTCTGTTCCGGTGTGGTTGGACAGGGAGCATGTGATGTCACAGTGGGAAGATGAAGAGAGCGCCGTTGCAACACCAACAATGCTGAGGGAAGCGGGGTACTCATGGTGGGAGAAGGTTCGGCACGGCTCAGAGCGTACTTCTGAGGGATGGCTGATGCGGATCTAGGAAATTGTAGAAAGATGAGGCCGAGCAGCGTGAGAAAAAGTAGACCAGAGAGGCCATATCTTCCCCTGGGTGTTGTAACGCGCTGATACAAGCAAGCCGCGATTTTTGTCGTGTGACTTCTCTGATATGCTCCCTTAGAGGTCAAGTTGGTGATCTGGATTGACTCATCGTTTGCAAACTCGTCGTGCTGCTGATCAAGATCGTTCATCGCAATTCCTGGTTAAACATGTATTGCCTCTTTCCTGATTCCTCAGCGCCTCAGGCGCTTCGCTGACTGTTTTATTGCCGGTGGCGGAGTTTGCGCCGCAAACTCCGCCACCGGCAATAAAATGAGAGTGAGCCACCCGCAGGTGGCGAGGAGACCTGAGTAGTTACAATTTATGGTTTTGGTACTACATGTATTGCTGGTTCCACCATGCTATGCGCTGTAAGCATAAACATGAGAGCACCAGCAAAAAAGAGTACTGCTATCACGATTATCGCGATAATCATTATCGCAAGAGGTGATAGCTTCCCCACGCTTTTCTTGCGCCTCGGCTCTGACCGTAATTTCTCACCTTCGTTCCAGGTGTCTCGCGCTACCGGCCAGGCATAGTCTGTCTCAGACTCAGATGAAAAGCTTTCATATCCCTGTTCTTGCATAGGTTTTCCTCTTCTTTTTCGCATGTAAGATCGAAAGATGTCAAGCTCAAAGTAAGCATCATTTTTGACTTTATTACCAGTATCAAGCGTTAACAGAGAAGCCAATAACTGGGCTCTTGCATATTATATACGAAGAACATTTATCGAGGTTTCAGGCCACTTCTGGAGGGTACCAATCAAGAGTGGGACAGCAGACGGCGTTCGGACTCAAGAGAAGCTTATTGTTAATTTCTTCAATTTTCTGCTACAATGACAGCACTACCAAAAAAATGGGGAAACAGATATGCAACCCAACGGTCGTTCAATGCGAGAGCGTATCCTGGCTGCCGCCGTACAGTTGTTTGCAGAGTACGGCTATCATGCTGCCCCACTGCGCGATATTGCCAGAATAGCAGGTATACAGGCAGCAAGCATTTATCACCACTATCCCAACAAACAAGCGTTGCTGATCGAGATTATGGAAACCTATATGCACCACTTGAACAGCCGACTGGAACACATTCTACATGACTATGATGAGCCTTTGCAGTGTCTGCATGAAGCTATCGCCAGTCACATTCGTTTACATACAAGCTACAAAGACGAGTTTTTTATCATTGATACAGAGATTCGAGCACTTGAAGGTGAGAAGCGCTCGTACATCCTTTCTTTACGCGATAGATATGAAAAACTCTTCCAGGAACTCCTCAAAGATGGTATGGAGCGTGAGGTTTTTCGTCAGTGCGATGTGAAAGTGGTATCATATGCAATCATTGCCATGTGTACGGAGGTTTCCACATGGCTGCGTCCAGATGGGAGACTCAGCGTACAGCAAGTCATTGAGATCTATCGCCAAATGATCACACAGGGGTTATTGCAGGCCCATGAGATAGCTCAAAGGCCGGAGGGATCAGCGCATACTTGACCCCTTGCTTGTGCAGTAAGCGGTCAAGAACTTCGAGTGTGGAGGCAAGTGGAGCACGGGCCGTAATCAATGCCTCGACATCCACATGATGACCAGTAATGAGTTCGAGTGCCTGGGCAAAATAAGCTGGTGTGTGGTGAAAGACACCTTTGATAGTCAGTTCACCATAGTGGAGAGGTCGGGTTTCCAATGTCACTTGCGTTCCTGAAGAACATCCTCCAAAAAAATTAACCAGACCACCTGGCCGGGTCAACGTGGCCGCAAGAGTCCATGTTTCCGGTACGCCAATTGCTTCGATGACGACATCGGCTCCTCGTTGTGCCTCTGTTTCTTTTCGTATAGCCATGAATTGCTCTTGCAAAGGTATTGTGCTTACATCTATAACAATATCTGCTCCGAAATGATATCCCAATGTGAGACGCTCTCTGCCATGTCCCGTCAGGATAACTCGTGCGCCTCGTAGTTTAGCCAGTGCGGTGAGCAGTAATCCCAGTGGGCCAGAACCTAAAATAACAACGGTATCATCTCTGGTGATCTCACTGGCATCAACGCCATGTAGGGCACAGGCCAGTGGTTCTGTCAAGGCAGCGGCAACAAATGAGGTTTCCGAAGGAAGCTTGTACAGATTCTCGCGCACAATGCGTTCAGGAACGAGCAAATATTCGGCGTAGGCTCCATTGAGAAATAAGAGATCTTCACACAGACTATATCTTCCACGACGGCAGTAGAAGCACTGAAGACAGGGTGCAGAGTTTGCTACGACAACGCTATCACCTTCGCCACACTGTGTGACACCTGTGCCAGTGGCAGCTACCACACCAGAAACTTCATGACCAAAGCCCGCTGGTGTATGGCGAAAGAGCAAAGGATGTCCCCGACGAAATGTTTTGAGATCCGTACCACAGGTAGTGGCGGCAGCTACTTGTAGAAGAACTTCTCCTGCTCCTGGTTGAGGAACAGGACGCTGTTCCATACGTAAGTCTAGTGGTCCATAAAACATTGCTGCAAGCATAAACACACCTCTGTCTTTGTTCTAATCTTACAGAATATTATACATGATGGGTGGGGAGCCGGGGAAACCACAATATAGCCAGGAAAACAAAACTTTGATATTATACAAGAATGAACACATCACTCATCTTTCAAGGTGGTACACTCGTCCTACGAGACATTGACGAACGTGAGCAGGTTCCTGCCCCGTTTCAATTTATCAAAGGACGGTGGCGATGCGAGGGTTACCATTACAGGTCAATATTGCCTTACCTGGATCAACAGCATATTCGTAACATGGTTCCACGCTGGAAGCCACTGAACCTCGTGATACATGGGGAACAAGAACCACATGACTATCAAATCGAGGCAATTACAGCCTGGGAGCAAGCAGGGCAGTGCGGAAGTATTGTCCTTCCGACTGGTGCTGGCAAAACGTTCGTAGCTATCCAGGCCATCAGTCGCATGAAACGCTCAGCGGTAGTGGTTGTACCAACCATTGATCTACTTCATCAATGGTATGCGCGGTTGGTAAATGCATTTGCTCTGGAGGTAGGAGTCTATTATGGTGGTGAGAAGAACATTCAACCACTCACCGTCACTACCTATCACTCAGCAGGTGATTTGATGGCGGAGTATGGTAACACCTTCAAGCTCGTCATTTTTGACGAAGTCCATCACCTGCCCGCACCAGGTTGGGGAGAAACCGCTCTCATGGCACCTGCTCCTTTGCGACTGGGACTGACCGCAACGTATCCAGAGGCCCATGAACAAACAGATGAGCGCTGGCGTATCGATGAGCTGATAGGTCCTATCGTCTACACTAAGCGGATCGAAGAACTTGTAGGAAAGCAACTGGCTGACTATCGTACGCAACGTCTGCGTATTGACCTCTCAATAGATGAACGCCAGCGCTATGACACCGACTATGCTATTTATATCGGCTTCGTTCGCTTACGAAAATTACAACAGAGGTATGGTGCGAGATGGTTAATGGAGTTAATGCGTCTCTCGACGATTGATCCTCAGGCACGTCGTGCCTTTCTCGCACGTCAACGTCTCCTGCAACTCCTGGCTCATGCCGAAGGAAAATTTGCCATTCTCGACGCACTCTTACAAGAATACGCGACAGAACGCATTCTTATCTTCACCGAATACAACACGATGGCCTATGATATCGCCATTCGTCACCTCATTCCAGCGATCACCCATGAAACGAGTGCAGCCGAACGTAAGCACATTTTAGACGGATTTCGGGTGGGACATTATCGAACGATCGCAACATCACGAGTTCTCAATGAAGGAGTTGATGTGCCTGAGGCAAAAGTTGCCATTGTATTGGGAGGCACATCTGGAGCACGTGAATATATTCAACGTCTGGGCCGAGTATTACGTAAAGTCGAAAATCGTCAGGCCGTCCTGGTTGAAATCATCACACGTAAGACCATCGAAGAAGGCAAGGTACAACGGCGGCATAGACGCCAGGAGGCTCATTCATGTTGACGGCTGACCTTGTTAAACCAAGAATCCGGCAAAAAGGATCAGAGCTATTTATAGATGTACTGGATACTCATGATCCATTCTGGCAACAAACGGCAGCAGATCTGATTGCCTTGCTGCATAGTCACATAGGGCAACCACAAGTAGACTGGGAGAGAGCGCTGGAAAACTATGAAGGCGAACGTCTTGACTATATTGTGGTACGTGGGTTGGCGAAAGTGCTCACTGATGCCGCAGTTTTCACTCCTCTAGCAACCAGGATATCTCCTGGCATGTTGCGTGAGCGGCTCTTCTCTTATGGTCCGGTGTGTATGACATCGCAGTTGTTTCAACCACAAACACGAGATGACATCATAAAGTGTGTAGCGGATGAACTCAGCATCTCCTCACAGCAAGTCGAAGCAGCACTTTTTGCGGATCGACATACCTCATATCTTCTTACAGATGTAGGACCGGAGTGGACACCAGAAGGACTGCTTGCCCGCTACAATCTGGAATTAGCACGTGCAGTGCTCTATTGGGCTAATCATGTGCAAATTGAAGTGCATGGAGGTTACAAAGATCTCTGGAAGTACCTGAAACTCTTTAAATTGATGTTTTGGGCGCGTCCCCTGCAAGATGGATATGTTATTGATCTGGATGGCCCAATCTCGCCGTTCGTCAGTACAACCATACGTTACGGAAGACAGTTTGCAGCATTCTTGCCAGCCTTGCTCTTGTGTGAACGTTGGCATATGGTTGCAACAGTGTATTCTCCTCTAACGCAACTCATGACCACCTACCGGCTTGATCACACCTTACCCCTGCTTACACATTTTCGACGAAGTGGCCCGTTTGACAGCCGTTTAGAGTCAGACTTTGCTCATGAGTTTGAGGAGAAATTTGGTGACAAACGAGGGCAGTGGGTTCTGACCAGAGAAGATGAAGTCCTTCTATTGGGAGAAACCGTAATGATCCCGGACTTCACCTTGACGCATAAACAGCGTGGACACCGTGTGCTGATAGAGTTGGTTGGCTTCTGGCATCCTGACTATTTGCGCCGGAAGGTTGAGAAAGTTCGTGCTGCTCAGTGCCATTCTTTACTGCTTCTGGTGTATGAGCGCGTGAACCTGAGCGCGGAGGCATTGCAGGATATTCCCAGTGAAGTCTTATACTTTAAGCAGAAGCCAGTGCTCAAAGATGTGATGAGTGCGGTGGAAAGAATAGCAGAACATGTTTACGGTGTATCTGTGTGACCTCTTCTGGTTAGTACCTTGGTCATGATCCAGAAATCTATGTCACTTTTTGTACTACTTCAACGATATAGCATAGTGGGACCTGGACTCGCGTAAAGACAAGGACCAGTCGAGCACGATCTATGGTACATCCCTTCGAGCGAAATACTCCAGCGTTGTATTTAGGAGATGTTTTTTGATGATGACTCGATCCCCACTTTTCCTGATTTCCACTCCAAGAAGAGAAGAAACCATCACTCCTGCGAATATAGACCATACAGATTCCATCTCGGTACCAGTACGTCCTTTCAGAGCTGCATGGCTGAAGTGGTCTGATGCATGTAAAGAAATTATGCCTGTTTATATTGGAACACATTTAGCGTGTTTTGTGATTACCTGCCTCTCTGTGCTTTTCATGATGAAGGATTTCTCACCATCTGCCATGCCCCTGTACGCATTGTGGGAGTCCTGGAATCGTTGGGATACAGGCCACTATATCTTTATTGCACTCAATGGCTATGATTTGCCGGCAAGAACCGCTTTTTTCCCTCTCTATTCTCTACTAATAAGAGCTTTTATGTTGTTTACGGTTTATCCGCTTACAGCAGGATTACTTATATCCAGTATGACAACACTGGTCATGCTAATAGTGCTTTACAGGCTTGTTAAAGAAGATTTTAACCGAGATTATGCTCTACGTACAGTTCTGTACCTCTCGATTTTCCCCACTGCATTCTTCTTTCTTGCGGCCTACAACGAATCACTCTTCTTGTGTCTCTCATTGCTCAGTTTCTACAACATGAGGCACGGTCATTGGTGGCGGGCCGGACTTTTTGGACTCCTGGCCAGTCTGACACGTTCTGCTGGAGTATTCCTTCTGGTACCCTTCTATTATGAATACCTTTGTCAGCATCAGTTCAACCTGAAAAAAATCCGTTCGGATGTGCTCAGTGGTGGACTTATCCCCACTGGTGTACTCTTTTTTGGCCTCTATTGCGCCTACCGTTTCCAGGATTTTTTTGCATTTTCGCATGCACAGGCGAGCTGGTACCGCTACTTGAATTTTCCCTGGTATGGTCTGGTACTCTCTTTTCAGGCTATTACAATCAGGAGCACAGGCTTCCTGAGCTTCCAGGCGTTACGTAATCTGACAGACCTTGTGCCAGATCTGCTTGTCCTCACAATGATTGTCCTCACTTTCGTTGGTCCCTGGCGTTTTCCCAGGAAACTGTGGGCATATGGTTTCTATGCTGCGACACTCTACCTTTTTATCATGTTGTTCCCTTTAGAGGGCATGAAGCTTGTTCCTCTCCAATCTACCTCACGTTTTATGCTAGAGATCTTTCCAGCCTTTATTGTCCTGGCAGGTATCGGCGGCAAAAGTAAGACATTCGCTATGAGTTATTTGATGGTTTCGGGTGCCATCTTTTTCTTCTTACTCGCTCAATTCTTAACAGCGCATTGGGTGGTCTAGCGCTCATACCATTTGGTGGGACTCGGTATAGTGAAAGGGAATGGGGACACCATTCCAATACACAAAGCAGGTATATCGTTTGTCAAAGCCAACGAAGTGATGACAGACGGAGCGTGTGTGTGCGTTGTAGGCTTGTATAGAGGGAAAGCTATTCTCTGCATTCCATTTGTTTTGTGAGGACACAATGAAAACGAGTTCAGCTGAAAGAGATCATATTGTTGTTGGAAAAGACGAGCTAATTCATCAGGTTGCAGCTAAGGCCGGTTTGAATCTAAAAGAAACCAGCAAAGTGATTGATGCCTTTACTGAGGTGGTTCGAGAAGGGGTTGCGCAGGGACACGAGGTACGTTTGATGGGCTTCGGTACCTGGAATCTACGAGAAGTGGCACCGCGTAGGGTTAAGTCTATTCGTGGTGGAAACCAGATTACTATTCCTGCCAGAAAGCGCGTTGGCTTCTCTGTAGGAGCTGTGCTTTCTCAAGCAGCGCAGGGAATGGCAACTGTGCCGGCACCGATATCCAGAAAGGTCAAAAGAGGAGAGGGATAACCCCGCTATCAGGGCCAGAAATGCTGGCCCTGACTACAAAATGACGGATAAATCTCTACTAAGATGGATGAAGTTGCAAAAATGTCTCGACCATATGGCGTTCCGATGGGAGAAGCGGACGGAAGCCTCCCTGATCGTTGATGAACACAATCCGTGATCCCTGGAAGGTGACAATCATATCTGGTTTACTATCGTCATTGACATCCATAAATTTCAATGTAACGGGAGCGAGTTCATCACCTGGACCATACAATAGCGGGCCGAGGTAGATGTGTGTATGAGCGGGATCGCTACCGGACATCTCGATGATTTCGATATGACGATTAAGATTAATTGCGATAAAATGACTGGGTACGCCTGTTTGCTCATTATGGCCTACCCACGCATCAGTTTGGAAAGTACGTGGTCGTCCATAATGTATATCATCGAGAATTGCATTAAACCATCCGAATGCAGCGCTCAGTACTGCCCAGAGCGCAAGCATTGCTAACATTCCAATACCAAGATAGAGAAGTGGGTGTGCCTGCCGGGTTGTACTCCTCGACACCGTCTTTCGCACAATAGATGGCTGAGCCTTCGATACAACGAGAGCACGCATTGTTGTGCTTTCTAGTCGTGTATCAGGGTTCTGGAAATCACCGATGTCCTCATCTCCCAATTCCCATTCATCCACTGCATCGATGACATCGGCTGAACGTGGGCGAGAGGCGCGTTGCACCATTGGAGTCGTAGAGACTGTGACCATAGACCGTTTACTCATTGGAGCTCTTGCTATTCCCAATTGGGCGATGACGTATAACGCTCCTTGGTGTAATCTGATCTGTTACTTCTAAAATTGACATACTTAAGGTTTCTCCTCTCCTCACAGACGAAAGCTTTTTACTTCAAAAGAAGAAATATCGCTCTATAGTCGGAGGTAGTCCCCTCATCAACTAGTTTTAATATATTTAGTAGATGGGTAATTTAATAGGTTACGTACATAACATACGTTTAGAGGCAACTACTCAGGTTTCCTCATCACCAGCGGTGGGTTCGCTCTCGTTGTGTGGGTTTTATCGCCTGCGATGCAATCTCGTCGCAGGCGATAAAACCCACATACAAAACAGCCCGTAAAGCGCCGAAGGCGCTGAGGAATCAGGAAAAAGGGGCCTGAGAAGTTACCGTTGGAGATAGTATTCTACTGAATGGGATCTGTTTCGGCAAGATAAATCATAGCAACTAGCCAATATGGATAGTATGTGGAATGCTGGCAGAAGAGCAAATGGAGTTTACCCGGCCTCTCTACTATAAGAGCGTTTCCTGGTCAAGAACCGTCTGTAGATCATTGGGGAGCGGCGCTTCAAACTCCAGCATTTTTCCTGTTGTAGGATGCGTAAATCTCAGCTGGTAGGCATGCAAGAATTGACGTTGTAGTGTAATTTCTCGTCGAGGGCTTTTCGGTCCATACATGGGATCGCCGATGACCGGATGGCCTATTCCTTGCAAGTGGACACGAATTTGATGGGTACGTCCGGTCTCCAACTGCAAGAGCAAGAGTGTGTGATGGGCAAAACGTTTGAGCACCCTGAAGTGAGTACGTGCTTCTCGGCTCTCTGTTGTTGTAATTGCCATCTGTTCACGATGACGAGGATTACGACCTATGGGAGCATCTATACTCCCTTTATCGAGTGAGATGACTCCCTCAACAAGGGCCAGATAGCGTTTCACTACCTCATGTTGTTTCATTTGTGCGACTAATGCTGCTTGTGTTTGTACATTTTTTGCAACGATGAGGAGTCCAGAGGTATCCCTGTCCAGCCGATGTACAATACCGGGTCGTGTGTCGGCTCCAAACTCCTGAAACTGGGGATAGCGTGCCAATAAAGCATTAACAGAGTGTATCATCGTGATGTCCGACCGCTGGATGCACAACCATGCCAGCTACCTTGTTTACAATGAAGAGATCGTCATCTTCGTACATGATATCAAGGGGAAGTAACTGCGGCTTAATATCCTTTGGTTGTAAGGCAGGTATTGCCAGCTGCACCTGTACTTCATCATGGATTTTGAGCGCGTAACCAGATTTGCTCGTTCGCCCATTGACCAGCACCGATCCTTCTACGATCAGTTGCTGTATCCCTGTACGTGAGAGAGTATTCAGGACAGACATCAGGTAACGGTCGAGCCGTTGTCCTACCTGATCTTGCTCAATGCTCCAGGTCTGTCCGTTGTTGGAGAGGGGGAGATCAGGATTGTACATCTTGCTCCGTAGGATGGATAGCTGTACTTTTTGTGACTGAAGATGTAGCTGGTTTCAGTACAGTACCATTTGCACTCTCAGCCTCTTTTATGCGGTTAAATCCTCCAGAAAGCACAAAGAGAAAGAGAAGGAAGACTCCCACAGAGATACATGCGTCGGCAACGTTAAAAATGGCGAAATAATAATTGATTTCAGGAATACGGAAGGAGACGAAGTCGACCACATAGCCACCATTATGTACTCGATCAATGAGATTGCCAAAAGCACCTCCAATAATCATACCAAAGATGATTTTGTAGGCAAGTGGCCCTGAATTCAGCATCCGCAGGTATAAATAAGACACGACCGCGATAGCGGCGGTGATAAATACAGCGAGGAGGATATTGTTTGCAAGCAAGCCAAAAGCTGCCCCACGATTTTGAATATAATCAATTACCAGATACTGTCCTATCAAAGATATGGGTGGTTTGCTTCCTGCCGGGCCAAAATTGGCCACGATCAAGGCTTTTGTCCACTGATCGAGAGATATAACCACAATGACAATGAGCAATGCTAATGCATCATAGGTGCGTGCACGTTTGTTTGTCACGATGTTTTTCCTCATTATACGCGGATTGCCATGCTGAGCAATTCTCAAATATATACTACACCCTTTTGCCCCTCTTGTCTATGACTCTGTACTCAGCAATTTGACACAAGGAGCAAAACTATGGTAGCATAAACCCATGAGTTATAAGATCATGGGTCAGATAGATTACCTGCAAATCACTGACCACCCCAGTAAACACATATCACATGATATGGCCGCATAAGCCTGGCACTTCTGCTTATGCGGCGGAAAGTAGTGTCGAACTGGTACTGTGACTTCTTCGTACTATTGTGAAGAAGCAATGCTCTCTGTGTACCACATGTGCTACTCTCCCCTCACACATCCATCTCGCGCTTCTCTTCTCTGCATATAGGCTGTTGCCAGGTGTTATCCTCTTTTCTCTGATTGTTTAATGCTCTACCACAAGGAGGCAAACACCAATGTTATTGATCAATTTTTCGAGAGTCTGTAAAGAATTTGGCGGCAATCCCATCTTGTACGAAGTGGATTTGGAGATCCTCGAAGGTGAACGGATCGGGCTGGTGGGGGAAAATGGTAGTGGGAAATCAACCCTCTTTCAACTGCTAGCGGGACTGGAGGAACCCGGCGAAGGGATAATTTCGCGACGACGTAATCTCACGGTTGGCTACCTGGAGCAAGAAGTCGATCCACTGATGCACCACAAAACTATCTTTGAGGCAGTTTCAGAAGCATCCGCTGAAATCGTTGTCCTGGCAGAGCGTTTGAAGACGCTAGAAGCGCAGATGGCAGATCCGCAGATTGACTCCGATATCATGACCTCTGTTTTGGAGGAGTATAGCCGGGTACAAGAACGCTATGAGTCCTCCGGTGGCTATACTCTGGAACACCAGGTGGAAACCGTTCTGCATGGACTGGGTTTTACTCCCCATGAATATCAGCAAGAGATAGGCACACTCAGCGGCGGTGAAAAGAAGTTAGTGAATCTCGCTCGTATTCTGCTTCAGCAACCAGATGTGTTATTGCTAGATGAGCCTGATAACCATCTGGACGTACAGGCGAAAGCCTGGTTGGAGTACTATATCCAGCAATATTCGGGGACGGTTATGATTATCTCTCATGACCGTCATCTTCTGGATCGGGCGATCAAAAAGATTTTTGCGCTGGAAGACGGCGAAATCTCGGTCTATGCTGGCAACTATAGCTACTATGCACAGGAGCGCCAGCGACGACTGTTGAAACGACAGGAGCAATATGCTTTGCAACAAGAAGAGATTAAGCGCCTGGAAGCCAGCATGCGCCAGTTGAAAGAGTGGGCGAAATTCAATCCAAAATTTGCAGGTCGAGCCGAATATATGGCGAAACGAGTGCAGAAAGCCAAACGGGACGCAGTAGAGAAACCTATCCTAGTTCGCGAAAAAATAAAAGTTGATCTGGATGCGGATCGCAGCGGGAAGAAAGTATTGGAGGTGAAGGGGTTAAGTCAGGTGGTGGATGGCTATGTCCTCTTTGAACCCTTCGATCTGACGGTTCTCTATGGCGAACGAGTTGGCATTGTGGGACCAAACGGCAGTGGCAAAACGACGTTGCTCAAAACAATGCTGGATCTCATCCCCGCAACGAAGGGAACTGTGAAAATTGGAGCCAGCGTTGTTGCTGGCTATTATGCGCAGGAACAGGAAACGTTGCCTTTTCAGAGCACACCACTGGAGTTTGTGCGCAAACTCAAGAGGCTCACGGAACCACAGGCCATCTCTTTCTTACGAGGCTTGCTCTTTTCTTTTGAGGATATTCATACGCTCATTGGTAATCTAAGTGGAGGAGAAAAGAGTCGTTTGCAAATTGCCAGACTCATGCTAACAGAAGCAAATTTCCTGTTACTAGATGAGCCTACTAATAATCTCGATATTGCCTCGACAGAGGTGCTAGAAGCGGCTTTGGAGGACTTTGAGGGGACGGTTGTGACGGTTTCTCACGACCGCTATTTCCTGGATAAGGTTGTCACAAAAATTGTGGCCATTGACTATGATAGGCGTATACAGGTCTATCCGGGGAATTTTTCGTATTATGCAGAGAAGCAGAGGTGAGGAAAAAGGTCCCTTTTCCTAATTCCTCACCACCTGCGGTGGCTCACTCTCGTTTTGTGGGTTTTGTCACTTGTGGTGGAGGTTGCGCCGCAACCTCCACCACAAGTGACAAAACCCACAAAACGGGCTATGAAGCGCCGAAGGCGCGAGGCTAATTACCTCTTATGATCGGCTTGCACGTGTCCCAGGCGAAGAGAGAGATCTCTTGCTAATCTCAACAATTTATCGATTTATGGATGAGTATTTATGAATTGTATGATAGAAGCCTTGATTTTTTTTGTATTTTCGTGTATCCTACTATCAGGTTGACCATGAAGGGTAAACGCTCCTGGAGACAAGCATGTGTTTGTCGTCAAATGAATGGGATCGGGAAGGTGTTGCTGCACTTCAAAATTATAGGGAGCACTCTGTGCTAGTGCGATGTTTTTCAACGGTGAGATAAGCCCAAAGAGGGATAGTAGCAGATGAGTTTTCTACCAATGCAGGTAGATGCTCGATGCAACGTCATCTCGTTTAGAATGTGGATGTGATGCTGTAGTTTGCCGTTGAGAAAGGTCGCACTAGTATCTTTTTGGTTGGTGCAACCTCTTCCAGAGCATGAACGAACGGTTTCTGTGCAATAACGGCAGGAAAAGCCAATCTTGATGGCACTCAGGAGCCGGAGCCGATTACTGGTTAAGAAACCCAGAAGCAGTAAACAAACGATTACTCGTAGCCACCTACGAGGAGAGATAAGGACCAGAAGGAGGAATTATTATGGCCGAGAATCAAATGAGTGATGCCACCTGGCGTCTTACTTCATCCTTACGAGATACCAATCAGGCCCTGGCCGACAATTTAGTTGGCACGCAGGAACGCAATGCACGCTATGCTCAGAGCATTATTGAGAACGGAGTTGAGGTTCTCAATAGCCACGCAGAGAATAATCGTCGTCTGATGCAAATGCTGGCAGATCAGTCGCGCAAGCAACAGGATGCATGGGCCACATTGATCCGTGTTTCTTTCGATAGTTACTTGAATTACTTCTCTGTTCCGTTTTCGTTCTATCGAAGAACCATGGAGGCGGCTGAAATCGGTAGCCACACGGGGCCGGGAGAGTATGCAAGCAGTTGCGGAACGTTGAACTCAGAGAGCCTGAGAAGCACCATTACAGAAAAAAGAGCCAGGACGCATTCTTTCTGAACTCAAAAGAGAGAGCAATATGAGTAGCTTTGCCCTCTCTCCAGTTGTTTTCCAGGCCAGCGGCCAATCAATCCTGGCGAATGTCTGTCGTGACCTGAAGCCACGGCAGACAAGCATACGACAGATGTACGTTTAGTTCGAGCGGGTACTGAGCCACTCATTGATCTGTGGCCAGGTGCGTTTAGCAGCGCCACTTCCCGCCATGACCCCGATATGGCCTCCGGGAACCTTGACGAGAGTTTGATCCGAACTGCTAACTTTCGTCATGATGCTCTCGGACTGGTTAGGGGGGGCGATGTGATCAGCCAGCGCAATCACATTAAGCAGATTAGCGCGAATATGGCTGAGATCGACCCGCTCACCACGAATGACCAGCTTTCCATTGATAAGCTTGTTTTCCTGATACAACTCCTCGATCAGTTGTCGATAGGTGGCCCCGGCCATCGGGATCGTGTCAGTGACCCAGGTGTTCATGGCGTGCCAGGAATCGACAATGCGCTGATTGTCCAGGTTGTCCCAGAGGGTCAGGTAGGAACCAATATAGTTCTCGACCGGTTTGAGTGCCTTGGCTCCATAGTCGATCATCTCGCCGGGCATGTTCCCATAGGTATCGACGAGTTTGTCGAGAGCAAAGGTCTGGTCATTGACCCAGCGTACAAAACCACCGCACTGTTTATTACTAAAGTCCAGTGGTGCCGTCAGTAGGATCAGGTTCTTGAGACCACTATCGGGTCGTAACGCAGCATAAATCGTGGTTACTATCGCGCCGATACACCAGCCGAGTATACTAAACTCGTTGCTTCCCGAGACGGCCTTCATCTTACGGATGGCACGTGGCAGATATTCCAGCGCGTAGTCGTCGAACTTCAGATCCTTGTCTTCTGGCCCAGGTGCACCCCAATCGAGCAGATAGACATCGTAGCCCTGCTTTACCATGTATTCCACAAAGCTTTTGCCGGGCTGAAGATCAAGGATATAGGGACGATTCATCAGTGCGAAGACTAATAGTAAGGGTGTGCGATGGCGCTCTTCGGTCGGAACAACCGGGATATAGCGATACAGCCTCGACTTGTTCAGAGACCAGATCATCTGTTTGGGAGTTTGGGCAACGGCGGCACGGGTGGTTGCCACCCGTAGTAAAGTGCGTGTATTCTCTTCAATCCGTTGCATTTGGGTAATAAGATCATGTGGTGTGAAAGCGTGTTGAGAAGTAGACATTAGTGTTGCTCCTCTGTACTTGCCGATCTGACGGCTGAACGGCCAGATGTTGCAGGCGTTGCGTAGCACGATGGATGTCGTCAAGCTTGGCATCCAGGTCATCCAGACGCAGTTCTATATTGGTCAAGCGCTCTGCAAGGTTGCTCACATCCGAGCGTGTGGGCATATTGAGACTTGCTAGAGTGCGTGTCATAGTAGTTTCAAAGATACGCTGGAAAGGTTGCGAGATCGTCAAATAGGCATCCAACCATTTGGCTGTTGCTTCTGCATAGGCATCAGAATTCACAATGTCGATCATGATCTTGGACCAGGATTCCAGGCTAGCATCACGGACACTGCGAAAAGTTCCAAACGGATCGAGCAAATCATTCGACTTCGGTTGTTGAGTCATCATAGTTCCTTTCTTTGAGGGAGGACAGAATGTCCCCAGCTATGCACGTTGTATTATGAGGTCACCAACAACCTCAATTAGTGCGAGGAGCTTACCACATTGAAGTGTAGAACATGAGCATCACAAATCCATGCAAGATATGTGGCCCTTCAGTACCAACATCATCACAAATTTCTCTCTCCGGCGGGATGGTCCTGTATAGCGTTGGGTTGGATACCACCGATGACAGGAATTACTCGTGGGTGTATCCCTTTTGGGTGAAGAGTTCCTCTCTCTATAATCCTACCATTACTGGCGCAGAACTTCAAGTTTTCGCAGTCACTGTTCTGGAATGTTGCCTGTTGGAATATCAGGGCACTTCTTCGTGGTTTTCTTCCATAGAGGGAGGGCTGTAAGCATCTTTTACCCTTTGCATGTGTTACTGTAAATAGAGTGGATAGAGTATCAGACCGCCGCTCTGTACGTATCATCGTCAGTAAGAAAGAGAGAATATCCGTGGTATCAACCCAAAACAACGTCATTCCTGAGCAATATCTTGACCTGTTAGAGTCGACTGCGCTGGCACATATAGCAACGCTAGGTCCACGGGGAGAGCCGCAATCCAGTCCAGTCTGGTTCGGCTGGGATGGCACATCCATACGCTTTAGCCAGACGAAGACGCGCCAGAAATATTACAACGTACGGCGCGATTCCCGCATTGCCCTTTCCATTGTTGATCCAAACAATCCGTACCGCTATCTGGAGATTCGTGGCACAGTGGTGGGTATTGAGGAAGATCCTGATCTGGCTTTTATCAATGCGATGGCGAAGAAATATATGAATCTGGATACCTACCCGTATCATCAACCTACAGATCAACGGATAGTCATTGTGGTTCAGCCGCAGCACACCTCACAGATGGGAGGATAGATAGCACAGGTCTGCTCTCCACCGCAGGTGCTTTCATGAGTCATCCCGAACTTTTGAAAAAGTTCCCAAAACCGGGGGTGCAGGTGTTTCCCTGCCGGGGCTTGGGGTGTCCCCAATAGCATCTTTTTCCTCTCTCTCCGCCGCAAGCGGCGAGCAAAAGAAGGAAAAGATGTTTTTCGGGGGCACCCCGAACCCCGGCAGAAGGCTGCCGCCCTCTGCACTCCCGCTTGCCAAATAGGTAAAAAGAACATTTCTGTCCCGGAAAAGTTCGGGATGACTCATTAGCCTCGAAGCGCCCCAGGCGCTGAGGAATCTGGAACAGGGGGCTGAGTAGCCACGAAAGAAGAGAGTGCCTGGAAAGGTCTAAAGAGGGAGTATCTATGCGAGTGCTTGCAATTATCGTTGGTATACTCGCTATTCTACTGATTGCGCAAGATGGTTTCGAGACGGTCGTCCTGCCACGTCGAGTGGCTCGTAAGTTGAGAATTACACGTCTGTTTTATGCGATGACCTGGAGGGTATGGTCCGCGCCTGGACAAAAGATACGTGCAGGGAATCGACGCGAGTTCTATCTAGGCCTCTATGGACCGTTGTCGCTGCTTTTGTTACTGATCCTGTGGGCCAGCGCTTTTATCATCGCCTTTGCCCTTCTCTACTGGGGATTGGGATCACCACTGTACACACCAGAGAGGATAGTGACTTTTGACAGCTATCTTTATATGAGTGGAACAACCTTCTTCACACTTGGTCTGGGCGATATTACCCCGATGAGGGGAATAGCACGCTTCCTCGTGATCCTGGAGGCTGGATTGGGTATTGGCTTTCTTGCGTTAGTTATTGGTTATGTTCCAGTGATTTACCAGGTCTTTTCGCGGCGTGAGACTAATATTTCCTTACTTGATGCACGTGCAGGTTCTCCACCAAGTGCACTAGAACTATTGCGTCGGCATTATCATGGTAATAATGCTGAAGAACTCGTTGTGTATCTTCGGGAATGGGAACGCTGGTGTGCCGAATTACTGGAGAGTCATGTATCTTATCCCGTCCTGGCTTACTATCGTTCCCAACATGAGCGTCAATCCTGGTTAGCAGCATTAACGACGATCCTGGATGTCTGTGCCTTAGTGATCGTTGGGGTTGTCGGTGTTCCAGTGGAACCTGTGAAGTTTACTTTTGCCATTGCCCGTCATGCCGCCGTCGATCTTGCTCAAATATTTGGTACATCACCCAGTCCGTGCACGGATCGACTCTCGGCAGCAGAGTTTGTCCAACTGCGCGAGAAACTTGCCTCAGCAGGGATTCTTTTGGCTGAGGGAGAGAGTACGGAAAAGCGTCTTGCTGAAGTGAGAGGAATGTATGAGCCATTCGTGAATGCGCTCGCATCTTATCTGCTTGTGCCTCTCCCGAAGTGGGTGATGACATCGGAGCAGGTTGATGATTGGCAGACAAGCGCCTGGGACCATTTCCTGGAATCGTCTCCACACACTCTCGATCGAGCAATGCGCCGAATGTGATGACTTTTTTCATCGTCTAGAGGTTCCTCCAGGAATCTGAACTTTGTGTCTATTGAAATGCACAGGATTTCTGCAGTCAGTTCTCGTTTACGAGGAGCACTATCGCTAGTGAGTCAATTTATGAAGAGATGGGGAAAGTTGCCTTTCCCATCTCTGAGTCAGGTAAGCCAGTGTCTGATCACTTCCTTTTCCACCGTCTGATCAATTAGTGCTTATTTCCTATGTAGAAGAATCTGCAATAATCCAATCCATCCCTTGCACTTGAGAAAAAAACTTTGTTATAATGTTCAGATAACTTCGTGTATTTTTCCCTCAAATAGGTAGGACATGAATTTCGCAGAGATGTACGTTTCTCGTATACGAGGGTTTGATCATGGAGAATGGGTAATTGCACCCGCGCAATAACGCGGTGGCTTGAAATCAGGCAACAGTTTTCGCCATTTTTAGCAGAAATGGCACCCTACAGGGTATCCGAGGGTGGCACGTCTGCGGACGCCTTTGTTTCCTCCCTCAGTCTGAAGGCATGAGGGTCTCCACAAAGGTTTTTTTATGAAGGAATTTCAATGCACGATCCGAGCACGGCAACCTCTCTTCATGGAGTGATCCATCATGGCAAGGCGCATGGATCGCTCGATGCCGATATCATTATTAAGAACGCGCCTGATCCGGTGTTTGTCTCTGACCTGGAAGGCAAAATTCTCTCGGCCAATGATGCTGTCTACGAACTGTTAGGTTTTCGAACTGATGAAGTGTTGGAGCAGTCTCTCTCCCGTTTTATCAGCCCTGAAGAAACACGTGAGTTCACCGCAGCTTTGCGTGAAGTCATCGAGCGTGGAGCGACACGCAATGCCCGACTGAACCCACGTAGCGCTTCAGGCGAAATTATCCCCACAAGCTTGAACGCGTCCGCACTACGTGATGCGGATGGCAAAGTGATCGGAGCTATCGGTATTCTGCGCGATATGCGCGAACTGGATAAGGCCCTTGCCTATGCCGATAGCCTGATCAAGAATGCGCCGGACCCGGTGTTTGTCTCCGACCTGGAAGGTAAAATTCTCTCGGCCAATGATGCTGTCTATGAATTGTTAGGTTTTCGGACCGATGAAGTGTTGGAGCAGTCTCTCTCTCGCTTTATCAGTCCTGAAGAAACGCGTGAGTTCACCGCAGCGTTGCGCGAAGTTATTGAGCGTGGCGTGATTCGCAATACTCGCCTCAATCCCCGTAGCGCATCGGGCGAGATCATCCCCACCAGCTTGAATGCCTCGGCATTGCGCGATACGGATGGCAGAGTGATCGGAGCTATCGGTATTCTGCGCGATATGCGCGAACTGGATAAAGCATTGGCGTACTCTGATAGTCTGATTAAGAACGCACCTGACCCAGTGTTTGTCTCTGACCTGGAGGGCAAAATCTTGCAGGCCAACGATGCCGTCTATGAACTACTTGGATTCCGTCCGGACGAGGTGCTGGAACAATCGCTCTCTCGTTTTATTAGTCCCGACGAAACTCGTGAATTCCTGGCGGCCCTGCGTGAGGTCATAGCACGAGGAGTGACACGCAATGCTCGTCTCAATCCTCGTAGCGCATCGGGCGAGATCATTCCTACCACGCTCAATGCCTCGGCGTTGCGTGATACGGACGGCAAAGTGATTGGAGCCATCGGTATTCTGCGTGATATGCGTGCCTATGAGAAAGTTGTGCGCGATCTAGAGGAATCAAAGGCAGAGTTACAGGAAAAGATTCTGGACCTGGAGAAATTTGAAGAAGTTGTTGTTGGTCGTGAACTCAAGATGATAGCGTTGGAGAAGGAGATCGAGAATTTAAAGAAACAACTGAGCAAGCTTACACATGGAGACAGAACATATGATCGTTGAGCCGCAGACATCGGAAGAAGTTCTCCAGCAGTGGGCAGACATCGAACAACTCCGACAAGAGTACAGAAAACTGGCAGAGCAGAAAAAAGCTTTAGAGATGCGTGTACGCAAAGGTGAGGAGCGTCGTCGTGCCCTCATGCATATCCTGAGTGATCTGAACATGCTGAATCGCAAACTGGCGGATCAACGCAAGGCGATGATCCACATTCTCTCTGACTACGAGCAGGAGCGTAGCCGCCTGGCGAAACAGACCGAGCATCTGCATAATTCTCGCCGTGCTCTTATGCACATTTTGCGTGATTCGCATCAATATAATCTCCGCTTAGAAAATAGTCGCAAGGCGATGATTCATATCATGAGCGACTTGAAAGAGACGACAGCAGAGGTCCAGTGTCGTGAACAGGAGTTGCGAGAAAAGCAGGAACAGCTTGTGCAGGCAGGTAAACTCGCTACGCTAGGAGAACTGACCACTGGCGTTGCTCATGAGCTTAATAATCCGCTCAACAACATCGGTTTGTTCATTGGTAATGCGGTTGATTTTATTGAGTTGGGTACAGTCAACCCGCAGCGTATCTTGCATGAACTGTCCAGAGCCATGCAGCAGGTTGGTAAGGCGACAGAGATTATCTCGCACCTGCGCACTTTTGGACGTGCGGCCTCAGTGAGTTATGAGCCAGTGGTTATTAAGCCAGTGGTGCTGAGTGCTCTCTCACTGGTGCAGGAGCAGCTGCGTCTACGACAAATTGAGGTGAGCCTACATTTTCCTAAAGAAGATGTGGTAGTTACTGGTAACGCTATCCAACTTGAACAAGTCTTTATTAACCTGTTGACCAACGCGCGTGATGCTATGCTTAACACCCTGAGTAAACGGATCACTATTGAGTGTACAGCTACGGATGGCATCGTGAGCATTCGCTTCAGTGATACTGGCTCAGGTATATCTGCAGAGCTCGAACAGCGCATCTTTGACCCCTTCTTCACGACGAAAGATGTTGGCTCGGGGACAGGCCTGGGTCTCTCTATTACCTATGGGATTATTAAGGAGCACCAGGGAACCATTCTGGTCGAAAGATGTTCTGGTGAAGGAGCCTCCTTCTTGATTCAACTTCCTAATATATCATAAGGTAGCTTGAAATATGAATGTTCCATATATCATCATTGTTGATGACGACCCGTCTCTTCTACAAGCGCTCCCCCAGGCATTGTATCTCAGAATAGAAGGGATCAAGGTAGATACCTGCAAGTCAGCTTTAGAGGCTCTCAAGTACTTGCAGGAGCGTGATTATGATGCTGTCGTCAGTGATATCAAGATGCCTGGTATGGATGGGTTAGCATTGCTGGCAAAGATTCAGGAGCTCAGGCCGGAGACGCCAACACTACTCATTACTGGTCATGGAGATCATAATCTGGCGATCAGTGCCCTGCGTGGGGGGGCTTACGACTTTATCCAGAAACCGATTGATCGCGACTATTTTGTCGCAGCTTTGCGACGTGCTATTCAGACGCACCAGTTACGTCGTCAGGTGGCAGAGCAGCAACGTGTGCTAGAATTGCATGCCAAATCGCTTGAAAATATAGTGCAAGAGCGTACACGCGAACTTGCCAGAGCTAATGCGGCCAAAGATGAATTCCTCAGTATCGCCTCACACGAACTCAAAACCCCATTGTCCAGCTTGAAGGGCATGACGCAGTTGATGCGGCGACGCCACGAACGCGCTAATTCAACGGAAGTGACCAATCTGGTTAGCATGGAGCGTTCTATCCGTCGAATGGAAATCCTCATTAATGATTTGCTCGACACTTCCCTGATCGAGACAGGAATGTTTTCTTTACGCTACATGCGTTCTGATCTGGTGACGCTCTGTCAGCATATTCTCAAAGAATATGCACCGGCAATGTCTCTCTCTATTCTGTTTGAAGCTCCCCAAGAGCCACTTGAAGTTGAGATGGATGTTGATCGAATTGGTCAGGTTATCCTCAACCTGTTGTCAAATGCACGCAAGTATTCACCGAAGGAGTCACCCATCACCCTGAAGCTGACACGTACTGATGATGCATGCATCATTGCTGTGTATGATAAAGGGGTAGGGATTCCAGAAGAGAAGCTTGCTCACATTTTTGACCGCTTCTACCGGGTTCCAGGCGTTGAGGTCCAAACTGGCTCAAGTGTTGGCTTAGGATTAGGGTTATACATTTCGCAGAAAATTGTGGAGCGTCACGGAGGGCGCATCGAGGTCCACAGCGTACCTGGAAATGGTAGTACCTTCTCTATCGTGCTTCCTCTATCTGTCACTGCTAGTCTGGTGGAGGACAACGATAACGATACACAGGATGAGCAGGAGTTATGATAATGCCTGATCCTGGCAAGATTACCATGCAGGGAGAAAAGGAGAACAGCGTTACAAATTTTTCATTGTTTTCAGATCTTCATCTTCTCTCATGGCTATTTTTCTTCTTATACTGAGAAGAAGATCACGCTGCTGGATTAACTCTCTGCCGTCTAAGCAGCGTATCGGCACGGCACTCAAGCTGTTGATGAGGAAGAGAGGTCCGGTGGTGTTTGTGGGGATCTGGGCAATCTGGGTTTCTGCGCATTCAAGAAGAATTTGTCTGGTGATACCGTTCAGTCCTCTGCCCTCAATTGGTGGAGTGACTAATCTTCCTGTACTGTCTAGAGAAAAAATATTGCTAGATGTGGCTTCGACAAGGCCTTCTTTATCACTGAAGAGTGCTTCCTGGACTCCCTGCTGTAATGCCGTACGCTCTGCTAGCAGAGACACAACTCTGTTAGTCATTTTGATATCCCGAAAAATATCTCTTTGTTCCTCAATAGTGATAGCATCCACGAACTCTCGCGGCTCGTGCATCAGCGTTGCATGAATAACAACTGTTGGATTGATGTTCCCAAAAAAGGGAGATTGAAGAGGAATTCCTGGAGTAATTGTGATGCGTAAAGCTCCCTCCACGAGTTCATTGAGATGAATAACATTGTTGATGGCTGCTTTCAGATCAAAACTGAGCGAAAATCTCCCGAAAGCAAGCCTTTCGACGCTCATTTGTAAGCGTTGTCTATGGCGTTCAAAAAAGAGAGATACTCCATCTCTCACCTTAAGGGTTGTAAATACTCCGTATCCATACAATATCCCATAATCCAGAGCTGAAATATTGGCATCTTCCTGGAGAACTTCTCTCCCATTAATGCTCATCCATCTCATGATCTTTCTCACTTTTTTGATCTCCTTGATGCGTGAGTAAAATAGCGTGAAGCAATGCTTTTGCCTTGAGGAGTATTTCGTTGAATTCTTCTACTGGATCAGATTGGATGACAACTGCTCCCCCTGTACCGATGGTTAACCCTTCAGGAGTAGCAACGATTGTCCTGATAACAATACTCAAATCTGCGGTACCATTTGTGCCCAGAAACCCAAGAACCCCGGAGTAAATTCCTCTGGCCTCCCCTTCTAGTGAGTCAATAATTTCCATTGTACGTAGTTTAGGAGCGCCTGTCATGGAACCACCTGGAAATGCAGCACGGATGCAATCAATTGCTCGGATGTCATCTCGAAGCTTCCCATGTATAGTGGAAACAAGTTGATGAACTGAGGATAGCTATCTCGTCGAAACGCAAAAATGCAGCATAGGGAGCAGGATTCACCTGACGGAGGTTGCGATAAAGTGCAAGTGGTTCCAGAGTGGTAGCGGTCTTGAGGTAATTCGTCAGACAGATTTCATAGCTCTCTCCATCCCTTAGATATCGCTTACACTCTTGTAGATCGTTGAGATAGCTCTCAGATGATCTCCTGAGGTGAAATATAGGAGGTTCCTGGTTGATCTTCAAAGCGGAGAGAGCCAGAGGGGGAAGATCTTTCAGTTTTTGCTCGATATCGCTGAACCAGGATTCGGCTGATGAGAGATCATTCCGATCTGCTAAACAGAGCAACTGTATGGCTTCCTCAAAATGATCAAATGCAGTTACCCGGTCGGCAAAAATAAACATGGCATCAGGAAGAGGTGAGATGTGGGCTGGATGAGCTCCACATTCTCCTTTGAGTTCGTAACCAAAATATCCAACAAATCCACAATTAAAATCAAAGGGAATATCGGGCGATCTACAGCAAAAACGGGCTGTTTCTTGATCTAAATATTCAAAGATACTTTGATTTTGATAACGCGTCGTTCCAGATTGTGTGATCTCAAGTTGCTTTGTGCTCGTGGAGTACTTTACTATCTGGCTTAAAGGTCCAGTATTCGTTCCCATGAAGGAGAATCTCGATAGTCCTTTCTCTATATGGCTACTATCAAGCCAGAATGCAAATGCTTCTTGCCCGAAGAGATGGAAGAAAACTTGCTCCGGATTATGGAATGTGTGAAGCTTGCGAACTCGCACTGCAAAGTGTCTACTTTCAGCATTTGCTTCCGAGAGTTTCTGCTGAGGTATGACAGAGAAACCATGCCAGTTTCTCTTTATGCGTTTAAGTTTGTGGAAGTCGTCTGTGATATCGCGAAAATTCTCGAGCAAACGTTGACCATATTCTGTACAAACAGACTCTGGATGGAATTGGACCCTCCAGTGTGGTCGTTCTTTATGGCGCAAACCCATGATAGTCCCTTCGTCCGTCCAGGCAATCTTTTCTAAACACTCGGGTAACACATCTTCAACAATAAGTGAGTGGTAACGAACTGCGTGGAACTTTTGAGGAATACCTGCGAAAAGGGCAGAGTTGTCGTGATAAATCGAGCTTAATCTCCCATGCATAATCTCTTGCGCATTTTGCACATTCGCGCCATAGACATATCCTAACCCCTGGTGTCCAAGACAGACTCCAAGGAGCGGTATGTCTGTCTCTAATAAAGCTGATCGGCAAACACCAAAATCTCTCTCATTACCTGGATGCCCTGGACCTGGTGAGATGACTATGTTATCAAATCCGAGATGTTTTAATTCTGACCAATTAAGCTGATCATTACGAACTACACTGGGAGGTTCTCCGTTGACCATGGCGATCATTTGATAAAGATTGAAGGTATATGAGTCATAGTTGTTAATGATCAATGTTCTTGCTCTCATGTTTCCAGTGTGTCACATAGTGCTTAGTTTCTGCAAACTGCTGGTTGCACTACCTACGGCGGCGAGCAAAAGAAGGAAAAGGAGTTTTTCGGGGACACCCCGAGCCCCGGCAGGGAGGACCCTGCACCTCCTTCTGAAAGGTTACAATTTTGGGTGAGATGGTTCTTTGCGGTCAAAATTCCGGAGACGCAGAGAATTACTCACAACTGTCACCGAAGAACATGCCATCGCAGTGGCGGCAAAGATTGGTGCCTGTTCCTTCAAAAAAGGAATGATTGGTGAGAGGATTGCCGCCGGAATTAAGATGACATTATAGATGAAAGCCAGGAACAGATTTTGTTTGATGATACGCAAGGTTGCACGGGAGAGTGCTAATGCTACGGCAACGCTCTTTAGATTGCCTTTGACCAGTGTAATATCAGATGCCTCCATGGCAATATCTGTCCCTGTTCCCATTGCGATTCCAGCATCGGCTTGCACCAGTGCCGGGGCATCATTGATGCCATCACCGACAAACGCCACAACAAGGCCCTGTGCCTGGAGACGTTTCACCTGATTTGCTTTATCTTCTGGCAAGACTTCTGCAAGTACTCGCTCAGGGGGAATCCCAACCTGTTTTGCGATAGCTTGCGCCGTGCGCTGGTTGTCGCCGGTGAGCATCCAGACGGCCAGTCCTTGCTCATGGAACTGCTTGATTGCCTCTGCTGAACCAACTTTGATAGTATCAGCAACGGCGATTACGCCGGCAATCTCACCATCGATGGCAACCAGCATAGCCGTCTTACCCTGCTCTTCTAATTTTTGCAGAGCATTCTCCATGGGATTGTAAGCTATGGAACGTTCATCCAGCAAACGACGTGTCCCAATTACTATATGATGACCCTCGACTGTTGCCTCTAATCCACGTCCGGCAAGTGCTGTCATGTGCTCAGGGATATGCCCAGGCATTATACCTCGTGCTTTTGCTCCTTCGATGATAGCAGCAGCCAGCGGATGTTCAGACCCTTGTTCGGCCTGAGCCGTTAGACGCAACATATCATCCGCCCGCTCGTTAACATATGCAATTACATCGGTCAGTTCAGGTTTCCCTTTGGTAATGGTCCCTGTCTTATCAAGCAGAACAGCGCGTACAGCCTGGACACGCTCCAGACTATCCCCACCTTTGATGAGAATACCCTTCTCAGCGCCTCTTCCCGTTCCAACGATAATGGCTGTTGGTGTTGCCAGCCCAAGGGCGCAGGGACACGCAACAACGAGTACTGTGATTGCCGCGACCAGTGCCGTAATCCATGGACCGTTACAGTTGAGCGCAGCTATGTTCATACCAGACACGGTGGTATTGCATATGAGATTTTGTGGGAGGAAATTTCCAGCAATGGCCCAACCCACAAATGTGAGGAACGCAATTACCAGCACAACAGGAACGAAAACACCTGAGATGGTATCAGCGAGACGCTGAATAGGAGCTTTGGAACCCTGGGCCTGCTCTACCAGACGAATAATATTGGCCAGGATCGTATCAGCTCCCACCTTTGTGGCACGCATACGCAGGACACTTGACTGATTGATCGTTGCACCGATAAGCTGATCTTCTTCCCCCTTTTCAACGGGAAGACTTTCGCCAGTAATCATGGACTCATCGACCCAGGAATGACCAGCATGAACCAGTCCATCAACAGGGATTCTTTCACCAGGACGTATGATGATCTCATCTCCAACCTGGACACTTTCGATAGGAAGCTCTATCTCCGCTCCGCCACGTATCACATGAGCGGTGCGAGGTTGTAGCCCACTTAACTTCTTGATAGCCTCATTTGTTTGCCCTTTGGCCCGAACTTCCAGATACTTGCCTAAGAAAATCAGCGTGACGATGAGCGCCGCCGTATCGTAGAATGTTGTTCCTCCAACGATATGAGGGAAAAAAGTGGCAACGACACTCATTCCATATGCAGCAGTCGAACCAACTGAGACCAGTGTGTCCATGTTCGCACCAGCATGACGAAGCGTTTTCAGCGCTGTTCGGTGGAACTCCCAACCTACGATGGCCCAGACAGGAGTTGTGAGCAGCAGCAAAAGCAAGTTTTCGCCGGGAAAGCTATTCATGAAGAACATGCTCATGACAACAATGGGTAAGGTGAGTGTGATGCTCAGAATTAAAAGATTTCGTTTGCGAATAACTTCGGCCTGTTTACGCTGATTTCGTTCTTCTTCCTGTGAAACAGGTACATCTGAAACATCCATTGGGCTTGTCAGACTGGCTGGCTTGTGCTGGCTCAGGTAGCGATGCAGCAGGCATATTCAGCGCTGTGGCTTTATACCCAATGGTCTCGACCTTTTGTATCATCTGCTCCACATTGGTTTGAGTGGGATCATAGGTTACGGTGCCCTGTTCAGTAGCAAGGTTGACACTGGCCTCCTTCACTCCTGTCACCTTCTTCAAGCCCTTCTCAATACGCATCGCGCAGGAGGCGCAGGTCATGCCCTCCAGTGCAAAGACGACGTGGCTATCCTCAGTCGTCTGATTGTGAGTTTGCGATCCCTGTTCTTCTTCCGGGGATCGTTTGGCTTCTATCGTCATTGCGCTTCTTTCCTTTTTGACGGTTTAAGTATGTATGGCCGTCATAAGCTTATGGATGTTCTTGCTTTTGTTTGTGATAACAAAATGAGAAAGGGTATCTATGCCGAAGGCAGTCAGAAGTTTTCCCCCTCTTGAGCGTCAGATCAGGTCGTCTTTGAGCGCGTTCATGAGTTCCTTTGCGAACTCAGTAGGAGAGAACATGAAGCCGAGGTGTCCGCCGGGCAAATCGACGATATCGAGTCCCAACCGTCTGGCGAGTACCTTGTTCGGTTGGCACGTCATCTGGTTTTGGGAGTCGCGCCCACAAGCTAGCATGAGCCGCCTGGTATGCGCAGCGAGGGCGTCGAGATCAAGCTCAAATCGTGGATACTGGCGCAACTCATGCTCCATCCAGTACGCAGCGTTCGTCATGGTGTACTCGTTCGCTTGCTTTGTCATAGAATGCTCTATCACCTGATGGTCTTCACTTCCAACAATCCTGCTAGCAAACTGGTGCATGGCTTTGGGAATCCCACTCTCTTGGTAGGTGTCATAGACCCCGTCGAAAAAGGCCAGCCATTTTGCCGCATCAGGCAGCAGTAAAACGGCCGGAGGCTCATGGGCAACTACCGTCTGGACTTGCTCGGGATAATGGGCGAGGACTTCGAGTGCGACAATCGCTCCCGAGCTGTTGCCAAAGACGGTTGCTGGTTTATCTGTCAGATGCTCGATCAAGCGCCGGACATCATCGGCATCGGTCGAGAGCCGGTGATCATAGTCTTGAGGTCCATCGAGTTGACTCCGGGAAAAACCGCGACGGTCGTAGGTGACCACCTGATACCGTGCTGAAAGGTCATGTGCGATCTGGCGGAAGACCTCTCCCACGCCGCTAGCCCCTGGAATTCAGGATCAGGAGTGGCCCGGATCCGCTCACCTCATAAAACAACTTGCGCACCGGGAATCTTGAGTGTACTCATCTGCCTTCCTCTCAGCTTTTGTATGCAAGGACAAAACCTGCTCCTGGGAAAGCAGAGAAGCGTGCGGGCTGCATCTCCTCCGTTTCCAGCTGGTTGAAACCGGCCTCCTTGATGAGTGCAACCAGATCATGCACGCTGCTTCCCCCCGCGTGAAAGCGTGCGGCCTGACCCTGGCGCTCTTGCTTGTGCTTGAAATCGGCAATGACCAGGCGCCCTCCTGGTTTGAGCACACGGGCGATTTCAGAGAGTCCCTGACGTTTGAGGGGAGCCGGCAAATGATGCATCATCAAGGTAGAGAGCACCACATCGAACGTCTGATCGGGGAAGGCGAGATGCTCGATCACCCCAATCTGGAAATCGATGGGCAAGTTGCGCCGAGCCGCTTTCGAGCGGGCACGGGCGATCTGCTCTGTCCCCGGATCAACGCCCGCGACGTGGCCCGTTGTGCCAACACTGCGTGCCACTTCCATTGCCAGTGTCCCCGTGCCGCAGCCCACATCCAGCACCTGCTCTCCAGGTTGAATACGGGCCAGATTAGCAGTCCTCTGCCTGAGTTCCCGCCACTGGCCACGGAACATAAAGGTGTCGCAGAACCATCCCGTCAGGTCGTAGCGCCAGCCCCCGTTGAGGATCAGCCCTTTTGTCTCTTTGGCCGACGCCTTGCCCGCAGAGCCGTGGAGGTGACGTGCAAACGAATGCATAGATCTTGTCCTTTCAGAGAAAACCTCTCTTTTGTAAGAGGGTGTGTTGACTCACGCAGCGCGTGGTAAATGAAATGCACCGGTAACTCTTATCTTGACGCCTCATGGATGGTTCAGATCTGTCTGTTGACAGGACGACCGGGTTGAGACATACTATCTCAGATGGACTCTCGTATCTGGTTCTTAGTGTAGCCGGACGAGCGCAGAGAGACAAGGATCAATCAGGAAAATGTGTCTCAGATGAGACAAGGAGCGCAAAATGACTCAATCGGTAAGCAATTTACGCGTAAGACGCACGCAGAAACTGCTAAGGGAGGCGTTAATTGATTTGATCGAGGAGCGAGGTTTCGAGGCACTCACCATCGGCGAGCTTACCGAGCGTGCGATGGTGAGCCGGGCCGCGTTCTATCGCAATTATCAGGATAAATATGATCTGGTGGAGCAGATTTTTGAGGAAGCCATGAGCGCCTTGTTCAACGCGGTTGGAGATCTGGGGCGAGAACATCCTGCTGAGATTTGGGTGACGTTCTTCGAGCATATTGCGCACTACGAACGGCTCTATCGGGCGCTGCTTGGCAGAAAGGGCAGCCCCTGGTTTGCGAGGAAGATGCGTGCGTCTCTGGCGGGCCTGATCAAAGAAGGTGGGAACCTTCCTCACGGATCGGATGCGAGTGCTCACCCCGTCCACACCTTCTCAGATGAGTTTGTGCCAGATCTGGTGTCTACGATGTTTGTGGAAGCTATTACCTGGTGGCTTGAGCAAGGAAGGCCCTACACCCCCAAAGAGATCGCCACACGCAGCGCCCTGCTTGCCTCTGCACTCTTCAAAGAAGTGAGCACCTGGCAATAATCAATTGTAGGCCCTTGAGTACTAATGGACCTCATTATAGCAGATGACGAGGCTTTACCTTCCTTTCCTAAAAAACCTATATCTGAAAGGTATTTATGCCCGAGGCATTCAAAGGCAAGATCAAACCGCTCTGGCGCAATCGCGATTACCTGATTCTCACCAGCCGGCAGTGGCGCTCTGCGATTGGTTCACAGGTATCGCTGATTGCTTTTCCCCTGCTGTTTCTGGCTTTGACGCACTCACCAGCCCAGGCTGGTTTGATATCGGCTGTGCGCAGCCTGCCTACTGTGTTGCTCATGCTGCCCGCAGGCGCGCTGGTGGACCGTTGGGATCGCAAACGTTTGATGATCATCTGTGATACAGGACGTGCGCTGGCTCTGGGCAGCATCCCACTCGCTCTGTGGCTGGGGCAACTGAGCTACTTGCAACTCTACATCGTTGCTCTGCTAGAAGGAACGCTTGCGGTCTTTTTTAGTCTGGCCATGACTGCTAGCATTCCACGTATCGTAGAGCCGGAACAGATTCCGGATGCCACGGCCCAGGATCAGACGATAGAATCTCTTGCTACTACGATTGGTCCAACGCTAGGCCCTATCCTGTATGGGCTGGGGAGTATGATGCCATTTCTTGTTGATACTATCTCCTACGCATGTTCGATTGTCTCGCTACTCTTCATCAAAAGACGTTTTCAAGAGGAGCGTATGGTGGGTGGGACAGGATCGCCTGATCTGCGGAAAGAGATTAAAGAGGGAGTGGTCTGGCTGTGGCACAACCCACTGGCCTGCGTTTCCTGGCACTGCATACCTTTGGCCTGATTACGCCCTGCTATGGCTATGTGTTGCTCATTATCGTACTTGGACAGCGCATGCATGCCAGTAATGTCACGCTGGGTCTGATCTTTGGTGCTGGTGGACTGGGAAGTATTCTCGGCGCGGTAATAGTCACGCCGCTCTACAAACGCTTTGGTTTCTATAAGGTATTGGTTGGGACCTCCTGGTTGTGGGCGCTGGGCTGGCTAGTCTATGCGTTCGCGCCCAATGTCTGGGTGCTTGGCATTGGCAATGTCATCGGCTTTGTTGTTGTACCTATGTACATGGTGGTGCAGTACAGCTATCGTCTGATGGTCACCCCTGACCATCTGCAAGGGCGTGTCAGCAGCGTCTTCCGCCTGATCGCGTTTGGGGGGCAGCCGCTGGGCATGTGGATCACCGGCCTGCTATTGCAGTGGGTTGGACCAGTCAATGCAGTGCTTCTGCTGTTTATTCCGCAAGGTTTGCTGGCCGTTGCAGTCACGTTTAACCAGCGTGTACGCAATGCCTCGGTAAACTAAGCCTAGGCTATGCTCCTTGATGAACCTTAGTATCAGGAACTAGTGGCCAGAATCTCCGTCTCCCTCATGCAAAAATTGCATAGAGGTTGCTGTCTCCCGAGCCGAAGTAGACGATGCCATTGGCCGCAGTAGGTGACGAGGCCACCGCACCATCAGTGGAAAAGGTCCACAGTTTTCGTCCGGAAGTAGCATCAAGGGCATAGAGGTTGCTGTCTCCCGAGCCGAAGTAGATGATGCCATTGGCCGCAGTAGGTGACGAGATCACCGCACCATCAGTGGAAAAGGACCACAGTTTTCGTCCGGTAGCAGTATCAAGGGCATAGAGGTTACCATCATCTGAGCCGCAGTAGATGATGCCATTGACGGCAATAGGCGATGAGGACACTGGGCCATCAGTGGGGAAGGACCACAGTTTTTGCCCGGAAGTAGCATAAAGAGCGTAGAGGTTGCTGTCTCCCGAGCCGAAGTAGACGATGCCATTGGCCACAGTGGGAGATGAGGTTACCGAACCATCAGTGAAAAAGGACCACAGTTTTCGTCCGGAAGTAGCATCAAGGGCATAGAGGTTATGATCATCCGAGCCGAAGTAAATAACGCTATTGACTACAGCAGGAGACGAGAATATCGCCTTGCCAGTGGGAAAGGACCACCACTTCTGGCTTCCTCGAGATCTGATATCGCTAAACGTTCTTCTTAGTGGAAGCGTGTTTGTCGATTGACGTGGGTAGCTTGCTGGTAGCGTTTTGTCTATCGGTGGAGACGGAGGGATAATGATCTGTGCTTGTCCCGCTTGATAGGCCTGTTGCAAGGCAGCAGCAAAGGTACGCTCGCTGTCAGCGTTGTCTGGGATTTTTTGCCATTGCCTTTGAGATCTCTTCTATGTCAGGCGAAAGCGTATCATTGTGCATACGTATCGGGGGAATGGGAGCCATCAGGTGTTGCATCCCAACAGTAATGGGATCACCTTGATAGGGAAGTTGCCCACAAAGCCATTCATAGACCATGACGGCTAATGCATACTGATCGCTGGCTGGAACCGCAGATCAGCCACAATGAACAGGATATTCAGCATGGCAACGAGAAAGACATTCCTTGCAGGCAATAGCGAGATCGCAAGGAGTTCTGCCATAATGAGCATGTCAAAGAGAGGAAGATTAGACACGTCGAGTGGAATGGCCGTTATCACAATAGCCATCAGTGCAAGTTCAGATGAGACGACAACGATTATTCCGGCAAACAAAGTTTTCCCAATCCGATTAAGTAGTAATGCTATGCCGCATATACCAAGGAGGATCACAACCACAAAGATCACGAGATGATTCTGAATGTAAAACGGGCATATTGTTGTAAGTTGTGAGTAAAATATATAGAAACGTCATGCGTCTGCGGCACACGACGTTTCTATATATTTTGCTCACAACTATTTAAGGTTTGTATTGTCACCCCCTCAGATAGCAGTTCTGCTATTTGAGAAAGTAGTCACTGACTGCCCTGGCGACTTCTCGTGGAGCCTTTTTGTCGATCCCAAAGTGGTCAAGTTTGGGAAATTCCTTCGTCTCAGAGTGCGGGAGGACCGCTGCAAGCCGCTCCATTGCCATATCTACCCATTTGACATTGCTTTTCCCACCATACATGAGCAGTACATCAGCAGATATTTCCTGGTAGTTTTTATAGCTACTGTCAAGCCGGGCAACTTCCTGATGTTCGCGCAGATTTTCAGGGAGAAGACCCAGCATAAGCTTCTGCTCGTGGGAGCTTAGGAAAAGCGGAAGCAGCAGCTTCATAAGCCAATGAGGTGTTTCGCGTACGTGCTCAGGGCCGACGCCGAGTGAGTACTCGACAAACGCATCGATATATTTCTTCTCAGCAAGCTTCTTCTCGTAGTCAGGCATCCAGTCCATCGGGATGGACCCATCAATAGAGACGCCAGGTTCGTATACGGCTATTTTGGTGAGGGTCTGGTTGTTGCGAGCAGCTTCCAGGGCAATGAGTCCACCAAAGCTGTGGCCAATGAGAAAGGACGCGCCGGTCTTTTTTTGCAGGGCGAGCACATCCTCACGCTCTTTGGCTATGCCGTAATCATCACCTTGTGGGCTGCTGAGGCCTCGCCCGCGACGCTCGATGATGTGGACCGTAAAATGCTCAGCCAAAGCGCGTGCGAAGGAGGCATAGCCGGTAGCCATTGAGAGTGCGCCAGGAATAACCAGAACCGATGGCCCACTTCCCATGGAGAGATAGCTTATCTTAGCTCCGTCCTTAGAGATCATGGTGGAGGTGGCTTCTATGGCCGTGTTCGTGAGACTCTGGGTCATGATTACTCCTTCTTCATTTTGGCCATGAGGGCCTGGTATACCTGTTCGGTGAGTTCACTGTAGTGTTGGGCATCAATACCGGCAGTTACCATCAACTGGTCAAAGTGCGAGTCCAGCAGGTGTCTCCCGTTTGCTACACTCTCGCTCCCTTTCGGCGTAATGGTCACGAGGCGTTTACGTCTATGCTCTGGGCTGGGTGTCGTCCTTACATAGCCATCTTTGACGAGTTCCAGAAGCATGGTGCTGACGGCTGGATCGCTATAGCCCAGGGCAACCGCCAATTCATGCTGGGTAATGGTCCCATGCTGCTGCAACATGAACAAGAAGAGTGCACGCTTGTAAGAGATGCCCATATGTGTCCGCAGCAGTTTATCGGCTCCACGGTCCAGTTCGAATACGAGTTTATGCAAGAGATAGGCTGGAGAGTTGTCCATAGCAATGTTAACTCCTTAATATTAATATCTTAACATATAAAAGATAGTTGTACAACTATCTTTGGGTGAGCGTCATCCCAGGAAAAAGCATCGACACATACCGGTCCTTGCCCTTATCTGGTGGTTCCCTTATACTATTGTCATGTTAGAAGTTACGATTGATACGCTTATTCATACTTTTCACCTTGATCTTAGTTTTACTGCTGACATCGGTAAAACGACAGTATTGCTTGGTGAGAGTGGAGCAGGGAAAAGCACGGTATTGCGCTCTGTTGCGGGTCTGTTGCATCCCCAGCGTGGACACATTTCACTCGATGATGTGACTTATTTTGACAGCGATCAGCATCTCATCGTTCCACCGCAGGACCGCCCCTTTGGCTATGTCTTTCAAGATTATGTGCTCTTTCCCCATTTAAGTGTATTTGAGAACGTTGCCTTTGGTCTACGCGCACAACATCTTCCACGCAAGACCATCCACCAGCACGTCGGAGAAGCGCTCGAACAAGTCCATCTAACGGGACTCGATCAGCGGCGTCCCGCACAACTTTCGGGAGGGCAGCAACAACGGGTAGCGATTGCACGAGCGCTTGCGCTTCGCCCTCAGCTCTTGTTACTGGACGAACCGCTTTCTGCGCTGGATGTGCAGACGCGACGAGAGGTGCGCCAGGAGCTTCGTCGCCTGCTGACAAATGTCAGTGTAACAACGCTGATGGTAACACATCAGTATCTGGATGCCCTGCTCTTTGGGCAGCAAATCCTTGTGCTTGACCAGGGGAAGATCATCCAGCAGGGGAACCATCATACCCTTTTGCAGAAACCCCGTTCATCGTATGTAGCAGAGTTGGTGGGAATGAATTTCTTTCAAGGACGTGTTGTGCACAGCGATGCAAATGCACTCTGTACAATTCAACTCTCTGGTAATGGGAGACAAGGCATCGAAGTGCATGCCACACTGGGGGAATATGATCAGACACGTTGGGTACCACAGTTGGGCGAAGATGCCTATGTAGTGGTTGACCCACGCAGTATTACGCTCCATCTTATTCCTCCTGAAGGCTCTGCACAGAATGTCTTTTGTGGTGAAATCGTACAAATTTTGCCTGTTGGGAATGCTGAGTCAGATGATGGGAGAGTACGTGTAAGCATTCTGTTAAATTCCTCAACATTACCACTCACCGCCGAATTAACGTCCTCTTCTACCATACGTATGGAATTGAGTGAAGGCAAAACCATTTATGCATCATTCAAAGCTACCGAAGCTCGTGCGTATGAGTGATGAGATGTGCCGATCTCGACTCACTTGAGGATACTGAAACTAGCCGTACCGCTAATAACAAACCAAATGAGACTGCCATAAGAACGACGGATATGGCTACTGCCGTATCGATGTCGCTTTCTCCAGCAATATAGACAGCAATTGGCAATGTCTGTGTCACACCTGGGAAGTTGCCGGCGAAAGTGATGGTTGCCCCAAACTCGCCGAGCGCACGTGCCCAGGTGAGGCCTATTCCTGAAAGAAGCGCGGGACGGATGAGTGGCAGAACGACGCGTCGGAATGCGTAAAAAGGCGATGCACGCAATGTATAGGCGGCTAACTCATAGCGAGTATCCAGTTGCTCAAGACCTGCTTTGGTACTGTTGATAAAGAAGGGAGCAGAGATAAATGTCTGAGCCATTACGACCGCAACCATCGTAAATGGGATAGTTATTCCCACCATGTTGAGATAGCGACCGATAAGCCCGAATCGACCAAAAGTGAGCAAAAGAGCTACTCCTGCCACGACTGGAGGAAGCACAGTTGGAAGGATAACGAGTGTCTCAAGCACTTTTCGGCCAGGAAAGTTGATGCGAGCAAGTAGATAGGCAACAGGCAGACCAAAGATGATCGTCAGGAGTGTACTGATGCATGTTGTGAGGAGGCTGATCTGTAAAGCCTGAACAACCTCTGGTTGAAGCATTGAAGACCAGAGTACCGCAGGAGGTTCTCGAAGTAGCAAAGATGCTAGCGGAACCCCTAGAAAGAGAAAGAAGCTTCCTGCCAGGATGCCCACAAGGAGACGAACAGGCCATTGTGACCATATTCTCCTGTGGAAAAGCTTTCCAACGAAGGCAAGGTCTTGTGCCGACTTCATGGTTTTCCGGTAAAATGATATGAGATAAGGACAGCCTGACCATCTGCTGAAAGGATATACTGTACAAATGCCTGATCCTGAGTGGCATGGGCAGTGTTTTTGACAACGGCAATAGGATATTGAGCAATCACATTGAAGTTGTCTGGAATCTCGATGATCTTCACCTTACTGGCAATCGCAGGCGTCACGTCGGTTTGATAGACAAAGCCCGCATCAGCCTCGCCCAATTGCACCTTTTGAACCACCGCTTTGACATTATCCTCTTGAGAAACGATATTTCCAAGGACGGCATTTTTGTATGCAGAACCGTAGTCTGGCGATTGAGCCATCTTGTCTAAGATCTGACGACCATATGCGCCTATCGGAAGAGTTGGCGTCCCGAAATCAAGCTTGATACCTTTCTTTGCCAGATCCTTGAGGGTCGTGATCCCAGCGGGATTGCTTGCAGGGACAATCACAACGAGCTTATTTCTGGCGAACACCTGCGAAGTGCCTACTAATCCAGCATCACTGGCCTTCTTCATATTAGTAACGTCAGCAGAAGCAAAAACGTCGGCAGGTGCGCCATTGACGATCTGCTGTTTCGAGGGTTGATGAACCTGCGAAGTTGTATTTGATAATAATATCAGGATGCACTTTTTGATACTGTACAGCCAGCGCCTTGAAAGACTCGGTTAATGAAGCAGCGGCAAACACATTCAGATTCACCGTTGCAATGGTAGGTGTAGGTGTTTGGGTGGTTGTCCCTCCCCCTCCACATGCCACACATAGGGTACAAAATATTATAAGAAGAAGAAATACCCGTATTTGTTGTTTCATGCTATCATATCCTTTAGGGCTGGCTTGACGGCTTCTGTTTATTTTTATGATAGCAAAACAAATGTCCCCTCGTCAAACAGGAAGCACTTCTCTCAGTGCCTTTATTAGGAAAAATAGAGATATATACCTATAAGAATTTAAGATGATATCAAATATACTATTATATGTAACATCATCATCGTATGATTATCCAATTTGATGATGTATTGAGGGCGATGATCCCTGTTTTCCTACAGAAAGAAGCGGTTCTGAGGAGCAACCCAGAGAACCGCTTCTTTCTATTTCATCTGACTATCAAAGACCAATCATTTACTGCGGACACTTCACTACGCAGGACTGCCTGATAGTTCGCTTTTGCTTTCATTAGACGAAAGGGAAGCAGAACGTTTCAGTCTGGCTCTTAAATAGTTATCGAGACTATAGTAGCGACTGGCCGCAGAGAGCAATAAACAGACAAAGACGAAGGTGTAAATGATGGATGTCCCAATGTCTGTAGAGCCCACTTTCGGTGGTCCCCCAAAGCCCTCGGCAGTTGACCAGATCAAGAAGGAGAGCACAATGCCAGCGATATATGTCAGATTGTTGAAAAGGCCTAGAAGGAGACCAATCGCAATCGCTGTCTCACCAAGAGCAACAAGGTAGGCCATCAGATGAGGATTGATATTTACAACATTCACCCATAGCGTCAACCAGGCCTCGAGCAGGGGCGGTTGCCCCGGTAGATGTCGTGACATGTAGTGAGGTAAAGTGTTGAGAAAGCCAGGTTGCCACTTGTACCAGGCATCAATCGCCCAGACTATCCCAAAAAAGATACGGACAATGCCCATGGCCTTTGGTTGCCTGGATGTTCTTTGCAGGTTCATGTAAAGATCCTTTTCTCTCTTGCTTCTGTCTGAGCTTAAGGCGCATTGCAATAACATGCCGATGTGTATACATCGGTACGAGCAGGTATACAGATGTGTATACGTCGTACGTATAAAAAAACTACGTTCGGATTGAAGCAGGGCCTGTGTGCAGTGATCCTTTTGCTGGTGAGACAGGAGCACGACCAACAATAGCAATTAGGTGTATTAGCACGTGCTAATATCCTAGGAGTCTGATAAGATATTAGCATGCCTTAATACTCTCTGTCAAGGTAGAGTTTTTAATTTACCCGATAGTCCCGAAAAGGAGAAAAAGAAGGATCTGCCTCTTTCAAGAGCAGCCTGACGTGCGAAGATGGGCCAGGCTGCTTAGTTTCTCATGAAGGCATGAACTCATGCCATCCATCACCATTTAGTGGAAGTAACGCGCCAGGTTTAGAAAAATCGCCATGATCGCGCTGGGATCGCCAAAAAAGTGAGCCATAGCGTGGGATATCGTGTTGGGGGTTAGACTGCGTTTGCCGGCCACGTGGATTATGGCAAGTATACCAAAAGGACGAAAGCACCTATTACAGACGATATAACGTAGTGATAGCCTGTGATACCGTGATAGGAAGCGATCGTCGCCGCAGAGGTTATGATCTGTATCCAGGTTGGCACACCGGCACGGCGCAGTTGTTCTATTACAAATCCTCGGAAGATTAACTCCTCGCTTGCGGCAAGTACAATTCCAATTGGGGCCATGATAAATCGTTCCCAGGGAAAAGCTAGAAAGCTAAGATGTCCTGGAGCGAAGTAAAATGAGGAGGCGAAGAGTGCTCCAAAAATGATAGCTGCAATGATTGCTCCTGGTGTTGTCGGTCGTCTCCAGCCCAGATCTGCCAACGTTTCACCGTGTGCCCGTTGCCACCAGTAAACTACTGCGATGGCAATTATTGCGCTAACAAAGAAACCAAGATCCAGATAGAGCGAGGCCAGTAGTAGATCATTCTTCATCGTTCTCGCGAGATAGTCCGTCAAAAAGCCAAAATTTGGCAATGCAAGAAACAGCCAGGCGAACACTGTTGCACCCAGTACGTTGCGCCAGGCTATGAGTGGTGAGAGAGTTCGTGCTTGTGGTAGTGCTCCCGCTTGTGCCATATGAAAATCTTCCTTTCTGATCACTAAATTCTTTTCACATCTGTAGATATTGATGATAAGTTCAACCCTTCATCCAGCGAGCTTTTCCATCCCTCGTCAATTGATTGGTCTGGTGCTATTAAAACATGAAGTGGTCAGATCAAGAAACGCCCCATCGGTTGATTGTCGTTCATCCATTCGGTTGAATGCACAATCCACTGAGTAGTGGATGCTGCTTTGTTGCTAATGTAGTACTCTCTTTAATGTCAGATCAAAGAGAGGCAGCATATGCTATACTCACAAGAAATTGCGCAGTTGTGTAAAAAGAGGTATTTAAAACGAGATGCAAATTTCTCACACAAGCCGGCAGTCCACGCGATCAGGACTGGTGGCAGCACATGCTCGTCAAGAGAGCATACACAGGTTCCTCTTCTGGCATGGGTTCTTTTATCTGGAGTTGGTGACTGTAACAGGCGCAACTGTGTGGATAGAGTCAGAATCTCTTGTTTGGGGAAGTCTTGCTCTCCTTCTTGGTCTGACGTTGCTTCTTGGGGTCTGGTATGGCATCTGCATCATCGTTCCTTCCATATTTTGGCGACAACACCCGCTGGTCACACAGGGGTATCTCGTCTGTACCTGGGGATTCTGGTTGGTGCTGGAACATTCTCACCCGGCCTACTTGTTAATGCTCTTTGGTCTCTCTTCTCAGGTCTATCTCCTCTCATACAGGCTCTGGAAAATCCCTGGTATTCTCATCCTGAGCACATTTGCGTTTTGGTATCTCCTGGTCATAACGAGAATAAATTATAGTGTACTGCTAATCTTTGCCAGTCTCGTTGTTGTTGGTTTTCCTGTATCCTTAAGTCTTGAAGCCATAAATCAACAGAATCGGGAAAAGGATCAACTTTTGCATGAGTTGGAGGCGACTCGTCAGGAGCTGGCAGTAGCTTCACGGCATGCGGGAGCTATGCAGGAACGCCAGCGTCTTGCCCATGAGATACACGACACCTTAGCCCAGGGTTTTACCAGTATCCTGATGCATGTAGAAGCAGTACGGGGAGCACGCCCTGACGATATGCATATGGTTTCACGGCATCTCGATTACATACATCAGGCGGCACGTGAGAATCTGACCGAGGCGCGACGTTTGATGTGGGCATTACAGCCAGAGGCCCTTGAACGTACCTCGCTTCCTGAAGTGTTAACCCACCTCAGCGAGAAATGGTCTGCAGAAAATGGTATTGGTGCGAGCACGACTATTACTGGCCCCGGTGCATGCTCCGTCCAGAGATAGAGGTAACTCTTCTTCGTGCCGCGCAGGAGGGGCTGGCTAATGCCCGCAAACATGCCAGAGCCAGCCAGGTCACGGTGAGTCTATCCTATATGGATGATTTGGTTATGCTGGATGTGCAGGATGATGGCGCTGGCTTTGACCCGACACAGTTACCGGCCTCTTCAGCGCACATACTAATGGCTTCGGATTAAAAGCATTACGTGCACGTGCTGAGCAACTGGGTGGTATGCTCACTATTGAGAGTACCTCTGGTGAAGGGACAACGCTTGCCGTGGCGCTCCCAGCGCTTGTGGTCTGTCCTGATGAGCCACAAAGTGCATCGGAAGCTGTAAAGGAGTTCTCCCGATGAGTCGCATTCGTTTGCTTATTGCCGATGATCATCCGGTGGTTCGCGCTGGTCTACAGGGTATGTTTGCCAGTCAGCCCGATTTCGAGATCGTTGGCGAGGCCAGTAATGGCGCACAAGCAGTTGCGTTGACTGTCCAATTGCATCCCGATGTTGTTATTATGGACTTGCGGATGGCTCATATGGATGGTGCTACTGCCACTGAGCAGATCAGGAAACAATATCCCCGTCTTCCAGTACTGGTTTTGACCACGTATGAGAGCAATGCAGATATCTTGCGTGCAATCGAGGCAGGAGCAACGGGCTATCTGCTGAAGGACGCCCCACGTGAGCAACTGTTTGCCGCCATTCGCTCCGTGGCACAAGGTCAATCTGCACTGGCACCTGAGATTGCTACGCGTCTTCTCCAACAGATGCGCATGCCAGCCGCAGAGACGCTGAGCGATCGTGAAGTGGAGGTGCTCACGCAAGTTGCGCATGGCGCAAGCAATAAAGAGGCGGCACGTAGTCTCCACATTAGCGAGGCAACCATTAAATCCCATTTGATTCGCATCTTTAGCAAATTAGGAGTGGTTGATCGTACTGCGGCTGTGACGGTGGCTCTTGAGCGTGGTATCTTGCGCCTGACGTCGTGAGTTCCCCCGTACCTGTGCTAGCGGATAAATGAGGGCATGGTTCAGGCTTCAAGGAAAGTCACGTATGTTGCACTAGAGCGACTCGACCTCGATAAAGATTTGCGGGATCTTTCGCAACTTTTGTATGAACGCGAACACATGATAGATAAAGCCATATTTGTGGATCAATATCTTTGCTGTCTTTTCATATTGCGCTTCTGGCAATACATGTGCACGACCTTCGATCTGTTCACCCAGCACCTTGCCACGTCCAGTGCAGGGAGCCAGCAGTACCTTTGCGTTGTTGCGAATGCGTTTGACCTTCCCAGTTGTTGGGGAGGTTACCATGTAGAGCTTGCCCTGATCGTTTGCGAACCAGATAGGTGTGGGAACCGAGATTCCGTTCTTACGGAAGGTACTGAGCTGAACATACTGATGAGAGTAAAGTGGCGCGAATGGGTCGCTGGTCTCGTTCGAGGCCTGAGAATGCTCAATAGCCATAAGATCCTCCATAGAGAGATTTGATTTCATTATATCACCTGTTGACATTGACATACGTGCCATATATTCTGTAAAGTACATGAGCAACTAGAGAAATATCTTACTGTGAAAGGATAGGCTACGTTGCTTCCTTGCAACGAAGAGGGAAGTCACAGCACGCGTAAAGTACTATGAATAATACATTGAAACAGGACCCATCTTCCTCTTTACCTTCCATTCCACTTCACAAACCACGACGTTTGAATATTCTGCATTCGCTGCTGCACCTCTTTACCTGGATGCTCATCGTCCTGGCGCTTGTAACAGGGATCTTGCTTCTGGGGAATGATATTGTTCCCCAGTCTCTTCAAATCCTCCCCCATGCACCTCTCTCGGCATCTCCTTTACTGCTAATTGGTGCAGCCTCTGCCGGATTCCTGATACTTACTCGACCAAAGCCACTGGACCTCTTCAAGGCGCTACTTGTCAGTCTGGCCTTTATCCTGTGGGGAATTGATCAGTTGTTACCGGCAAGTTGGCTGGCAACGATACTGGGTGATACGGTAATTACCCTGTATGTGGTCGATCTGGGATGGATGATGGTAGACCGCCTTCGATCAGCGAAATCGCAAGGACTCTCCTGAAGGCTGTGTTCATTACTTTTGATTTCTTCATCGCCGTAGCGTAAACGTCTGTCGTTTTGCCCAGGAAGATCTGCCTTTTTTGGCGGCCATTTCGTGCCCGTAGTCACGCTCAGCCAGAACCTCAAAGTAAAATGCTTCCACTAATGCTTTCAAATAGCCTGTTCCTCCATAGGGCCAAGCCAAAGGAAAAAAGGTGCTTGCCTGATAAGGCCCAGGCAACATTCATCGACACAGCACTTGACAATTTATATCCCGAACTATATATTTATAACAGAATACTCTGAAATAGATAATTGTCGTCACACACTTTTGTGTTGCCGATCAGTACGGAGGAATGACCGATTACGAAACGCAAGATGAACAACCCGCTCGCGTTGGCGGTGCTGGCATGTCTCTCGGAGCACCCGATGCATCCCTATGAGATGGCTACGACCATGCGTGAGCGAGGGAAGGATCAGAGCATCAAGCTCAACTACGGCGCGCTCTACACGATAGTCGAGGCACTACAGCAGCATGAGTTCATCGTCGCTCACGAGACTGAGCGTGAGGGCCGACGCCCCGAGCGCACCATCTACCGTCTCACCCAGGCTGGTCGTATGGAACTCATCGACTGGGTCAGCGAACTCATCAGCAGGCCAGTCAAAGAATACACGCAGTTCGAGGCGGGACTCTCACTTATCCCGGTGTTGCCGCCAGAGGATGCTGCGACGCTTCTCACACAGCGATGCACCCACCTGGAGATGGAGATCGTCCAGGGGCGCGCTCTCCTACAACTCGCCTCACAGCGTGGGGTGCCACGCCTGAATCTCATCGAGGGCGAGTACAAGCTGGCGATGCATGAGGCGGAACTCGCCTGGACACGTCAATTCGCTGAAGCGATCAGGTTGGGCACCGTGGAAGGCGTCGCAGAGTGGGCCGCTTTCCATCGTACAGCAGCCGAGCAGAAACACAATGAACCTCAAGAGCAAGCAGAGCACGAGTGACATTGACCTGTCGAGGGGCTGCCAGCGCTCTGTTATGAGTCCTCTGCTGGACGGAGTGTAGACCGACTCTTGTGCCTGGAAAGGCTTGAAGTGCTTATTAATCAACCATACAAGAAAGGATAGCAATCCATGGAAATAAAAACCAGTGGCAATGATCAAGCAACCGCACCAGTGCGGAAGCACTACACAACTGGCTCTGTTACTTCTACCGATGGCACTGCCATAGGCTACCGCCAATACGGCCACGGTCCGGGCATCGTGCTGGTGCAGGGTGCCATGGGGTCAGCCCAAAACTTCATACAGCTCGCCGAGCAGCTTTCTGATGCCTTTACCGTCTATGTGCCCGATCGCCGTGGTCGCGGCCTCAGTGGCCCGTACGGCGAAGATTACAGCATCCAGAAGGAAGTTGAAGATGTGGACGCTCTCCTCACCAAAACGGGTACCCACTCTGTCTTCGGACTCAGCTCAGGAGGCATCATCTCACTCCAGGCAGCACTCATCCTGCCCGCTATTCACAAGGTGGCTATCTACGAACCACTGCTCTTCATGAACGGCGCGGCACCAACAGCTTTTTTGACACGCTTTGACAAGGAGATAGCCCAGGGGAGGGTAGCCGCAGCGCTCGTCACAGGTATGAAAGGAGCGCAACTGGGGCCACCAATCTTCAACGTCATGCCCCGCTTTTTGCTCGAATTACTCACGAACATGATGATGAAAGGTGAAGAGAAAAACGCCAAGGACGACGACATAACGTTTAGGATGCTTGCTCCGACGCTGCACTACGACGGGCAGTTGGGCATTGAGATGAGTGGGAAGCTGGAAAGTTTCAGGGTTCTACGCACCAGGGTACTTTTGCTTGGCGGGAGCAAGAGTCCTGCTTACTTAAAAGTGGCCCTTGACGCCCTCGAGAAGGTTTTGCCACATGTGACACGTGTCGAGTTCCCCGGACTTGGTCATGCGGCTGCGTGGAATTACGACAAGCAAAGAAACCCAGATGGCAAGCCGGAACAGGTAGCGCAAGCACTCCGTCAATTTTTTGCCGAACCGTAACATTCCTCAAATGAGACGACAAAGAGGGAATTGATCCTCTGGCGATCAATCCCCTCTTTATGAGCTGGATTTTTAGAAGCGAAGTGAAGCCGTTTTGCTGTCTTATATGCCAGAACAATACTCGTGAAAAATGCATCTGTTCACCATCTTCAAAAATTGCCAGACGAGTTTGCCTTGACCTGTTCTGGAAAATCTGAATGGCCCCATTCGTTTTGCTTTCAGGCATAAGTAAACAGAAGAAGAGTGTGTCACATATTGTGGCTCCGTGGTGTTTGGGGAGTAGAAGAAGCCACTCTCAGATCGTGATGGAAAGGACCGCTTTCACATGATTGTCCCGGATACTCTCCTCCTCGCACAACTCAAGCAGGGCGATGAGGACGCTTTTGAAAATTTGTTTCGACGCCACTATGACCATGTTTACCGCGTGCTGCTTAATCTGCTGGGGAGCCACGATGAGGCCGAAGATCTCCTTCAGGAAACATTTCTGGCTCTCTACTGTCATCCACCTACGATAGAGTATCAGGCGGAACTGGTCGCCTGGCTCTGTCGAGTTGCACTTAATCGCGGTTACAATGCGCTACGTGGTAAACAACGTGAGTTCCAGCGTGTGCAAAGAGCGTCTCTCCCTCTCCCATCGCGATGCAGGAAGACCCCCATGAAACGGTTGTGCGCAACCAGGAGCGCGAGCGTGTACGTAACACGCTAGCGACATTAGCACCTCGTCAGAGCCGATTACTGCTCTTACGGCATACAGGCTATAGCTATAGCGAAATTGCGACGATCCTGAACGTTGCCAGCAGTTCGATCGGAACGCTGCTGGTGCGTGCGGAACGAGCATTTCTCAAGCAGTACCAGGAGATCGCCTTACAGCAATGTGAGTCGACGCGCCTGCTACGGGCCTATCTTGACGAGGCCTTACCCACCGCGCAAACGAAGACGCTGAGAGCGCATCTCGTGACATGCACTGAGTGCCAGCACTTATTGGAGGATCTGCGACAACTGAGAGCACAGGTGAGCGCCCGTTTCATCGTTCAGCAACCCCATCAGGAGGTTCTCAATCACATGGTATACAAATTGTTAGAACAGGCGAGAGAGCTGCGACTGGCAGGCCAATGGAAAGAGGCGGTACAGCTGGCAGAACAAGCAATACAACAAGATGATGTCTCCGCTGTAGAGCGTGCAGAGTTCTATGCTCTGACTGCTAATGCCTACCTGCATTTAGGTGACAAAGACTCTGCTCAACGCTTACTTCTCAAACTTGAAGAGGAGCAGAATGCGCTTCCGGCAGAGCACAAGCTTCACAACGAAGTAAGAACACTCAAAGCAGAGCTGGACGAGACGACGCCAGAAGGTCAATGGTGGCAACTGAGACATAAGTCGAGATCTCTTAATATCGAGAGCCTCAATAGGAGTGAAATTCATAAGCAGGCATTAGAGAAGATAGAGGCTACAAAGCGCGTTCTCATGAGTCCGACAGCTTCTATAGAGCGACGCTGTGAAGCTGGTTTCTCCCTTGTTCAAGCTGGTGAGATGGGCCAGATGATAAGGCGACATGACCAGGATCAGCCCTTCTCTCCTATCCGACAGTTGGGAAAGGATCTACAATATAAGCAGCCTCTGTCTTACCTCTCGCAGTTAGAGAAAGATCTGCAACAGTTGCCTGATCAGCACTATCTCCGTAAAAAAGTGAAACGATACAAAGATTTTCGTTCTGGAAGCGATCCTGATGGAAAAATGGTGATGCTTCTGGGCCTGGTAAACGCCCACCAGTATGAACAAGCACTCAGCGAAGCCGAACAGCTTATACAGATGGAGGAGGCCACTGTAGATCATCACTGTATTGCTTATATGCAGATGATCCAGGTCTATCACAACCAGGGTAACACTTCTGAGCTTGAACAGTGTCTGGCGAAACTTATGCAAACACGACAACTGCTTCATGAGGCGAGTCTATTGCGTGATGAAATTCAAGAATTTCATCGGCGTATAACAAATCAGCCGCCTCCCGGTCCTATAACGCGCCTGCTCTGGCATGCTGAGGATGCGAGAAAAGAGAGTTCCTGGCCTGAAGTGATAATGTATACCAAACCAATCCTGGAAATGGAAAGTGCAACTGAGAAAGAACGTGACAAAGCTTACTTCTGTTTAGGACTGGCCTATGTGCGTCTCAAGCAGCGAGAAGAACTTCGACGCCTCTGTGCCAGATTTAATGAAGAGGTGAAAGATTTGCCGGAACAACATCTTAGAAGTCAGGCTATGAAAGGATTGGAATCGGTCCTAAAATCTAGATTGGATGTTTGAGGAGGATGATCCCCAATTCCTCAAGCTTGAATGCAATCTTCATCCTTATAGAGTGGTGCGGCTTCGCAAAAAGAGGAGTGAAGCCGTTTTGCTGTCTTATTGCCAGAACAACACTCATGAGAAATGCGTCTGTTCACTATCTTCAAAAACTGCCAAATGAATTTGCTTTGACCTGTTCTGGAAAATCTGAATGGCCCCATTCGTTTTGCTTTCAGGCATAAATAAACAGAAGAAGAGTGTGTCACATATTGTGGCTCCGTGGTGTTTGAAGAGTAGAAGAAGCCACTCTCAGATCGTGATGGAAAGGACCGCTTTCACATGATTGTCCCGGATACTCTCCTCCTCGCACAACTCAAGCAGGGCGATGAGGACGCTTTTGAAAATTTGTTTCGACGCCACTATGACCGTGTTTACCGTGTGCTGCTTAATCTGCTGGGGAGCCACGATGAGGCCGAAGATCTTCTTCAGGAAACATTTCTGGCTCTCTACTGTCAACCACCCACGATAGAGCATCAGGCGGAACTGGTGGCCTGGCTCTGCCGGGTTGCACTTAATCGTGGCTATAATGCGTTGCGGGGCAAACGGCGTGCCTTACAGCGTGCGCAAAAAGTCTCTCCCTCTTCCATCACGATGCAGGAAGATCCTCATGAAACAGTTGTGCGCAACCAGGAACGTGAGCGTGTACGTAACACACTGGCGACATTAGCGCCTCGTAAGAGCCGATTACCGCTCTTACGGCACACAGGCTATAGCTATAGCGAAATTGCGACGATCCTGAACGTCGCCAGCAGTTCGATTGGAACGCTGCTGGTGCGTGCAGAGCGAGCATTTCTTCAGCAGTACCAGGAGATCGCCTTACAGCAATGTGAGTCGACGCGCCTGCTACGAGCCTATCTTGACGAGGCCTTACCCATCGCACAAGTAACCAGACTAACAACGCATCTCTTGACATGCGCCGAGTGTCGGCACTTGTTAGAGGATCTGCGACAACTGAGAGCGCAGGTGAGTGCCCGTTTTGTCGTTCAGCAACCCCATCAGGAGGTTCTCAATCAGATGGTCAACACACTCTTAGAGCAGGCCAGGGAACTGCGACTTTCAGGGCAGTGGCAAGAGCTAGCACAGTTGGAGCAAGAAATTTCACCACAAGGTGATGTTACTACCATAGAGCGTGCAGAGTTCTATGCACTGGCGGCCAATGCCCATCTGCATCTGGGTGACAAAGATTCTGCCGAAAGACTGTTACTCAAGTTAGAAGAGGAACCGAATATGTTTCCAGCAGAACACAAGTTACGCAATGAAGTGCAGGCGCTCAAGGCAGAACTGGACGAAACGACACCAGAAGGTCAAATGTGGTGGGAGAGACATACTTTCAGCCTCAATGGTCTTGACGGAAATGCAGGACGTAAGCGCATGGAAGAGATAGCAGAGCAAATCCTCGTTAGCCCGATGGCTTCTGTCGAGCAACGTTGTGAAGTTGGCTACTTCCTCTTTACCAGTAGTTGGACGCGTGGACAGTATGACCAGAGTCAGCATTACCTCCAGCAGTTGGAAGCAGATCTACAACTGTTGCCAGGGAAGCATCACATGCATACAAGAATGAAGCAATTCAAAGATCGCCAACTTCAATACGAAAAACGTATGAGGATGATGCATTTCATAGAGAATCGCCAATACGAACAAGCACTGGTCGAAGCTGAACAATTCCTACGAATGGAGACCACTACTGTACAGGACCGCTATAGCATTTATACTGATATGATCTTGGTTTACCGCGATCAGGGCAACGCGATTGCGGTTGAACGGTGTCTGACAAAACTCAAGCAAGAGGCACAACAACTTCCTGAAGAGAGTCCATTGCGCGAGCACTTTCAAGACTTTTGTCAGCGTTTGGCAAACCAGCCTCCCAGCCTTGTGGCTCGCCTGCTCTGGCGAGGCCAGGAGTTGATGAAAGAAGATTCCTGGGCTGAACTGGTTGAACTCATCAAGCCAATCCTGGAACTGGAGGGTATAACTAAGCAAGAGCGTCGGAAAGCCTATGCACAACTTGCGCAGGCTTATAAGAATCTCAAGCAAGAGGAGGAATGCCAACGCTTTCGTGTCCTGCTTGAGGAAGAGATGAAAGGTTTGCCTGTACCTCGCATTGTCCGTCATGTTGCACCAGGAGTGCCCGTTGACCTGGATAGGTTGTTTATGCCTGATGATATTATCGTGACGATAAGGAAGGATGGTTCATCAGTGATATTTAAGATCGATAGCTTAGGAAAAAATTTGAGGTGAACGACAAACAAAAGTAGTTGCAGGGATGATTCCTCAAGCCTAAAAGCGACCTTCATTCTCGTAGAGGCGGTGCGGTTTTACAATGATCGATGCTTGCGTTGGGAGCGTGAAGCCGTTTACCGCCTCGCATGTCAGGGCAATGCTCATCAAGAAATCGTCGTGCCCATCTTCTGCCGGGTCAACATACATGTCTAATATGCCGGGTGCGGGTGCTCTGGAGCGGGCCAGTCGGAGTTGTTTCCAGCATTCCTCGGATATGCCAACGGGAGCTTCATCACTGCGATAAAGCTTTAATCTACCGCTGTTGAGCATGCTTAGAAATTGATAGGTCAGGTGGCTCTTGCTGGGCCTGGAAAATCTGAATGGAACTACCCGTTCTTCTCCCAGACGTGTTACGAGCAGTGATCCCATCATCTCACCTAATCCGGTCTTATCAACTACGAGCGTTTTGATACCCCATTGCTCAACTAATGCTATTACCTGTGCATATTGTTCGATATAATGCATGCCCGTCCACCAGAGCTGGTGTACTATCTCGATCTGGGGTAACAGTAGCTCGTTATAACGTATCTTGCCAATAGTGATCACCGTGCTATCTCTGCCGCGCCGCTTGACCTCTTCACCCTCTTTTGTCCTGTCCTCACCTCCCACATCCATGCCGGCAATATACACTCCATCGTCATCTTCGTCCGGTTGTTCTTCCCAATCGTGTGTACCTTTGAGCAGGTAGCGCTGTAAATCGTTGAGCAAAAGTCCTGCACCACTGATCGGTAAGAGCTTATACTGTGTTCTGATCGTTACATGTTCCTCGCCAAGCCTCCGTATTTCATTTTCTACGAATGTCTTGTAATTGGGATTGATGGCGGCCAGGGTTTGCCAGTCAAATTGATAATGCCGCTGGATGCCGTCTTCCTCTTCGCGGGTCAGATTGTCGGCCTTGATCATGGCGAGTAGTGTATCGTTGCTCCAGGCAGTACCATACAAAACTGTGGTTGCATTTGTGGTCGAGGCCATTGGCCTCAAGTCTCTATCGAACTTTTCCGCGCTGACATCCTGCGCTTCATCGATCTCTAAGAGTAGGGATGCAGTAGCTCCAACGATTGATGCTCCTGGCCCTGCGCTAAACAGCATGATGCGGGGTCCAGCCTGCGCTTCTCGCAGCTCGGGCGATGGTGCGACGCCTAAGATGTATCCATAAGATGTCCAATATCGGTCGCGTGTGAGAGGGTTATCGAGCATTGCTAGCAGACGTAGCCGGGAATTGATCGTCTGGGGCTTGAACGTTGGCGCACATTTAACCAGTGTTCCTTCATCCATGCAGGCTAGGAGGTATGCTTCTAGTATGGCTGAAAGCTGATTTTTCCCAGACTGTCGCGACATCATGATAGAGAAAGTTAGACCTTTATTATTAAGTATTGAATCTAAAATGGCTTCAGCAACCAACTCTTGGTAAGGGTAAAGGGGTTTCTGTAAAATTTCCCTACTGAACCACCGAACTCCTAGACGCTTCCCCATTGTTCATTATGCTTCCAATAAGCTAATCGTTACTTCGTATGATCCGCTCAGGTTGCCTCCTGTTGCCACTGCAATGATCTGACTATGCAGATCTATGATTTTCTCTTCGAAACTCTCGAAGTGTACCGCGATGGCAGTGCCGTTGAGTGGATCGGTAAAGTTTATGGTGGTTCCCACACTGCTGGTGTAGCTGGTTCGCAGGGCATCGCGGTACTGCTGACCTGTGGTTCCGGTAAGCGTGCCATCGTATTTGAGCAGTTCGTTTCTTGCCAGGATGACCATACTCCATAGACGTTTCCCAGGTCCCAGATCTACATAGGCCAGCGATCCATCAGCGCGTACAGTTGCCTTCCTTATACGAGGTTGCTTGACTGTATAGGTTCCCGGCTTGACAAAGTAGCCTGTACCATCCAAAATTATTTCCGCGTCGATACCAATTTGAGCCATTATAGTTCCCCTGCGGCCTGGATACGCATCGAATGTGTGTCCTTGCCGTCACTAATGCTCACAAGATTCCCGTCTATGCTCACGGCAAGACCACGCTTTTTCAGTGCCTCGCAAATGGTCAGAATGGTCTGCTGTAACCTATTGTTCTCTCGTTCGACATCCTCGATGCGCATTCTCAGCGTGGTAATCTCGCTCTCCAGTGCATTGATCACACGCTCCTGTACCTCGTTGGCGGTTCTGGTAAAGCCGTTGCGGAAAGCCAGGATACCTCCGAAGATACCGCAGAGCGTTAATATCAAACAGAAAATGCTGAGGATGTTGTATACATTATCGATCATAATGTTCTTCCCCTTTTGTGCCGCCGAAGGCGGCAATAACGAAGAAAAGAAGTAATTGGGGACACCAGAGTTTGGCAACCCGCACACCCCGGCAGGGAGACCCTGCACCCCTCAAGTTCTCGCCTTTGCTTACAGCCAGTTCCAGCGGATCGGGATATCCCCCCAATGTGTGCGTGCCTGGCCGCAGAAGTCACGTTGTTCCTTTATTTCCTCTAATCTATCGGTTAAATTGCAGCATCTTATTCTTTGCTGCTGTTGCCCACGATTCGGGTATCATGCTATCGTCAATCTTATCTCTAAGCCCACCGTCCTGGAATGAGAAATTGTCGTTTGTACTTACTTGATATGCTTCCATTGCATAGGCACATGCTCCCAGTACAATAACATCGCGATGAACTTCCGGGATGGTACTCCCTGTTGCGTCGAGTTGTTGCTTTGGTTGCGTAGAAGACTCGCATCAGCAGCGTATTATCCTTTGGCAATTCTGCGCTACTGAGCGCCAGTGTAAAGCTTGGAGCCTGCGTACCGGTTGGCCCGCTGCCTACTCCTATTGATCCCATGATCCCCAGGTTGCCTCCGGCTGCCAGTGCTGTGCTGGAATTGTACATATTCGAGTACTCGGCAAAATTACGCTCGGAGGCCGGCCAGACCATGACACCGCTGCTGTTTACACTGGGAGGTCTGGGCCTGCCTGTTAGCGCACTATCGGACGACGTATCTGTGTATGTAGAGGTTGTGTTGTCGGGAATTGTTGCAAGCAGGTACAGAAGGGAACCACCCACGAGCGTACGGTACAGATTACGGCCAATGACTGTGTTTGTTGCTACGCCCGGTAATAATGGCTGTACTGGAGCGATGGGGATATTACTTAATGCTACTTGCTGGTTACCACTGGTTGTAGTGATGCCTGTCATGGGTCCTGGGGTGGTCTCGCCGCCCTGGGTCAAGAACGTTTGAGCATATTGGTAGAGTCCTATCCCTAAGCCAGTTCCGGCGGCAGTGGTCAGAGATGCGCCCAACGACGGTGAGGCATACTGACTGCCATAGACCTGTAAGGGATATAATACGCGTTCAATCCATAAGACAGGGTAGGAAGTATTCCAGCTTTGTGGGTAGGGATAGGTACGCTGATAGGGCTGCATTTGCATGTCGGTGAAGACTATATTGGGATAATACATTGTGTAGCGATCGATGGCTTTATCAATAGCGCGATCGATGTCTGATGTTTGCCAGCGCTGGTTAGGACCACCGAGCGGATCGAACAAGTCTTGTCGTACCGCTGTCTCGATATCGCTCAGGAGCATGGGAATATTGCCTTTCTTATAGTCGTAGGATCATAGACCCTCAAGTTCAAGTGTCATTTGAAACGTGGCCGGAGCCTGAAACCTCACTTGCTCCTTTATAATGCGTACTGTAGTACTGAGTCCGGTTCCACGAGGAGTACTCTGATCGGTAAGCTGGATCGGGTCTAACAATTGCAATGCCGGATTCTCTGGGAGCGTGACGGTATGCGTAATCTGTTTCCTTTGCTCTTGCTGTAACAAGAAACTGGCTTTGGCATTGCACTGTGCCGTTGTTGTGATCTTGGAATCGGTATACAGCAAAACTCTTTCCAGGCCAACAACATGTGCATTTGTGTCGTCGTAGGCTTCGCCATTGGTGATTGCTCCCAACTGTCCGCCCACAGGAGGTTTACCTGACACTATCACATGATTTCCCCGCAAGTCGTCGTTGCCCAATGTCAGCGTCTCAATTTCTGGTGCATAGGTCCACACACTGGGATCTGCATTCGATAATTCGCGGAACTGCATCGTTTCGTTCTGATCCAGAAAGTATTCGAGCCAGTAGACACGGCACAGTTCATCGAGTGCACGTCGATAGCTCTGTCCGGCGTGCAAGATAAACGCTCCCACTACCAGCGACATTTGTGCTGTACCTGGCAACGAGACTGCGAAGAGACCGGCCCTGGCACAGATCTCGGTGACCAGCCATGCCAGCGTTTGTCCGCTATAGCCCACCTGATATCTATTGGTCATATCCAGGTTGCGCGAGAGGTCATAGCCTACCAGCTTGATCTGATGAATATCTGGTGATCGCTCAAAGACGAGCTGGTTGATATGGTAGGTACCGACCTTAACTACCTCACTGGTTGTGGGTGGATTGCCAGTCTTGTAACCTTCGCTAAGTACCAGCGATGTATTGAGTCCGATGGGTTGATATGTTGTGCCGTATGTCGCTACGAAAGACGTTAAAATCGAGTTGGTATTCTCCAGCGTTACCGTGAGCTTCCCAGGTGTATTTACCTGCTCTTCTCTTGTATATTCCAGCACATGAGCTGACAGGTCGAGAAACTGTGTCGTATCGCTCTGCTGGAAGTCCTGATCGAGTTGCACTGTACTCTGAATGGCGGACACATAGCGTGCCCGGCTCTGACTGGGGAAGGTCGTCTTTAGCAGAATAGCCCCATATAGCGTTGTCATCTCGTGTCGTATCAGGCCATTGGACCAGTGTAACAAATCTGCACTCTGTCGGATGCGGGGATAGTTGTATACCGTCCCTGTTAACAGTCCACTGTCCAGCTCGATGCAGACCAGTTGATACAGCCCGTCGAAGAACACCAGCTTAGGCCACGCTCGTCCAATGGCTGTACTTGTTGCCGGACTGATTGGTAGGAGTTGTGTCCAGGTTGTAGTACCGGGCTGATAGGTTGCCTCGTATAAGGTGTAGCCATCGCTATACGCAATCCAATAGATTGTGCCATCCCACCAGACCGCTAACCCCGCTCCATAAGCAATCGTTGACAGCGTCCAGGTACGTAATGTGCTCCATCCAGCCGAGTAGAATGAGCAGCCGATAGCCTCTCCTCCTATCACATCGTAGAGAAAGAACACATCATTATTGCCAGCGCTACCTATCCCTTTTGTGAGTGCTCCACCTGGTGGCTGAAGTACCGAGACAGGTCCACTCCAGCTTACCCCGTTGTTGGTCGAAGTCCATACCCACACATCATTGCCGCCTGTGCCACGCTGAGCAAAGGCGCGCAGTGTGCTTGTGCTTGTCGAGACTGCACAGCCACCATCCTGGAACATATTGCCGCTACCACCGGAAAACGTTGTCCAGGTCTGCCACTGGCTGGTCTGAGTAGGATCAGTGATCCGTTGAAACTGGAAATTCTGGTTAAAGCCTGTGCCGCCTCTGGTAAGTTGCACACGAACGATGGAGCCATCTGCTGCAACACATGCATCATTGAGTGTGTCAGTATTCCCGACAGTAATGCTCGTGGCAAAGTGGTTGATATGGTCTTCGGCACTGAGACTAAGAGAAGGGCGACGAGTTAAGGCTGAGACTGCTGCTGTCAGTGTGGATGTAAGAGTGCGTACCATCTTCCGTCTCCTCTTCTCCTCGCATCTTGCGCATCAGGGAAGTGATCAGCATATGTTCGCGGCGTCGTGGATCAGCTTTCTTCCACTGCTGGTGCAACTGCAATGCCCTGGTATGCTGACTCATCAGCTTAATGGTGAAGTTGAGTCGTTGAGCATTGCTCAACTCGGAGATATCTATATCTTCCATCAGTGTGGTGATGGTCTGCTCAATCGTGTCAATCTGACGGTTGAGGCGTTCGATCAAAGCGTGCTGTTCGTCCTCATCATTCATGCTACACCTCACAAAAGATAGCCATAGGTGAAAAAATTCACAGTACAATTTCCCCCGTTGGCTTTGATGTCAATCTTGCCATCTGTTGAGAGTGGCAACAATCCACCACCATTGAGGATCTGATTATTCGTTGCGATATCGCCGATGCTACATGTTTTGCCCAGGTCTCCTCCATGTGCTGCCAGATCGATATGTGCCGGAGAGACGGGACAGGTGAAGTAAGCTTTGAACAGTACGCCAAGTGCTCCTGTGGGGATGCCTCCGCTGCCTACTATTGTATAGGTATTCGTAGTTCCGGTGTTAATGGTTGCGCTACTGATCTGTTGTGCAGGTGTGACGAGGGTGAGCGTACCCGGTGCGGGACTGGGTACGCCCTGTGAGCCATTGGGATAGATGGCCAGGACTACGGCATCACTGGGGTTTTGCTCGTCAAAGAACAGTACCGCGCAGAAGGCTCCAATCTGGGCTGAGGTGCCATCGATATGGGTTGCCATTGGTACACCATTCAAGAAGGTGCTTGTGGCTTCTATGAGGAGGAGTGAGGCGGTGTAGTTTGTTGCATTGAACCCGGTTAGAATGCCGCGTTTGATGATCTGTCCCATGATTGGCTCCCTATATACGGGTCGCGAAGGGTGGAGCGGCCTGGTGTGGAACAGGCGGGCTTGTAACCGCGCCCCTCGCCAGACGCGGCCTTATTGCGTCGTTGGACATCTGTCCCGGGTTGCTGATATTATCGCCTCCTGCACAGGCATGGAAACTGCCTGAGGTATAGCTTGTTCCTAAGAGGGTGTTGAGTGCGGTGGCAATGTTGGCAAATGTTTGTGTGCCGCTGGGGTCCACTCTGACAAATGTGCCATCGGCTGGCACAGCGCCGTCAGCAGTTTGTTGGAAGATGCATAGTGTGCGGGGGTTAAGGTATGAACCGATGGGAGCCGTTTGTCCACCATTATATCTGCCATAGTTGAATTCGAGGATATCCAACATGTCTGGTTAACCTTTCTTCTTATGCGCTGCAAGGAACTAATTTCACATCTCAATCCATTCCGCACTACATACCCAGCTATTAGCACCTGACAGGTTCAGGTAGAATGCAAACCCGTTGCCGGATGGTACCACCAGGATGTCGCCGTTCTGTAATACCTGGGCCTGCGTATTTGATGCACTGCCGACTGCATCGTTCACTGTGCCTGCGCCGGTGACGTTAGTATTTGTGAACGTTGCGCTGGCGATGCTTGTGGTGCCGCTTCCAGCTTTGTTGTTCACGGGTGTGATAGATGTGCCGTAAGCCGGGTCTGTGGTTGTCAAGTTGAGTGTATTAAAGCTGTTGTTGCCAATGGTGTATTTTAGTGAGAAGAGGATTAACGTTTTGCCACTTGCCACCGGGTTGAAGATGCTGAATCCGGCATTGATCGCTCCGGCAGATGTCTGCTTATTCGTTGTGGCACTAAAGCTTTGCCCATTAACCGTCCATGCTCTAATCTGATCTTCCATGATGACCGGGTTGGTCAAACCGGGTGCAGAACCATTCCACTGTGCCACATTTATCGTCTGGTTGGGCACAAGTGTTAAGCGCCCCGAAGCATCAATGGCAAGCTGATTACTACCCCCACTATCGACCACTTTGATGGTCTGGTTAGGCACAAGCGTCAGGCGTCCCGAAGCATCAACAGCGAGTTTCTGTGTGGTTGTCGTACCATCAGCGAGTTGTACCACGCCAATCAATGCACTGCCAGCGACCAGACCGACATTGCCTATTGTGTTTGCGCCGGTTGGTAAGCTCGGTAATGTATCCACAGTGACATGTCCAACAAGGCGGCCTGACCGATCGGCAATATCAATGCGCCCGGATGCATCCACGGCCATCTTTTGGGTTGGTGTTGTAGGATCTGCCAGCGTGATTGAACCGCTGATGGGCACCGGGTTTCCGGAGGAGAGTGCCGTACCGTTGACCTGATCAAGATTCACATTTTGTTGTGCGGCAGGAGTAATCGTTGCATTGACTTTGAGGTTCCCCGAACCGTCAACCTGTAGGGCCTGTCCTGTGCCACCGGGATTGAGTGCCCCAACCAGCTCGGAGCCATCGTTGTTAAGAAATCCTGACATCAGAAATGAGACTCCTATAGGGTCGTGATTAGCTACGGCCCTTAAATTCCCCTGTATAATCCTCGATAGTCTGTTACACAAGATCCGTATTCGTGCCTGACCTTATATGAGATTGCGTCCTGCGAAAAGTTCAATCCAATTAATGGGCTATCTTGAATAAACAGTACCGGGTTGACCTGCCCACCTACAAAGCCGATCTCAATGGTATCGATCTCGCGTGGATCGGCGACGAGAAACCATTGGGTGGTACTGGTGAGTTGCGGTGACACGATAGGGGTGACATAACCCAGCATGGGGTTGATATCGTTATTGTTCGATCCCGGTACGCCTGCTGATTTGGTCACGACCATGCTGGTAAACTCTAACTCGGCAGGCACAACCAGGTATCTGGGACGCAATCCGAGCCGCTTCCCGGCATAGTTGGTTTGCTCACGCATGGCCGTGACGCCTGTTTGCAGTGCGGCTGTGCTCAGCGCTGACGAGCCAAGATTGTTATGTGGCGCTCCAGATGTGAACAGAGCATTGCCGTCGTAGATGTTCGGATTGCTGCTCAAGAAGCTATATACGAACTCTGCAAGGGTATAGGCTGCTGCTACTGCCAGTTTTGTGGGGATCTGTTTGATGGCCTGGAGGTCATCATTAATGATGGTCTCTCGCGAGACGGTTACCAGATTGCCGCGTTTCTGGGGAACATAGGTAGCGGCAGAGTCGGTAAGCGTGATTGCTGTATAGGCAGTATCTTCAGCAACGATGGGTAAACTGCCAAAAGCTCCCAGGCGCACACGGGTTTGCTGCTTAAAATCGCGGATTGGAGCTATTGTACAGAATTTTGCCCATTCGGCAGGCCATGCCTGATAATCCTTAAGCAGGCGCTTGTTCATACTGGTGCCAAGCAGGTATGAAAAGCTGGCTGTGGTGGTGTCGGCTTCGCTGATACGTGTAATGGGGGCACTCTCTGAGACACGGATCATGCCCAATGTGGATTGCCCTGTGATGCCGACAACGGAAGCATCTCCGCTTACGCGTGCATAGGCTTCGCGTATTGAGGTGAAGGGTCGAATATTGCCCAGCCGGGCTGTGTCCACTTCGAGACCAAACATGGCGTCAAAAGCAGCCTGCACTTTATCTGCTTCAGTAATCATCTGCCCTACAGCAGGCTTTTCGTAGCCATTGCCACGAATCAAGCCCTGTGCAGCGAGTGCGGCAAGCATATCGGTTTGTGCTGTGATCTCTGTTTCCAGTTCACCCGACTCGAAGATGCGCCCGGCAAAGTGTGCTCGAACATAGGCACGGACTGGCTCAGGTAAGATGCTTTCCAGCAAACGCCGTTCGAGTCGTAACTGTGCATGCTCAAGCTGAAGGTCGTGCATCAAGCTGTTGAGTTGTTGTTGCTCAGTCAGGCGTTGTGCATCGGTAGTCTGGTTTTCCTGAATGGGTGTGGTTGCCTGAGGTGTGGAGGGTTCGTTCATGGGAGAATTGTCTCCTTGTTGAGAGGATAGGGAGTGGAGTAGACGCTGGAAGGTTCCACCTGCACTCGGTCTGGTTACAATGTCGCAAGAATTGAGTGAGACAATACGTGTTACATCCTTGAGCTTTGTTACCTCGTTTACCTGCCACTGTCCAAAGATGTCAATGGACAGGCCAATGAGTTCTGGACGTGCAAGCAGACATGCCTCTTTGATAATTGACCAGAGCCAATCGGCGGCCTCGAAGATATGCAACGTTGCATCTACGCGGCCTGGCCCTTGTGGTGTGCCTGTGATATATTGCGCATCATGGTAGAAGCCAACGACGTCACGTACACTGCGAGTAGTGTTGTCAGCATCCGTACGGGCATGATCAGCGTAGGCCTGCGCTCCTTCGATCATCTGTGCAATGCTTTGTAAGGCGTCCTCGTTATACGAGTAACCGTTCTTGCTACGTCCCCCCTGGATCACTGTAACGCGTACGGCATGGCCGACTGGCGCAGTGTCGAGTTGCTCAATAATATGCGCATTGAGCCTGATTTGCTGATCGTGCATGCTATTCTACCTTATCCAGTCCGTAGTCGAGCAGGCTAAAGTGTCGTGCCCTGGACGAGTTCATGCCGGATTGATCCATCCATGCACCAGGATACTCCTTATCGGCTACTTGCTGGTAACTCGCGGTATTATGCATAATTGACAAAGCGTCGTCGGCCAGATCAGCGGGGCGCGTCAGCATATACGCATCCTGTGTGAGTTGTGGGTGTTGTAAATCGGGTAGAGAAGGGTCTGGCTGATCAGGATGGTGATAGACCGTTATACCGTCAGGTATCTCGTATTGTGTGGCGTCAGACAGTAGTGGATCAATGGCCCAGATGTTTGTATCCTGGATGTCGAGTCCGTTGGGATGGCGATATTCTGCCAGATTGGGAATGTCCGGGTCGGGTTGAAAGTCAGGGCGGTAGTCGATGCCCGGCCCGGTCAGGTCGTAGCTTTTGAGTGCGGGAACGCTGAAATCTGGTTGGCCATAATCAGGAGGGTTGATAGTACCGGGTGCTGATCTCAGCAGTTGTGTGGGTGTCGGTACGCCTTCGACTCCTGCAAGATTTAAGACTGGTATGAGTGTTTGTGGATCGATGCCGCCCATCAGCGGACTACCGCTCAATACTGGTTCAGAGGGTACGGGTTTGCCAGGATCAGGCATGGCCTGTATACTGTTCCCTGACGCTACATTCATACTGCCACCTGCCAGGTTTAAGTCTGGCATTTTGCCTCCAGGAGGCATGGGGTAGGTTGGCATTTCTTCCATAATCGTGATCTCCTTTCGCCTTTTTTGTGCCACCTTCGGCGGCAATAATAAAGAGAAGAAGTAATTGGGGACACCCCAAAACCCCGGCAGGGAGACCCTGCACCCCTACACTAACGCAATCGTCGTAACCATGCACGCACATGTGTTCCTCCGGGCACAATGCCGATGGGTACGGCTTCAATCACTTCGTACTTCTGTGCGGCGGCGACCGCCATTGCTGTTGCTGTTATTGTATCTGCCACATACACGACGCCTGTGAAGTTTGTTCCCAGCGGTGCTACCATGAGCATATCGGCCTGTGGTCTGGGTGGTGCCCCAATTTGATCGGGAATCTGCGGATCAATGATGTTCTGTGGTCGCATGATTACTGACGTGGCCACGTAGCTGTAGACTCCCGCATTGAGGTACACAAACACCACTGTCTTTTGCCGATTGGCGAAGCTTGCGAGTATCTGTGTTTGAATGTGTGCGGCCTTGCGTGCGTCGAGCGGCATATGGTGCTCCTTTTGCTGATAAAATTTCGGGATGGTTTATATGAGCGATGAATCGCTAGACGCGCTGAAGCGGGTCCCTACGTTTTTGTTATGTATTGCTGCTTTGGTTGGGTTGTGCGGCTATTCTGGCTTTTTCCTCGTAGATGTCTACTTCTTCACCGGCGAACTTAAACAGCATATGCATTGCGGTCTCGTCGGAGACCCAGCCCTGTGTTCTGGCTGTCTGCAATGCCTGTACCAGCACATTGACGCTCTGAGCCAGCGTTTGATGCTCTTTGCTGGAGATCTCAGGAAACTGGATCTCATAGCTGGTATCTACCTTTGGCCCAAGTTTGTCGGCTTTCTGTGCCTCTTGAATGACGCGGTTGAGGATGCAGCGGAGCATGTATGTAAGCACTCGTTGCCGACGCTTAAACCTGAGCAATGTAGGCAGGCTCATCTCGGAAGCTGTGGCACGATTGCCATTATCACCATCACTTAAGTAGTGTTCAGGAAGACTGGCACCAACTGCCACCATTAATTTAATGGCTCGTCCATCCTCGCTGACATCGTTGGCCTGGATCTTTGGTTCAACAGCACTCCACTTCTCGGCTTCGTTATGAATAATCACCGAGCCTGGTTCGGGAGGGTAACTGTACTCCATTCTCTTTCTATCAATGGTTTTCTTATCGGCACCGCTGAGGGACACATCCCATAGAAATGCGGCCTTAAACTTGTTGATGCGTACACGATCTGTTAACCAATCCTTGTACCTGCGCAACCAGGGAAGCAAGGTTGCAAGGTCCGACTTGCCGCGTTTGGCATTGCTCACTTTATTGATCGCAATCTGGATGACCTCTTTGCCGGCTGCAAACCACTCGCCTTGCGTGTCCGCTGGCTTTGTAGGGTCAAAGTGTGCAGGATCTCCACTGGTTGCCGTCATAGTCTGGCCGATGGGGCGACGATGATAGCGTAAAGGTTTCTCTACATCTTCGGGATCAGTCTCGATCTGGTCAATCAGTGAGGGGTCAATCTGGCAAATCATGACGCTGCCATCGTAGCGATTGACAAAGAAATGGATAAATTGTTCACCATACAGGCTCAGTTCGGTGCATAGCGAGTACACACGCTCGTCCATGCGATTCTCTGGATGGTTCCAGAAATCCATCAAGATGCGCTGGACGCGTGGATGCCTGGCGGCAATTGTGACTCCTTCGCCCAGGACAAAGCTGGTGGTGAGTTCGATAATGGCAAAGGCCAGTGGGTTAGCGTTATAAGCTTCATAGCATGCATTATGTATTTCTAAATATGTTGACGGAACGACATCTTTCTGATAAAAGTTGTCAGAGAGACGACGCCAATAATAGTCCTCTTCACTGCCTGTGGCGACGCGACCCCAGTACCAATCCTCTTGTGTGGGGCTACTGGCGAACGATGTGGGATTGATCTGTTCGCTGACACGTTGAGTGTCCTGAGGCGTGGATTTCTCAGCAGGATATTCGGGTAGTCCCAGTAAGCGGTCAAACCAACTCACAGTATCCACCTTCCTTGTGTGCTAGAGGGGGGAAGACGTACATCTTTGTATTCAGTGTGAGCGAAAATGAAAAACCTGGTGTAGGGGCGCGGGCCCGTATTACGAATGGGGCGGCATATGGAGGTTGCTACAAGAGTCTGATTACTTTTTCTCAAACAAGCATCTTATATATATAGTATAGCACGACCCACAAATTGACCCGAATCATCAGATCTGTTCTCCACCTGCGGGCGGCAATTCATCCCCATAGCTCAAGCCAGGGGCGCTCTTGCCGCAACGAGGGTACTCACTTTTTGAATGTTACCTTTCCCGCAAGGATCTGGCCCAACGCAAAAGCAAGATGGCGTGTCACATCGATGACACCCACGAAGGACAGTATTCGTTTTTACCCGCTCTGTGCCAATTGCGTCAACAAAGTCGAAACGGTCGGTGGCCCACTGCCGACCAGGGAAATTGTATTCGTCGTCAGGTCTCCAAAGTTGTGTTTGCGAGAGGGGTGCGTGGTGGAGGTCGTGAGCTGAGCCTCTCGCACCGCTCCCCAGGCCGATCGAGAGGGGGTGTATGCATAAATGCCCGAATTACCCGATTCAAAACCGCCTCCCATAAGACCATCTCGCAAACCCTGGTATTTTCCCGCTCTATATGCTATACTAGCGCCAGGCAGTTGGAATGACCTTGTGAAGCCCGTTGGGGATTGAAACTAATAATGATATTGCTTGCCCCCGAACCCTGTGCTCCGTTGGAATGACTTGTGAAGCCCGTTGGGGATTGAAACTCGCATCATTGCTAAAAAAGACGATGACGCGCGCGGTTGGAATGACTTGTGAAGCCCGTTGGAGGGGTGCAAGTAACTTATTTGTCGAACTCTCTAAAAAATGTATTTTGCGTACTTTTCTTTCACAAAAAATGCCGAAAACTCTGAAGATGGAGGAAGGGATCGGGGAAGGGAGGTTCTCGAAGGGAGAAGCGGGTATCAAAACGGCCTTCTGTCAAGGAAGGAGGAGCTTTTGCAAGAAGTTCTGAAATCGTTTGAGCAAAGAGTTACTTGCTCGATTGGTGATCTCCAAAGTTTTGATCAATGAGTGATGTGTTCCGGTTTTGGTCGAAAGAGACGACTGATTTCAACTGGAAAGTTACTTGCTCCTGTTTTTCTGCAAAATCCGTTCGATCAGAAATCGGGGAAATTCCCGATTTGCATAAATAAGTTACTTGCACCCCTCCCGGTGGGGATTGAAACATTGGTATAGCCATACAGCCTCACCGACAAATTTGTGTTGGAATACCTTGTGAAGCCCGGTGGGGATTGAAACCCCAAATTCAGAGAACGAGTTCCTCCCACATACTGGTTGGAATACCTTGTGAAGCCCGGTGGGGATTGAAACTGAAGGTCGTCATCGTGCCACCTCCACTAGGAAAAGGTTGGAATACCTTGTGAAGCCCGGTGGGGATTGAAACTGGTATTGCCCGGCTATATAATGACTGATATGACTGTTGGAATACCTTGTGAAGCCCGGTGGGGATTGAAACTGTATGTCTCCCAGGGCTTTACCGTGGATTTTGATACGTTGGAATACCTTGTGAAGCCCGGTGGGGATTGAAACGACGATCTGGCCACAGCCTTCTACAATGGTATGCCTTCAGCGTTGGAATACCTTGTGAAGCCCGGTGGGGATTGAAACTGTGCGTTTGCGCCCAACACGATTCCACTTTGCGTGTTGTTGGAATACCTTGTGAAGCCCGGTGGGGATTGAAACGATACGTTACACTACAGTGGCACTTCCTGTTTTAACTCTGCTATTTAAGCTCAAATGGCTTTGGCCTCATCAGTTGGTGGGAGTGATTTTTGAGCTTAGCAAGCGGCCTACGATTAACGAAGTGCAACTGTAGTGTTATTGGAGAAGAAGTCTATTTAGCAAGAGCATCTATGGTGAGCTGGGAATGGTATGCAAGGGGCTAGCTCTCCGACTGTGCATAGCGCTCTAACATTTCGAAGAAAGGAGCGAAGGTATCGTGAGAACCGTAGCGCCGCAGGCTGTGCTGGTCGTTACAGAACCAATCACCAGCACGATCAGGCAGCCACAAATTCTCCTCGTTGAGAGTCCGAGGGGCTAGAATGACCTTTGGGTGGATGGGCTGCACGACAGGTTCGTACCATCCCTGCACTACATCGTAGCTTAACTGCTGACCTTTCTCATAGACACTGATACTCGCATTTAACCATTGTTCAAGTTGCGATAGTTTCCCTACCTGCAAGGTTTCCCAGGCCGTGCGCAGTGTCTGACGAACCTCATCGTACTCAGCTTTGGTAACGGGATCAACGATGGTATAAAGCAGTGGATACAACGTTTGAGGGTCAAAAGCCTCAAACCATTCCGGCAGCAAGGAGCAGGCGACCATCTGCTTCAATTCGGCCCAACGCAAGCCGGGCAAAAAAGGACTCCCACCTTCCTCTGCAATGAGAAGCCCCTCAGGGTATATCTGGGGATGATAAATCTGATGAGCGAGTCCATCCCCACCAAACTCTAGCGTCCAGGTAAAGTTTTCTGGGAAGGAAAGTTCGAGAACGCTTACTGGGATGTATTCATACTCCGTATCAGGAGGAAGAGGCATCGCGAAATCGTCGTCTCCATACAAGCAGAGCAAAAACTCTTTGCACTGTGAATCTTTATAATCAAAGAAGGACTCCACCAGATCATCTTTATCCGAGAGATGAGCTGTATAGTGAGCGGCCCAAAAGCAGGGATTAGCCAAAGCTTCGCTCCAATTGGTAATGCCAGACATCGCACGCATCCTTCCTGACTAAGTAACATTTTGTTCTGTTCATTTTGCCAATGCACCTTACAAACCCACTAATTCACATCACTTTTTGTGATTTCGTGACTACAAAGTATGTGTAAGGTTGTTTTCTTTTTGCCACGTTGTCAATCTTTTCTTGTACTCCCTTATGAAGGGTATACCAGAGTTTTCTATATCTATCATAAAATCGCGTAAGCCCGACGCTTTAGGAGGTGTCTCAGCAAAGCCTATATGTCTCATAAGCCGGATACCCTCAGGCGTAGAACTGTGTGCGATTATGCGACGAATGATGATGCCATGCTCACCCAGTCCAAGAATAACACTTTTAGCACCAAATATAAGCCTCTCACCCCAAATACGTTTTTGACTTAAACTAAATCCAGGTTTTATCCCGATAGCCATTCCGTAGATGTCTACAGACATGTTGGGTTCATATGGCAGAATATCATCTGCTGTAAGGTCTTTTGCATAGCGCTCCAGTGTCAATAGATCCTCAATAGTTTCAGATCGAAGCGGAACAAGTGAGAGGTAACCAATCATCTGGTCTTCTTGCTTAAGAAGATAATCAATATCAGGGTTTTTCTTTAACCACTCAATACGTGTTTGAACGCTGATCGTGTTAAGTCCACCAAATACCCTGGCAGCAAGTGTCACGGCTCCAGGCATATCCTCGGCTGTTGCTTTAACAAGATGAGCAGCAGGTATTTTTGTCTGGTGGCGACTAATAAGCCAGGCTTCCATATCGCCTTTAAGCTGATCTATATCTTCTTTTAAATAAACAGCCTGTCGTTTCCCAGAAAGCATGATGCTACGAATATGCCCCGCGTTGACTTGATTTCGCAAAGCACTGTAGGTCATACCTAATATTTCTTGCGCTTCTTTAGCCGTATAGTATCCGCGTTCTTGTTCACTATTTTCGTATTTTAACTTATTTACATCTTCTATTGCATAGATTGATTGCCGCTTTCCAGGTGGAATAATGCTTTTTATACGGCCTGAAATAACATGATTTCGCAAAGCACTGTAGGTTATGCCTAATATTTCTTGTGCTTCTTTGGCTGTGTAGTGTTTTTTCTCTTCCATGGGGATTTACCCCCTTTCTGTATGAGGGGACAATCGACTTCGCTCTGATATTTTAACATTTTTACGCAACTTACGCTAATATGTGTAAAAAGCATTGACTTTTGTGTAAGGCGATGCTAAAATTTAATAGCAACATGCGTAATGTTGCGTAACTTGCTATAATGTAGAAGAGAAAAAATCGATTCGTACCTTGCATATGAATATAAGCTGGAGTATGCAGCAAGGCCGGTCTGACCAACAGAAAGGCAGGTGGAGGATAGATGATGATGGCAATGTACCAAACCAGACTATCTTTCAGCCATATTCTGAACACACATAGAATCACCATGATTACACTGGCGAAAGAAATCGGTCTTCCTCGAACTGTAGTGCACGCGATGCTGATGGGAAAGCCTGTCTCAGCGGATCTGGCACAGACAGTGCTGATGGGTTTGAGTCGACTCACGGGTGGTACCTATACGCTTCAGAATGTCCGCATTACACTTAGATCCATCGGGAACGTGGTCACACAGCGTGAGGTTATCTGGCAATGTCCGACGCAACCGCTGAGAGTTATCAAGCAATCCGAACGGGCAGTTCAGGACAAGAGCAGAAGTATTATAAGCTATATCTTTGGATTTATTCTGGGAGGGGTACAATGGAGAGGGAGTTATTAACCTTGTGGATCATCTTTGCGAGCAACGGCAAAATGAGCGAGCTAACGCATGTCTATGCACGCGATGAGGCCCACGCCAGACAACAGGTGCAGTGCCTGGTTGGAAAAGCGTCCGGCTTTGCCTGAGCATACATTTCGAGCATATCCCTCTGGTTTTCGTTTCGGCTTTACGACGTTACCAGGAAGCGTACTGGATGACGGTGTACCTGAAGAGTGAAGTGATATCGATAGCACCATTGCAGGCTAATATACAAGCCTTGTGTGTCGTGGGGAGGAGCCGCCAGACGCGGAACGCGATGGAGAAGACGTACATCCTTGTGTCCGTGTGAGCGAAGCGGGACACGCGGGCATCGTTCACGACGGTTTTTCAAGGAAGAAGTCAATCAACGGAACGTGTCGGGCAGGCTCCTGGAAGTGGAAGGTGCTGGTGCTGGCCAAGCTACCAGCCTGGAGAGTGTAGCACTACGAGAAAGAGTGGCATGTGGAGATTGCCACAAGAGCTTGCCTGTCTCTTATCAAACAAGCATCCTATATATAGTATAATACGATCTGCAAATTGGTCCCGCACACCAGTGTGTGTCACTTTTTGTACCGAAAGAGAAATAACGTTTGTAGGGGCGCGGTTTACAAGCCATGACTGTTCTGCAAATACATTATGAGTTTGTCAACGGCGCTTCTGCAAGAGGGAGGTGAAAGCTAAACGTGGAACCACTTCCCTTCGTGCTTTTCACCCATAATCGGCCGTGGTGGTGCTTGATGATTTCACGTGAAATGTATAGGCCGATGCCCAGCCCTGGAAAGGTTTTTGCTGTTGGATCAGTGACTTGATAGAACTGCTCAAAAATTTTCTCGTGATGGGCTTCTGAAATACCAAGGCCAAAGTCCTGCACTTCCACAAGAGCATGATCCTGGTTGGTGGACAGGCGGACAATCACCTTATCGGCATGAGGAGAATACTTGATGGCATTGGTAAGGAGGTTGATGAGGACCTGTCCTATGCGGTTTTTATCTCCAAAGATCTGGACGTGTGTCTTTCCCTCAAGCAGAAGTTGATGGGTAGATGTCGTTGTCTGAAGCTGTTCCAGAACTTCCTGAACCAGTGTATCCAGATCAAAGAATATCTTCTTGATAGGTAAGCTGGCCTGTTTGCATCCTGGAGAGATCGAGCATATCATTGACGAGGTTGGTGAGCTTGTTGAGTTGTTCATTCATGATGTTGAGGAAGCGAAGCGACTCTTCATCGCCGTGCTGTTGGAAGCGGCGGAGCAAGATCTGTGTAAAGCCTTTAATACTGGTGATAGGAGTTTTGAGTTCATGGCTGGCCATACTGATAAACTCGTCTTTTCGCTGATCAGCGATTTTCTGTTCGGTGATATCCTCTACAGTTCCACTTCTTCCGATATATTCCCCTCGATCTGAAAACAGCGGAGCAGAGTGCACTTTCATCCATCGGATGGACCCATCGGGGTGGACAAACCGGCATTCGTAAGTAAACTCCCTGCCCTCGCGGATCATCTCTGTCCGCATTGCTCGTAATGCCTCAAGATCATCAGGGTGGGACAAAGCGCATCCATCCCAGCCCTAAACTTCCTCAAGAGTAAAGCCACCAATCTCCTGACTGCGGGGATTCGTATATGTGTGTTGCCTTGAGTATCCGTCAGAAAAATGCCGACAGGAGATGACCTGCTGAGGGAGCGAAAACGCTCTTCACTTTCTTTCAACTGTTCTTCCGTCTGTTTGCGTTCGATGGCAATAGCGGCAGTATGGGTGACAAGATCGATCAGGTGTTTCTCATGCTCACTGGGAAAGCGAGGCTCGCGATAGTAGATGGCGAAGGTACCCAGCACCTTCCCATTGGAAGAAAGAATAGGAATTGACCAGCAGGCCTGTAATCCATAAGACAACGCCAGATCTTTATAATCCACCCAGAGTGGGTCATTGGCAATATCTGAAACATAGACTGCTTCTCTTCGATAGATAGCCGCGCCACAAGAGCCAGCGCGGGGGCCGACAGTGAAGCCATCCATTGCCCTTGTATAGTTTGCTGGCAAGCCAGGTGCGGCAGCGTATCGGAGATGGAGTCCCTCTTTGTCAAGCAAGAGGATTGCGGTGAGTATACCCAGTTCTTCAATCATTAGAACCAGCGTGTCCAAAACATGAGAAAGTGGGGCATCTTCGATAAGGAGTTCCAATGCCCGCTTTTGCCCTGTGACCAGGATTTCCATTTGCTTGCGTTCGATGTCTTCCTCACTTGACATATCTTGTGATCCTTTTCCGACAGTACCGTTTTTTGAGATCCCATCTTGAAAGGTACTAAGTAACATCTCGGTTTAATTTAGACAAAGTGAACAATGTGATGTTTCTTTGTCCTTTGCGAGAGGGAGGCGAAAGCTAAAAGTGGAACCGCCTCCCTTTGTGCTCTTGACCCATAATTGCCCATGATGACGTTTGATGATTTCACGTGAGATATATAAGCCGATGCCTAATCCTGGAAAGGTTTTTGCCTCAGGATCAGTAACTTGATAGAACTGCTCAAAAATTTTCTTGTGATGAGCTTCTGAGATGCCAAGACCAAAGTCCTGCACTTCCACCAGAGCATGATCCTGGTCGATGGACAGGCGGACAATCACCTTATCAGCACGAGGAGAATACTTGATAGCATTGGTAAGGAGGTTGATGAGGACCTGTCCTATGCGGTCTTTGTCTCCAAAGATCTGGGCGTGTGTCTTTCCCTCAAGAAGGAGTTGATGGGTGGATGTCGTTGCCTGAAGTTGTTCCAGAACTTCCCGAACCAGTATGTCCAGATCAAAGAATTCTTCTTGATAGGTAAGTTGACCTGTTTGCATCCTGGAGAGATCCAGCAGATCACTGATGAGTTCGGTGAGTTTGTTGAGCTGTTTATTCATAATGTTGAGGAAGCGAAGCGATTCTGCATCGCCGCTTTGTTTGAAGCGGCGTTGCAAGACCTGTGTAAAGCCTTTGATACTGGTGACGGGAGTTTTGAGTTCATGGCTGGCCATACTGATAAACTCATCTTTGCGCTGTTCAGCGGCTTTCTGTTCAGTGATATCCTCAATAGTTCCTACTCTTCCGATATATGCTCCTCGATCTGAAAACATCAAAGTGGAGCGTACTATTGTCCATCGGATGGTCCCATCAGAATGCACAAAACGCATTCCTTGAGTATACTCACTCCCATCGCAGACCGCCTTTGCCCACTCTGACGCTACTGTCTCAAGATCGTCAGGGTGGACAAAGTGCATACATCCCAGCCCTAAACTTTCTTCAAGAGTAAAGCCACCAATCTCCTGACAGCGAGGATTTGTATACGTTGTGTAGCCTTGAGTATCCGTCAGAAAAATACCGACAGGAGATGACCTGCTTAAGGAGCGAAAACGCTCTTCGCTTTCTTTCAACTGTTCTTCGGTGTGTTTGCGCTCGATGGCAATGGCGGCAGTATGGGTGACGAGATCAATCAGGCGTTTCTCATGTTCACTGGGAAAGCGAGACTCACGATAATAGATGGCGAAGGTACCCAGCACCTTCCCATTGGAAGAAAGAATAGGAATTGACCAGCAGGCCCGCAATCCATAAGACAACGCCAGATCTTTATAATCCACGCAAAGTGGGTCACTGGCAATATCCGAAACATAGACCGCCTCTCTTCGATAGATAGCTGCGCCACAGGAACCAGCGCAGGGACCGATAGTGAAGCCATCCATGGCCTTCTTATAGTTTTCTGGCAAGCTATGTGCGGCTGCATATCGGAGATGGAGTCCCTCTTTGTCAAGCAGGAGGATTGAGGTGAGCACACCTAATTCTTCGAACATGAGAACCAGCGTGTGCAGAACATGAGAGAGTGGGGCATCTTCGACAAGGAGTTCTAATGCCTGCTTTTGCCCTGTAGCCAGAGTTTCCATTTGCTTATGTTCTGTGATATCGATATTGACACCCAGGAGGCGCAGAGGTTGCCCTTTTTCATCTCTTAATATGCGTGCTCTTGTGGTAAGATGGTGAATACTCTTATCAGGCCAGACGATACGAAACTCGGTCTGGAAATCCGTCTCAAGGTTGAGAGCAGTGTAAAATTCTTTCAGGGTTCTGGCTCGATCATCGGGATGGAGCCGCTCTAACCATTCCTCAAGTGTACTTTCCATTCTACTGGTGGAGGGGGAACCATATAAAGCTTCTAGCTCAGGTGTCCAGAGCAGACGATTGTGTGGGATGAGCCACTCAAAAGTACCAATGCGTGCCACTTGTTGAGCTATGCCTAATCTTGCCCGTTCATTACTCAGTTGCTGAGCGAGTTCCTCTATGCGTTGTCGTGCCTGTACGTGTTCTGTGACTTCAACGATATATGCCTGGATGCCATCGACCTGTCCAGTTGCATTGTACAAAGGTTGGTAAACGAAGTTGAAGAAGCCTTTTTCCAGTATACCATCGAAGTGACGGTCGATGATAGCCATCATTTCGGTGCCGATGAAGGGTTCCTTCGTGGTATAGACCTTGTCAAGCAGCTCGAAAAAGCCCTGGCCTTCGATCTCTGGGAGTGCCTCTCGAACAGGCTTTCCTAGAAGATCGCGATGACCAACGAGCTGGAGATAGAGAATATTAGCAAATTCAAAGATATGCTCTGGACCTCGTAATATACAGATCGCGGCTGGCGCTTGCAAAAGGGCCTGAAGATACTGGGCATCTCCTCTCTGCGCCGACTGGCGAACAAACCATTTATTTGTTTCTTCCTCTCTGGACATGTCTTGTGATCCTTTTCCGACAGCATAATTTTTTGAGACTGCATCATTTAGAGATATTTGGCGACTTTCGCCAAAAGGTCGTCGAGATCAAATGGCTTTGCCAGGAAATCATCAGCATCCGCAGCGTATACCATTTCCTCGGCGCGTGGATGTGCTGAGATCATAAGAAGAGGCAGGTTCTAGTCCGGATGTATTTCTTTACTCTCTGCGAGAGGGAGGCGAATGCTAAACGTAGAACCATTTCCCTTCGTGCTCTGTACCCATAATTGTCCATGATAACGTTTGATGATTTCACGTGAGATATATAAGCCGATGCCCAGCCCAGGAAAGGTTTTTGCCTCTGGATCAGCGACTTGATAGAACTGATCAAAAATTTTCTCATGATGAGCTTCTGAGATGCCAAGACCAAAGTCCTGCACATCCACGCGGGCACAATCCTGCTCTGTGGACACACGAATAATCACCTTATCGGCATGAGGAGAATACTTGACCGCATTGGTGAGCAGGTTGATGAGAACCTGTCTCAGGCGGTCTCTGTCCCCAAAGATCCGGGCGTATGTTTTTCCCTCGAGCAGGAGTTGATGAGTGGATATTGTTGCCTGAAACTGTTCGAGAACCTCCTGAATCAGTACATCGAGATCAAAGTATGCTTCTTGATAGGTAAGTTGGCCTGTTTGCATCTTGGAGAGATCGAGAAGATCACTGATGAGTTCGGTGAGTTTGTTCAGTTGTTCGTCCATGATGTTGAGGAAACGAAGCAATTCTGCATCGCCGTGTTGTTTGAAGCGGCGTTGCAAGACCTGTGTAAAGCCCTTGATACTGGTGACGGGAGTTTTGAGTTCATGACTGGCCATACTGATAAACTCGTCTTTTCTCTGGTCAGCGATTTTCTGTTCGGTGATATCCTCAACGGTTCCAGCTGTTCCAAGATATTCTCCACTGTCTGAAAACATCGGAGCGGATCGTACTTTCACCCATCGAATGGTGCCGTCAGAGTGGACATAACGGCGTTCTTGAGTACCCTCACTGCCTTCGCTCAGCGCCTTTGTCCATATTGACACTGTTGCTTCAATATCGTCAGGATGGATATTGCGCATCCATCCCAACCCTAAAGTTTCTTCAAAAGTCAAGCCAGTGATCTCTTGACAAGAGGATTCGTATACGTTGTTTGGCCCTGGGGATTCACCAGAAAAATGCCGACAGGAGATGACCTGCTTAGAGGAGCGAAAACGCTCTTCACTTTCTTTCAATTGTTCTTCAGTCTGTTTGCGTTCGATGGCAATGGCGGCAGTATGGGTAACAAGATCAATCAGGTGTTTATCATGTTCACCAGGAGAGCGAGGCTCACGATAGTACGTAGCGAAGGTACCCAGCACCTTCCCATCTGGAGAAAGAATAGGAGTTGACCAGCAGGCCTGCAATCCATGAGACAACGCCAGCACTTTGTAGTCTGCCCAAAGTGGGTCATGAGCAATATCCGAAACATAGACCGCTTCTCGCCGATAGGCAGCAGTGCCACAGGAGCCTGCACAGGGACCGGGAAAATAGTGATGCCATCTATTAGCCTTTGTGTAGTTTTCTGGCAGACTGGGTGCAGCCGCATGTCGGAGATGGAGCCCATCTTTGTCTAGCAGAAGGATTGAGGTAAGCACACCTGTCGTAGAGAGTTCTTCAATCGTGCGAAGAAGCATGTCTAAAATATGAGTGAGTGGAGCATCTTCGACAAGGAGTTCCAATGCACGTTTTTGTCCGGTGATCAGGGTTTCCATTTGTTTGCGTTCCGTGATATCTATATTGGCACCAAGGAGGCGCAAAGGCTGCCCTTTTTTATCTCTTAATACCCGCGCCCTTGCTGTAAGATGGTGAATGCTCTTGTCAGGCCAGACAATACGAAACTCGGTCTGGAAATCTGTACTCAGGTTGATGAGAGCGTAGATTTCTTCCAGGATTCTGGCTCGATCATCGGGATGGAGCCACTCCAGCCATTCCTCAAGTGTGCTTTCGCCTCTATTAGTAGAGGCGAAGCCATATAAAGCTTCTAGCTCCGGGGTCCAGAGCAGACGGTTGTGTGGGATGAGCCACTCAAAAGTGCCAATGCGTGCCACCTGTTGAGCTATTCCTAATCTTGCCCGTTCGTTACTCAGTTGCTGAGCGAGTTCCTCTGTACGCTGTCGTGTTCGTACCTGTTCTGTGACTTCAACACTATACGTCTGGATACCTTCTACCTCCCCTGTTGCACTGTACAAAGGTTGGCAGACGACATTGAAAAAGCCTTCCTCCAGTACACCATTACGGTAGCGGTCGATCATGATCCTCATTTCGGTGCCGATGAACGGCTCACCCGTCGTAAAGATCCGATCAAGCTGTTCGAAAAGGCCCTGGCCTTCGAACTCTGGGAGTGCCTCCCGGATAGATTTTCCTGGAAGATCGCGATTGCCGACGAGTTGGAAATAGAGTGGATTGGCAAATTCAAAGATATGCTTTGGGCCATGTAAGACACAGATGGCGATAGGTGCTTGCATCAAAGTCTGAAGATGCGGGTCCTCAACCCTCTGTGCCTGTTTATGAGTAAGCAATTGGTTTGGTTCTTCCTCTCTTGACATGTCTTGTGATCCTTTTCCAGCAGTGCTGTTTTCCCGAGATTTCATCTTGAAAAGTACTATAACATCTCTGTTTAGTTTAGACAAAGTGAACAATGTAAGGTACATCTTTTTAAGAAAAATTGTCAATTGCTGTCAAAATTGGCTCTACGTGCAGGTTTATTGTACATATCCGGCTATCTTTGAACATACTTCGCGACTTTTGCCAAAAAATCATCAAGATCAAATGGTTTTGCTAAGAAATCGTCAGCTCCGGCAGCGCGTACAGTTTCCTCAGCATAGGGATGTGCTGAAATCATGAGAAGAGGAATATACCTCGTTTCCTTCTGACTTTTAAGTTTTTTGGCAATTTCTCGTCCGTCCTTCCCTGATAACAACACGTCAAGGATAATCAAATGTGGAAGACTGCCACCCTGAAGTTTTTCAACGTCCTCAGCTTTGTCTGTTATCTTCACCATATACCCTTCGTCCTCTAACATTGCCTGGAGAAATGCTAAAATGGCACAATCATCATCAACAACCAGAATTTTTTTTGTTTCCATATCTATGCCTCTCTATATATAGAACAAATTCTAGTCCAGATGTGTTTCTTTGCTCTCGGCGAGAGGTATGCAAAAGCTAAACGTGGAACCGCTCCCTTTTGCACTCTTCACCCATAACCGCCCATGATGGCGCTTGATAATTTCCCAGGAGATATATAAGCCGATCCCTAATCCTGGAAAGGTTTGTACCTCTGGATCAGTGACCTGGTAGAATTGATCAAAAATTTTCTCGTGATGAGCTTCTGAAATACCAAGACCAAAATCCTGCACATCCACGCGAACATGATCCTGCTCTGTGGACATGCGAACAATCACCGTATCGGCCTGAGGAGAATATTTGATCGCATTAGCCAGAAGGTTGATGAGGACTTGCCCCAGGCGATCTCTGTCTCCAAAGATCTGGGCGTGTGTTTTTCTCTTAAGAAGGAGTTGATGGGTAGATGTCGTTGCCTGAAGCTGTTCCATAATTTCTTGAACCAGTGCATCCAGATCAAAATATTCTTCTCGATAGAGAAGTTGACCTGTTTGCATCCTGGAGAGATTCAGCAGATCAGTGATGAGTTCGGTGAGTTTGTTCAGTTGTTCGTTCATGATATTGAGGAAGCGAAGCAATTCTTGCATCGCCGCGTTGTTTGAAGCGACGTTGCAAGATCTGTGTAAAGCCCTTGATACTGGTGACGGGAGTTTTGAGTTCGTGGCTAGCCATACTAATAAACTCGTCTTTTCGCTGGTCAGCGATTTTCTGTTCGGTGATATCCTCAATGGTTCCAGTTCTGCCGAGATATTCTCCACTGTCTGAGAGCATGGGAGCGGATCGTGTTTTCGTCCATCGGATGGTGTCCATCAGAGTGAACAAAACGGCGTTCGTATGTATACTCACGGCCTTCACGGATCCCCTTTGTGTATATTGGCAGTGTTGCTTTAAGATCGTCAGGATGGACGAAGCGCATCCATCCCATCCCTAAACTTTCCTCAAAAGTACAACCACAGATCTCTTGACAACGGGGATTTGTATACGTTGTGTATCCTTGAGTATCCGTCAGAAAAATACCGACAGGAGATGACCTGCTGAGAGAGCGAAAACGCTCTTCGCTTTCTTTCAACTGTTCTTCAGTTTGTTTGCGTTCGATGGCAATGGCGGCAGTATGGGTAACGAGATCAATCAGGCGTTTATCATGTTCACTGGGGGAGCGAGGCTCATGATAGTACATCGCGAAGGTACCCAACACCTTCCTGTTGGAAGAAAGAATGGGAGTTGACCAGCAGGCCCGCAATCCATAAGATAACGCCAGTGCTTTGTAATCCGCCCAACGTGGGTCAAGTGCAATATCCGAAACATAGACGGCCTCTTTCCAATAGGCAGCAGTGCCACAGCAAGCAACAGAGGGACCGATAGTGATATCACCTACGGCCTTCATATAGCTTTCCGGAAGGCCGGGTGCGGCTGCGTATCGGAGATGGAGTTCATCTTTATCAAGCAGAAGGATCGAGGTGAGCACACCTGCTGTGGAGAGTTCTTCGATCGTGCGAAGGAGCATATCCAAAATATGAGAGAGCGGAGCATCTTCGACAAGGAGTTCCAATGCACGTTTTTGTCCTGTGGCCAGGGTTTCTATCTGTTTGCAAACAAGTAATGGGTTTTGATCTTTCTCGCTTGACATGTCTTGTGATCCTTTTCCAACGGCGCTGTTTTTCTTGATCTCATCTTGAAAGGTACTATAGCATCTCTGTTTTATTTCGGCAAAGTGAACAATGTGCTAGATTACGATCAAGGTAGGAGATGCCCACACCGCAGGCGTCAGTTGTTATCTTGCAAAATCAGTGGAACTGGTATGTTTGCTTATAGGAAAATCGTCCTAATTATATCATAATTATGTAAAAATAGCATAGGCCATACGTAGAAAAGATGAACTAGATAAGAAAAATGATAAAAATAATTTTTAACCAAATTCTAGTACCTTCCGGCTATGAAATGTAATATCTGAGGAATACAACCCGATGCCTTGTAGTATGATCTTCACAGGTTCATCGTAATCAAACAGATATCACCGTATGTTGTCTGATGTCTTTGTGCATCACTGGATGTGGTGTTCTTATGAACCTATCTGTAGAAGCGTTCTCTATAGCAAGCATCTCTTGTTCAAGGAGAGAAGGGGGAGGCAGGCGAGAACGAGGGTTATTGTTAAGCAGAAGCTCGTGTGAGCTTCATCGCATTGGAAAGGAAACTAGAGTCGTATGAAGAAGCAAAATCGCTCGTCACGCCGTTCTGTACTCAAAGGTGCTGTTGCAGGAGTAGCTGGTGTATCAGCCTTAGCAGGTGTTGCCGGTGCAGGATTCTTAATCTCCCAACAAGGACAACATGCAGCCCATGCTGCCGCTGTGGGTATTGACTCTGTCCAGACTATTGTGAATATTGCCTCGACCGCAGAACAGTTGGGAATTGTATTCTATGCGAATGCCCTGAATAACGCAAATGCCCTGGGATTGAGTGGTCCCGCTCGTCTGGATCTTAAGGCGGCGATGATCGAGGAGCAACTGCATCTACAACTGCTGTTACAGCAAGGCGCTAAACCCCTGACAAATACGTTCAGTTTCCCCTTTGGGCGTGCGACATTCTTCAATTTCGATTTCTTCATTAGAACCCAACAGTTACTCGAACTGCACTTTGCTGCTGCCTACCTTGCAGCCGTCAATGAATTTGCGATACTAGGTCAACCTGGCCTGGCTCAGATCGCGGCCCAAATTGCAGCGGTAGAGTTGGGACATCAGGTAATGGGTCGTGCCATTGGCGTCCTGCGCCCAATAGATAACCTGGCCTTTGCTCCAATTCTCCTGCAAACGGTTGGGCAAGCACCTGCTGTACTCACAAAGGCAGGATTTCTCACGCCAAAACTGGGCAATGCCTTCAAGTTCAACGCCGTCTCGACGAATTGGAGTGCTGTTGGAATGCGTGCACCCACTTCCACCATACACTTCTAGTTCGGATCTTCTTGCTGCCAACGTTATTCCGGCTGCAAGAAAGGGTCTCTCCTACTTGACGCAAAAGCAAGCAGAAGAGACCCTTTCTTGTTGTCAGGCTGAGATTTACTACTATATATAATCTTCAGTGCTTTTCCAAAAAGGCGGAGCAGTCAGAGTAAGGCTTGTCTTGCTCTGGCTGCTCCTAAATTTTATGACCGATTTACGACGATCAGACAGCGGATGCCTTAATAAAGTCACTCACTGGAGTCAGTTGACCATCTTTTACCTGAAAGAAGATGAAGTCGCTCACGCCACCGTGCTTTGTTGGAGACCATGTCAGACTGGGGCCGAAACCAGTGTCATAATTGGTGAAGTCATGATCTAGCGCGTTGCGTAAGCTCTCACGAGTCAGGTTCTGGCCAGCCTTATTCAACGCATCGGTAAACAGCTTGGCATTGATGTAGCCATAGAACTTATAGGCACTGAACACTGTATCGCTGGCTGTCGCCATCAGATAGTCCCTGGCTACAGGGGAAGTTGTATTTGTATATCCACTGACGTAAATCCCTTCAGCAGCTTTACCGATAACTTTGGGCCAGGAGTTGTCGGACATTGGATAGTTCGCAAGGTATCCCTGCTGGGGACGGTAGCCCAGTTGTGCTGCTGTGGCCACGAATTTTGCTGTGGGGCCAGGAAGTCCGTTCAACACAATGAGATCAGGATTAGTCGCTTTCAATGTTTGCACAGCAGCGGTAAAATCTGTTTGTGTAGCCTTATAGCCTACTGTGGCCACCAGTGCACTACCGCTCTTTTGGAGCGACTCATCTAATGCTGTCTTTTGCTGTAAGCCAAGCACATCGTCCTCATACAGCAAGGCGACTTTCTTCGCTTTGAGTGTATTCGTCAGATAGTATCCGATCACATGGCCTTCATCAGTATAATTGGGTTGTGTCATCCACACCCAGGGTAACGTATTCCCCTGGGCATCAGTGTACTTCGCCCCACCCCCAATGGGATCAACAAAGGGAATTCCCTTGGGATTCGTGTAGCTCTCGGCTACGTTCGCGGCACCAGAACCGCAGACTTGAAAGAGTGCAAATGCGTTGTCCTGCTCGACCAGTTGGCGTACGGCATCCTTTGTCTTTGTTGAGTCGCCTCCATCACTGACCTGAACTAGCTTAATTTTGCGCCCATGAATACCGCCTGCCGCATTGATCTTGTCAAAGTAGAGCTGATCGCCTGCCAGAATGGGCGCACATACCACTTTGACAGGACCAGTAGTATCGAGTACGGCACCGATCGTAATGGTATCATTTGTCACACCTACAACCTGTGATGCACTCGATGATCCATTTGCCGTCGAACCACCGCATCCTGTCAAGATGAGTAAAGCGACCATGACGACTCCCAACGTGGTAAAACATCTTTGTGGACGAAACCCTCTGAAGTGTCCCATTTCTCGTCACTCTCCTTCTTTGGATCTGTTACTCTTCTTTGATCTCTCACTCACATGGTGGGAGTCAATGCAATATACTTGACGCTATTGATCAAATAGAGTACTATAAAATATGACACATGACTCATGTATCATATACCAGATAAAGCACCCTTTGTCAAGGTCAAAACGTAAATAGGAGGCATCAGACTCAAAACGTGACTATGCTGTCATGCTTTTACTAACAATGTAGTGCGTCCTTCATTGTCATTGGGAGACAACTGTTATGCAGGCATTCCTCCAGGTCACCATTGCGGGTCTTGTCACGGGCAGTCTCTACGGTCTGCTCGCCCTTGGGATTGTTCTCGTCTATCGCACAACAGGAGTACTCAACTTCGCCTATGGGGCAATAGGTGCCATGTGTGCATGTTTTATGTACATCCTGCTCACAGGACCACAACTTAATTTCTGGCTGGCGTTGGTGATCACCCTGCTCTTTGCCATGGTTCTGGGTATCATCCTGGAACGGGGTTTTGCGCGCACCGTTTTGAATGCTCCCATCTTTACAAAGGCTATTGCCACGCTAGCGCTGGCACTGATCCTGGAGACCATTGCCCAGGAACTCTGGCCGCAACTGACCTCGACCGTCCATTTCTCCACCCCCTTCGAAGGAGTCGCTGTCCACTTTGCCGGTCTCTACATCTCGCTCATTGATACCATTGTGGTTGTGACGACCGCCCTGCTCATGCTAGGTTTACACCTCTATCTGACACGCACGAAATTAGGGATTGCTATGCGTGCCACGGCTGATGGACTTGCGGCAGCGCGGTTAATGGGTATCCCTGTCAGTCTTATCTACCTGCTGGTCTGGTCGATGGGTGCCGTGATTGCGGCTATTGCAGGGATTCTGCTTGCCAGTCACGACGGACTCATTGATGTACAGTTTATGAATCCTATCCTCCTGTTTGCCTTTGTCGGAGCTGTGCTGGGTGGACTGGAGAGTTTACCGGGGGCACTGCTGGGAGGAATCCTTGTAGGCTTAACTGATAATCTCCTGGCCTTCTGGCTTGCCGGTCATTCCATTGGTGCACTTGACATCAGTGATCCAGGTATCCGGTCGGCGCTCATCTTCGGTGGTTTCGTCCTGATCTTACTGCTACGACCACAGGGTTTGTTTGGTCAAAAACTGTTACGTCGTGTATGAACCATTGGTCACTATCCGGCGTTTTTGAGCATATGGAGATAGTATAATCATGACTACCAAGAAGACATCTGGGGGACTGGTGCCAGCGGAGACTGTCCCATCGTCATCGGTCGAGTCGATAAAGAAGATATTCTCATTAAAAGGATCTTTGCGTGCTCTGCGAAGCTGGTCGATGGCGCTAATTGGACTTGCTCTGTTTGCATTGCTTCCTATGATCTTTGACCAGTTGTTTGTAACCGATGAAGGGTCCAGCGCGGGTTTACAACTGCATCGTCTGACACTTATCGGTATCTTTGTGATCGCTGCCTTCGCTCAGAACATCCTCACAGGCTATGCGGCGCAACCATCGCTAGGGAACGCAGCTTTCTTTGGTGTTGGAGCATATATGCTTGCCTGGCTCACGAACGATCTTAACCAGCCTTACTGGGTTGGCATCCTCGTTGCTCTGCTGGTATGCGCAGTCATGGGGGTCATCATTGGAGGGCCAGCGTTGCGTATCTCAGGAGCCTATCTGGCTATCGTCACCCTGGGTCTTGTCTCTGTTACGGGATCACTCCTCGATCTGTGGGATACAACGGCAGGACGGCAGAACTATGACCTCAACAATCTTCCACAACTGCTAACCGATGATCATGCTCTCTATTTCACGATTCTTCTCATTATCGTTGTAATCCTCTTTTTCGGGTATCATCTCTTGCGGTCACGAGTTGGACGGGCGTGGGTTGCCATTCGAGATAATGAAGCTGCCGCTGAAGCATTTGGTGTGGACCTTACGTGGTACAAACTGCTCGCCTTTGTCGTCAGTGCTGTCCTGACGGGGCTGGCTGGAGCACTCTACGCTACATGGGCAACGACAGCCAGTGCTACAATGTCCAGTGCAGACCAGACAATTGCTTTCCTCGCCATGATCGTTGTTGGAGGTCTGGGTTCCATCATGGGTTCTGTGCTTGGAGCATTCTTTGTGGGTTTTCTTCCGCTCCTGCTGGGGCAGTTACCCGATTCTGTCAACGTTGGACCGATCCAGCTCCAAATCTCTACCTTAAATACGGGCCTGTACGGTTTGCTCCTCCTTCTTGCGCTCATCTTCTTCCCAACAGGTCTGAGTAGTTTTATTGAGCGGGGTCGCACCTGGATAGGACGCCTCGCCCGGCGAGGAGGCCAGCAATGACAACAACATCACCTCTGCTCGAAATTCGCGGATTAACGGTGCGTTTTGGAGGTCTACTTGCTATCTCAGAACTCGATATGAAGATCGAACAGGGACAGATTTTTACTCTCGTTGGTCCCAACGGCGCGGGTAAAACCACCGTGCTCAACTGTATCAGCGGGTTTGTCAAGCCAGCGGCAGGCAGCATCGCCTTTCAGGGAACGCAACTCCTCCCGCTGGGAAGAGACCGCCGGGCTAAACTGGGCATCGGACGTACTTTCCAGCAGCTCCAATTGTTTACCAGTATGACTGTGCTCGACAACCTGCTCACAGCCCAACATAGCCGTTTGCATGCAGGTATATGGCAGGGGTTGCTCCCTTTTGGTCCAGCAAAAGCGGAAGATGCGCGAGCACGTGAGCATGCGCGGGCCACACTGGCTCTTCTTGGACTGGAGAAGCATGCCCAGACAATTGCAGGAGCGCTTCCCTTTGGTTTACAGAAGCTTGTGGGAGTTGCCCGTGCGCTGGTGCTCCATCCACGTCTTGTGCTGCTCGATGAACCAGCGGCAGGAGTGCCCTACCAGGACGTAGACGCGCTGGCTGCAAACTTGTGTCGCTGGCGTGACGAGATCGGTACCACCTTATTACTCATCGAACATAACATGCGCCTTGTCCAGGCCGTTGCTGATCATGTCTGCGTGCTCGACTATGGTCAAAAACTGGCCGAGGGAACAAAGGAGGTGCTAAAAGACCCCGCAGTTCTCGAAGCCTACTTAGGTCGTGATACAGAGAGCACGATACAAAGAGCACACAGGAGGATCTCCATGCTAAAGGTTGAGCAACTCAATGCCGGGTATGGCTCTCTGGAAGTGCTGCACGATATCTCCTTTGAGGTTGAAACCAGAAGCATTGTGGCGATCCTGGGAGCAAATGGTGCTGGTAAGAGCACATTGATGCGAGCACTCATGGGGATCATCCGTTCACGTACAGGGACCATTACTCTGCAAGAACAACGTATCACCAACTACTCTACCGAACGGCGTGTTAAATCCGGCATTGCTCTTGTGCCGGAGGGACGCGAACTCTTCGGCTCGCTGACGGTGCGTGAAAATCTACTGATGGGAGCCTTCACTCGTCATACACACCGGGAAATAGAGGAATCCCTTGCTCGTGTGCTGGATCACTTTCCCCGTCTCAAGACGCGATTACACGCCCATGCGGCCAGCTTGAGTGGTGGTGAGGGACAGATGGTTGCCATTGGACGCGCTTTGATGTCGCGTCCCAGCCTTCTATTGCTTGACGAGCCATCGCAGGGACTGGCTCCGGTGATTGTAGACATTGTCTTCGATGTCGTGGCACAATTGAATCGTGATGAGCATTTGACCATCGTACTGGTTGAGCAAAATGCTCGTAAGGCGCTCAGTATTGCTAAGAGTGCGTATGTGCTCCAGGGGGGAACCATAGCGCTGCATGGAACAACTGAAGAGCTGGCAAGTAACCCCGCTGTTCAGAAACTCTACCTTGGTGGCTAGAATACAAGGAGCCATTTTTGATGACAAATTTAGCAGGAAAGGTCGCACTTGTCACGGGTGCGGCCTCCGGTATTGGCCTTGCTGTGGCACAAGATTTTGCGCAGCAAGGCATACGTGTCACTTTAGCCGACATCGATGCTGAAAAAGGTTTTACTGTTGCCGCCGATATCCCCGGAGCGCGTTTCCAGGTAGCCAATCTGACAAATAGCCAGGATATACGACAGCTTGTAGCTGACACTATTGCGGCTGAAGGGAAGATAGATATTCTGGTGAACAACGCTGGTATCCAGCATGTGGCACCCATCACGGAGTTTGCCGAGGAGAAATGGCGACAAATTATTGAGATCATGCTGACCGCGCCTTTTTTGCTGACGCAGGCTGTTCTGCCAGGCATGTATGAGCGCAAGTGGGGACGTGTGATCAACATTGCCTCGGTGCATGCCATGCGAGCCTCAGCGTTTAAAGCTGCCTATGTCTCTGCCAAGCACGGACTGTTGGGGTTAACACGTGTCACCGCACTTGAAGCAGCACCGTATGGGGTGACCTGTAATGCAGTGTGCCCTTCCTATGTACGGACGGCGCTTGTCGAGAAGCAGATAGCAGACCAGGCAAGAATTCACGGCATTCCTGAGTCAGAGGTAGTGGAGAAAATCATGGTCACAGAAGGAGCCATCCGTCGGCTGCTGGAACCTGAAGAGGTGGCCCAACTTGTGACTTACCTGTGTACTGATGCCGCCAGTGGTATCACCGGCAGTGCACAGGCCATTGATTGTGGATGGACTGCGCACTGATTCGTGATGTCACTGGTGGCACCTGATCAAGATGGTGAAAGATAGCGTGCCCGCAGTTCAGTTTTTACAACTTTGCCCATTGCATTGCGTGGCAACACATCCGTAAAGACAATCGAGCGGGGAATCTTGTAACGGGCCAGTTTATCAGCACAGAAGTTGAGAATATCTTCAGGCGTCAGGTTTGGGGAACGAGACACAACCACAGCCAGTCCGACCTCACCCCACTTGGGGTCGGGCTGAGCTATCACAGCGACATCTGCAATAGCAGGATGTGTAGTCAGAACCCCTTCGACCTCGGCAAGATACACATTTTCCCCACCAGAGATCAACATGTCCTTCTGACGACCGACGATATAATAATAGCCTTCCTCGTCACGTCGTGCGAGATCACCCGTATGCCACCAGCCGCCGCGATATGCTTCCGCTGTAGCTTCTGGCCGTTTCCAGTAGCCGGAACACACATGAGGCCCTGCCAGCACAAGTTCACCTATCTCACCGGGGGTCACATCATGATCTTGCTCGTCTACAATACGTGCGCGAGAATGGAAGACAGGCCCTCCCACTGAACCAGCCTTGCGTAGCGCATCCTCAGGAGCGAGGCTAAAACAATTCACGCCTACCTCAGTCAGCCCATAGCCCTGACGAAATACCAGGCCGCGATCTGCGTAACGTTGAATGAGGGGTAACGGGCATGGTGAGCCACCAGCAAGACAAAAGCGTACCAATGAGAGATCACATGAGTCAAATGTTGGATGCTCCATAAGCATTTGAAAGATCGTTGGGACGGCAAAAAGAATTGTGCAACGCTCCTGCTCGGTAACACGCAAGATGGTGCCAGGCTCCGAAGAGCGTAAGAGGACAACCGTTCCACCACAGTGATAGAATGGGGTCGTGAGTACATTCCAGCCACCTGCATGGAAAAGTGGGACAAATATTGGTGCACTATCGTTATCTCTGAGTCCCCAACTGATCTGTGTACTCACGGCATTCCAGGTTATCATGCGATGTGAAAGCATGGCCCCTTTAGGAACTCCAGTTGTACCAGAGGTATACAGGATCAACGCTGCCTCTTCACCATCATCGGTTTCAAATGGCGTGGCACGTGCAGCCAGTTCGGGTATAGCCCCAGGACAGGCCGTAAGAGGAAGCAGTTGCATTGATGAAGTAGAGCCGGTTTCCAGCACGGCTGCCACTTCGGTGGCTTGCTTGTGAAAGGTTTCATCGTGGAAGAGCAATTTTGGCTGACAATCACTGATAATCGTCGTGAGTTCGCGCACCGTTAAGCGTACATTGAGTGGAACCAGGATAGCTCCGATGAGAGCGCAAGCAAAAAAGACATCCAGATATTCAGGAGAATTAGGGGCCAGGATAGCGACGCGATCCCCCTGTTGGATACCATACTGTTCACGCAGAAAAGTTGCCAGCGCATATGCCCGTAGCTTCAGCGTGCGATACGTCAATCGTTGCTGTGTCTCAACATCGATCAAACCGATTTTCTCAGGGGTAAGCTGTTCACGACGAGCCAGCCATTCCCCCACCCCAATAAATGTCATTGCGGTTAAGCCCTCCTCGTGCTTGTATTATTGTGTGACACAACAGTGTATCATATATGGCAGAGAGGGTGGGCAATCTGGTGATTCTATCTCTTGGATATCCAGGACAATCGCATCTAACTACCTCCTTTCCAAAAAGGGCAAACGCATGTAAGATGAAGCGAGGAGGCTTTGGTTTTATGAGACAGAACAAATATGATGATCCTGCATTCTTCGCCAATTACAGTCAGATGGCTCGTTCAATCGGCGGACTGGATGCTGCTGGAGAATGGCCCGCCTTCCGCGAGTTGCTTCCCAAGCTACGCGATAAAAACGTGCTTGATCTTGGCTGCGGCTTTGGCTGGCACTGCCGCTATGCGCGCGAACAGCAGGCACGGTCAGTGGTGGGAGTAGACCTCTCAGAGAAGATGATTGCGCGCGCCAGAGAGAGCACCAACGATTCCGCAATCGAGTATCGTCGGCTTGCGATTGAAGACATCGACTTTCCCGCAGGGGAATTCGACGTGGTGTTAAGTTCACTTGCCCTTCATTATGTTGAGCGCTTCGACATCGTCTGTCGGAAAGTGCATCACTGCCTTGTACCAGGGGGCATCTTCGTCCTCTCGGTCGAACATCCGGTCTTCACTGCGCTCGCTGCGCAAGACTGGTATTACGATCAGCATGGTGAGCGATTACATTGGCCTGTCGATCATTACCAGGATGAAGGCCCGCGTCAGGCAAGATTTTTGGACCATGATGTTGTCAAATATCATCGTACCGTCGCCACCTATCTGAATGCGTTAATTGACTCTGGTTTCACCATTACGAAGCTCTCCGAGCCTCAACCGACGCAAGAAATGCTGGACAAGCATCCTGAATGGCAGGACGAAACTCGCCGCCCTATGTTTCTCTTGATCGCTGCGATCAAGAATGAGCAATAGAACTGCCAAAGAAGAAGAAATATTGGATATCCCCATCTATTGACAACAAACTATCTTTTGTATATACTTTTGTGTATACAAAAAAGAAAGGGAGACATGATGCAGGTTGTCAAACTACGCAGAGTTGGGAACTCAACGACTGTGACCCTACCAGTATCGGTGGTAGAGGCTCTTCATCTGCACGAGAACGATGAGGTTGCCATCGAAGTTGCCGGGGATCGAATAATTCTCACGCGAGCCACTCCAGATTTTCAGGATGCCTGGGATGCCTACCAAAAAGTTGAGCCACGCTACCGCAATGCCAATCGCAAATTGGCAGAGTAGGTTGTATGATTCGTTTCCTCACCGAAAACATTATCATGGCGATTCATGAGGATCAGATCCGTCTGTACGGAGGCATTCACGGAGTGCGTGATGCCTCTGCTCTCGATGCGGCCCTTCATATGCCGCAGGCGCAATTTGGCGGTCAATTCTTACATCAGACCATCTTCCATATGGCGGCTGCATATGGATTTCATCTTAGCCAAAATCATCCCTTTCTTGATGGTAACAAACGCACCGCAGGCATGGTCATGTTTACCTTTTTGCAATTTAATTCTTTAGAGCCAACAGCCAGTGAGATTGATTATTATCAGGTCATGATGGCTGTTGCGAGTGGACAGATGGGCAAAGAACAACTCGCAGATTGGTTACAGACAGTCACGACCTGAATCATGCCGTTATCCCCAGCGTAGCGCCGTTGCCCCCCAGGTAAAGCCTAAACCGGCGCTGGCCATCACAACAAGTGCTCCCTGGCGTAAGCGCCCTTGAGCCTCTGCCAGCTCCACTGCGAGCACCTGATCGGGAGCGCCAATGTGTCCGTATTGACTCAGATAGAGCGAGTGTTCCTCTGTCAGGTCCAACAAGGACAAAACACGTCGATGCATCGATGGTTTCATATGGTTGATTGCCAGAAAATCAATATCCGCAGTCGTATAACCACTCCGTTCGACGGCTTCGCGCACCACACGTGCAAAACGCTCTTCAGAGATCCCATCCAGACCATCTTTGAGGCGCTGTGGACTTCCGACATGAAACGTATGTAATCCCTGCTCTAACGTCTCATGTGAAGTTGGCTGACGCGTTCCACCTGCCGGGATAACAACTTCCTCTGCCAGCGATCCATCGGTAATAAATGACGACTCCAGGAGATGATTGGTGGGTGAGTCGCGGCGCAAAACCATAGCGCTACCACCGTCAGAGAGATTAAAGAGAAAGCGTGTGGAGGAATTGTTCCAGTCAATCAGATCGGCAGTTCGATGACCACCGCAAATCAGGACGGTACGCAAGCGCGTATCAGCCGTCATAAGATCACGCGCAACCTTGAGAGCCAGCACATTCGTGGTACAGAGGGCGGCCAGTTCAAAGGCATACGCATTTGTAGCCCCCAGACGATACTGAATATGATTAGCCGCAGACCAGACATAAAAATCCTTATGCATACTCCCGGAGTAGAGAATCAAGTCAAGGTCCGTAGCCTCAATCTGTGCACGCTGCAAAGCGAGTCTGGCAGCCTTAAGCGCCATCACCGAAGTTTGATCGGCAGGTGTAGCACGATGCTTCTGCAAGATGCCCAGTTTGTCACGAACCACCTCTTCAGGAATACCGGACTGTTCAGCCACATACGCTGCATCCTGTATCTGTTCAGGCAGATAGGTTGCTAAGGCCACAAGGCCGATAGATGATTGTTGGCCACCAGGGCGTGTTTCGCTAGTAGTCGTAGTATCAGCGGTCACCGCATCCTCCTGTTGGTATTTGGAACCAATTGCTCAAGACTCACGCCTATGCTAAAATATGACAGGTGATTCACTTATCATATTCCCTCTATACTATACTTAAGTTCCTTATAGAAAGTCAAGGTAATGTCCCTAAAAACGCAGGTGGGCAAAAGTGCTGCTATTCAGCATCGTCGTAGCGCACTGCATTGGCATAGTTAGACAGAGTCGACCTATTTGTGCGATGATGGTAACAGGAGTATAGTATAAAGGAAAGAATCATGGCGTCGCATGATCATCATATTTTACCAACCGGACACAAGAAAGCAGCAATGGCAGAAAAACAACAGCATTCCAGGGGAAATGGGAATATTACCGTGCCAGTGACCGCTAGAGGAGAGGCCACAAGGCGGCGCATTCTCGATGCAGCTGAGGCTGTCTTTGGTGAATCAGGTTATTATGAAGCGAGTATCTCAGAAATCACCAGACGTGCTGGTGTGGCCCAGGGCACCTTTTACATCTACTTTTCTAGTAAACATGAGATCTTCGTAGAGCTAGTGGAAGATATTGGAAAGCGCCTTCGTGCGGTCACAAACGCAGCCATCGTAGACGCAACCGACCGACTGGATGCCGAGAAGCGAGGCTTTCTGGCCTTCTTCGAGTTCACTGCCACCCATCGCCGTATCTACCATATCATGCAAGAAGCGAATCGTGTGGCCCCGGAAGTCGCGCAGGCCTATTATCGTAGCATTAGCCATGGCTATGTACGGAATTTGAACGCTGCCATGGAGGCTGGCACGATCCGGCCCCTGGAACCCGAAGCGATTGCCTATGCCCTGATGGGCATTGGTCACTTTATCGCGTTACGCTGGCTGATCTGGCCTCAAGAAGGCGAAGATGGAAAAGAAGCAGAAGATACTACTCCGCATCTACCGGATACGATCCTGACTGCAATTATGGAGTTTATCGCCCGTGGTCTGGAAAAGCCACCATTAGAGAAGTGAAAGAGCTAAACGTCACTAAAGGCCGAAAGTGTATTACTCAGGACTTTCTGGCTATCAGCCGGTTGACAAAATTGTAAGATTCTCATAAGACATGCTACACTACACATTATGAGCCATAATATGTAAGTAAAGAAATAGACATTGGAATCTCTCTAGATACAGCGTTGATTATGCTCTAAATATATAAGAAAATGCTCTTACGATGGAAGGATGCAAATGCGCTTACTCAATACCTGGCTCGTTTGTCTTCTCAAAATATCTTTCAAGATACGTCTCGGTATCTTTATGTTATCTCTATTGCTAGGTATCGTCTTCGTCCTCTTTTCGCAAGCCAGTGGTCCCCTCCTCGCTATTCCTGTATCACTGGCTGTCTGGCTCTTCAAGCCGCGTGGTGCTTTCGTATGCGTTGGTCTCACCGTTCTGGCGCTGGCTGTTGCCAACAGTATTATCAGCCGTGGCCTTTTTTGGTCAGGTCCTCTCCAGGTGGAGTTTCTCACTGGCACAATCGCCTTGCTGACAGAAGGATTTTTTATCAGCTATCTGCGTTACCTGTTAGATCTAGCTGAAACTGCTAAATTGCAGTCATTGCAAGCAGAACAGCAGAAGCTTGTTGCGTACGAGCAACAACTGGAGGCACAGCAAGCTGAGCAGCGGATGACTACTGCATATGAACAGCAACGACAGTTAAATCAGCTGAAAGATCAATTTATTCTGCATGTGAACCATGAGTTACGTACTCCTCTCACATCCCTGGCTGGATGGCTCGAAATCCTCAGTCTCTACCATGAGAGCCTGGATAGCGATACACTGGCCAACTATCTTCACAAGGCAACAGATGGCTGCGACGCACTTATACATCTGGTCAATAGCATATTAACTGTTGCGCAGATGAATGGTAACGTGAAACCTTCCCAGTTTGAGGTATGCTCCGTCGCACAGGTTGTGCGAGAAGAGCTTGAGCAGCTTGATCCACGAGAAGCAGAAGCTTCTACTCTCCAGATGGATATTCCTGAATACTTGACCGTCTGGGCTAATCAGCAGAATCTCCGTCAGATCCTGCGGAATTTGCTCTCAAATGCCGTCAAATATTCACCCAGGCATACTTTAGTGGTTATTAGTGCTGTATTGGAAAATACAACTGCACAGGAAACTGATCTGGCTCCGCAAGTGTCCATTAGTGTGAAAGATGCTGGTCCTGGTATTCCCTCTTCTGAACTGCCACTGCTCTTTGAAAAATTTGTGCGTCTCAGACGAGATGTTACCGGAGTGGTGCCAGGATGTGGCCTTGGACTCTATATCAGCAAGCAGTTGGTTGAAGCAATGGGAGGGAAGATCTGGGTAGAGAGTTCTGGTCGGGCAGGAGAGGGAAGCCGCTTTTGCTTTACTCTGCCCGGTGCTGCTATCCCTCTGTCTGCTAGAACAAGCGAGAAGGAATCGCTCTCAGAGGTGGTATCCTGAGTAGGTACCTTTGCCGATACTTTAGCGCAAAGCTATTGCTGGAAATTCCTTACCTATGCTCTTGCGACTTTCCAGCACTCTTTGGCGATCTCCCAAACTTCTTCAGTGTGGATAATCAGGACACGTACAGCGGAGTCAGGAGTAGTAATATCCTGGTCAATTATAGAAGCTGCATTTTTCTCTGGATCAAGTTTGAGGTTGAGGAAGCCAAAAGCCTTACATGCCAGAGCACGTACCACCGCAGCATTTTCACCGACCCCACCAGTAAACGTTAGAACATCCAGACCACCAAGCGAGGCAAGCATTGCTCCAATGAAAAAGCGCAGCCGATAAATGTAGATGTCCAGTGCCAGTCTGGCGCGTTCGTTGTCTTCATCTATCGCCTTCAGGATATGACGCATATCGCTGGATATGCCAGAAATACCCTTGAGTCCTGATTCTTGATTGAGGAGTTGGCTGATCTGGTCTGTCGAAAAACCTTTTTCATGTTGCAAATAGGTCAGGATACCAGGATCGACCGAACCTGAGCGACTCCCCATCATCAATCCCTCCAGAGGAGTAAAGCCCATCGTGGTGTCTTTACAGTAGCCATGCTCGATAGCGGCTAAGGAACAACCATTGCCCAGGTGGCAGTTAATGATGCGTAAAGACTTCAGGTCACGTCCCAGGATACGAGCAGTACGCTGAGCACAATATTGATGGCTGATACCGTGAAAACCATAGCGGCGAATACCCTGCTCGAACCACTCATAAGGACCTGGATAGATCACTGCCACCGGTGGCAACGAGCTATGAAATGCTGTATCAAATACTGCTACCTGAACGATGTTTCCCAATAGCCGTTCAGTTACCTCAATACCTTCAAGGTTGACAGGATTATGCAGAGGTGCGAAAGAAGAGAGGCGTTCGATAGCATCTTTTACCTTTGACGTAATTCTAGTACTCTCACGGTAATCAGCCCCGCCATGAACAACACGATGACCAACGATGGCAATCTCCGCAGGATCGGCAATGACCCGAGTTTTACCACTCCACAGCGTGTTGAGCATTCGCTCAACAATCACCGCTCGTGAACCCGCTAAAACCTCTTTTTGCTGGCCATGAATGGTTGTGATAGTAAGTTCTGCCTTTCCTTTCGCCCAGTCGGCAGTAGCTTCCCACAACGGAGCAGGTGGCTGATCCGGTAACGTTTCACCAGGGTCATACAGACAGCTCTTTTGGCTGCTAGACCCGGCATTCAACACGAGGATTTTCATATGAAAGGTAACTCCTCAGGTCCTTTTTTAGACTTCTCGCCACCGGCAGTGGCTTGCTCTTGTTCATGAGTCATCCCGGTAACTCTTCAGGTCCCTTTTTCTGATTCCTCAGCGCCGAAGGCGCTTCGCAGATTGTTTTCTGTGTGGTTTTGTTGCCTGTGGAGGAGATTGCGATGCAATCTCCTCCACAGGCAACAAAACCACACAGAAAACAAGAGCGAGCCACCGCAGGTGGCGAGGGTACCTGAAGAGTTACTGGGATGACCTCATAGAGAGTTAACGAACCGTTAGTTGTGCCATTGCCAGTCAGTAATCTCCTCTGGATCTACCCCGTTGGTCTGAATATAGCGACGGTGAGTAGCGAGAACATACTCATAATGGCTTACCTGCCCACAAGCATGTACAGCCACAGAGGGGTTGCGCGGTGAGGCCAATCGAATTGCCTGCATGATGAGATGGTAGCGGCTTGTCCCATTACGCACATTCATATCAAATGGTGTTGTTGTTGTCCCCTCTTCCCGGTAACCATTGATGTGGAAACGATGTGGATGGAGATGAGGTCGGTTAAAGAGCAACTGTTTGACCGCCGAGGCATAGCCGTGAAAATTGATGATCACCGGACAATCTGACGTGAACAGCGCGGCAAACATCTCTTCGTCCAGCCCGTGGGGATGTACCGAATCTGCTTCAAGCACCAGAAGATCAGTAACGTTGACAACGCGTACGCGTAGCATCGGCATCTCTTCCCGCAAAATTTGTGCAGCGGCCATGATCTCTACTGTTGGATTATCGCCGATGCCCACCAGTACGACATCAGGATTAATACCGCTATCAGTGCTTGCCCATTGCCAGATCGATGCTCCAGCCCGGCAATGGGCAACTGCATCATCCATTGATAGCCATTGTGGCATCGGCTGCTTGTTGGCAATTACCAGATTCACATAGTTTGTACTGCGTAAACAATAGTCCATCGTACAAAGCAAACAATTTGCGTCCGGAGGCAGATAGACGCGCGAAACTTCTGCCTTCTTATTAAGTACCGAGTTAATAAAACCAGGACTCTGATGAGAAAACCCATTATGTTCTTGTCGCCAGAGCGTCGAAGTTTCTAGATAGTTCAAGGACGAGATAGGCCAGCGCCAGGGGAGTTCCATTGACATCTTAAGGAACTTGGCAAACTGATCCATCATGGAGACAACAATGTTGAGGAAGGCCTCGTAAGAAGGAAAAAGCCCATGTCGACCGGTCAACAAATAACCCTGGAGCCACGCCTGGCAATCATGCTCGCTAAGCACCTCGATCACACGTCCATTGCCTGGACCCACCTTATCATTGTGTGGTGGAACTGGCCACTGGTAGTTGCGGTGTGTCACATCGAGTACGGCGGAGAGCTTGTTGGAGTCCAGTTCATCTGGACTAAAGATGCGCAACGTCTTCGGGTTACGTCGGATTACCTCTGCCAGATATTTACCAACGGTTTCAATATTACTGACATTGATATCTCCGCGCTGAAATGTTTTGATGGTTTGACCCTGTGTGATATCGATCTTAAAGTCACTGATCCTGGGCAGATCAAGCTCTCGATGTATGCGACCTCCAAAGGTATGAGGATTGCAGCCCATACGTCGATCCCCTCTGGGACATTGCTCTAGAATCTCAGGTTTGGGGTGTCCTTGCCCGTCAAAAAGTTCCTCGATATGATATGAACGTAACCATTGTTCAATCATCTGCAACTGAGTTGGATTGGTCTTAAGCTCATTGGCAGGAACCTGATGGGAGCGGAAAGACCCCTCGATTGGTTTGCCATTAAGTGTCTTAATCCCTGTCCACCCTTTGGGTGAGCGTAAGATAATCATGGGCCACTGAGGTCTCACAATGGGTTGTCCTGAGTGAGCCTCCAGTTGAATGTGCCGTATCTCGTGATAGGCCTGATCCATAGCCCCGTAGAGTTGTGCATCTAAGTCATCTCCCTCTACGAAAAGAACATGATAGCCATAGCCCGTAAATAGGTGAAGCAATTCCTTATTACTCATTGTCCCGGCAATAGTGGGATTGGAAATCTTATAGCCATTCACATGTAAGATTGGCAAGACGGCGCCGGACTCCGCTGGATCAATAAACTTGTAACAATGCCATGCTGTTGCAGTGGGACCCGTCTCTGCCTCACCATCTCCCACAATACATGCCACAATCAAATCCTGGTTGTCCATAACAGCACCGAAGGCTGTTGCAAGCGCGTAGCCAAGTTCGCCGCCTTCATGGATCGTTCCAGGTATACCAGGAGAGAGATGACTCGGAAAACCTCCTGGCCAGGAAAAGCTTTTAACAAACTCAGACACCCCGGCTTTATCAAGAGTCATGTTTGGGTAAAACTCCTGTAAAGAACCTTCCAGATACAGATTTGCAAGATTGGCAGGTGCGCCATGTCCGGGTCCAGTGACAAGAAACATATTGAGGTCGTAGCGTATAATCAAGTGGTTCAGGTGAGCATAGATCAGATTAATGCCCGGACAGGTTCCCCAATGTCCAAGTAAACGGTCCTTTATATGTTCTGGTTTCAATGGCTCCTCAAGGAGGACATTCTCTTTCAGATAAAGCTGTGCTGCTGCCAAATAATTCACAATACGGCGATAACGCTCAATTGACTCTAATTCTGCTCCATATGTATGACGAATCTCTGTTGCATTTGTGCTTTTAATATTCTGTGGGGAAGCAGTGATTTCTATTACCATTCGTTCTCTCCTTCAGAGTAAGGATGGGATATGCTGCACTAAGTTTTAATTATAGTGTATAGGAAGTGTATGATAAATATATGTAAAAATAAGAATGAGGGGGAATTAATTGTTGTGAGAGTTTCGTCCTCATCGCTGGTCTTAACCACGACGAGGACCTCTCTCCAGTATCAGAGCACATCGGAAGCTTCTTCTATTGCTGCTCTCTCTGGCACTTGCACATGACTGGCTCGCACACGTACAATCTCTCCCACTTTGCCTCCCTCATCCCAGCAAATTTCAACCTGTCGCCAATTGCTCCGCCCTGTCAGTATGGCGCGCTGTCCACCTACCATTACCGCTGTACCAGCTCCGGCACGTACTAATGTCAGATGATGTGCAAATCCCTGGTTAGCAAGGACCCGCTGTGCATGGAATGGCGTCCAGGTTGTCCCCTCACGCACAAAGAGTTCGTGACCATGAGCCAGTAACTCCAGTCCCCAGGCCAGACGCAGATCATCTGATTCCAGCGAAGCACACAGAGAGGCAAAGGTAAAAGCTTTACCCATACAACGATCCCACCAGGCAAACAGATCGATCCACATATCATCAAGCGCCTTGCGCCATTCCTGAAGTTGCTGCTTAACCTCATATCCAGAAAGCATCAGCAGAGCCTCGCGGCGAACTCCTGCAAAAAGTTGTATGAGGTTCATCGGGCGTATTCCTTCTTTCCACTGATCTGCAATCAGTGGGACGGTTCCCTCATGAGGCGCAGAGAGCAGCAATGCGATCTGCGGTGTGCCCTTTTGCCCCTGGACGAGTACCACCTCACCCGCTGTGAGTTGCGAGATAGGGCGTAAATGTTCTGTGGCGCTGGCAGGGCGTGGAAGGTATGTTGGTTGAGCACCGATCCTCCCTTGCTTAAAATAGGGTGAGGCTTCCTTAAGCACAAGTTCCACCTGTGCGCGCAAAGCAGGTCGATAGGTGGTCCCATAGTAGTGTTGCCCTAACTCCACAGCTGTCCAGGGACGCGTTGGACCCAGCTTTACCGCCACTGCCCATAAATCATGGATGGTTGGTAGAGATGGTAGCGTCTGTGGCAATACTTCTCCCCTGGCTGCAGGGGTACAGTGATGCAGGATGTATTGAGGGATGAGCACTCATAGTGCTGTGGTGAGGCTCAATGGTGAGTTTGCTGCCTGCGGCGGGAATCTCTACATGTAATCGGGAGAAGCGGCGAGCAAGTGCTTCGAGTGCATCAGGCATACCATGAACGAGAATAAGCTGTTTGGGATTGACCCTGGTGACTGTGTGAACAATCTGTTCGGCATCGGCATGGCCTGAGAGATTGTAGCGAGTCACCTGACAGTTGACTGTAACAAATTGCTCTCCGATGAGCAGACGACCTCCCTGTTGCGCATTGAGCATGGCGGCACCGGGACTCTCCTCATCCTGGTAGCCAGAGAAGATAATGCAGTCTTGCTCACGCTGAGCCATCTCAGCAGCATAAAGTGGAGATGCTCCTCCAGAGAGCATCCCTGAACTGCTGATTACCACCATTGGTGTTGGCTTGCCCAGTAAGGCAGCTCTATCCTGACTGCGCACTGCGAAGATACGCAGGTCAGGATCAGCAAAGAGAGGGCGTCGTGCATTGGTGAGATAGCGCTGGAGATGAGGATGCAGGTCATGTGACTGGTTCTGGTAGGCTGTGCATACGGAACGTACCATGCCATCGAGATAAATAGGCACAGGAGAAACCTGCCCACTGGCGCGATAAGCCTTGAGAATTAAAGTAACTTCCTGCGAACGCCCAATCGCAAAAGTGGGACAGAGCACACGTCCGCCACGTGCAAGCACCTGCTGAACAGTTTCGGCCAGTTTACGTTCTTCATCCTTGCGATTTGTATGCAAGCGATTGCCATAAGTTCCTTCGCAGATCATCACATCTGCCTGAGGCAAGGCCAGTACATCGAGTCCTTTGATGGTGCGCTGATCGGTCACAGAAATATCGCCCGTATGCAGTAAGGTTCCCTCAGGTGTCTCAAAGAAGAGCATGGCTGCTCCCAGGATATGGCCCGCAGGCAGAAAGCGTACGTAGACGCCAGGGGCCGCAGGAAGGGGGGCGAAAGGTTGCTGAAAGTTTACGGTGGTGATACGACCGAGTAGAGCATCAACCTGCTCTGCATTATAGAGCGGAGTTTCTTTATCCGGGTCCAGACCTTCTTGCTCCATAATGCGTACGGAGTCGCGGAGCAAGATCTCGGTGAGCACGCGTGTACTCTCGGTCGCATAAATAGGAATGTGGGGATAGAGCGAGGCGATAAGTGGTAGCGCCCCGGTATGATCAATATGAGCATGAGTGATAAGTAGGGCTTCTGGTGGGGTTTTGTCAAGCATAGTGAGATCGGGCAGGCGCGGCTGACCTGCTCTGGCCGCAGGACGCATGCCTCCATCAATCAGAATATGATGTCCCGCTACTTGCAGTAGCGTACACGATGCGCCAACTTCACGAGCGCCGCCAAGAAACATCAACTCCATATATCCTCCTCTGTGTGGCACTTCTGTTCTCAGTTGCTATAGTTGCAACTTATTGTAGCATAGTGGCACAAGGAAGAGGATAGCCCTGGCGGAGAGCATCCCCATGTTACAGGATCTGCCAGGGCTATGTGCACACAACGAGAGTGGTTGTTATCGTCAACGCTCGGCTAGAGTTGGGTGCCGACGAGATACCACACCATCCCCAGACCTCGTCCATTGAATTGCCCAGGTGCTGTATCCCCTACATAGGTGTAGAGTGGATGGCCGTCGTACTCGACCTGATTGCCGTTGGGTGTCATAAAGACCGTCAATTTAAGAGGAAGGGGCACGGAACTCGTCAGTGTCATCCCATTGCCGATGAGTGGAGGCCAGGTCTTAGCACAGGCACCAGTGCAGGTAGACTGTGGTCTCGGATCAGACATACGATAGTACAATATCATTCCCGTTGCTGTCGTGAGAACCGTTATTGGTTTACCATTTAGCATGACCTGTGTTGTGTGAATGAAGGCTTTGGCGTTTCCTGTAGTCATAGTAGCGGCCATGGTTGGAGCCTTCGTAGCAGTCGTTTGCGGCTGAGTTTTGACTGTCGTTTTATTATTTGTTGTAGTTGTTGTTTGATTATAGCCAGTTCCGCCGGGACTTAAAGGATTGGCACAGGCAACAACGAAAATGGTGAATAGCAGACTAAGAACGATCAGCGAAGAGCGCCTGAGTGATACCATGTATATGTCCTCCTCCGACATCAGTAAATACATATAGTCTACTTGTCGCTTCCTTTGAGCGAATAGGATCGAGAGGACAGTGTAGCCGATATGCTTAAGCAGTCTCATTGAATTGGACCAGTAACCACCCTCTGTCGTCCCTGTACTAATGCACACGTCCAAAATTGACGAGTTATACAAGAGATGCCTTTTTTCCTATCCTATGCCGATAAGTAAGCATAGAGATACAGCCAGAAGAGCTTTCTCCTCTTACCAGGAGTACCATATGAGTAGCCTCTGTAACGTTTTGATCAGATTTTGTGTCATTCCATCAAATACCTGTAGAAAGGAGCGCGTTTATGGATGATTGTGAACCCGCTACAGTTCAAGCCTGGCTTCGTGGTGAAAATGAAGCAATTGATACGCTCTTTGCTATTTACTATCCACGAGCGGTTCGTCTGGCTGTTCTGAGCGGGTTAGGGGTGGAGGAGGCTGAGGACTGTGCTCAAGAGGCATTTTTGCAAGCTTTTGAACATCGCAATCAACTACGTAACCTCAAGGCCCTGCCTTTCTGGTTTCATCGTATTATTACCCGTCGGATACTGGACTACCTTCAGGTGAGACAGAGTAAGAAAGAAGTCTCATTAGATACTGTTGTCTTGTTCGAAGATTGGGAGCGTCGTCAAGAGGCTCAGCCCGACGAGGTAGCGATTGTCTCAGAGGAACGGACCTGGCTTTGGAGCAACATCCAAAAGCTCACACCACAATATCGTGTTCCGCTGGTTTTACGCTACTATGGGGGCTTTTCCGTACAAGAGGTCGCAAAAATGATGGAGAAACGTGAAGGTACCATACGAGTGACTGTCCATCGTGCTTTGCATCAACTTGGTTTACTATTGAAGGACGAACACGTTCCAGAAGCAAATTCAGTTGCATCATTCGCACAAACTACACATTTAGAGGTAACTCAACTCTAACGGAGGTGAACACTTATGCCAAAATTACTCTCTTCCTCTGATCGAGTGGAAACAAAACAAGAAGCTTTGTTACGTGCGACTCTCTCTGAATACGCTCCTGCCAACGTAAATCTTGAGAAGGGGCGAGCCGCAGTGGCTGAACGTCTTGCTTCCATGTGTCAACAGACTCAACCTTCGAAAAGGTCTGGCTTGCGTTTGTTGCCCAGGAGTATTGCGTATGGCTCACCATGGTGGAGAAGCTTTTATGGATTAGTGGCTATTGCCATCTTTACCTTTCTTTTACTTGGAGCGGGTGTTGGTACCTACTTCTGGGGTGGTCCTTTTGGTGATACAGGCATGCAGCGGATAGGGGATCAGCATCTTTATAGTGACATTGGACTGCGACAACAGGTAGGACCTGTCGCGATTACCGTCACAAAGGCTTATGCGGATAAGAGTCGTACACTTATCGCTTATGATATGCAACTACCAGCCAGCATGGCGGGTCGCTACAGCAGCATCATTGTCATAGCCCACTTATTAACGGATCACGCTGGAGAAGAGGCTGTGGAAGGCAGGAGAGAATGTACTATGCTGGTACAGGATGGAGGGCCGATACACTGTGTGATGACACTTGCTTCCTTCCATCCTGCTACTAAGGTTTCACAGTTGGCTCTCTCCTGGACGATTATGCAGATTTCTCTTGTGTCATTATCTCAACCAACAAAGGCTGAGATAATGACTGGTCATTGGAACTTCCAGTTTACTATACCCTTCTATGCAGACAATCGGGGTCCTGGTGGAGCAACTCCACTCCCGACACCGCTCCCATAGAGGTCGTACAGAGTAGAGACCCGACACTTGAATGTGAGGGGTCTCTGTGCAATTGAGATATCTTCTCTGGCTCTGTGAGGTTACCCTGGGAAGTTCAGAGTTGATCTCTCTCAGGAGTGCCATTGGATGGCAGAAGTGGCATCGTTCATGGCACCCATTTCGTAGCAATCGGCTGAGCAAACAATATCCGATCCTGAGAAATTGCTATTATCCCAGTGTGTATTGTTGTTACAGTTGTTATAGCCGATAGAGGATGAGATTTCATTATCCCAGGAACCCAGACTGTTGTCACCATAGCCGCCGACCTGATCACATGGAAGACTGCCCGATGTGGTCCAGGTGGCTCCCTGGTAATGCCAATCCCAATACTCGACGCTTAGAACATAGAGCGTTTGAGGTCTCACTGTACTGTGTTGTACAGCATCGAGCATGGCCTGCGTCAAATTTTGAGGTCGCACACTACTGGCGAGATGAACGAGACCACCAGTGGCATCAGCAATAGCTGCTGCAAAGGTGTTGTAGCAGTGGAAACCAAGAATTCTTGAGGTATGCTGCCCGGTACGCAGAGGAGCAAGTTTGGTGACACACTGATTGTGCGATCCTGGTTGTTGAGGGGTGATGTTGCTAAATGCTGAAATAGGAAGCAGGCACAACACTAAAATCGCAATGATGATGAATCCCTTTTTCATCTGCAACTTCCTTCCTTAAAATAAGTAATATTCAACATTCAAAAGCGTAATAGACGAAATAAAAGCACAAATTCATATTTGAATAGTAAAATATAAAATGATCATTGTCAAGCTTTTTAATTATTTTCGAGATATGCAAGATTTTGAAGCTTAAACGTTAAAATATAGCCAAAGGTGCCAGAGTTTTTTGTTGGACTTTGACCATCCGAACATCGCGCTCGGCGAGATTGTTGTCAAAAGGCACGTTGAGGTTGTACAAGAAAGCCAGGACCGCATTCTGGTGCTTGCGCAAGCGATCAAGCAAATTGCGGGCGGGATGTTGCTTGGCTTTGCCTCGTTTGCCAGGAGTCGTCGGAGCGCGAGGATGAACCTGATCCCCTTCATCCAGCAGAGAGAGAAACTGCGTCTGCAGAGCCAGTACGTTTTCTGCCGAAAGGCTGCTTTGACCAAGGTGGCGGGCTTGATCGGTCGCTTTCTTCATCGTCGTCAGCAGGAGGATCATTTTGTGAGCCCACCACAAACCCACCTCTTGAGAAAGGAACGTCAACTCGCGCAAGATATGCACGCAACACAAGCTGTGTTGGCATCCGTAGAGGAAATAGGCTTTCCAAGCGTCATGCACGCTCGTACCAACAAAGTGAGCCAGGATGCCAATCTCATCCAACGCGTCATGTCCTCGACTCGCATGAACCTGATAATGGGTCAGAGAGGAGGTGCAGGTCACATGCATCCAGAGGCGCTGCCCTACCACATACAGCCCGGTTTCATCCTGATGGATCACCTTGGCCTGACTCAGAGCGGTTTTGATCTGCTGCTCGACCGGCTTCAAGACGTGAGCCGTGCGCTTGATCACATTGGCAAGCGTGCCTTCACTCATCTGAACGCCGATCATGTCTTTGAGCACTTCTGCCGTTCGACCTCGCGGAAGCAATTGTTGTGTGGTCAGATAGACAGCCATGGCTCCGATCCGAGGCCCATACTGAATGGGGGCTGTGACGCCCCAAGGCCAGACTGCGCAGCTATATCCCTGACAGTGCGGACATTGTTTCCATTGCCCTTCTATTGCGTGACCTGCAAAGGGGAGGAGCAGGCACATCCATCACCTGCCGGCGTTCGATCGTTTTGACCGCAACCTCGGTCAAGTCTGCCTGGCAATGGTGACACTGGGTGACGTTGGCAAACTGATCACTTCATCGGGGGCAGCGCTCATCTGCAATGTCTTCCCAGGGTGACCCGGTTGCCCTCCTGGCTTCTTCCCACTGCGAGTGCGCAAACTTCTGGATTTGCTTTGCCGCGCAAAGCGGTCAGAAGAAGGGGCAACGAACTATTGTGGCTGTCTTTGGCACGTTGCTCCTGCAACTGCTTGACCTGCTCACTCAGTTGCGTGATGATTTCTTGCAGCACGGGGATCTGCTTGACCTGCTCAAGCAACAAGCTATTTTGTTGTCGAAGGTGAATCAGTTCTTCTTCTGCTGTCATGCCTTTACTCTACCCTTTGCGACGATATTTTTTTATCTGTTCGATGTATTATTGTGTAAAAAAGGTAAAGACGTCTTTGCCGTGGATGATTGGGAGTCTGACGGATCAATTTATTATCCAATGCTAGCGAGAAGAAACCCGTCACCGTCACTTCAAGTGAAGGTGACGGGTCTAGAGATCTTTTCTGACTCCGCAAGGTTACCGTGAGAAGTCAGAGTGAATCTCTCTCAGGAGTGCCATTGGATGGCAGAAGTGGCATCGTTCATGGCACCCATTGTATAGCAATCGGCTGAGCAGACAATATTCGATCCTGAGAAATTGCTATTATCCCAGTGCGTATTGTTGTTACAGGAATTGTAACCGATAGAAGATGAGATTTCATTATCCCAGGAACCCAGGCTGTTGTCACCATAGCCGCCAACCTGATTACAAGGCAGGCTTCCCGATGCGGTCCAGGTGGCTCCCTGGTAATGCCAGTCCCAATACTCGACACTTAGAACATAGGATGTTTGAGGTCTCACCGTGCCCTGCGGTACAGCATCAAGCATAGCCTGCGTCAGGTCTTGAGGTCGCACTTTGCTGGAGAGATGAACTTGACCACCAGTGGCATCCGCGATAGCTTCTGCAAAGGTGTTGTAGCAGTGTAAACCAAGGACTTCGGAAACCTTTTGCCCGGTATGCAGGGGAGCAAGTTTAGCTACACAGTGATTGTTTGGTTCTTGTTGTTGAGAAGAAGCATTGCCGCATGCTATCGTAGAAAACAGGCATAGCATGAGAACAGCGATGAAAATGAGGCGTTTCTTCATCTGTAAATTTCCTCATTGAGCAAGAAGTTTGGCAAAAACAAAACTGCACTACTAATCTTTTATCATTGTGGAAGTGAAAACTAATGTTAATTTTTTTAATACAATACATGTAATATCAGTGGTATCTTGCCAGAGGAGATTTCTGCCGTGTCGATACCCTCCATTCTTGTGTAACGCTTTTCAGCAAGTGATGATCAAAATTTATTCAGACGCTCTTAAAACCCATTTTACCTCATAAGTTGTATGGTAATTTAAAAGAGCGTAAAACAAATATTCCAGTTAAATGCTATTTATAGGCAAAATATAACAAAAACATAAAAATATTTGCTATTACTAATATAACGATGTGGCGATTAAGAATTAAAACTATATTTAAATCATAAGTCATAAAAAATCTTTTGTCAAGTAGCTTTGTTGTTTTTCGAGCTGAGACTTGAATCATAGTAAGTACTGCTGATGGAGAGATGAGAGACAAGAGAGTCAGTTTTTGAAAATCACTTCTCAGGCATCCGGCTTAAGTGGAAAGGATTGTGTGGAGATAGGATGGTGGCTACCATGCAAAACCCGCTGCTCGTGATAGTGTTCCAGGAGCAGCGGATTTTGTGTGTTGAGACGATTATCTTCTTAGAGAGCACGTTGTTGGCTTACAAGGACACCAGGAATTTTTACATGGCCTCGAAAATTGCTGCGATACCCTGTCCGCCGCCGATACACATTGTGACGAGTGCATACCTGCCAGCGGTGCGGCGAAGTTCGTAGAGAGCCTTCACTACCAGGATACAGCCTGTTGCCCCAATGGGGTGACCAAGCGAGATACCACTGCCGTTCGGATTTGTGCGGTCCACTGGCAGATCGAGATCGCGAATAACTGCAACAGCCTGAGCGGCAAAGGCCTCATTGAGTTCGATAACATTCATGTCTTTGATGCTTAATTTTGCGCGCTCAAGGACTTTTCTCACCGCAGGAACCGGCCCAACTCCCATATATTTTGGTTCTACTCCAGCATGAGCGTAGGCGACCAGTCTTCCAAGAGGCCGCAATCCATGCTGCCGTGCTTCGCTGGCTTCCATAAGCACAACAGCAGCCGCAGCATCGTTGATACCGGATGCATTGCCTGCTGTGACCGTCCCATCTTTTTTGAAGGCCGGGCGCATCCTGGACAACTTGTCCATTGACGTATCAACTTTGACATGCTCATCCGTGTCGAAGACCACCGTGTTCCCTTTGACCCTGGACTCAATGGGCAAAATTTGCTCCTTGAAATACCCTGCCTTGATGGCAGCAGCGGCGCGCTGATGGCTCTGCAATGCCAATTCGTCTTGCTGCTGGCGAGTCACACCCCACTTCTCTGCCACATTCTCAGCAGTTATGCCCATATGACAGTCATCAAAAGGATCACTCAGGGCACCGACCATAGCATCAATTAGCACCCCATCATTCATACGCAGGCCCCAGCGGGCACCCGGTATCCAGTATGGAGTACGACTCATGACCTCGACCCCGCCGGCAATAGCTACTTTGGCATCACCCAGATAAATGGCCTGGGCTGCCGAAACAATGGCCTGTAAGCCACTACCGCACAAACGATTGACTGTGAGGGCCGGAGTCTCGACAGGAATACCGCCATTGCAGGCTGCTACACGGGAGATGTACATATCATGAACATCGGTATGGACCACATTTCCAAAGACGACATGCCCCACCTCTTCCGGTTTGATCGTTGCACGTTTGACAGCTTCGCGTACAACATCTGCACCTAATTCTGTTGGGGGTTTGTCCTTCAAGGCCCCACCAAAGTCACCAATTGCGGTACGTACACCGCTTACAACAACGACTTCAGGTTGTGTCATGTGCTTTCTGCCTTCCTCGATGAATTCAAACAGGTTCGGTTGCATCATTGTCTCTTCAGATATAGACCTCAGCGGCTCTCCGCAACCGAGAAAAACGTTCCTGTGTATGACACAGAAATAGCTTGATACTGCTATACAATACTATACAACACTTTGTATATATATACAATGCTGTACTTAACATTACTGCATGAACAAACCGCCATTGATACTGAAGGACTGTCCAGTAATGTAGGTTTGCTCTTCATCGGCGAGGAAAAGCACTACGCGAGCAACTTCTTCAGCATTGCCGAGTCGACCCTGTGGGATATGTGCCTTGATTTTATCTTTGACTTCTTCGGGTACATGGGCAAACATGTCAGTTTCAATGTAGCCCGGACAGACGCTATTGACCGTAATACCTGCTTTTGCCAGTTCCAGTGCCGCTGCCTTTGTAAATCCAAGCATGCCAGCCTTTGCAGCGGCATAGTTAGCCTGCCCAATGGCACCAGTTTGCGCGATAGCAGAACTAATGTTGATAATACGTCCTCTGCCTGTGCGGAGCATATGTGGTAAGACGGCACTGGTGCAATAGAAGACGCTATTGAGATTGGTGTTAATTACAGCCTGCCAACTCTCGATATCCATCTTCTTGAGGGTTTTATCCCTGGTGATGCCGGCATTATTAACTAAAATATCAATCTGCCCAAAAGTTTCTGCTGTTGCCGCAACCATTTCCTGAATTGCGTGCATGTCACCGACATTTGCCTTATAGGCAAGTGCTTTGCTTCCATGCTGCTGGATTTGATCGGCCACTTCCCTGGCCTGGGTTTCGCTGCTCATATAGTTGACGACAACATTGGCGCCTTGTGTTCCGAGCGCAAGAGCAATGGCCTTACCAATGCCTTTACTCGCTCCAGTCACAATTGCTGTTTTTCCAAAGAAGACTGCCATAGTTACTTCCTTTCATTGACAATGGTGAATCATGGTACTTGTACGTGTAAAACTTGTGGTTTGACGGTGAGCCATCCCTCTTACTCACGGAATATCCCTATGAGCAGGAGGGATGGTTGTCCCATTAGTCAAATTTCTTGCAAGTACAAGTTCCTTACTATGCTCATTACAAGCTAAGATGTCATTTCTCTACACCGAACTGAATACATTTTTAGCTTCAGACCTTGTTGTCCACCTCTCTTCTTGCCGGGCCTGTCCTCTCGAAAGAAGATGCAGGCTGGTGTGATGAGTTGGGAGACTAGCGAGTACGTTGGCCGCTAACCTGCCGTAGTCCCTGAAGCTCCTGCTGGTAGTCGAGTGGATAAATGGCATGGACATCAATAGACATCAGATCCATATAGGGCTGCAGAAAGGCGGTCAGATCCTGTGGTTGGTCTGCTTCTACAAGGATGAACCCTGCTCCACCACCGGCCAGGTTGTACCATCCCTTGATGCGTTCTGGATGATTGGTGCCAGCCTCATGTTGCTGGACGACCCGCCGAGCCATCTGCTCACGGGTTGTGGATTCATTCCACTTAAATTTGCAATACCACAGCATTGGATATCTCCTTTATTTCGCTGTCTGACATGTTCTCTCTACTTCGTTCAAACAACATTGGGATGTTTCCCTCTTAGGGAACGTAGATATAATCGGTTTGGTTTCACTGGCTCGCATGTCTATGGGAGTCAGTGATCAAGCGTAAAGAGACTTCCTTGTCATTCTATCTAATGACGTCTTCTTTACCGATGTGTACGTTATTGGCATGAGACAGCTAGATATGAGTGCGATTCTCTGGTATAAGTGCTTTATCGAAGTAAAGTGTAGGGTGGTGAACTCACAGCGTTGTCACAAAAGGATGTTTCACAATTACGGGCACATCACAATGGGAGGACGGTATGTTCGTTGAACGTTCCCTGCAAGTTCACTTTTTCCCCTACCTCAAGTATATCCAGTCCATCCAAATCGAATCGGTAAGTGACGAATACGCTGTTTTTGTGGGGAGAATGTGCCCTGTGTGAGTAAGTGAGGCCTTCAAACCCACGGTCCGAAAGCCTCTAATATAAAAGGAAGGGAGGTAACTAGAGAACTGCCGCAGTTTCTATTACCAGATTTGTGAGAGATGCTATATTGGCAAAATGATCAGCAATCATCTTTTTAGCTGGAACATCAACACCAAACTGTTTTTGGATAAAACTGACTAGTCTGACCATCTCCATTGAATTGATGATACCCCATTCAAGCAGAGGTGTCGTTTCATCTAAACCAATAGCTTTCCCATCTAAGACTGTATTGGCAATGAACTGCTTGAGTTGTTCTGCGATATCGGACGGTTGCATTTCTTGTTCTCCTTTTAAACGCAAATTTATCACCTCCTTTTTCTTCAAAGGAGCTTGCGTCACATCGTTAAAAGGTAGGGCTGAAGGCGTGAGCTGTGAGCTCACCTAAGTAGTGATGCCAGATATGCTTCTCATTCTGTTCCACTTCCTTGACAATATTTTTCATCAATTGGAGTACCTCAGGTGCATCCTCGTCATAGACATCGCCCTGAAGCAGTTTCAAGATATCGAGACGATAGCGCTCATCCAATACAAATGCAGTGAAGAGGACATTCAGGCGATAGTATACCGAGATAAACTCATACCAGTTCTTCGTGCCACGACGCAAGGTAGTCTCAAAAGTTTCAAAGTTTTCTTTACTGAAATTGCCCTTCTCGGCAGCACGTATGATATCTGCACTGGCAAAACGTGCACTATTGAGGGCAATGCTGACGCCAGTAGAGAAAATGGGATCGACAAAGCGTGCAGCATCTCCTACCAACACGAAGTTATCGCCGCATATTTGCTCCATAGCGTAACTGTAATCACCTTCTTCGGAGAGAGGACGGATCTGTTTGGCGGCACGTAGCCCTGCCGCTAACTCTGGGCGGCTCTCCAGACATTGCCAAAAGACTTCTCACGCTCTTCGCGAGCCTTGGGAAAACTTTTCTTCTGCGTCACTACACCAATACTCGTGATAGTCTCCGTAATGGGGATTTGCCAGACCCAGGCATTGATAAGAGGTAAAAAGTGAATAAAAATGAAATCATGCTGTGAGGCATTACGAGTCAAAGTACTACGATCATAACCCTCGAACCAGGTATGCAATGCGTATTGATCAAAAACTGGGTCCTGGATACGCAGCTTTAATTGATTGCCTAGAAGGGTGCGTCGTCCGCTGGCATCAACAACCAGACGCACTGTTGTTCTCGCCGTTTGCTTCGCAATAGAGAACTCGATACGTGGACAGCCGAATTCGGAGAAATCCACCTGTTGCACTCGTACCCCTTCATAAATTCTGGCTCCCAGCTGCTGTGCATGTTGCAATAGCATCAAATCAAACTTTGCCCTGTCAACATGGAAAGTATAGTTGCGATTGACACCGGACTGTTCGCGCTCCTCAAAGCGAAAGTCCGCATACGTAATCAGCCTGCATACCATCCCACTTATGTACGTAGGTAGGGCCACGGTCAGCCGACGTCCAGGCGGCACCATATTTTTTGGGGAAACCAGACTTGATCCATTTTTTCAAGAAAACCAACCTCTCTAAATACTCTCGTAGATGAAGGAACCAGGGACTCGCCTACGTGTGGGCGTGGAAATAATTCACGCTCAAATAGAACACAGGAAAGTCCTGCTTTTGCCAGATAAGAGGCAGTAGCGGCTCCTGCCGGACCACCGCCAATGATGCCAATGTCAAAGTCAAAGTGAGCCATGTCTGCCTCCTCTTTATCTCATTTACTACGAGGATAGGTTCCGCGCCATTTGTGCAATGACAAATTTTCTCTCTGTTCAGCGGCATTGTTCACGTGAAGATGATCTTTATGCCTGATCGCATAGATCAGTGGATCAAGGTCTGTCTTTGTTTGCGGCCAGGGCTGCTGTGAAGTTAATCTATCGCTATAGATAAGATTAGTATAGCCTGAAATCGCTTTTTTTATTCGTTGCAACTCGTATTCTGTTTGCAGGGCAGTCCGTAACCGTTTTTGCAGAGAATCGATAACATTGATCAGTGGCCAGAGTATCTTCGTCTCCTCGGAAAACGGTATTCTTGTCACAACTTTATTATTCATCGTGTCAATATGTGATTGCACGATCTGGTTGATATTCTCCTCAAGGTGTTGCTTCTCCTCTGCCACCTGAATGCTTTGCCGTGTTATCTGACGCTCTAAAGATGCTATCACTTCTGCACGATCTGCACGAGAAATTGCACGAAGAGTGCTATTCACCCAGATATAGCTCACCGCCGCGACCAGGAATTGTACTGCGACTGGACGAGCTATTATTGTTGCAAGCTGCTGATGTACAGCTTGCGTCAACGTCGGAGTATGATGTAACAAAAGAACGCTTCCAATCGTAAATGCTATATTGTAGATCGCCGTGAAAAAAACGCTGCTGGGTGGGAGAAGCGAGACAGCAAGTAGTTCACCGATGATAAGCAGGGAATACAGCCCGAGACTTAACTCGTCGGAAGGCTGCGTTGTTATAATTACCAGGCATAACGCAAGCTCAATGATAGCGACCATTATCATTGCAGCGGCAAATACCCTCCGCTGAGCGATTAAGTAGAATTGCAGTCAAGCATAGAGGGAATATCGCTAGCGTCTGAAAAGGTGCCAGGGCGAAGAGGTGGTGCCAGGGCGGCTGGAAGAAATACCACAAAGAGCATTAGCATGAAAAATATCAGGAGACTGAGCAAGTGAGATCGACGTACTTCTTCTCTTTTCACAAAACTGGCGTCAGCAGGTGGTTCTGGGATCGAAGTTAAATTATACCACCACTGGAAAAAACCTGGCCTGGCAGGTTTCTGATTGGGCAATGTACCATTATTGAGTGACTGATTATTAGAGGCTTTCATCGTAAATGGACTCTCTTTCTGCTTGACTAAGTCGTTATTACAATTACCCTCATCGCAATAAGAATAACGAGACTTTCCTGAACAACACGAGCCGGAAACGCTACAGTCATTTCAATATCCTCTACTGTACGTCGTCCATCAATTAGTGAATAGACTCGATATAATGTCCGTTTCTGATGGGGAGACCATGTAGTTAACCAGTCCAAATTTAAACGTGCAACGACACGTGGTACAGCATAGGTTGGTGCTCTACGAGACTGAGGTAGATATTGTTGCGTTTGGGGGAGTGAGGAGGGAACAGTACTTTCTTGCTGTTGTTGTTGGGGATAAAACTGCCACTCAAATGGACCATTTTGCTCATCAAGACGAGTGATAGTTGATATTCCAACCGATTGGATTTGACCATTTCTCTTTTCGAGAGTACAGGATACAATCTTTCCTGTAACAATATGTATAGAAACTCTACAAAATCCACGTATACCAGGAAAATTCGACATTTCTGTTTGCAATGTTCCATTTTGGTGGTATTGCTCTAGAAGCTGTAAAGTCGTACTCAAGCCTATACTTGTATCGAAACTGTCCATCTACGCTACTCGTAAGGAATTAAACGAAAAAATTCAAATATTCGTTACGCAAAAAAGAACGCAAGCCTTTTTGTCTACCTGAACATCGAGCAGAATACAAAGATGCCCAGCTGGCCAATAGATGACGAGGGACTCATTCCTGGTCCCATATGCAAAACAAGATTTGGCTGATGGTAACCTCTTCGGAGTTGGCGCTTACCGGCTCACCTTTTCAGGAGCTGGCTTAAATCCGTTGATTAAAAATCCATACAAGTAATTCTATACCATAATAGCATAACTTATGTCAACGTTTTTTTACTAATATCAATATTTTTTACTAACTCAATCAGAAAATAAAGGCAATGGAGGAGAAAACTGTGTTGAGGGGAACGTAGTAAGAGGTGATGTGAAAGATCCCTATAGTGTTCGAGCGTTTGGTGGACACATGAGACATCCCGAACTTTTGTTTCAAAAGTTCGCAAAAGCGATGGTGCAGGGAGCGCAGCATCCCTGCCGGGGTTTGGGGTGTCCCCAAAAACTCTTTTTACCTCTTTTGTGCGCCGCCGCGGCGGCGCGAGAAAAAAAAAGGAAAGTTTTTTGGGGACACCCCAAAACCCCGGTCAAGGGCTGGCCGCCCTTGACAATCCCGCTTCTCAAGCCACTTGAGAGATCGCGAACTTTTGTTTCAAAAATTCAGGATGACCCATGGTTAATCTCCCATGTGTTCTGATTTTAGTCTTGTCGTACATGGTGCAGTAATGGTAAAATAGTACTAGATTGTTCATTTATAACACAAAAATATTCATTATATCTCTTATACTGAGCACATGGTACTAAGGTGCCTATTTGTTGTTTTAGCTTTCTTTACTGACCCTCTTAGCAAGTTGATAACACCCCTGATTTGAAGAGGGACAAATGTGTCCCAGTTTGACGTTGATATCGGTAGTATCAGTGGTGGCTTAGCCAGAGCTGCCATGGCATCCATCCAGGTGATCCTGGCTTTTCATGTATTCCAGCCCTCCTTCTCAACTCCCCTTAACTATGTTAAGGAGGGTACAATCGTGTTGTCTCGTAGGCGGATCGAAAAATCAGAGAAAAATGAGCTCAATGGACTTTGTTGTAAATAAAAGAGTAAGAGAACTCTGTAGGTGACAAGGTGACATGAGAAAACCTTGGGAGGAAGCCATGCGAGAACCAATTGCTATCATTGGTATTGGATGCCGTTTTCCTGATGCAAATAATCCCCAGGAATTCTGGCACCTGCTAAGGTCAGGAAAAAGCGCCATTGGAGAAATTCCCGCCGATCGCTGGAATATAGGGACGCTTTATGATCCAAATTCTACACAGCCTGGCAAAATGGTGAGTCGTTGGGGAGGCTTCCTTCATCAAGTAGATCAGTTTGACTGGCGCGCGTTTCGTATTCCTCCTCGTGAAGTTAAGTATATGGACCCACAACACCGTCTCCTCCTCGAAGTTGCATGGGAAGCTTTGGAAGATGCCGGTATCCTCTTTTCGGAGGTGGCGAGTAGCCAGACAAGTGTCTCCGTTGGAGTTGGGTGGAACGATTATCTGCGATTGCAATCACAAAATTGGTCACAGATAAGCGGACTATACAACCACAGGCAATGCCGCATTTTTTGCTGCTAACCGTTTATCATATACCTTTGGCCTGAAAGGACCAAGTATCGTGCTTGATGCAGGTTGTGCTTCCTCCTTAGGTGCCATTTATTTTGCTTGCCAGAGTTTGTGGTCAGAAGAGGCTGATCTGGCCCTTGCGGGAGGTGTCAACCTTATATTGTCTCCCGATAGCCTCATTATGGCGTCCAAATCGGGACTACTCTCGCCTGATGGACTCTGCAAGACGCTTGATGCCAGCGCGAATGGTTTTGTGAGTGGGGAGGGAGCAGGTATCGTTGTGCTTCAGCGACTCTCTCAAGTTCGACCCTCAGATCGAGTATATGCTCTGATTTATGGGATTTCGATGAGTCATAACGGTCATAATGAGTGGATTATAGCACCGAACCAATCTGCACAAGAAATGCTACTACACGCTACCTATCGTAAAGCGGGCGTTGATCCTGCGGAAGTTGACTATGTGGAGTTGAATGGTACAGGCTTTCTACGAGGCGATGCCATTGAGGCAAAAGCGCTTGGAGCCGTAATTGGTGCCAGCTCTGATCGTACACATCCTTGCATGATAGGCTCTGTAAAGACAAATATTGGGCATCTCGGGGCAGCAGCCGGAGTTGCCAGTGTGATAAAAGCAGCCCTTTCGCTCTCTCATCAAGAAATTCCGCCTACCCTGAATTTTCAAAATCTTAATCCAGATATTCATCTGCAAGACTTGCAATTAGATATTCCGAAAACAGCGAGACAATGGCCTGAGAAAGAAACTGCCCCTCTAGCTGGAGTATCTACATTTGCTTTATCTGGGGCAAACGCACATGCAGTGTTGGCTGCTTCCTCTTCACCTCTGACTCATAACATCAACGTAGTTGATGAGCATATGGATACGACTACTTCCTTTGTCTGCACATACTGAAGATGCTCTTTATGCTTATGTCGCGGCTTTTAAAGATTTTTTGAGCTGTGAGGAACTTACCCCATCTTCCTGGCAAAATATTTGCTATACGGCGAGTGTACGTAGAACGCACCGGCAGCATCGTTTGGCCGTTACTGGCAGGATGCCACAGGAAGTCGTAAGTACACTGAACGCCTTCTTGCAAGGGCAAAGTGTACAAGGATTATACCTAGGCAAAGTACAATCATCTCCCTCTAAAAATCTCTTTCTGGAGATCGGACCTCATTCAGCGTTCTCAGATGTTCTAGCTTATCTTGTGCAACAACATGATCAAGTATTCGCTGCACTCCCCTCTTTTCGCCAAGAGCAGACTCCCGAAGCCATCTTGTTAGAGACCCTCGGCTTCCTTTATGCGCAAGGCTTCTCAATAAATTGGCCCGCACTCTACGACGAAAAGTCTCGATGTACAAGTTTGCCGAACTTCCCCTGGCAGCGTGAAAGATTGTGGCTAGAGTGGTTAGATATCGAGGAAATAAGCACGCCCCCTGAAAGCAAAAGTGTTCTGCCCCAGACAAATGAAGTGACTAAATCTCAATCGGAAAGAGATCTTTCTACGCTTCCTCTTGAGGAAGCCCTCACAAAATTATGGTCAGAAGTGCTGGGACTGGAGCAGGTAAATACAGATGACAGTTTCTTCGAGCTAGGTGGGCACTCATTACTTGCCACTCAACTTCTCACGCGTCTCCGATCGATGTTCCAGGTCGAAATCTCGCTGAATACACTCTTTAATGCACCTACTCCGGCTGGCTGTGCAGCTTTTATCATGCAAAACACCTTAAAAAACACAGGAACTTTGCCATCTATGTTGCCAGTCCTCGAAGATCATCCTGATCAGCGGTACTCCCCCTTTCCTACAACTGATATGCAGCAGGCATATTGGGTTGGGCGTAACATTGCAATGCCTTTGAGTCGATGAATGTTGGGAACCATGCTTATATTGAGGTTGAGGCAAATGGATTAGATGTACAGCGCTTCAATATTGCCATGCAACGACTCATCGCAGCGACACGAAATGTTGCGTGCTATCATGTTACCGGATGGGCAACAACAAATACTCGCAACGGTTCCTCCATTTGAAGCCAGGATAATTGATTTACGAGGGAAGGAAACACAGCAAGTCGCAGCAATCTTACAACGCATCCGCCAGGAAATGGATCATCAACAATCTCCGTCGAACAGTGGCCAGCATTTGATATCCGGTTCTGCTCTTAGATGACCAGCGTTCTCAGCTTCATTTAGGCGTAGAATCTTTGTTCATCGATGCCTGGAGTCTGCATCTGCTCATCCAGGACTTTATTCAATTCTATAACGATCCTCATTTACAATTACCGGCTTTAGATGTCTCGTTTCGCGACTATGTCCTGGCGGAAACTGACGCTTCATGATACTGGGTTTTATAGACGTGCAGAAGAATATTGGAAGAAGCGATTATTTTCTCTTACCGCCTGCGCCGGATCTTCCACTTGCTTCAGAATACTGGTGCAACGGTACCAGCCATACTTTGTCCATCGCGAAGCGCGGCTAGACGTAAAAGCTGGAAGTCAGTCTGAAAGCGCGAGCAGCCCAGGCAGGACTCACACCTTCTGGTGTCTTGCTGGCGGCCTTTGCGGAAGTGCTCACTGCATGGAGTAAAAGTCCTCGTTTTAGCATGAATTTGAGTCATCTTTAATCGCATGCCATTGCATCCTCAAGTGAATGACATTGTAGGAGATTTTACCTCTCTCATTGTGTTTGCTATCGACAATGCCACTCCTGATACATTCGAGAAGCGTGCACAGAGAATACAAGAACAGTTATGGAGCGATCTGGAACATAGCTATGACAATGGCGGTGTCCGTGTTCTTCGAGAATTAGTACGTGACAGGGTGGTATGGTGCAAGCTATCCTGCCCATTGTGTTCACAAGTCTGTTAATTCAAGATATGGCAAACCGCAGTCCTGCCCCCTGGCAAGAGACGATCTACAGCGTGAGCCAGACACCTCAAGTGTGGTTAGATCATCAGGTGCTTGAATCTGGAGGCACATTAATACTTCATTGGCAAGTCGTTGAAGCACTTTTTCCAGCAGGCGTGATAGACGCGATGTTTTCAGCTTATTGTCAGTTGCTCCAACGTTTGGCAACAGAAGAAGAAGTCTGGCAAGCTACAAATCTTCAAATGGTCCCTCAAGAACAACTTGAGCAGCGTGCATGTGTCAATGCTACTTATGCTCCCACAAGAGCATTGTTTGTTACAAACGCTCTTCATCAGACAAGTGGCCCAACGTCCAGAACAGGCAGCAGTCATTACTCCTGATCAGGTGTTGAGTTATGCCGAAGTTCATCATGGCTCTATGCAGCTTGCATACCTGTTGAGACAACGAGGAGCAAAGCCGAATCAGCTGGTTGGAATAGTCATGGAAAAAGGCTGGGAGCAAGTAGTGGCTACCCTGGGGATCTTACAATCAGGGGCAGCATATTTACCTCTCGATCCTAGGGCTTCCTAAAGAGCGTCTACACTTTCTCCTGGAGCATGGAGAGGTTGAGATTGTTGTCACACAATCTTACATTGAGCAAAATATTGCCTGGCCAGCACATATACAGCGATTGTCTGTAGATAGATTGGCGTTGCATGGTACAGCTATGGAAGAACTGGAGCCGATACAAACGCCAGAAGATCTGGCGTACGTCATTTATACCTCAGGTTCCACTGGCTTGCCAAAGGGCGTTATGATTGACCATCGAGGGGCTGTCAATACCATTCTCGATATCAATGAAAGATTTCATGATAGGGAGTCAAGATCGTCATATTGGCTCTTTCAGAGTTAACATTTGACCTGTCTGTTTACGATATCTTTGGTATACTGGCTGCTGGAGGAACAATTGTGCTCCCGACGGCAGAGACCGCGCTGGATCCAAACGTCTGGCTGGAACGACTTGTGAAAGATCGGATCACTCTCTGGAATACCGTACCAGCCCTGCTACAGATGCTCGTCGAGTTTGCTGAGGTGCAATCTATTGCTCTGAATGACTCCAGTATGCGTCTGGCACTGCTCAGTGGTGACTGGATTCCCCTCTCCTTACCTGATCGTCTCAAAAGCCTCGTTCCTGATGTTCAGGTGTGAGCCTGGGAGGAGCTACCGAAGCCTCGATCTGGTCCATTCTTTATCCCATTGATGGTGTTGATCCATCATGGAACAGCATTCCATATGGGAAGCCGATGTGCAATCAGCGTTTTTATGTTCTCAATGACGCTATGGAGCCATGTCCGATATGGGTACCGGGGCAACTCTATATTGGTGGTATTGGTCTGGCCAAAGGATATTGGCGCGACAATGAGAAAACACAGGCACACTTTCTTATCCATCCCCGTAGTGGTGAAAGGTTGTATAGAACGGGAGATTTAGGGCGTTATCTTCCTGATGGAAACATAGAATTTCTCGGACGAGAAGATTTCCAGGTCAAAATACAGGGCTACCGCATTGAATTAGGGGAGATCGAAGCCGCATTAGTCCGTCACCCAATGGTGCAGGATGCCGTTGTTACTGCTATAGGCGAGGCCCGTGGCGAAAAACGGTTGGTTGCTTATTTCGTTTCCCAGCAAGCGCATCCAATTGCTTACAAGGAACTCCGCCATTTCCTGGAAGAGCATTTACCAGGCTATATGGTACCATCAACTTTCGTCCACCTGGAAAAATTGCCACTCACGGCCAATGGAAAGGTAGATCGTAAGGCGTTACCCATGCCAATACAAGACCCGATGCACCACCCGGAAATATCACAAGCAGAAACAGCTCTTGTTACTCAAATCTCTCAAATTGTCGCAAAAGTACTTAATATAGCGCAAATCGACCCTCATGCCAACCTGTTAGAGTATGGGGCTACCTCATTAAGCTTCCTTCGTATGGTGAATTTACTCCAGGGCCAACTTCATGTGCGACTCAACCTTGCCTTGTTATATCGACTGTCAACAGTAATTGCCATAGCGCAATACTGCGAGCAACAGAGACAGGGGGGAGAGATACTTACAGGCATTGCGAAATCAATCACAGATGAGCATACGCCAGAGAGAAACCAGACGGTACGCTTACCAACTATTGTCCCTGATCCAGGTAAGCGCTATGAGCCATATCCACTCACTGATTTGCAACAGGCGTACTGGATTGGTCAAACTGATCTGGCTGAACTGGGAAACGTTGTTGCCCATGGGTATATGGAGTTGGAGTTTCAGCAGCTTGATCTTCACCGACTGAACCATGCTATCCAACGCTTAATTGAGCGTCACGATACGTTGCGCAGTATTGTGCTCCCTGATGGGCGGCAGCAGATTCCTGGCTGTCACTCCACCCTATCAGATAGCTGTGATCGACTTTCGTGGACTGGATGAGCATGTGGTCACGCCTCAATTAGAGGCCATTCGAGCATCTATGTGTCAATATGGTCCAAATACCCATGAATGGCCGTTATGGGAGTTTCGCGCCAGCCTCTTCGATCATCATATCCGTTTACATCTGAGTGCCTGTTTCTTACTTCTCGATGCTCAAAGTCAGATGACTCTTACCAAAGAAGTGGTACAGCTCTATCAAAATCCGGATGCCTCGCTTCCTCCATTGGAGTTGACCTACCGGGATTATATCCTGGCCTTGCAAGAACTGGAGCAGACGGACCTCTATCAACAGTCCTTTGCCTATTGGCAACAGCGTCTTGCAACCTTGCCTCCTGGTCCAGAATTGCCACTAGCAAAGCGACCTGGCGACTTAAAGGAGGTACGCTTTGTAAGTCACTCTACACAGATCGACGCACTAACATGGCAGCGCCTGAAAGCCCTTGCGTCTCGCCTGGAACTCACCCCTAATGCCATTTTATATACGGCGTATGCAGAGATTCTAGCGACCTGGAGCAAAACCACCCACTTTACCATCAATATGCTATTTTCCAATCGTCTTCCGCATGCATCCGCAGGTCGATGATCTTGTTGGGAACTTGAGTACAACGATCTTGCTTGAGGTGAACAATACAGAGCCTGCCTCCTTCCTCACACGTGCCAGACGTTTACAGCAGCAACTCTGGGATGATCTCACTCACAGTTCTATCAGCGGTGTTCGTGTGATCCGTGAGGTGGTGAAAACACAGGGATGACCTCTCAAGCGTTAATGCCCGTAACCTTTGCAAGTACTTTAAATATAGACTCAGAACAGGGCGAAGCGATGTCCATGGAGTCAGAGGGACGTTGGCATCTGGAGTACCACTGTGTCCAGACTCCACAGGTGTACCTCGATTATCAGGTCTATGAGGATAGAGGTGGCCTGCTTCTCAAATGGGATATGGTCGATGAAATCTTTCCAGAGGTGTTCCTGCGAGATGTTTGCTGCCTATTGCCAACTTCTGCAATCTCTAGCCAATGATGAAGCCAGATGGTACCAGCTATACCAACAACTGACACCCGCATAGCCGTTGCCCAACATGAATGCCATCAATGCCACAGGTGTCCCCCTGTCAACTGATCTGCTCCATACTCTGGTCATAAAACAAGTTATGCAACGTTCTTCTCACAAGGCCATTGTTACCTCTCAGCGTACATTGACATATGCTGCAAATGCACCATATGGCGAGTAAAGTCGGTTACTGGTTACGCCAGGCAGGAGCACGCCCTAACACACTTGTCGCAGTCGCGATGGAGAAAGGGTGGGAACAAGTGATAGCCGTACTTGGCGTATTGTATGCTGGAGCCGCGTATCTGCCCATTGATCCGGCCCTTCCTCAGGAACGTCTGTGGTATCTCCTGCAAGATGGAGAAGTACAGTATGCGCTGACCCAGCCCTGGATCGATGATAGACTGGCATGGCCAGAACAATCCAACGTCTCTGCATAGATGACGAACATCTTATGGAATTACCTACCCAGGAGCTTGCTCCGTTCAGCAACCACAGGATCTGGCTTATGTGATTTATACCTCTGGTTCAACTGGCTTGCCAAAAGGTGTCATGATCGATCATCGGGGGGCAGTCAATACCATTGTCGATATCAACAGTCGCTTTCATATTCGTCCTGATGATCGTGTATTGGCACTTTCATCCCTGAGTTTTGATCTCTCTGTGTATGACATCTTTGGGATTCTCGGCGCAGGTGGAGTGGTCGTCATACCTGATGCAGATGCTACGCGTGACCCTGCCCACTGGCTACATTTGCTCATCCAAGAAAAGGTTTCTGTCTGGAATTCTGTGCCAGCACTCATGGAGATGCTCACAGAGTATATTGCCAACAGAGAGGAATTTATGCCTCGCTCATTGCGCTTGATTATGCTGAGTGGAGACTGGATTCCCGTGAAACTTCCGGGTAAGATCAAAGACAATGCTCGGAGATGTGCAAGTCATAAGCCTTGGAGGGGCTACTGAAGCCTCGATCTGGTCGATCTTCTATCCTATAGAGACCATTGATGAGAACTGGAAGAGCGTGCCCTATGGTTTACCATTGGCTAACCAACAGGTGTATGTTTTTGATGGAGATCTTAACCATCGATCTGCCTGGGTACCTGGGAGGCTCTATATTGGAGGAACGGGACTGGCCAGAGGATATTGGCATGATGAAGCGAAAACGAATACCAGTTTCATAAAGCATCCCCGCACAGGTGAACGGCTCTATTATACAGGAGACCTTGGTCGCTACCTTCCAGATGGAACGATTGAGTTCCTTGGGAGAGAAGATTTTCAGGTCAAAATTCAAGGCTATCGCATCGAGCTGGGAGAGATCGAGCATGCACTCCTCCACCATCCAGCAGTGCGTGAAGTAGTTGTGGCTGTTGAGAACAATGGGCAAGGCGAGAAAAGCCTTGTTGCCTATGTTGTTCCCCATAAAGAACAGGCACTCGATACTCACGAACTACGCGCTTTTATCAGGAAAAAACTCCCTGGATATATGGTGCCATCAGCAATGGTCGTCATCGAAACTCTGCCGTTCACTGCCAATGGCAAAGTGGATCGCAAGGCTCTGTCTCAATTGGGTAAGCCGGCATCGATACAACAGAGCAACTTTGTTTCACCACGAGATGTCCTGGAATGGCAACTGGCAGAACTGTGGGAAACCATCCTGGGGAAGCACCCGATTGGAGTGACCGACAACTTCTTTGAGCTTGGCGGGAATTCTCTCTCGGCCCTCCGTTTGATGGGACGGATTCGCCAGCAATTTACACAAGATCTCTCACTTTTGCATCTCTTCGAGCGGGCGACCATAGCTCAACTGGCCGATATACTACGTCAACCCGCTCTACGGTCGCAGTACCACTGGTCTTCACTGGTTACCATTCAGCCCAAGGGAACAAAACCGCCCTTCTTCTGTATTCATCCTGTAGGCGGGAATGTTCTCTGTTATGCTGAATTATCGCGACAACTGGGCATCGATCAACCATTTTATGCTCTTCAGGCTGCTGGATTGGATGGAGATGACGAACCATTGGCCAGCCTATCAGGACTAGCAGCATCTTATCGAGCGGTGATACGAACTGTACAGCCAACGGGACCCATACCTCTTAGGTGGATGGTCCATGGGAGGCACGGTGGCCCTTGAAATGGCACAACAATGGAGAGAAGAGGGGAAGGAGGTCGCTCTGGTCGTGCTAATGGATAGTGACGTTGCGTACTCAGCAACTCCACTGGATGATGCACATCTGCTCGCCTGGTTCGCCAAAGACCTGGGGGGAAGCAGCGGAAAGAGTTTGATGATCGCCAGCGAAGACCTGCGAACATTGGCACCAGATCAACGGCTCTCCTTTGTCCTGGAACAGGCTAGGGCAGAACAAGTATTACCGCAAGAAGCAGATATTGTATACTTATATCAACTGGTGCAAGTATTTCAAGCAAATGCGCAAGCCCTATGGAGTTATGTGCCACAAGCATATCCCTATCATACCGTGTTATTAGCCGCAAATGAAACACTTGCGGAGCATGCCAGCGATCAAACATTGGGTTGGGGAAAGCTGATTGGGAGTGCCTTGAACGTTTTTCCTGTTCCTGGAAACCATTACACCATAATCACCCAGCCATATGTCAAACATCTCGCTGGTCGCTTGAAGTGGTGTCTTGAAGAGGCACAGATGGTTACGCATTAGGGAAGACAAAAGAAGAAACATTGTAGTATTGCTAACAATAAGAGAAAGAACGAACAAACATGGATAGAACGACTCCTCTTGACGTTGTTATCATTGGTGGAGGGCAAGCTGGATTAGCTATGAGCTACCACTTATCCCAGCGGGGTATAGAGCATATTATCCTCGAACAGGCACGTATTGGAGAAACCTGGCGCAGTCAACGATGGGATCTATTCGCACTGGTGACCCCCAATTGGGCGACTCGCCTACCTGGATTTGTTTATCAGGGAGAAGACCCTGATGGGTTTATGCCGCGTGACGAGGTTGTGCGATATTTAGAAGCATATGCTGCATCCTTCTCGCCACCAATCCGGCAAGGCGTTCGTGCAACATCAGTTTCTCAGAGGAAGAATCACTATATTATAGAAACGACCACTATGCCTCCTCTTGAGGCGAAGAACGTCGTTATCGCGACAGGATCATTTCAGCGACCCAAAGATCTGCCTCTTGTAGGAGAGAGATTTGCTGGAATACGACACTTGCATTCCAGCGAATATCGTAATGTACGAGAATTGGCTCCTGGCAATGTGCTTGTTGTTGGTTCTGGTCAATCAGGTTGCCAGATCGCCGAAGAATTGAATCGAAGTGGGCGTAGAGTCTATTTAGCTGTATCAAACAGTGGAAGACTACCACGACGATATCGCGGTCACGATATTGTATGGTGGCAAAGCACACTGGGAATATTTGACATGACTGTTGATCAGCTCCCTTCACCACAAGTAAAGTTTGCTGCTAATCCTCATATCGCTCCTGGGCGTGACATTAACCTTCGCCAGATGGAGAAAGAGGGCGTTATGCTCCTGGGTCGTGTACAGGCTATACAAGAAAACAAAGTAATGGTTGCCCAGAATCTTACGGAAAGTCTCAATAAAGCAGATGAGTTTGCGGCAACAATCAAGCAGCGCATCGATCGCCATGTGCAAATGACGGGGATACAAGTCCCCGAAGCAGACGATCTCGAAGAGGTAAATTGGGGGCAACGGCAGGAGAAAGCACCCATTTTCACATTGGATATGAAGGAGCAAGGTATTACCAATGTAGTGTGGGCTATCGGATACAAACCAGACTATAGCTGGGTTCATCTTCCCGTTTTTGATGAGACTGGTTACCCCAAACACAAGCGTGGGGTTACAGGCTCTCCTGGGTTGTACCTTTTGGGATTGCATTACTTATATAAAAACAAATCAGCTCTTCTCTTCGGCGTTGGAGAGGATGCCGCCTTTCTTGCCGCAGGAGATAGCAAACAGATAGAGTAGGAAAGAGAGCAGGAGGGGTGATTGCATGTGTCTTTAACTCAAGCCACGAAGAAACACGTCTCACCGCTGCCATTGGGAAATGGCGCAACATGTGACGGGTTTCTTTGGTCAGGTGGCTGCATGCTAGCACTAATCAGGAGTCCTCAAGACTTTCTACCAGAAATTGACAGTTCTTTGCGAGGAGCGTTTCTAGCAGGAAGCCTCCCTCGGCAGTGAACCAGAAACGCTGGCAATATTCTACAATACTCAGTGAGATAGATCTCACTCTTTTGCGGGTCCACAACCAGATGGGCCATGGCTTGTAATAGTTCAGGTGTTGTCTGCTGGAACAACTCGATCATGTCTTGTGCCATCCATCCCGCTGCCTCAAAAGGCTGTGTTCCAAGCACTGCCTCGTTGATATCCACAATATGATCAGGGTAGCGACTGGCAAGAGCTAGCAGACAAATTTGTAGTCTATCATTTAGTTGCATATGCTCCTCCTGTACTACTATTGCGTTTGTTTACCGGAATGCTGCCCATTCCATATATACCTTCTCGTGTACTCTTTTTCCTCACACTTGTTTCACACTTCACATCGGTAAATGTCACTAATGGAGCACAGCGTTACCCTCCTCCATAGATGTGTCAATATAGCCAACATGGCTCTATCGAATAATCCACTTTCTACTATAAAGTGTACATTTTTTATGGTAAAAAGTCAAACCAATATCACGTATTTTGCGTTTTTCTCTGTTTTGTGATATATATATACCTGTGCTAATATTTGTTGAGTTAGAGGAGCATCAGAGCATCGGTCTGTAACTGGAAGGGCTGATCCTCACCGTTACGCAGGACCATGCTCTGTTTAGTGAGCAGGTTCTTAATTCGAAAGGAGAGACCGACTTGGAATTTGCGATACTACTGAGAGAGCTGACACGTCCACAAGCGTTTCCTTCAGGCTTGACGCAGCCTGTGGTTGTGCTCCAGACACATGCTTCAGCTGTTTTACTGACGGAGAGTCGTGCCTACAAGTTGAAGAAGCCAAAAAACTACTGGCTTTTTTGATTATTCTACGCCTGCGCTACGTCGTCACTTCTGTGGACAGGAGGTACATCTTAATAGTCGCCTTGCGCCACAGGTCTATCTTGGTGTTGCCCCTGTACTGTCCTACGCTGATGGCACTGTCCGCTTTGGTCCAACACTGTCGCCTGACAATGTACCTGAGCCGGGAACTTCACTCAATGATGGGCATGTTGTGGATTATGCAGTGGTCATGGTGCGCCTTCCTGAAGAGGAGACGCTAGAAGCACTGGTGCGTGCAGGAACGGCAACTCCAGCGCTGCTCGAAGAGATTGCCCGTCTTGTGGCCGCCTTTCACACAAACAGCCAGACCGATGAACAGATTGCCAGTTTTGGCACGTTGGAAGTCATACGTACCAACTGGGAAGAAAATTTTGTACAGATGCAGCCCTATATTGGTCGTGCACTTGATGCAAGTATCTATGAGCAGATTGTCGGATATATCCGCCACTTTCTGGATAAGCGTACAGCCCTCTTCACCAGTCGTATACAGGATGGTCATATTCGGGATTGTCATGGTGATTTACGTCTCCAACATGTCTATAGCCTTGATACGCCGGACAAAGCCGGGCATCAGCTAGCTATTCTGGATTGTATCGAGTTCAATGAGCGTTTTCGCTATGGTGATGTAGCCAGTGAAGTGGCCTTTCTGGCAATGGAACTGGATGATGCAGGCCAGGGCTGATCTGTCGCGAGCCTTTGTGGAGAGCTATGTAGCGCAGACTGGCGATAGAGCATTGCAAGAGTTATTGCCATTCTATACTTGTTATCGTGCCTGTGTTCGTGGCAAAGTGCTTTCATTTCAACTCGATGAGCCAGAGGTACCAGAAGCTCAACGTGAACTGGCACGCGGCGAAGCATCTGCCCTCTTCTCTTTGGCAGCGAGCTATGCCAGTGGTCCCACGCAACCCACACTATTGATGCTGGGTGGCTTGATGGGGACAGGCAAAAGCTCATTAGCTTATCAGCTCCACCGTGAATCAGGATGGACACTCTTCTCCTCCGACATGATTCGTAAACATCTGGCCCAACTTCATCCCAGTTTCCCCAGAGCTGATATTTTTGGCGAGGGATTGTATAGCCCTGAGTGGAGTGCTCGTACCTATGCCTCATTATATAAGGAAGCTAGTACCGTTCTTGCCAAAGGTCGCTCCGCCCTGCTCGATGCCTCCTTTCTACGCAAGGAAGATCGTCTCGCCGTTGCCCATGAAGCAGTCGCTTCTGGCGCTAATGTGCTCTTTGTTGAATGTGTGTGTCCGCCTGAGATTGCGCTCCAGCGTCTTACGCAGCGTTGGCAGGTACGTATGGAGAGGGAACAGGCCATTTTCACTGAGGAAGAAGCTTACCTGGCTTCAGATGGTCGCCCCGATCTTTACGAATCCCAGCATGCGGCGTGGCAAGCCTTCGACGCTGAGGAAGAGCAACATGATGCAGCACATTCTAGTGAATACGACACAACCAATTTATATCTGTGTTGAGCAAATACTCAGTGTATTGAAGATGCCACGTCTGGTATGCTGGCTGTAGAGGTTATACCGTCAGAGACGGTATGTCCTTTTTTCGAGTCCGGTCGAAAGAGTGTCTACCTGCAAGAAACACTCTTTCGACCGGATTTATTATGACTGGCTTTGTCGATATCATTGCAAAATGGAATATATCAAATAACCACAATTTATATCATAAGCAAAAGTAATCGGAAAAATAACTTGAAAGAATGATTTAAATATGGTACAGTTGCAAACAAGATACCAATGTCCAGGTGGAGTCAGAGCCGATGCCACACGGGGTCAGCGTAGATAGCCCACATACAAGGAGATTTATCTAATGAAGAGGTTGTTGAAGCACTTATCCTCAATCTTTGTACTTTTCATGCTTGTGACCCTTGTCGCGTGTGGAAGTAATAGCACAACGAGTACATCAGCGAGCACAGCCCCGGTTACCGTCCACCTGGGATATTTTCCCAATCTGACACATGCCGTCGCGCTTGTAGGTGTGGCACGTGGCACCTTCCAGAAGGCTCTTGGCTCAAACGTGACGTTAGACATCAAAACATTTAATGCAGGCCCGGCACTTATTGAGGCACTTTTTGCGGGAGACATTGATATTGGCTATGTGGGTCCTAACCCGGCGGTCAATGGCTATGTCAAGAGCAAAGGGGCAGCGTTGCGTATCATTGCTGGTGCCTCCAGTGGTGGAGTACTCTTCGTCGTACGTCCAGATGCCGGAATCAAGACAGTCGAAAGATTTGAGCGGCAAGAAGATTGCCACTCCTCAACTGGGTGGCACTCAGGATGTTTCATTACGTAACTACCTGCGACAGCACGGCTTGCAAACAGCCGACAAGGGAGGCACCGTCCAGGTTATTCCCGCACAGAACCCAGACATTTTAACCTTGTTTAAGCAGGGACAGATAGATGGAGCCTGGGTGCCTGAACCATGGGCTTCCCGACTTGTTCTGGAAGACAAAGGACAAATCTTCCTTGATGAGCGCACCCTGTGGCCTGAGAGCAAATTTGTGACGACCAACGTGGTGGTCAGCACCACGTTCCTGACCCAACATCCTGATCTGGTCTCAAAGTTTTTGCAAGCCCATGTTGACACGGTCCAGTATATCAATAGTAATCTTGCGAGTGCGAAAACCATTATAAACAGCGAAATCAAACGCCTCACAGGTAAACCATTGGCATCTGCCACCCTTGATGCCTCCTTTAAAGACATGGATATCACCTATGACCCACTCGCACCAACGGTATTCACAGCAGCCGACGATGCCTATGCACTGGGTTTTCTGGGAAAAAGCAAGCCTCAACTGAGTGGCATCTTTGACCTGGGACCTCTTAATGCGGTACTCGCTGCCAGGAACCTGCCACCGGTGGCTGGATCTTAGAGGGAGAATCAATTCATGCATCCGCAAATGCTTGATGATGCACAGGACCCCGAACGTATTGTAAGTAATGAGGTACCACCACCTGGTGGTATCTCGTTGCGTATCGAGGGTATCAAGAAGACCTTTAACAGTCGTGGACGGCAGGTAGAGGCGTTATCCCCGGTCGACCTGGAGGTTGCAGCCGGAGAATTCGTCTGTTTCCTTGGACCAAGCGGCTGTGGCAAGTCAACATTACTCAGTATCATTGCGGGACTCGAAGATGCCAGCGGTGGTACGGTGTTAGCCAATGGACAACCCGTTCATGGTCCAGGTACTGATCGTGTCTTGCTCTTTCAGGAAGCCGCCCTCTTTCCCTGGTTAGATGTCCAACATAATGTCGAGTTTGGTCTGCGTCAGGCGGGCATGCCAGCGAGCAAGCGTGCCACTATCGCACGCAAGTTTATTGAATTGGTTCACTTAAAGGGTTTCGAGCGCAGCTATATCCACCAACTCTCTGGCGGTATGCGTCAGCGTGTCGCAATTGCTCGTGCATTAGCCATTGATCCAGCCGTGCTTCTGATGGATGAACCCTTTGGAGCTTTAGATGCGCTGACTCGTGATCGCCTCCATGCAGAACTGGAGTCTATCTGGGCGACAACGCGCAAAACCATCCTCTTTGTAACACACAATGTTCGCGAGGCAGTGGCTCTTGGTGATCGTGTAGTGGTTTTCTCACCTCGTCCTGGACGTATCGTCCGTGAATTCCGTATTGACCTGCCGCGTCCACGCCCATTAGAGAATCATCTCCTGGTGGATCAATCCGCCGAAATTTTAAGTGTCTTACGAGGCGCTATGGGAGCACAGGAACAGGAGGACGAGTATGGCGCGAGCCATTAGTATCACAAAACCCTCTGTGGGTCGCTGGTCATGGGCAACAATACTGCGGCGGGTGGCTTTCTATGGAGTCTTAGTCCTCGCGTGGCATGGACTTGCCCTCAGTGGAATATGGCCCAGTTATGCCCTTCCTGGGCCGTTAGACGTGATAAATTCGTTAGCGAGTGGTTTTCAGGATGGCTCGTTTCTACAGGCCATTCTGGTAAGCATACAGCGGCTGGTGATTGGCTACAGCATTTCGCTGGTGATCGGAGTGACCCTTGGAATACTGATCGGGCGTAATCGCATTGTCGAAGAAACGCTCGGTTCGTTAGTGCTGGGTCTGCAAGCACTCCCAAGTATCTGCTGGCTCCCTCTGGCAATCCTCTGGTTGCATTTAAGTGAGCAGGCGGTCATCTTCGTGGTTGTGATGGGAGCGCTGTTCTCAATCACTCTGGGTGTAGATGCAGGCGTGAAGAACACTCCTCCAGTCTACCTGAAAGCTGCACGCAATATGGGGGCACGCGGGATAGCCCTTGCCACACAGGTGATCCTGCCAGCAGCCCTACCCGCTATTCTGTCAGGGCTGAAGCAAGGCTGGTCTTTTGCCTGGCGTTCATTGATGGCGGCGGAGTTGCTCTATTATACTGTTAGCCTGGGCAATCTTCTCAATAATGCACGTGACCTCGATGATACCTCACAGGTCATCGCTATCATGCTGATCATCATCGCCATAGGCGTGGCTATTGATAGTCTGATTTTCAACCCGATTGAACGTGTGGTGCGTGAACGTTGGGGACTCTCAGGCTAGACATTACCTCGTGATTTCCACTTTCTTGGTACTGGCCGAGCTGGTTGGATGTCCGTCAGGTTTTCGCAGAGATGCTGTTGTATGGGCTGTCCCTACAACGGCATCTCCCCCTCAAAGTGCTATTCTCGTTAAAATATGAATGAGAGAGCTTTGTGACAGAAGAAGACACATCTGTGATAGTTATGTGAGAACAATCCACTATATATAGATAGCAGGAGCTTAAAAACCAGCGTTGTAGGGTGGTTTTTGAGTAGAGCTGAGGAGACCTCACATGGAACTGTTACGCCAGTTAGAGCGCTATGCCCATTTTGTTGACAGCGATTTGCTTGCTCAGATTTATCAGCTGGCAGATTTGCTTGCAGGAGTAAATGTTCTGCATCTCAACACGACGGCTCAGGGTGGAGGAGTTGCAGAAATCCTTCAAGAACTGCTACCTCTCATGGAAGGGCTGGGAATTAAACATAGGTGGAAGGTCATTCCATTGGATGAGATGTCGAATCTTTTTACAGCCCATCTTGTTGATCTCTTGCAAGGGAATGAACCTGGGGATATTGCTGAAAGCGACCAACATGTTTACTTAGACAAATTAGCGCGGACGATCCATTCTGTCGAAGACTATCAAGCAGATCTTTATGTTGTCCATGATTTTCAACTTGCACCATTGGCGTATTTGTTCCCCTGGATGCGACCTGCGATGTGGTTTTGCCATATCGATACGGCGAATCCCAATCAAAATGCCAAGCAATATATTCGTCAGTTTTTAGATGCCTATGCTGTTTGTGCGTTTAACTCCGAGGCTTCGGTCTTCCAGGAGTTAGTAGCAGAGCAGACCCATGTGATCACGCTGGGAATCGATCCCTTCAGGGATAAAAACCGCTTCCTCAGCAGAGCACAGGGAAAGCAAATCCTGGCTCAGTGTGGCGTTGATCCTGCACAACCCCTCATTACGCAAGTGTCGCGCTTTGGAAAATGGAAAAATCCCTGGCAGACAATCGATGTATATCGATTAGTAAAACCGGAGATTCCATCGGCTCAGCTAGCTCTGGTTGGTGCTCTGGAAGCCGCAGATGATATCAACGCACTGGAGGTACTGGCAGACTTGCAAGAATATGCTCGGGGGGATCGTGATATTCATCTTCTCTCTGACCCTACCCTGATCAAATATCAGCAAGTCAATGCCTTTCAGCGCTATTCGAGTGTAATTTTACAACGTTCGAGTCGTGAGGGCTTTGGATTTACAGTGACAGAGGCGATGTGGAAATATCAACCGGTAGTGGGGACCTCTGCGACGGGCTTACGTACTCAGATCATCCATGGGTATAATGGCTATATCGCCGATGAAACTCCCAGCTGTGCAGGCTATACACTTCGAACTCCTGCGAAACCGGGTCCTGGCACATAAACTCGGCAAGCAAGCTCATGAGTATGTCAGGGAGCATTTTCTTTTTCCTGTGATGATCAGAGAGTACCTGAAGGCTCTCGCTAAAACTCGTTCTCGTGCGGCTCTCAGGACGGCATCGGAAGCAGAAACGTATCCAACGTTGGCGCAGCAGTGCGATCCTGAAGCAAAGATCGTGCCTTGAGAAGGGCGATCATCATCAGATTAGCCTCGCTTGTTAGCGACAGTGGACTTTGGGATTTTGTAAGTTTTGAGGTTTTGAGATTTTGTATAATAGAGATATGAACTAAGCCAGGATGATTTCATTGGGGAAGCCGTTCGGAGCACTGTGTCCAGCCACCAGTGCTAGCCGTTCATTAAAAGCTGGTTAGTCATCGAAGGGACTTCTTGTGACTATAAATGGCGAGGGAGCGGCAGGAACGCAATTTGCCTTGAGGCTGTTAAAGAAGCAGCACAGGGCGTTGATGAAGGGGGGAATATATGGAAACAGAACAACGGTGGGTTACTCATTACGAGAGCAGCCTGTAACCGTAGAGGTCAAGCGTCAAAATGATAGTGCGTATATATGGCAGTGTGCCGATGGCAAGGGAGTAGCTCCTGACATCGATGAAGCTGTGCGCTGTGCACTGGAGCACTTCCTGAGCAGCACTGCTGGTGAAGATAGCCAAGCAGTGCCAGGTGAACTAAACTGAACTGAATTCTCGATGGAGAACGTTTGGGGAGAGAGTGTGCGCTTCTGGGTCACAACTCAGATAGTGGCACTCTCTCCCTTCTGACCTGACATACCTTAGAATCCCCCGGTTGAGCGAATGATCTGACCTGTTACCCATTCGGCGTCCTCACTTGCCAGAAATGTGATCAGACGAGCCGCATCCTCTGGTTGTCCAGGGCGACCCCTGGGGAAGCGTGGAAGTAAGGCCTGTTGTACCTCCTCCGTCATCCACCCGGTATCAGTGGGACCGGGATCGACGGCATTGACTGTAATGCCTCGTGATGCAACCTCGGCAGAGAGAGTCACCGTGAAAGCCTCGATTGCCCCTTTGGTCGTCACATAGGCAAGCTTTCCTGGCATGGGACCCCGGCCCTGACCAGATGTAAGATTGATGATTCGTCCCCCCGAAGACATCGTAAAACGACGCGCAAACTCGACACTCAACAAAATTGTGCCTCGTATGTTTACTGCATAATAGGCATCAAGAGTTGCAGCATCAAGATATTCATAGGTTGCCTCCGTATCATCATGGGTTGCATTATTGACCAGAATGCAAGGCCGACCCAGGCGTGCCTCAACAGTATTCAGAATATGTTGGGGAGCCTCTGTCGTGCTCAGATCAACCATCAGGTGTTCACAACGAACGCCCATTTCTCGCAACTGCTTTTGCAGATACATGGGTTCCTCTTCTTCTGCTCCCCAGGGCATTAAGAGATCGTAAGGGTGCCAATAGGTGAAGAAAACATCAATTTCTGCCTGTGCGAAGGCACGGCAAACAGCGGCTCCAATTCCCCTGCGGCGACTTGCCCCAGTGACAATGGCGAGACGGCGCTGTGATTGTTCAGTCGTACTCATCCAGCCCTCCCTTCCTTCTCGGCAGAAATATTTGCTACTAATCTCGCAATTTTACTATTGCATGGGGTGAGGTAACTACTCAGGTCTCCTCGCCACCGCAGGTGGCTCACTCTCATTTTGTTGCGGGTGGCGGAGTTTGCGCCGCAAACTCCGCCACCCGCAACAAAACAGCCTGCGAAGCGCCCAGGGCGCTGAGGAATTATTGAGTAGTTACGGGGTGAGAAGGCTGTTAAGCCTCCTCACCCCATATGTTTGTTTTGTAAGGCAGAAAGCCCTTTTCGAATTGAGAACTTTCTTATAGCCAGAATTCAGTAATCGTTACTCGATAGTATAATCGATCTTGGACCAGGTTTGACCACCATCTGTTGTTTTGAATAGCAGTGGCTCATTGGTATCAGAGTTACCGATGGCCCAGCCGGTTGTATTCGAGATGAAGTTCATACTGGAAACCCCGTTCTGGATAGAGGATGTAGAGCTTGTCCAATGTTGTCCACCATCGCTGGTACTGTAGAATGTATTCCCCTTATTTGCCCAGGCATGATTCACATCTACGACATAGACATTGCTCACATTGGCTTGTAGTGGTGTCGTGCTCTCCCAGGTAGCTCCTCCATCATGGGTGACGTAGAGCACTTCAAGTTGGCCGTTATTGGTACTCACAGTCGCAGGAAGAATGCCAGTGTTACCAAAGAAGACAGGTGGTGTGGTGGTAATGCCAGCGTTTGAGATTCCCGGTAGTAGTGGCAGATCCTGGTGTTGCCATGTTTTCCCGCCATCATGGGTAACGTAGAGCCAGAAAAAATCTGTACGGGGTTCTGTACCTGTTGCCCAACCTGTAGCTGTATCCTTGAAGGAGATCCCTGTTTTGTCTCCGCCAAAGGGTAGCGATCCTGCAGCAGAGTTGCCGGTATGACCTGTACCTGACACCATGTTCCATGTTTGCCCACCATCCGTAGTCTGATAGATGTCTACCTCTTCACTGCCAGCTGCCGCTCCTCTGTCGATTTCGATCCAACCATTCTGGGCATTGATGAAGTGTGCCCGGTCTGGTTCTCCGTTTCCAGGTAGCGTAACAGTATCCCAATGTTGTCCGCCATCAACCGTGCGAAGAATTTGTATCGTGTTATCCTTTGCGGCCAAAGAAACCCATGCCGTCGATGCATTGAAAAAAGCACCGTCTCTCAGACCTCCTCCCTGGTTCCCCAGAGTCGTAGAGAGATTTGCAGGAGAAACATCCTTCCAGTGCAGGCCACCATCTGTCGTGAACAGAATAGATTGTCTGGTTAAAGCCCACCCATTGTTCTCATCGAGCATGCGTATGGATGTTAAGGGAAGAGTTGGTTTCGTTGGTGGATTTGTTGTGGAGGATTTGTTACTGGTGAATTCGTTATGGGTGGATTTGTTACTGGTGTTGTAGCAGTTCCCTGGCTGCATCCTGACAATATAAATATTGTCAGAAGTGAAGTGGATACTGCTGCAATGAGCAGAGAGAATATGTGTTGCCAGGCTTTCTTCTTGCCTGAGCTACTGAGATGATCCATGTGACTGCCTTTCTCTAATAACGCTATTGTGATGTACTTAGCTAAGTTACGCTTGCTAAGCCAAGTACATCGTAGCCTATTTCTTTATAGACAGTTATCATCTATTTCACGTTCTGCAAGTGAAGCGTGTCACTTTCTATAAAAAGATACTATTTTTGCAGAAATCATGTAACTGGCTTCCCTGAATGAAAGCACCTCCTAATTTCATTATACTTCTACGCTCGAATATCTTTTCGTCGCAAGAAGAAGGCGATGATACAGCCAAGGAGCAGAATCATCAGCACAAGAGCAAGCCAGACAAGCAAAAGGTGTATAATAGCATCTGAGCTAGAGCAAGTCGAGAAAAGCGTACCACAAAAAGAAAAATTATCTTCACCTAACTTATCGCCATGTAAACCAATCGTTGACCCTAAACCAGCAACAGCCCAACGCATTGCAAACAGCGCTCCTGCGACCTGATTAAACGTGCCATTGAGAGCAAAAACAACACCTGAGAAAATCACCTGTGGGATGAGGACAATTGGCACAAAACTCATCGCACGATCCGTATTAGGAGCAACAGTTGAAACAGCCAGGCCTAACATCAAACCAGCTAACGAGGTGAGAGCCAGTGTAATATATATTTCAAGTAGCGGAGGTAGAAAGGTACTATGAACGAAAGGGGCACTGAAGTTTACAAAGAATACGAGGATAGCACTTTGCGCCAGACATACAATGCCAAGTACTGCAATCTTTGAAAACATATAGGGCAATATTCCTAAGTTCACTGTACGCTCACGTCGATAGATTGGTACCTCTTTCACGATCTCGCGAGCAGCATTAATGCAGCCAAACATAACAGCCGCAAAGGACATGATAAACAGGATCTCTTGTGCGTCTGCACCAGAACCAGGTGCAATAAATTCTTGTAGAGCCTGATCCTTCGATTTATGCTGCTGAGTCAGCAATGCCTGTCCCTGAGGAGTATCGAGAAAATCTGCGACACGTTGGCAGTCGTTCGACACAACTGGACCGGTGAGGTCCGATAGTAGTGCCCTTGTTGGGCAGGAGACAACTTGAGGCAAACCAAAAACGTTGGGTGCCGCGATAAACATGAGAATGAGGCCTATCACGGGTGCCTGCAAAATGATAAGCAGAAGATTGCCCACGTCATTTTTGAGTAATTCAATATAGCGTTGGGAGAGTAAGAGCCACTGCTTCCACGGATTGCCACGTTTCGGCTGTTTAATTTCTGAAGTCTGCTGAGAGAAGTGAGCCTGACGAGCAGGACCTTCCTGGAGAGGCCCGGCGATATACCGCTGATAGGCCGGAGAGGACTGAAATCGCTCCTCTGCTCGTGCGGGGATATCGGGATCGGCATCTGTAGGCTCCAGAGCACCATAAATTTCGGCAAAGTCGTCTTTATCGAAAAAGGCTCTTGCCTCGTCAGGTGGTCCATAATAGGCTAAGTGACCACCCTGTGCCAGAAAACAGACGTAGTCACAGGCATTGATGTTATTTGTGGCATGTGTGACGAGGATAATCGTATGTCCCTTATCCGCCAGTTTCCGTAAGAGAAACATCATCTTGCGATCGAGACCTGGATCAAGGCCGGATGTTGGCTCATCCAGAAAGAATACACTGGGTTTTGCCAGCAATTCTAGTGCAATAGATACACGTTTGCGTTGTCCGCCTGAGAGTTTACTCACCAGTAATGTACGCCGATGCCTCATCTCAACTTCATCCAACACCTCATCAATACGCTGCTTAATTTGCTTGTTCGTGAAATCTTTTGGTAAACGCAATTTGGCCGCATAGTAAAGCGCACGTTCCACTGTTAAATCACGATGAACAATATCTTCCTGGGGCACATAACCAAGCTGGGTACTAAAAGCTGCGAGATTGTGATAGTAATCCTGGCCGTTGTATAGTACAGTTCCTTCCTGAGCAGGACGAAGACCGTTAAGGATATCCATCAATGTTGACTTACCAGCGCCAGAGCCACCAACGACAGCAACGAATTTCCGTGGTGGAACGACCAGGGAGATATTATTAATCAGGATAACCTTCTTATTTCCCACCTTTTTCAGATTGAGTGCATCAATACGAATACTATTACTCTCGTCGTACTGCGTGAGTTGCGTACCAGTAAAAGTCAGCTTAAATGGGCCAATACGTATCTCATCGCCGGGGTTGAGAAGTTGATTTGTTACACGTTGAGCATTGACATAGACATGATTGGTACTGCCCTGGTCAACAATACGATACGTGCCCTGTGTCTGTTCTAAGCGAGCATGGTGCCCGGAAACCTGCGGATGAGGCAATACAACCATATTATCTGGCAGACGCCCAATTGTCACAACAGCAGCACCCAGGGGAATCGGGCGAATCTCAGGAACAACAACCTGCGATTTTCCACTCCCATCATCGAAAGTGAAAGTTACAAGAGAACCATTCTCATCACCGATACGAAAGAGGTCACCATGTTTGAGCGTTTTACGGAAATGTTCATCTGCCCCAATCTGTTGACCTTGATAGAGTAAACCATTGAGCGTTTTCTGTCGTGAGGGATGTGGATGGATAAGAACAAACTGTTCGCCTTCACGTACAATCTGAGCATGAAAAGATGAGACAATTGACTGATTGATTACAATATCGTTTGAAGCGTTGCGCCCAATATTAGTGACAGGTAGAGTAAGTCGATACGTTTGTGGATCTTTATGCGTGTGTGTACTGATCCTGAGTGAAGGAGTACCGGGCGTGTTATGAGATGGAGCGAACTCTTCTGTAAAGGATGCAATTTCCGTTCCATCAGGATAGTTTGGCTGATCAGTTCCGGCAGATGGCGCTGTGGCAGAGAAGAGAGGTGGAGCAGAAGGCGGTTGTGAAGCTGCTGGATAAGGATAAGCAGGAGAAAGGGGTCTTGCCGACTGAGGTGGTAGTATCATCTGTTGAGGACCTGGAGGTAAAGGTGGGGCCTGATCTGGGAAAGTTTGTGCAGAATGAGCATGGTTTGCCCCTGTGTTGAGAAGAAAAAGAAATGAAGTGCTTTTTCCTAGCTCAATAGTATCATGATCTTGAACAGGTCCATATTGTACTTCCTGCTGATTTACGGTGATTATATTCTGTGAAGCAAGATTTTCTATATGCCAGCGTGAGCCATTATCCCAGATGAGTCGAGCATGGTAGCGTGATATTGAACGATCAGAAATGACAATATCATTGCTCTGATCACGTCCGAGCGTTATCATTGGTTTGTTGATCTGAAACGTTTGTCCGGCCAGTGAACCAGTTAACATCTGAATTGATCCCAGATGTGGGAATTTTTGTATCATATCCATACACGAAGCCCCTTAATGCAGTTTTTTCGTCATTATATTATAAAATCATACAGCCCCAAATGCAGTGACATATATCACTCATTCAGGGCTTTTGAACCTATGCGAGCAAGACTTGCTCAGACATTCTCTGCTAAGAATGTCGTCACGGTATCGGTAAAGAAATCGGAGAGGATAATGGTGTAGTGATTTGTTTCAGGAATATCTACAACACGACAATTTGGAAGCAAGGTACCGAGACGTTCGGCCTCTGATTTGGTTAAGACAAAGCCACGGTCAGCTCCCAGGGTTCCTAGGGTTGCACGCAGGAGTAGTGCTGGTTGCCGGACAAAGGACGGGAGATCCTCGGTGCGCATCATTGAGAGAGCAGCTATTTCTTCATCAATAGCGGTCTTAGGAACTAGCGAAGTGACGCTTCCATCTTCGCGTGTCTGGATATCATAAAGAAAATATTGTTCCCAGAAGGCGTTCCACTGTAACATTGGTGCCTGGCGCATCATTCCTATATAGGTATCTAGTGATGGGTAGACTACACCCAGGCGAGTTAATGATGCTGCTATAGCCATCGCAGCATCTTCTGGAATTTTGCCCCCAGCATCGATCAGGACGGCCTTGCTAACCCGATGTGGATAAATTACCGAGAGGTAAATAGTGATCATAGCACCGAGGGAGTGGCCCACGACGGATACTGTAGGCAGATCAAGCTGGTCACAGAGCGTCAACAGATCGTGGGCATGAAAAGCAAGACCGTAGCCGTGTGGGGGTTTGGCGCTCAAGCCGCGCCCTCGCAGATCTGGGGCGATGACATACCAGCCCTGTGAAGCGAGAGTTGGGCCGAGTTCAACCCACTCCCGATGATTGGCTGTCAGGCCATGTACGAGTAGGACAGTGCGGTCTGCATGTGTGAACTGGCCCCAGGTGGCGTAATGGAGTGTGATGCCAGGAAGGGCAATGTCGTGCTCAGTTGGAGCGCTCACCAAATTCATAGGGGTATGATCCTCTCTTTCAGGTGTACACGATGATATCGGCTTTACACAACCATGGATTGTTATTACTCTATCACCAAAGAAACCCTACAGGCAATTCGCTAGGAAAAGTGTCTGTTCCTTTTCATCATCGCCTTCAGTGCCTCTATTTCTCCCATATGTCCGCAGCTTGCTATAAAGATTGTCTTCAGCAATTGTTGTTTTGTCCGCGAGGATCCCGGATAGAGCGGCTGCTGCAAGGGTTCGGGAGGGCAGAGAATGGAGGAAGATGCCAAGTGCTTCACATACCTGGTCCAGATACTCAAGTAGTTCCTGAGCGCTCAAAAGCGGGATTTCGGCGACCTCTTGCAGGGTATAGCCTGTGACTGCTCCTAGCCCCTGCTCTCCAACCCCGTGTGGATTGTAGCCTGTGCGTTCAGCCCAACCGCGTGTCAGCCAGAGTTCCTCTTTGTTCGACCTCCCTGGCAGCATGCGTGCGACGATATCGATCCAGCGACTAATATGCCAGACTGTGACGGCAATATTGTTCCCTTCCGCATCCGGTGCCAGTCCTGGCTGAAAGTCCTCCCTGAAAACCTCACGGTGAGCCCATTTGACCAGTGACGTGACAAGATCTGCATAAAGCTCAATGTCCTGCATGATGATTTCCCCTTTACAATTGAGTATTTCCGACAACGAAACTGCTTCTAAGCATAGGGTAAGTGTGTTATAGTGTCAATATGAACTTTTTGAAGGTTACTTTCATTTTCGCTGAACAAAGGAGGTTGGATGGAACTCCGCTATCTCACGACCTTTCAGACGGTGGTGCGCGAGGGCAGTTTTACAAAGGCTGCCGATAAACTCTTGTACGCGCCATCAACCATTACTCTGCATGTGCAACACCTGGAGACTGAACTGGGTTTCAGGCTTTTTGTGCGCCAGGGTAAACAGATTCAGCTTTCGACCGCCGGACAGGCGCTGTACGAGCAGGTAGACGCCTTGCTCCATTATGTGCGTACGCTTGAGCAGACCGTGAAGGAGATTGTCGCCGGCGAGACCGGTAGCCTGCGCATCGGAGTAATTGAGCCAGCGGCGAGCGCATGCCTGGTGCCCTTGTTGGCCGAGTTCTGCCAGGAGCATCCAAAAATGCATATCACGCTGGAAGTGACGGGCACACGCTTCATCTGTCAGCGCCTGGCAGCGGGCCAACTGGAAATCGGCATCTGTTCTCCACCGTCCGCAGACCTGGGCTTAACCTTTGAGCCGCTCTTTTTTGAACCAATCGCGCTGCTCATCCCTGCCACGCATCCGCTGGCTACGCAGGATCACATAACACCAACCGATCTGCAAGATCAACGTCTGCTCCTGACCGGCCAGTATTGTGCATACCGGGAAACTATCGAATATTTCTTTTCCCAGCGTGGTATCAACGCCAGTCCCTGCATGGAAATCAGTAGTTTTGAGACGCTCAAGCATGGAGTCCAGGCCGGGATCGGTATCGCGGTTGTGCCAGCAGGAGCGGTCAACCCTGCCCCACGGGGAACGGTTCTACGCTCACTTGCGGGAATCGAACTGACGCTTCCTGTGGGTCTGGTCCGTTCGCCAGAGCACTATATCAGCAGGCCAGTTCTAGAAAAACTCATCACAGGCTTGCGTGCTCAGGTTCGTTGATATCTACAGAGCATCACTTTTGCATGGCCGCTTTTGATATTCTGGTGGTGTGTCCTTTCCAGGTTCAAGCGCAAGAATCAGATGGTTATCCATCTTCTTCTGCTGTATACTCAGACTCGTCGAGAAAGCGAGACGAAAGGAGCCAGACCCCATGCAGACTGAGTACATATCAGATACACTTCCTGATGAGCATTTGAACGAAGAACACTGCTGGAGTAGTGTCCTTGCGAGAGATATCCAGGCAAATGGAACATTCGTTTATGCTGTGCGTTCTACCGGTATTTATTGCCGTCCCTCATGTCCTGCTCGGCGACCACACCGTGAGAATGTCACCTTCTTTCGACTCCCAGAGATCGCCGAAGCGACTGGCTTTCGTGCATGTCTCCGTTGCCATCCTCGGCATACCATCATTACCGACCCGCAAGGAGATTTGATTGAGCAGGTCTGCCGCTATATTGAAACTCATCTTGATACACCATTACCTCTCACTCTTTTAGGCGAACAGGTGCATCTGAGTCCCTATCATTTGCAGCGCACGTTTAAGCGTATCAAAGGGGTCACACCACGCCAGTATGCAGAATCATGTCGTCTGGTTTCCTTCAAAGCCCGACTTCACGATGGAGCCGCCGTCACGAGTGCACTCTATGATGCTGGCTATCAGTCCAGCAGCAGCGTCTATGAGCGGGCTTCGACACAGCTTGGCATGATGCCAACTGTGTATCGACAAGGAGGCAAAGGAATGCGGATTGGCTATACCATTACAAAAACGGATCTGGGGTATGTGCTGATTGCTGCAACAGAACGAGGTGTAGCAGCAGTTCGCTTCGGTGACTCTGAAACGACATTATATGCCGACCTTCTCCGTGAGTATCCAGAAGCCACATATGAGCATGATGAGGAAGGTCTTCAGCCCTGGATAACACTCCTCATAAACTTTTTGCATGGTCAGCAAACGACGTTTGATATGCCACTGGATGTGCAAGCAACAGCATTTCAATGGAAAGTGTGGAACGTCCTTCGCGCTATCCCTCGTGGTCAGACCCGTTCGTATCGTGATATTGCTCAAGCAATCGGACAGCCAACTGCTGCCCGCGCTGTTGCCCGAGCATGTGTGGCCAACTCCGTTGCCGTGTTTATTCCCTGTCATCGGGTGGTACGAGAAAACGGACAACTTGGAGGCTATCGTTGGGGTTTGGAACGCAAGCGCAGGTTACTCGCGCTGGAACATCATGGTGAGCCTTCTCACGAGGAACCGTAGATCAATTTACAAATTATAGGGAACCAGTATTTTCGGGTAAAGGCATCACACTAGAGTTAGAAGAAAAAATAAAGCATTTATAAACGGAGATATTCTCCATTAAACTATGTAAGTCCTTTTACTTATGAGCAGGTGAAAGGAGCAAGGCGCAATGAAAACTGAGAACACTTGACAAAAAAAATTTTTTTGTTGTACAGTTGTATATATATTAAACATGCAGGTCAGGCTAGTCTTGTATTTATGCTCGTTGTGAGAGGAAAGTAGCAATGAGATCAGATATTTCTCAAGAGAAAACTCATCCGGTCAATACCGTCCTGACAGAACACGGGATGCAAGTCAGACAGCAGGAATTACGTGATACGTGGGCAGTCTCCTTGATCATTACAGCGCTTGTGATTTTTGAGCTTTCACCTTGCTTGGCTGGTTTGTCCATAAGCATCAAATCCTTGATGGCGATTTAGCAATTACACAATGGTGCCTTTCCCACAAAGTCCATTGGTTGACAAACGCAGCTCTTGTGGTGAGCTATCTTGGAAGTAATGTGATGCTGTTTAATATCCTGGCAATCCTCACTGGTCTGGCTTTTGCGCTGGCTCGCTTGTACTTAGAGGGTGTACTCCTTATTGTGTCGCATTTTGTGAGTGCATGGCTTAATGGTACCGCCAAGAGAATCGTAAACCGCATCCGCCCACATGATTATCTTGCACATTTTGTTTCTCCTGCCAGTTCTCGCAGCTTTCCCAGTGAACACCAGAGGTTTTTTTGCTACTGAGTCGAGTTATAATAAGTTGGGAGTGGTTTCTATATAGTCCGCTTTACAACGAGGATAAGTCACGCGCAACAACCCTGCTTTTCGCACTGACAAAGCCAATCTTCACTACCGGCATCGATAATGAAATTGTCAGAAACTCTCTACCCACTCAAAATCACTTTTGGGGCATATTCAGCACTTCCCACCAAGGCGACGACTGTTGGGTAACGTTGCAGATGGACAACTCATCATCACAGGAGGAGAACTGCCTCAATCAATGAACTGGAATGATTTGCTCGGCTTGATCATGCCAATATCTACGTGCCCGCTCGAAAAAGCCTTCAGCCTCTTCCAGACTCGGAAAAGCATGTTTGGGAATCAGAAAAGCCATAATGACCCGCGAACCTGGGTTATCAAGAAGAAAGTACAAATTGTGCTTATCCTGTTGGATCGCTTGAATTATCTTCCAGGAAGCCGTCGAATTACTCAGATCATTTTTTTGTCGAATACCCTGGGAGTCAATAGTGATAAGAAGTTCACCCCTTTTACTGACTCCCAGGACGACTTTCAAGGCTCTCTGTCGTAATAGCAAGAAAAAAACAAGTGTCAAAAGAAGCAGAAAGAGCAGGGAAAGGAAGTATCGCTGCGGAGAATGATAAACCATCCAAAAGCAACGTGCTTCCTATGACGAGTATTAAAAGAAGAGGTAAAAGAAAGAAGCTGCGACGACGGGAAATTGAGTAGAGCTGGTAATACCAGAAATCCTTCTCCGTAAGGAAGAAACGTATTTCCTCCATGAACTTCCTCACTTTCATTCAGTATCTTTTCACGAATACAAGGAACAAAAACGAAATCAAGTATAGTATAGATCATTTTGAGATCATACGACAATACCGGACTTGGAGCTACAACCCAACAAATTTTCTCGTAAGGAAAGCCCCCCTTTGAAGGATTGAGGAAAAAGATGCTCAAGACCTCTACTTGACAAGAAGTAGAGATCCTGGGTGTTTTCTTGTCAGTTGGGTTTATAGAGGTGGCTAGGAGAGGGTATTATGGTTTTCTCGGCTAGCAGTTTTTGTATGTTTCTCCTGTTCTTTTCTCCATTCTTTTAGCTCCGCTTTATATAAATCAAGCAAAAATGATGTAGACTTTTCTGTATCTATGACGAATGTTAATCTTTTACCAAGTCTTGGGCCATATTCTTCCATTCCTGCGTGTATGGACATAGCTATACCCGTTGGGGTCTCACTGGTTGCATAAATCTTTGTGATGGTAACCCCTCTTCTTCCGAGTTTACCTACTTCTCTTCTGAGACCCCGTAAGAGTACTGTAACATAATGCATCCTCGCCGTTTCTCCCACATCTGGCTCACTGGCAATAATAGCCAGACATTCAAGATTTTTACCTTCCTGAAATGGCTCTACATTATTTGCTGCTATGTCCCATCCTCTTATTCTGCCTTCCATGAATTGCATTAGACATTCATGTTTTAGGGGTAAAAGGTGAAAGAATGCAACTACCTTATCATCATGCTTTACAAGATAGCAACTTTCGGGATTTTTTTCTAGCCAGGATCGGCGCAACTCAGTATTCATTGTAGTAGGGCTAATAGCTCGTTTTGCCAAGCTGTACACCTTTTCCATATCTTCAGGTTTGCCTATTTCAAAAATGGTTTTCGGTGGCTCTTTTGCAGTAAGAAATGCCAGCCATTTTTCGGCATAAGTGTCTATTTCCTCTTTCAGGTATACGCCGTATTGCTTGCCAGGAGGAATAATCTTTCTGATTTTTCTTTGGTTAACAAGGTTACGTAAAGCTGGCTCTGTTATGCTTAGCTTACGTTGTACCTCTCTTCCAGTATAGTATCTATCACTCAATTTAGCCATTTTGTTCTCCTCTCTATTGGTTGTTATGAATAATTCAATGTGAAAAATGTTAGCTTCAAATATATTATAGGCCATAAAATGTGAAGTGTGGAGAAGATCAATTTTTATAAAAACAGCCACGAGAACGCATGTTATAAATGTGAACATCAAAAATGTTGACAGACAAATATATTTTATGTTACATTAATCAGTGTGGACATGAAATTTTTAGTGTCGAGGACAGGCAATACGAGAGTTCGATGTCGTTATACACAAAGAGAAAACGAGGCATACTCTTTGGGAAGCGCTCATTTTGTTTACATAGTGATCAGTTCAAGCAGTTGCAGGAGCAACGTGCCAGAGACAGCCACTGTGAGTTCGTTGCCCCTTCTGCTGACCGCTTTGCGCGGCAGAGCAGATCCAGAGGTTTGCGCACTTGGCAGTGGGAAGAAGCCAGGAGGGCAACCGGGTCTACCCTGAGACATTGCAGATGAGCGCTGCCCCCGATGAAGTGATCAGTTTGCCCAACGTCACCCAGTGTCACCATTGCCAGGCAGACTTGACCGAGGTTGCGGTCTAGACTATTTAACGCCGGCAGTTGATAGACGTGCCTGCTCCTCCCCCTTTGCAGGTCACGCTATACGAAGAGCTATCGTAGTAATGTCCGCACTGTCAGTGATATAGCTGCGCAGTCTGGCCTTGTGTGCGTCACAGCCCCCAGTATGGGCCTCAGATCGGAGCCATGCTGTCTATCTGACCACACAACAATTGCTTCCGCGATGTCTAACTGCAGTAAGTCGCTCAAAGACTTGATCGGCGTTCAGTTGTAGTGAACTCACTCTTTCATGTGATCTAGCGCTACAGCTCTACGTCTTGAAGCCTGTCTAGCAGCAGATCAAAACCGCTCTGAGTCAGTCCTAGTTGATCCATCAGTTTGAAACCTTGCTTTATGTGGTATCGCAGCGCCTCTTTTGCTTTTGACCTGCACCTCCTCTCTGACCCATTATCAGTTTCTTTCTAGTTGAGTACTTGACTCGTTCTTTGAGATTCTCATCCTGAGTCACTTTGTTCTTACTAGCTTTCTTGACTCTTTTAGAGCCCATTCCCTCTACTGTTGCCAACACAGCTTTTGTTGCTTGCATATCTTGCTCTAGTTGACGTTCCTTTCTCTAGAGTTTTGTTTGTGTTTCGCTCACAAAATGATCCTCCTGCTGACTTCGTTGTAGAAGCGACCGATCTAGCCCGCCACCTCGGTCTTAGCAGCCTTTCGCAGAATCGTACTGCTCTGCAGTCGCAGTTTCTCTTCTCTGCTGTTGTAGGGATCAGGTTCATCCTCGCGCTCCGTCGTCTCCTCATCGAGGCAGAGCCTAGCTACATCCCGCCCGCTATTTGCTTGATCGCTTGCGCTAGCACCAGATTGCGGTCCTGGCTTTCTTGTACTACCTTTGTCGTGCCTTTTGACAACAATCTCGCCGAGCGCGTTGTTCAGTTGGTCATAGTCCAACAATAAATCTCTGGCACCTTTCGCAGTGTTGAGGGAGCCGTCTCCTTTTGTCGCATTCGTGGCTACTTGTCGAGCTTGCGCAAACAAAGCCGAGACGTGTTTTCGGCTTTAGAGGCAATACTAAAAATTTTAGGAGGAGTTACTATTATGCAAGAGAACAAAAGCGAAGTTGTGCGTTTACAACAGGACATCGAGTTGACCTGTCAGGCTATGAAACAAGGACTGACAGGTTTTGCCAGTACTGCCAGACATGCCATTATCAACCACAAATATTATCTGCTTGGGTGGTATCAGGAGCAACTTGGACGGCTTGTGGGCGAAAAGCAAGCCATAGACCTGATGGTAGACACCTACAACAAGGTGGTGAGATAGTGAGTGAAGTTGCTCCCCAACTCTCGTTTCAAGAAGCGAGATGCAAACACAACATCACGCTATACATGCTTGCCGAGGAAGCTACCAGAGCAGGAGTGCCTATCAGTGTGGATGCGGCCCAACTGCTCGATATCGTAGCAGCGGGCCGCATGGAAATTGTCGAAGCTATGTTAGCGGCTCTCTCCAGGTTGGCAGGAGTGACATATAGCCATGAAAATGTGGGGCCAATTGCCATCCTGCCATCCAGTAGTCAGTCTTGAACACCCCCACAAACAAAGATCAGGCGACGTTGAGCGCTACATCATCTATGTAAAAGTTCGTAACGAGTTTGATGCCAGCGGCGGATACAAAGGCAATCTGTATCGTTTGCCCCTGGTAGGCGCTGACATCGTAACTGGCGGTCTGCCAACCGTTGGCAGTACTGCCATCGGTAATCGTCTGCAATGTCGTTAAGACTGTACCACTGCTCGTGCGTACCTGAACATTCAGTTTGTCATGAGAGTGTGAAGTCTCCTGTGTTGACATGTACCAGAAGTAGGTCAGCCTTGCGGACGAACTCCCCGAAGGAATGCTGACCTGCTGATAGATACTATCGGCACAATTGTTATAGCCACAGAGGTAGGCGCTGGCAGAGCCTGTATGTGGGTTTGAGGAGCTAATAATTTCAGAACCACGGCCAGAGCTTTCAACCCACGGTGAAGTACCATTCTCGAATTCCGCCATTGATGATAAGATTGCTCGGATTGGGCGTGGGGGAAGGATTTGGTGTAGGGGAGGGAGTCGGCGTGGGGGAAGGATTTGGTGTAGGGGAGGGAGTCGGCGTAGGGGAAGGATTTGGTGTGGGAGAAGGAGTCGCTGTGGGGGAAGGATTTGGTGTGGGAGAAGGAGTCGCCGTGGGAGAAGGATTTGGTGTGGGAGTGGGGGTCCCTGTACTACTATTGCCACTGGCCAGCCACTTGGTACCGTTGGGGAAGAGGATATTATTCTGTCCCCCTGGATCATTCCAACCATTAAAACATTTGTTACCAGGTTCGCAGGTGCCATCGTCAATTGCCGAACTATCACCAGCAGCGACGACACGACCACTGCCATAGGCGCTGCGGGAGACAAATGCGCCTGTTGTGCCAGTGTTGGAAAAGCCGCTACGGTAAATGACGCCGTGTACATTTGGGTTGTCGGAAGGGTTGAGGGTCTCGGTTGTGCCATTGCGAATGATGCTCCCGGTAGCGGTACCAAAAGGACCATTCAGGATAGGATCAGCACTGGGGGTATCGTTGTTAGGATTCTCCGTTAGCAATGTTTAAAACATCAAATTGAATACCGAAGACATCGTTGCCCACACCGTTGTTGTTCATCAGATCATTGAAGATGTGCAACGAATTACTACCATCATTATTGCGGTCACTGCCATTGTGATCAGCAATCATAAAGAGACCCCCACCATTACTAACGAAGCTGAGGATGGCGGTCTTTTCGCTGCTGGTAAAGAGTGTGTTTGGTTCAGGTAGAATAAGTGCGTTAAAGTGACTCAAATCGAGAGCATTTCCTGTATCGCCATAAGTGAGGGCACTGGTATTCGTCTTGAGGCTGTAGCGTCCCGTACGCTGTAGAGCCACACCCCAGGAACTGAGGCCACCAGTCCAATCTGTTTCAACTTGCGGATTTGCATTCTGAGCCAGTGGGTCTGGCTGGCTGGTGCTGATAATCCAGTCGGCATTGCCTGCAGTTTCAGCATGAGCATTGTCAAAGAGCACGTTGTAGCTGGCAGCATGGGCGAGAGGTCCATGCTGAGCGAGAATAAGCAGGCTGCTAACAAAAACAATGGCGATGGTGAGACACATGAGAAAAAAACGATGACGTGAAGTGAACATATGTCTTCTTTTCCTTTTTGCCGCCAGATGGGCAAGATCTGGCTACAGTACATAACCTGGTCGATAGGTACGATCAAGCTTTTTGTCGATGAGGGGATTTAGTCATCCCTGACGGTGGTTGACGAGACTTCTGCATGTTTGGCACTGGCTAATTATTGATGATCCCTAAGAAATGATAAGCTAAAGAGACTAACAATTTATTATATGCATGTTAAAAAATAGAATGCAAGGTAATAGCATATATTATTAATATAGCCCCTATTATCATCTTTCACCTTGACATATATGATGGAGATTATGTAAGTAACTACTCTGGTCTTCTCCCCACAATGAGTCATCCCGAACTTTTTCAAAAGTTCCCAAAACCGGGGGTGCAGGGTTTCCCTGCCGGGGCTTGCGGGTTGCCAAACCCTGGTGTCCCCAATAGCTTCTTTTTCCTCTCTCGCCGCCGCAGGCGGCGAGTAAAAGAAGGAAAAGATGTTTTTCGGGGGCACCCCGAACCCCGGCAGAAGGCTGCCGCCCTCTGCACTCCCGCTTGCCAAACGAGTAAAAAGGGCATTTCATGCCTCGGAAAAGTTCGGGATGACTCATTGCGCTGAGAAATCTGAAAATGGCCTGAGAAAGTTACCAAAGGAGATAGATTCCCTGATCAACCTGCGCATTTGTCTTGTTACAGAAAAATATGCTATCATACTATGTAGAGTACAACTGAATACCGATTTGTCTTCGGGGCAAGGTGAGGGAAAGCAATATTGTGGCCTTCCCAATTCCTGATCGGCGGTAAAGCCCGCGAGCCTCTTTTTATAGAGGCATGACCTGGGGAAGTTCCAGGGCCGACGGTACAGTCCGGATGGGAGAAGACAAAGAGAGCATGTTCGTGAAGAGAAATTCCATGCGTTTTTTTCTGAAACGTAGTGCTCGTCATTGGCGCAGTATGCCATCGCGGTTGTCAATTATGCCACTATGGTTGTCAACTGTGCCTTTGCGTTCTCCTCGTCCTGGCTCTTTCCTGTGACCCTCACTCCATCTCGAATACATCAACTTATCTCTACTATTGGCGAAGCAACCACTCAAGCAGCGGTCATGCTCATCAGAAGATACCTGGGGAAGGGCACTAACACTTGTATTCAAGAAAGGATGGAGAAAACTTATGGAACATACACTGGAGAGTGCTGGACGCAGTATGACCATCACTGAGGCCATTCGCGAGGTGCGATCAGGACGCATGGTGCTTATCTGTGATGATGAGAACCGTGAGAACGAGGCCGATCTCTGTCTGGCAGCGCAGTTTGCCACACCGGAGGCCATTCACTTTCTTGCTCGCAATGCATGTGGTCTCATCTGTGTCGCACTTGCAGGGATGCGACTCGATGCCTTGCAGATTCCTCTTGCCGAGAAAAATGGTACTCCCTTACAAGGAACAGGCTTTACTGCCTCAGTTGATGCTCTTTCTGGTACAACGACGGGTATCTCCGCACGTGACCGCGCTGCAACAATCCGTGCACTTGTTGACCCGACAACGCGATCGCAAGATCTGGTGAGCCCTGGGCATGTTTTCCCATTACGTGCCAGACCAGGTGGAACCCTCCAACGACGAGGCCATACCGAGGCCGCCGTTGACCTGATGCGCCTGGCTGGTCTGGAACCAGGAGCGGTGATCTGTGAGATTCTGGGAAAGGATGGAGATGCGGCACGTGGACAAGAACTGCTTGATCTGGCACGCAAGTGGGGGCTTGGTATCCTCTCAGTAGACACCATTGCTGGCTATCGTGCGCAACATAGCGTCAGTTGTCTCAGCGAGACACAATTGCCAACGCCCGAAGCAACATTTCGTTTACGTCACTATCGTGAGATTGAGACTGGTCGAGACTACCTGGCCCTTCTGCTGGGTGACCTTCGAGCTCAACAAGCGAGTCCTCCTCTATTACGTCTGCATTCTGCCTGTATGACAGGTGATCTCTTTGGGTCCCAGCGATGTGATTGCCAGGCTCAGATGCATGCGGCTTTACGAGCCATTGCCGCTGAAGGTAGAGGTGTCTTGCTTTACCTGCCCCAGGAAGGGCGTGGGATTGGACTGGCAGGCAAGCTTCTAGCATATCTTTCACAGGAGCATGGTAGCGATACGCTGGAAGCAAATGAGCAACTTGGTTATCCTATCGATGCCCGTTCCTATAGCCATGCTATCGAGATCCTCCACGATGTGGGCCTTACCGCTGCTCGTCTTATGACGAATAATCCTGAGAAAACGCAAGCGTTACGTGAGGGCAATATGATGATAGAGCGAGTTCCCCTTGAAACTGTTCCTACGGCAGATAACTTCCGCTATCTTCAGACAAAATCCCTACGGCTCGGACATCTTCTAACATCGCTACCCGCGCTCAACAAAACTGCATAGAGAGAAAGGGTTTCGTATGACACAAGTGGTTACATACCCACCAGCGCCCGAACTGAACGGAAGCGGATTGACGATTGGGATCGTCGTAGCACGCTACAATTGGCATATTACAGGAGCCATGCTTCATCTGGCTCAGGAGCATTTGAAGCGGTTGGGTGTGGCATCAGAAGATATCTATGTCACTTATACGCCCGGCTCGTATGAACTGGCGACAGTTGCTCAGGCTCTGCTGCTGGGTGGTAGCTATGATGCCCTTATCTGTTTTGGCTGTGTCGTCAAGGGAGAGACACGTCATGATATCGTGGTGAGCGATGCCGCCGCGCAGGGGATTCAACGTGTGGCACTGGATATGGGGGTGCCCATCATCTTTGGTGTGATGTGTGCCGAGAATCAGCAGCAAGCTGAAGAACGCATTGTGCGTGGTACAGAGTGTGCCGAAGCCGCTGTAGAGATGGCTCAGACCGTTCAGGCACTCAAAAGAGGCAGGCCAGCAAAGGAGTTGACAGGTGTTTACAGGGATCGTTGAAGAGGTTGGTATACTCAAACAGCTTGAGCCGACCGGTTTGCTTATTCAGGCACAGTATGTACTACAAGATATTGCCGTAAAAGATAGTATTGCCGTTGATGGCATTTGTCTTACTCTCACAGAGCGAGTGGAAGATTGGTTTCGTGTGGATGTGATGCCGGAGACGCTGCGATGCACACGTTTGGCAAGCTTGCAGGCAGGTGACGCGGTAAATCTGGAACGTTCCCTGGCCGTCAATGGTCGCATCGGAGGGCACATGGTCCAGGGGCATGTTGAAGCGGCAGTCCGTGTGCTCACTGTCAGCAAAGATGGCAATGCGCTCTCTGTCGAAATTGCGCTCCCAGAGGCATTGCGTCCTTATGTCATCTCCAAAGGATTTATTGCGGTCAATGGGGTCAGTCTCACAGTCGTCGAAAGCATGCAAGATCGCTTCTCTGTTGCACTTATTCCCTATACGCAGCAATATACCAACCTGGGACAGGTGCAGAGTGGTACGTTACTCAATCTGGAGACGGATATTCTAGGTCGCTATGTTGTGCAGTTCTTGCGGGAGCAAAAAGGGGAAGCGAAGAAACCTGCAAGCTCCACTGAGAGAGCTTGCAGTAACCTTATAGTATTACCTCAGTTAATTAATGACGCACTGCGCCGGTCAGGTAGAGTTGTGCGCGAGCAGCGTTGACGGCAAGAGCATCTGCCAGGTAGCCTGCTGCTTTGGGGTGGAAAGAATCTTTCAGCATGTCATTGAGGCCAGCGATTTCGTTAATCCACTCGAGATTTTGATTAGCTGCGCATGCCTCATGACCAGCGAATGCCATCTCCACCTGTTTGGTGGCAGGAGTAACACCTGCCTGGCCTGCGGCCTGGGTGATGACATTGTCCATCGTGGCAGCGAGTGTGCAAATCATCGTTATCTCAGCCTTACTCAGGCCAATCCGAACGGCTGGATTATGACAGCTTTCATTTGGTGGTGCTGCAAGCAGCAAGGGATATCCAAGGATGAGAATATCAGCTCCTGGTGCCACTTGCCGGATTTCCTTATAGACCTGGACTAAGCGGGGTTCCAGGGCATTAATCTTTTGGGCAATGATGGCTTTTCGGGATGTACACGAATGAAAGCTCGTAATACAGTTTTTCAATTCATTAGCAAATCCAACATCATTGCCACCAATGGTCATAGTGATCAGGGAGTTGGCTGTTGGATCGTTTTTCAACTGGTTAAGCTGGGTTGCTGGCAGACTGGTGTTTTGAATGGTCCGATCTATGTTATTAGTGACAGCCCCGGAGCAGGCAAGCAGCACAGGTGTTGGTGCGCCAAAGCCGAGTTGGAAAGGATAGCTGTTCTTAGACTGCGTGCAAGCCTTTATTCCACTATAGGGCGGGGCACCGTCCCCAGCGGTATAGGAATCCCCAAGCGCATAGTAGTGGGCATATGTCCCCTGAAAGCCCATGGTGCGAATCTCGATAGGAGCGGACGGCGTCCCCAGGCCTACTGAGGTGACCGGAGTAACACGAAAACGATACCATTGTCCGGCTGCTAACCCTGTAGGCGAGAACGAGGTTCCAATCACTCGGGCTCGTAACTGTTTAACTTTTCCTGTCTCCAGATTGGTTTGTTCGATGCGATAGCTGGTTGCACTGGCGACAGCGCCCCAATTGAGATTGACCTGCAAATTACCAGGGCTGCCATTGAGAAAAGCGGGTTGAAGTGTTACTCCCGCTGCATGGGCATATCTGGCGGCGAGAATAGGCATAATAGCAGCCCCTATCGCTGCTACAACAATAAGAGAGAACGTGACCTGCCAAAACCGATTGAATCCTGCTCGAGTTGTAACTCTTCTCCCCATAGAAGCAGTACGAGGTCTCCTGTACATGGGTCTCTCCTCTCACCCAGATTGTCTGGGCTGGATAGATGCTCGTTCATGTTGTGGGTGGCGGCGATAACAATGTCTGTGAACAACAGGCAAAATCACTCCCTTGTCCATTGGAATATCCCCAGGGATGTTATTGCTTCGGGAGAGTGGCATCCCTCCTCTGTTCGGTGATGACCTGCTTGCCCCCACATAGAGGTCTGGCTGTTTGCTAGATACCAACAAAAGCTCTTCTATCACTAGAACAGATCTTATGTATGCAAGTAACTTCGGCACACTAAATGTACTACTTGTCACCATTGTGTATCAAAATGTTACTTTATCTGGTTGTGGGATTGAATCATTGATATGGTGGTTCAAATGGTTCAGGCACGCAAAAGAGTGCTGGCTCTGTCTAATGTGGGCTTAGACAATCTTGTTTTTGTTTGGCTGGATGAGAGAGGTGCGGTAGTATGAGTGTTTGAAGTTGGCTGGCGTGTGGCTTGCTACGTGTTTGCATCGTCGTATATAGAGGAACATTCGAGGAGGAGATATGCTCTAGCTCATCTGTAGAAGGTCTTCTTCAAACTGCTGCCAGACGATCTGCTCTGCTTGCGCCAAATTGATGGGTTGCCGATTTCTGGCCGCCTGAGTAATTGCCTCAAGGAGCCGATGTTGAAATCCAGACAAAGCGAGCCGTTGTACCTCTATAGTTGGCATTATGCCTAGACGAATATGGTGCGACTTATAAAAATCTGTGGCATCAAAGGCCACTCCCAACAAATCGGCGTAATTCTGGATAAGTTCACAACGGGTATTATCAAAGTAGTGCGTTTGAGTACTCACCACAAGCAGGCAACCAGCGATTTCATCGTGGCGTAGGAGAGGAGCAGCAGCGGCACTATTCTCTCTGGTGCCTCGATAGGCCGTGATCTGACTCGTACTCTCTTTCAGATTTTGTTCCATGACAAAACGACTTGTCGTCACCGCGTAGCCTGCCAGCGACTCCGCTCCCTGCAGAATGGCCTGTTGGGTGAGGTGATGGTCCCATGGTGGTGTCCCATGTCCCATCACTTCACGCAGACTGCGGATTTGTTGTTCAGGGGAAGGAGGCATACAACAGATGAGAATGACTGCCATCCCCTGGCGATTGGGGTCGAGATGCTCAAGAATCTGCTGCAAGATCAGATCACACAGCGACCAAAAACGGAGTCCTTTGGGGATTGTTGCCCCTGTATGCAAGACACGTGTATAGAATTCGGAGGGGATAACATTGACATCTTGCGGTAGTGCCTCTTCTCTGAGTTTCGTTGAAAATTCGGGGAATTCTTGTGCAATGAGGGGAGAGAGATATTCACGCTGTTGAGGAAGGGCGAGGAGAAGCCGACGAAGATTCTGGACACGCGGGTCTGATTCACCCCTGACCCAGCGTTGCAGCGTGATCGGGCTAACTCTGAGAGTGGTGGCGATTCGATGTCGTTCCGAAGTATCCTCAATTAGTGTGCCCAACAGTTCGCGCCACGATGGTTGTTTGTGCATCTCTTCCGCCTGCGACAGAAATGACATGATCGATATTCATGTGTGTTGGAGTAGCATAGCAGCAAACAATGTATGTGTCAATGGTTGAGTTAGTGAAACATCTCCCTCTCTCGATGGGGAATAGCACGTTAGTATTGCTACGTTACCACAGAATGGCTCTTGTTTCTAGATAAGATAAGATAAGATAAGATAAAACAGAACTAAACTACAACTGCTGAGGAGAATATTATGACAAAAGACTATACACTTCAACCCAAAAATCAAGTACGTCGCAGCGATCGGGAAGTCGAGGACGAGGCATGGATTCGGGCACTGCTCCACCGTGCTCCTGTTGGTGTCTTAGCAACGTCGTATGAGGGACAACCATTCCTCAACAGTAACCTCTTCGTGTATGATGAAGAGGCCCAGATGATCTACTTGCATACCGCCCCTGTTGGTCGCACCCGTGCTAATATCGTAGCTAATGAGCGCGTCTGCTTCAGTGTGTACGAAATGGGACGTTTGCTCCCTGCCGAGACAGCTCTGAATTTCAGTGCCGAGTATGCAGGGGTGGTCGTCTTTGGCTCATGCTCCATCGTCACGGATAAGGCTCAGGCTAAAGATGTGTTGCAACGTTTATTGGAGAAGTATGCTCCACATTTGCAACCAGAGAAGGATTACCACTCGATCACCGAACAAGAACTGGCCCGTACGTCAGTCTATCAGATTAAGATAGAAGAGTGGAGTGGGAAGAAGAAAGAGGTGGATGCCGACTTTCCTGGAGCCTTCTATTATGGGAATCTTTAATCATCCTCTCGAAGGTTGATCCAAACCGTAGGAGCGCGGTTTACAATCCTATGACTGTTATACTGTTAATGCAGAAATAGTCTTGTAAACTGCGCCACTACACATCCGTTTCCGTTGGAAAGGTAAACCAGAAGGTTGAGCCTGAACCAGGTAGACTGTGTACTCCCACCTGTCCTCCTTGCCGTTCAATAAGCGTCCGGCAGATATATAACCCCAGTCCCAGTCCCACACCGGAGCCACTCTTCACCGCAACTCCATCAGCACGATAAAAGCGTTCCCAGATGAGCTTTTGTTGGTCAGGGAAGAGTCCCTGCCCTTCATCGCGTACAGACACAGCATACACTCCTGGGGCCGACTGGTTGCAGACGGACATCCACAGGGTGACGAGCCTCCGAGTATTTTAATGCGTTTGAGAGAAAGTTACTGACAACCTGCCCTAGCCGATCCGCATCTGCCAGCACGAAGACCTCGCTGGGAGTTGTTCTCTCAAAGCAGATGGTACGCGTTGGGGTAATCGAGTGCTGATTTTCGATGGCCTCGCTAACGATAGCCACCAGATCGCAGCGCGTGATATGCAACTCCAACTGATCGGCATGAATACGAGTTACGTCTAACAGATCACTAACCAGGCGACTTTGTACGCTGGTCTGTCGGTCGGCCCGATCAAGGAAACCCTGCATAACCTTGATCTTTGCAATGATTTCTTCTGAGAGCGTGTTCTGGGTTATCATCCCTTTGAGGGAACGTTTTGTCAACTGGACATTGGCCCTGATGGTTGTCAGCGGTGTTCTGATTTCGTGAGCAGCAATGCCCAGAAACTCGTTCATACGGTGGTTGGCCTCACGTAATGCCAGCTCGCTTGCCCGTGCCTCTGTTTGCTCGGATAACAACCGTTCGCGTTCCACTACCAGTGCTGCCAGCTTGGCTACTGCTTCTGCAAGTCGAACCTCCTCAGCAGTGTAGTGATGATTGCGACCTGCATAATCTAAAGCGAGAAAACCAACCAGATGATTACTTACATGCATAGGGGCAATGAGGACGTCACGACCCCCATAAGGATTATTCAAGGGATACAGTGTCATATCCAGTAGTGACACCTCATTGTCACGCAGGCGTTGGACTAGAGAAAGATCAGGACTATCTGAGAGGCGATGCTCTTGCTGAAGCTGGTCATTCCGCCACTGCTGCTCCAAATCTGCTGGGAGTCCGACAATTGCCAGTGGACGCAGGATCTCTGTTTCGGGTTCAATAGTGGTCATACTCACACGTTGACAACCCAGCACGTTACGTGTCAATTCTGCCAGTCTGTGCAGGTGATCATGCGCTGTGGTCTGGGTTCCTTTGCCCGTTATCTCTTCTCCCTGGACAACTACTTGTGCCATGGTGAGTAACGTCTCCAGCACATTATGAGTACGTTGTTCCAGAAGGCGTCGTTCCGTCACATCTCGACAGATCAGCACTCCACCTCTCAGGTTTCCTTTCTGGTCACGTACAGGAGCACCTGTGACATTCAATAAGATAGAGGGTTTATCAGGAATAGAGATCATCACATCTTCCGCAGCCTCACTGGTGAGCACTTCGCCCTGGAGAATGCGCGTAATTGGTAATTGCTCGAAGCTGAGAGGCTCATGCTGCCCGTTACATATAGTATATGGCTGTAAGCGCTCCTGTAGTGCGCGTGTGGTATAGTCGTTCTGCTCTGTCAAGGCATTGAAGCGACGCGCAGCCTCATTGGTAATGACCAGTTGCCCCTTCTGATCGTAGACCAACACCTGATCTGTGACGGCCTCAATGATTGCTTCGAGTTGAGTTGCACGCTCAGCGGCCTGACGCTCAGAGTCCAGGACACGTTGTTTTAAACGCCGTCGCTCAGTCACATCGCGGAACATACACACCGCACCAACAATATGTCCATTTGTGTCACACAAGGGTGATCCACTCACGTTCAGCAGCACTTCCTGGCGATCCAGTAGTTTCGAGCGAATATTCATAGTATGACGACCTGTCAACACTTCCCCTTGTAAGACGCGCATAACAGGTTCCTGTTCTCGACTGAGCAATTGTCCCTGTTTATCTAACAAGGTGTAGGGAGAGGCCTGAGCTTCCTGTAGAGACGGGTCGAGGTGGAGTGGTGGTGTATCCATACCCAGAATACGATGGGCGGCGGCGTTGCTTTGGAGTATGTGCCCTTTCTGGTCGTAGACTACCAACCCATCAACCATTGCATCAAAGATAGCTTCTAGTTCGTTGGCACGGTCAGCAGCTGTGTGCTCGTTCTGACAGGAAGTTTCCTGCTCTATTCGCAGTTTGGCTATGAGTTCTTCCACCTGCCGACGGGATTTAATAGCTTCGGCTCGTGCCGCTTCTATCCGACTTGTTACCAATCCGATGATACACCCAACGACTAGAAATAAACTGGTTTCCGTGATATCTTCAGCCGTAGACAGATTCCAGGCAAGACTGGGAGGCAAGACAAAGAAGTTGATGAGCATTGCTCCAATGCCAGAGGCTAGCAGGCCTGGACCTGTACCCCACAGTAAGGCGGTACAGAGTATGCCCAGGATCATAAGCATGCTAGCAAAGATAAAGGTAGGAAAGATGTGCAGGAGGCAAAGCGTTATGATGGTAAAGATCGCTTGTATGATAATAGCCATCCCATAGCCCACAGCAGGATAAGGCCTCTTCTGGGATATGAAAGAAGAAGCCATGGTCCGCCTGCCTGTGACCATCCAGGGCCATGAGGCTGAAATCTTTCTTAGCATTTGTACCTGCTGGCCAGATCCAGAGGTTGAGGGAGTCTCAGTGACACGCCTTTGTGCCGGGCGAGTATCATCAGGTTCTCGTTCTTGCAACATGGGAATTCTCCCTTCAAATGATTTATGTATCCTTTGCTGATAACAAAATACCTCGTCTTGTCATCACATTCTAGCTCAAAAAGCTGTTCTCTACCACATTGTAGCCAGACCAGGTAGTAGGAATGGAGATAACAAAAAGGTCGGTATAGTGAAAAATACCGACCTTTTACTGAGAGGAGTAGGATCGACTCTCGGAAGCGAACTAGAAATGCCGTGTTCCTATGCCGCGACCACCAGTTACAGCCTTGACAATCCATAATAGGATGATTGCACCGATCAAGCTCGTGACAAATGTCCAGAAGATCCCCTGGCCGCCGACTCCGAAGATGCCCAGAAGGATTCCTCCGATCAGTCCACCAATGATACCAACGATAATATTTCCCAGGATTCCCAACTGATTACCCTGTATTAAGCGATCTGCAATTGCGCCAGCGATACCACCAATCACAATCCAGACGATCCAAAGCCACAGCGTCCCAAGGATGCTTGCTAGAACCAGTGCCGAAACCATTTTACCCTTTTCCTTTCCAAGTTCCTTCTTGCAGGGAACCTTTGTGCACATTTCAGCGTAGCGACCCGTGATGTGATCAGCTGACACTGTGCAAGTAGTTGGATACTCCTACTCCCTCTCCCAGGGTCTATCTTTGTCACGATTCCGTTATAATTTTCGTCTCACTGATAAAGACCCCTTTGCAGAGGTCTTGTATGGATTTGAGTCTGTGGAGGCTGTAGACTGCTTTATCAACTCGTCATCATGGGTGGTGCTAGGGTTGACATACCCACTCTCTCCAACTGTGCCCATCACGCACAAATATCTCATGAGCTGCTGAAATATTTGCCATGGCATCATAGGGAGATAATGCCGAGGACGAGGTGCCTGCCCACGTACTGGGATAGAGGACTTGAAAGATCCCTTCGGCATGACTGCCTCCAATCGATAGCGGATTATATGCGTTGGGATTGAGACTGGACTCACACTGCGCGACACGCGTTGCTGCTGGTCCGTCTGGTCCAAATACCTGGTTGATCATGTCGGTAACGGAAGCACTACTCTGATGAGCCTGGGTTACCGGCGCATATATGCCGTACGCTACTCCAAAAAATAGCAGGCTGAGAATTGCTATGACACCAACCTTGACGAAAAAACGTGCTACGAAGGACTGACCTGAGGTTCTCAATGTATTTTGATATATGTGCAATGTAGTGCCTTTCGCTTGAACACTTGCAACCTCCACAACGTGTTGTCCCTCCAGATGTACTGGTCTATGTGCAGACACGCGGATGCGTGCTTTCCAGCACTGTTCAGGTTGGGGGAACACGCATAGCATAACATGCTGTTTCTTGCTCTACAATGACACGTAATGACACTTTCTCGCTCTGAAATGTGGGGCCAGCAGGTTTTTTGCTCTACAATGAAATAGTACTATTGTCTAAATAAGCACAGCAATATCATATTTTAAGCTCTACTTTATTTATGTTGAACAATCTTCAATCATTCCCATTGTGAAAACTTAATGGAAGAGGAACATAAGTCATCCCGAACTTTCCGAATATCTGTTCGGAAAGTTCGGGATGACGTAACTATTCAGGTCCCCTTTTCCAGATTCCTCAGCGCCACAGGCGCTTCGTAGGTTTTGTTAGCAGTGGCAGGGTTTGCGCCGCAAACCCTGCCACTGCTAACAAAACGAGGGCGAGCCACCGCAGGTGGTGAGAACACCTGAATAGTTACCGGGATGACCCATGATTGTATTCAAGGGAGTTGATAGTCGAAGGTATTGAGGGCCTTCATATAGTTGGCTCGCTCGAAGGCGGCAGGTTCAGCCACAGCCAGCTGACTCATGCTCCCCTTCATCTGGGTGATTGACTCATACTCGTGCTCCTCCATCCATTGTTGCATATCCGTCAGTATCTGGGTGATATGTCCAATCCCACTTGTCAGTAGTGCTGAGGTCGTCATCGCCACACTGGCCCCGGCCATCATGGCCTTGAGCACATCTTGTGCCGAGTGGACGCCGCTGGTCAGCGCGAAGTCGGTTTTGATACGCCCATAGAGAATGGCAATCCAGCGTAGCGGCAGGCGTAACTTGTACGAGGTGCTCAATTCCAGGTTTGGCACTACCTCCAATGCCTCCAGATCAAAGTCGGGCTGATAGAAACGGTTAAAGAGCACCAGACCATTCACACCCGCCTCGACAAAGCGTTTGGCCATATGAGGAATTGACGTGAAAAATGGGCTAAGTTTAAGTGCAATGGGAATCTTAACCGTGGCTCGAACATCCTTGACCAACTTCACATACACATCTTCCAATTCTGCACCTGTCAGATCAGGGTCGGTTGAGAGGTAATAGATATTCAGTTCCAGGGCATCGGCTCCCGCTTGCTCAATCTTGTGGGCATACTGTACCCAACCACCGGATGAGAACCCGTTCAAGCTGCCAATTACCGGAATGTTCACCTTCTGCTTGATTGCGTGCAGTTGCTCCAGGTAGGGTTCTGGACCCATATTATAGGTATGCAGATCTGGGAAGTAATTCAGAGCTTCCGCATAGCTATGAGTACCTCGATTCAGATAATAATCTAGCTCGAAGCTCTCATGCGTGATCTGTTCTTCAAACAAGGAGTACATTACGATAGCAGCGGCCCCAGCATCCTCGATACGCCGCGTAAGTTCAAGTTTCTTAGAAAGCGGCGAAGCCGAGGCCACCAGTGGATTTTTCAGTTGCAGACCCAGGTAGGTCGTAGTTAAATCAATCGACGACATCAGTGCTTGCCCTCCTTCTTCTCACCGTCCTGTATTGAGTGTAGAGGCTGGCCTGATGGTTGCCCTTTACTCAATTGCTGATACTCATTCCAACGTGTGCGAATATCCTGTTTCGCCAACTGCATCAGCGTTTCAGCGCGTGCCCCATTGCTCTGCAAAAGCATCCTGAAGCGTGCCTCATTGTAAGCGAAATCCTCCAGGGGCACTGTCGGCTCTTTCGAGTCGAGGATCAGCGGATTCTTATTCTCGGCAAGCAATGCCGGGTTGTAGCGATACAGCGACCAGTAACCAGATTGTACCGCCAGTTTTTGTTGATCCAGTGCGCGGCGCATCTCGATGCCGTGTGCAATACAGTGACTATACGCGATAATCAGTGAAGGACCGTCATAGGCTTCTGCTTCTAGGAAGGCCCGTAGCGTTTGCTGATCATTGGCACCCACCGCCACATGGGCCACATACACATTTCCGTAGGCCATGGCCAGCAGTCCCAGATCTTTTTTCGCAGTGGCCTTACCTCGTGCAGCGAATTTTGCCACGGCAGCGCGTGGTGTAGATTTCGAGGCCTGACCTCCGGTATTCGAGTATACTTCTGTGTCCAACACCAGGACATTGACGTTGCGCCCAGAAGCCAGCACATGATCGAGGCCACCATAGCCGATATCGTATGCCCAACCATCACCACCGATAATCCAGACGCTACGATGTACCAGAACATCAGCAAGTGTCAGCAGGCTCTGGACACGAGAAAAGTCTCCGTTGTGTGCATCTTGTGTGTTTTGCAGGCGTTGCTTGAGTAGGGCCACGCGCTCACGCTGAGCGGCAATACCTGCCTCTGTGGATTGATCAGCATCTAACAACGCATCCACCAGTTCATCACCGATGATATCGCTACATTGTGAAAGCATCTCACAGACATATTCAAGCTGTTTATCCAGCGTCAGGCGCATACCCAGACCGAACTCGGCGTTATCTTCAAACAGAGAGTTAGACCAGGCTGGTCCGCGTCCTGCTTCATTGAACGTCCAGGGAGTTGTTGGCAGGTTGCCACCGTAGATGGACGAGCACCCGGTCGCGTTCGCTACAATCATACGATCACCGAAAAGCTGACTTGCCAGTTTGATATAGGGTGTCTCACCACATCCTGAACAGGCTCCAGAAAACTCGAAGAGTGGCTGTAAGAGTTGTGAATTCTTGATCGCTCCCAGATTGATATTCGTATGTTCGATTTCGGGTAACTTGAGGAAGAAGTCCCAGTTGGCCATTTCTTTTTCGCGTAAAGGAGGCTGTGGGGCCATGTTGATAGCTTTTCGTCCCACTTGCCGCTTATCTTTGACTGGACATGCCTCCACGCAGAGCATGCACCCTGTGCAGTCTTCGGGTGAAACCTGAAGCGTATACTTCATGCCGGGAAACTCTTTAAAGTGAGCATCCGTAGACAGGAATGTTTCAGGAGCACCTTGCAGATGGGCCTGATCATAGACCTTCATACGGATCACGGAGTGTGGGCAAACCATAACACACTTACCACACTGAATACAGATGTCAGGGTCCCACACAGGTATCTCCAACGCAATGTTACGTTTCTCCCAGCGCGCAGTGCCGGAGGGATATGTCCCATCAGTAGGTAAAGCGCTCACTGGCAGGTTGTCGCCTTCACCGGCGATCATAGAACCCAGGACCTGGCGCACAAAGTCGGGGCTTCTGGTGATACCGGGGGACGCCGCGTGAGCATAGGCAGAGGCATACCCCGTCCGTGTCCATTGGTCTGTCTGCCGGATTGCTCGAGTACCTGCATCGTCGCATGACTGCTTACCAGAGATGAGCTAACAAGTTGAGCCGTCGGGACCGTGGTAGGAATTTGGATCTCGTGCAGGTTGGCCAGCGTCTCATCTACGGCGCTGGTAGTTTTGTTGTACCACAGCTTCACCACGTTTACCATAGGTCTTCTTGATGCTCTTTTTGATCTTATCAATAGCCTGCTCACGTGGCAAAATACCACTGATGGCAAAGAAACAGGTTTGCATAATTGTGTTAATGCGTCCACCCATGCCAACGCTTTGAGCGACCTTGTGAGCGTCAATCACATAACAGTGCAGACTCTTCTCTATAATAGCCTCTTGTGTCTCGTGTGGCAGGTGTAGCCAGGTTTCTTCAGGGCTATAGATGCTATCAAGCAAGAAGGTGCCACCGGGTTTGGCATACTTGAGGACATCGAAGCGCTCCAGGAACGTAAACTGGTGGCAGGCCACAAAATCGGCTTCATTGGCACCAACAAGGTAGGGAGCATGAATTGGGTGTGGTCCAAAACGCAGATGCGAGATAGTAACCGAGCCAGATTTCTTGGAGTCATAAACGAAGTAGCCTTGAGCGTAGTTCTCAGTTTCCTCGCCAATGATCTTGATCGAGTTCTTGTTCGCTCCTACTGTACCATCCGAACCTAAGCCCCAGAAGACACATTGAACAGTTTCTTTGCTGTTAACGGCAAAGGATGGATCATATTGCAGGCTGGTATGGGTGACATCATCGTTGATGCCAACCGTAAAATGCTCTTTAGGCTTGTTCGAGAGTAGTTCATCGAAGATCGCCTTGACCATGGCAGGGGTGAATTCTTTGGAGGAGAGACCGTAGCGCCCACCGATAATCCGTGGAGAGATGGCTATGCCTTTTCCTCTGGCCTCATTGACAGCGGCCACCACATCTAGAAAGAGCGGCTCGCCAATGCTACCCGGCTCTTTGGTGCGATCCAGTACGGCAATGGCTTTGGCGCTGGCAGGTAGGACCTTTAAGAAGTGTTCAACCGAGAACGGATGGAACAGGCGCACTTTGATCAGGCCGACCTTCTCGCCACGAGCTCATCAACTCTTCAGTGGTGACCTGAACAGTCTCGGCCCCCGAACCCATAATAACAATTACACGCTCCGCATCCGGTGCTCCGACATAATCAAACAGATGATATTGACGTCCTACGATTCCAGCAAACTGATCCATGATTTGCTGAACAATAGCCGGACAGGTCTGGTAATATGAGTTCACGCTCTCGCGAGCCTGGAAATAAACGTCAGGGTTTTGTGATGTGCCACGAATAAAGGGATGCTCAGGGGAGAGGGCACGCTGTCGGTGTGCCTGCACCAGGGAGTCATCAATCATGGCCCGTATATCTGAGCGCTTGAGTTGTTCGACTTTATCGATTTCATGTGAGGTCCGAAATCCATCAAAGAAATGCAGGAAGGGGACCCGTGTTTGCAACGTTGCGGCGTGGGCAATCAAGGCTAAGTCCTGTGCCTCCTGGACCGAATTGGATGCCAGTAAGACAAAACCGGTTGCGCGTGTTGCCATCACGTCGGAGTGATCGCCAAAGATTGAGAGTCCTTGCGTCGCAAGTGACCGTGCTGCCACATGAAAAACAGTTGGAGTCAATTCACCTGCAATCTTATACATATTGGGGATCATCAGTAGCAGTCCCTGTGAGGCGGTAAAGGTGGTGGCAAGAGACCCTGTTTGTAGTGCGCCATGGATCGCTCCGGCGGCACCGCCTTCTGATTGCATCTCCATCACCAGGGGTACCGTTCCCCACAAATTTGCACGCCCTACTGCTGACCAGGCATCGGCCAGTTCACCCATCGGCGTTGATGGTGTAATTGGGTAGATGGCAATGACTTCACTCAAGGCGTGTGCGACATTGGCTACAGCCTCATTGCCGTCGATCATTGCCCATGTACGTTCCATATCTACCTCCTGAGAATTCTGGGTAACTTTTCCATCCAGGTGCTCTTTTCTCTCTATATTCAGCATGATTTCTTCTCCATGCGTTATCAGGTATTTGGGTGTTTCTTTCCTGAAAGCATACTGTAGTGAAATCACGAGATGATCACAGCGTAAGCTGTTTGTATCACTACTGCGACACGGGCAGACCTTGAAAAAATCTCTAGTGAGCGAGTTTCAATTATTGGTGGTGAGCAGGAGAAGAAGAAAGAGAGGCATCTGTGATTTCATAGTTCTTGAAGAGTTATTCTGGCTTGTAGCCCCAGATGCTCAGGAAGTACCAGAGTGCACGGAAATTGTCCGAGAGCATATCTATCAACATCTGCCCATACAGATCGTCCAGTTCGCCCTGGGTCGCTACGCCCATTTCAAGCAAGAAGGGCTGACCCAATTTATAGGCAATTTTGAGATTTTCATAAGTGCTGATGGCATTTGGTGTACCTGCTGAGAAGTCGATGACATGCGCTTTGCTCTCGATTTTTACGCAGCCCGCTTCTTGCAAGAAACAGCCAAGTTGAGGGGTGATATTAAGATGTGCTCCATCGAGTGTGGGATGAAAGCTCTGGTCGTTGTGGGCAAAGGCGCGGGCATAGAGCTTTTTCAACGTCTCGTAGGCCGCACTATTACTACTTCCTTCTTCATCAAACTCGGTCAGATGAATGATGCCTCCAGGTCGTGTAATACGCACCAGCTCGCAAACGGTCGTGGGCCAGTCAGATCGGGAAAGAAATGCAGCGATGAAACGTGCACTGACAATATCGAATGTTGTATCGAGAAAATTGAGTGATTTACAGGCATCCATTGTATAAAAATGGGCATTATCCAGCCCCTGTACCTGTGCCTGGGCACGGGCGTACTCAACCATATTGTTATTGCTGTCAATTCCCACAACATTGATCTCAGGGTTGGTAAATGCCATTTCGAGGGTCCATCCACCAGGTCCACAATACACATCAAGAATATCTTGAACCTGTGAAAGATCGGGATGGTAGGTGAATGATCCTCCCATAGCCTGTGTAATCAGTGCCGTTTGACGCATCTGACGAACGATTTCGGCTCCGCTATTACCATTGAGAAAATATATACTTCTGGCAGGTTTTAACATCATATGGTCCTTCGCTTTTGTTACAGTATTTTTAGTTTAACACATCTTTAATAATATTTGGGTATGTGCCACCGTTATTGACTACGATATACCTACCATCACCCTGTGGTGCACGTCCAAATTTTTTTGGATGTTGCAGATTTGTGAACATATTTTTCTCTGCCGAGCACTCCCAGTAAAAAAGTTTTTGATCCAGAAATTGGGAAAGAGATATTCATAATCAAATCTTCTTACAAAATGCATGGGCATGGTGCTCATATCACTAGTATACATCTTCTCCAAAACAGAGCAATAGGTAGGATATATATTCTTCCATGTATTTGCCTGATATTGTTCAATGCGGACTTTTTGTGACTACTCAGGTCTGAGGAGGTACCTTTTTGGTAGAGGTAAGGGTGACTCTTTGCCATTGTAGGTGTAGCTGAGAATTAGGATTTGCCAGAATGTATCACCAGAATGTATATTTACGACGATTAAACTGCTAAAAAAAGATTGGAAGAGATATGATCTTAAGAAAAAGGGGAAAGGAGAAAATATCCTTGAAGTACACGCACTATTTACTGATGTTGAGTTTATTCATCCTGGTAGGATTTTCTGGCTGTGGCAGTCAGGGGGGAGGTGCAACTAACCCTACACGCTCTTCTACACTTGTAGCCACTTTTACAACCGGGCCGATGCCCTCTAGAGCAGAGCCAACGGCTACAGTGAGCGGGAGTTCAAGTACTGCACTGGAGCAGGTAGCCACCAGATATTATGATGCCATCAAGGCGCAAAACTACCCGCTGGCATATATCTACCTGGACGCCAATGCCACGAACGCGGATGGGCAGAAGATCGTGCTGAGTAGTTTCGAGCAGATGGCGCAATCGATGGATCGCCAGGAAGGACCGGTTGTCAGCTTCTCGGCTGCCGCTTATCCTCCCATGGTTGTTATGACAATAGCGCGCACCCTTCTGCAAGCATATCATGCTCACCTGCAAATGAAACAGGAGGGACAGGTGTGGAAAATTATTTCCCTGGATAGAATTTGAAGATGAGAGCACACATTCGAGAGCAGGAAGAACAGACGCCAGCAAGCCAACTTCCCTAATGGGGTAGCTGGCTTGCTAATAGATCGTATCTAAACGAGTTGGCTTATTCACCCAGGCCAGAATCTCTCTGGAGTGGACCTGACGTTGCCAGGTGTCGTGGCCCCAGGAGCCGACGCTGGAGTGCAGCAGGAGACTGTGGGGTTTCGGAGGGCGGAGAATAATCCCCTGTTGTATTATGTAACGAGAATGGATGCATCATCGGTTGTGTTAAAGGATGCGGCATCGGCGGTTGTGTTGGTAACGGTTGTTGTGCCTGGCGCTGAAATGACATCGAGGATGGGTTGTTTGTTATTGGCGATGGCCCTTTCACACGCATAGCTACCAGCAGTCGGTTGATCTCGGTCAAGTCCTGACAGGATTCGGGAATGATCAGTGGGGCTCCGGATGTCGAGCGCTCAAAAGCAATGCTTAGATCGCTCAATGCTCTCATCACCCGTTGTGCATAGCCACTGACCTGTCCCAGGCGTGCCAAACGCTCGGCCATCAGGTTAAAACTACCTGCCAGTGGTAACAATGCCCCCTTGACCAGATTGGCGCGTGCTCTCAGATTGCCGTTAGCCAGATTGGCCTGAACATCTTTGAGATGCTCAATGCCTCGTTCTAGCTCAACATTGTACTCGGTAATCTGGCGTGACTGTTCTTCTATACGCTCATTTGCCCTGGCCAGATTTTCGAGAGCCTCAGCCTGTCGTCGTGCCAGGCGCGTATTATCCCATAAAGTAAGGATCTGACGAGTGACCACCAGTGCGACTACACAGAGGGTTGCAACGAGCAAGACAGGACGGATAGCGCGTTGTCCACTGTCAGAGGCCAGCACATCCAGTGTCAGAGCGGTGAAGAGCAGTGCTAACAGACCATAAGGAACAAACTGTGGCGGAGAAAAAGTAATATGCTCTGTTTGTGTCTCCTGATCCTGTTGCATAAGTTCTTCCGAAGTGGTGGCGGGTAGGAAGCGACGGAGATAGGCTGCTACGCCAATCGTCATCATACCCAATGGCCACCCCAGGTCAATCCAGGTTGCTTCAACGTAGGTACCAGCATTTTGTTGGACGTTGAAAATGAAGTCAGAAGTGACGAAGAAACATAGACCCAGGCCGAGAGCCAGCAAGCTAAAGCGTCGGGCATTGGATTGATAGAGACGTCCCTGACCGCGCAGCAATAAGAATATAACGCAACTGAGCAGGGCGGTATCGGCTGTTGGATAATAGATGCCCAGGAATTTCGCCACGCTTGCCTCACCGGGGGCCTGTGCCAGTGATCCCAGCAAGAGATACCAGGCAATTGCAAAGATCGAACCCATCGAGATCAAGCTATCCATAAGTAAGACCGTACGCTTGCTTTTAGCGTCAGGAGATGGCAGCAATAACAGTCCCATAAAGGCTAATAAAGGAAAAGTAAAGTAGCCAAGATCTGCTAGCGACGGGAATGGTGCCTGATTGATGGAGACATAGTAGCGCCAGAAGCTCTCACCGATTCCCCACATAATAATACCACAGCCGATAAGTACCCACGATAATTGCTCCAGCCCAACCCATCGTTCCATGGGATCCTTTTTGCGCGTAGGATAGCCCGCGCTTACCAGCGTCAGTATGCCACCAATAAAGGCCCCGATTAGCGGAGAAAATTGTCCCACATGGAGGGCAACCGAGCCTCCGAGGTGAAAAACAACAATACAGACCATACCCGCCCCGATCCATGCCACCGCTTTGACGAGTGTTTGTGTTGATGAAGGCATAAGCACCTCCTGTACTCTCTTTCTCTCTGTTTGTACTCTGCTTCTCAATAGAGGTAGACTGTGATACGCTCTCTCTGCCTATTCTCCGTCATCTATTCATCCCTACTGCTTCAAAACGGTTTTTGTTCTGTTGGCCTTCTGCAGGCCTTTGGCTGGCCTTTGGCTTACCCCGTTCGCTCTTGCCAGCTCACTTATTCCAGCTCAGACAGATCAATACTTTTCTCGATGGCAAGATAGATGGACAAAATCATAAACCATTTAGTGCTTACATGGGTGAAAGACGTTGCTTGTTAAGAGCATCTACGCGTGCAGGTGTGACGGAAACCTGCGGCGCACGACGCTTTGTGAGAGGTCTGCTACGCGATCCAATACGCTGCTGGTCACTCACGGCTCTTGTATCGTAGGAGCCTGTATCGCGCCATGGTGACTCCGACCGGTAGAAACGGTCAGTGGCCAGCATAGTTTGCCCTCGCCATCCTTTGGACAGGTAGCGATCAACTCCAAAAGTCAGCCCGGCCTTGCCTAAGAAAAGGCCAGCAAAAACAAGAACATGGAGAAGAGCCACTCCAATATCAGCGCTCCCTTGCCCGTAGGGGCCGCCAAAGCTCCCAGCGGTAGACCAGATCAGCAACGAGAGAAGAATACCCACTCCACATGCCATATTATTGAAGGCTCCTACAATGAGACATAGCGCAAGAGCGGTTTCCCCCGTTGCCATAAGATAAGTGAAAAGATGAGGATTCAGTTTGGCGACATGAACCCAGAACATCAGCCATAGTTGAATGGCAGTCGATTGATCAGCGACAGTTGGCGTGAGATGGTTCGTAATGTTGTTGGTAATGGCTAGTTGCCACTCGAACCAGGCATCAAAAGCCCAGACACACCCAAAGATGACTCGTAAGGCAGCAATGCTCCGCAGACGCCATGCTACCAGGTGTGAATGGTCTTCTGTTGCTTTCGCCAGCGATGGCATGACTGATTTGTAACTCACAAACACAACTCCACAAAGTGAATATTTTGAAGAATGGTATGCAGGAGTTACCCGCATACTGCGTCACATCGCCGCTCATCTCCAACCAACCATGGGCGATGAGGAAGGTTTATTTCCCTCTGGCAAGATGGCTGTGGCTGAATGTTTCAGCCATCAGCGTCAACCTCTAATGGTTTACTCTTCTCGCTATGAGAGACTGGAGCGCGATGTCCTTACAAAGCATTACATCTGCTCCGAGTATAGGTGAAGGAACTTCTCATCATCTCCTAGCGTGCTTCCACCACTGAAAAGCAAACCAACAGCTTGACTCTCCGTTCCTATCATGATCTTGTACCACCATTGCCGGATGCCGAATTGTAGGGGCGTGGCTTACAAGCCCGTGGTTCACAAATCTGCGAGCAAGCCCGTCCCCCAAGTTACGGGCTTGTAAACCGCGCCCCTACTCCTCAGGTCTCTTTTCCTGCTTTCTCAGCGCCGAAGGCGCTTCTCAGGCTGTTTTCTCAGTGTGGCAGATTGGCATTGCCAATCTGCCACACTGACAAAACGGGGACGAGCCACCACAGGCGGTGAGGAAACCTGAGGAGTTGCAAAACGTCTTGTATAAGACAAAAAGATTTTTGGTATAACCCTGAAAATGTCTTATACGTGTCTTCTGTGGAATAGTGTAAGACATTGTATAATATTTTTATTATACTTTAGGGTGGACAAAGGATTTAAAATGTGCTACACTGAAGAGAGTTCCAACTTCCATTTATTTACATGCTTGTAGAACCATGTGTTACTATAAATAGTAGGCGAAAAACGTTTTATCACAATATGTGTGATGGAAGCGATAATGAGTATTCAAGTTTTCACCCTCGAACAAGTTTGCAAAGAATCTGCTGCCTGGCAAGCCCTCCGTGCGTCCAGCGTCTGGTCAGGCTCACTAAACGATCCTTTCAATAGAAATTCTTCTCTACCACGCGTATGGAAACTGCACGAGGTCTTGCGTCACTTGACAACGACACTCACACTTCCACTTCCGTTCGACGAATGGTTACGCTCATTGACCACGTTGACCATGCAAGCGATGAAAGTAGATCTGTGTGTGGTGATGCTCACAGATCAGACACGCAATCATCTGAGGACCTCAACATGCATACCGGATCTAACTGAGAAGGGTGTGGTGATGCAGCCAGTAAATGTGGAGCCAGCATTGTGGGAACGGCTACGTACTTTTATGCTTCGTGGTCAGTTACCCTCGTTAGCTGTTCACGAACTGGCCGCACTCAATCCCTTAAAAAATGTTCAATATGAGACCTTGATCCCCATTCCGTTGATCGTTGGCTCAGAATATATGGGTTTGATCTGTTGTTATGCCAGTCAAGTCCCCTACTATTCTGAAGATGATCAACTGATGGTGAGTACGATTGCCAATCAGGCAGCGTTGGCAATCAAATACCGTCAGTGTATTGATGAGGAGGCACTGGCGCAGAAGGCCCTCATCAAAGCCTTTGTCAATGATCTCTTTTCTGGCAATGCTGAACAGGAGGAGTTACTGCGGCGACGTGCGCATGTCCTCGGTTACGACCTGAGCCAACCTCATGTGGTTGCTCTGATGGAATGGTCTGAAGTGGAGAAGCCAGCACACGCTGATTCTCTGGTTGTATCCAGGCAAGAGCGCCAGATGCTCTGTGATGGCGTCGTGGGACAACTCCAGCAGTTTTTGCAAGAACTCTATCCAGGTTCACTTGTAGATGAGCGCGACAATCTGCTTGTCTGCTTGCTACGTCCCTGCAACGACTTCGTGTACTGTCGAACAGTTACAGAGCAGATTACCTGAACTCATTGATTGCCTGCAAAGTAAGCGTCTGGTTAACCTGTCGATTGGTCTTAGCAATCTTTGCCATATTGTCAGTGACTATCGACGTGGTTATACAGAAGCCCATGAAGCTCTGGAGGTAGGACAATGTCTGCACCAGACAGGCTCTTGCACCCATTTCAACGACCTGGGTGCAGACCGCTACCTCTATAAATTTGCGCACATGGATACCTTACGAGACCAGTATCAGGAGCAAATTGCCACTATCGTCGAGTACGATCAACGCAAAAAAACTAATTTGCTCGATACTCTGGATATCTACCTCGAATGCGGTGGTAACATCGCCAGGACATCAAGCCTGCTACAAGTCCACCGCAATACACTCTTACAGCGCCTGGAGCGACTACAAAAGCTCTGTACACTTGATTTAGAACAACGACAAAATCGTCTTCCTTTGTTGGTTGCGCTCAAAGTGCACAAGCTGCGTACACCTGAGAGAGCCTGATTACTCCTGTCCTGAGTGACGTTGTGTCATATACAGGAGAATATAGCCTGTCTCAAGAATTGAAGAAATTTCTATACCGAAGGTGCGTGTTTTGAGACGTGTACGTGATAGCACATTGCGTACGGGCCTCATCTCCTGGTCCCACACACCAGACTCCTGAGCCTCCTGCAAGCGTTCTCGGCAGCGGGCCACCGCCGTCTCGGTCACTCTGCCCATATTGAAGCTAGCTAATAAGACCTCGTACAGGGCAATAGTATGGATATGCCTCTAAAAGAGGCATCAAGACACAAATTTCGCTGGTTGTGAATTGTTGCTCCATGAGCATATGGGGACGATCCTGTTTGCAGACGAGGTGCGAGAGTGTGCCAAGGGTGGTGTTTAACGCTAATGAGTGCCCTACTGGTAACAATCCCTGGAGAGAAAAATGTAGGATCTCTTCGTTATCTTCCCTCAAGTAACTGGCAGGTGTTTTTACTTTGCGAAGGGATACTTTTTGCATAGTGGTGCTCCTTGTTGCGCTGGTACGTATTTTTTTGTTATGTATGGCGGTGATCGGGATACATCTTCTGCGGCCCACAACCTTCTTGCCGTAACCGTCTGTTGACCTCCTTTCTTGATACTGAGACATCTTCTTTTAAATATCTCATGCCCGCATTTTTTCTGACGCATTCCGTTCGTACGAGTACAAGGACTTCTGCGTTCAAAAATCCGCCTGCTGAGAGGTGCACAGCCACCGCAAAAACCTGGATAAATAGAGACTCAGGTGAACCATCACCTGAGTCTCAGACCCTTCCACCAACATCTTGTACGTATAATTGCTAAAAAATATGTGTATAATATACATTACACGACACACGCAGAAAAATCAATACTTTTCACGTTTCTTCTTGCATCTCACGAGAGATCCATCCTATAATGGAATTACTGCCTGCTTGTTGCTTTTCTTCGATTTTTTGGGTAAGCTTATACTCTTAAATAAATCGTGCAATTTTGGCCGTAATTTCCTTAACTCCTCTATGCTGTGGCTGGCGCGCAAAACTTTGTATGATGAGAAGTGTGTTTGGTGCTGGAAGCTCGTTTCTTTGTTCTAATCAGCTATTTTTACCCCCGAGGAAAGGAGAAAACGACCTTATTTCATACTCCTACTTTGCATCTCCCCCCGGAACACGTAGCGCTCAGGTAGGTTCAGGGTTACTCCTTAGTTTCTACCCAAGATATTTGACGTCCCGGAGAATGAAGGGTCAAGAGCTTAAAATGGCTCGAAAAAATCCCCCTGCATGTCCTATGTGGACAGAGTCTATGTTAATTGTGTCTGGCTGAAAGAGCGGAGCATTGGTTCTGGTAAGGACGAATATGCAACTATAGCCTTCTTGTTGGCAATAGCGTTGCGTCGTTAGCAGAAGAAGAGAAGAAATTATGAATAGGTATGATGACGTGAGGCTTCAAGAGAGACATGAACTGTCTTGTGATAGCCCACAGAAGCCCTTCACGCAGAAAAGCCGATTTGTGTTTCCCGTGATACTCGTCGTCATGAGTATTGCAGATGTACCATTGCGTTGGGGGACAGGACCCGGCTTAATCGTGGCTCTGGTTGGCGCTATTTTGCTAATGTGGTTCCTCTTCCTGCAATCAATCTCTTTAGCGCGTGAGCCGGTGGTGGTACCTTTCGGTTTCCTGTTCTGTCTTATCCCTGGACAGAATCAGTACATGCATCACTTCGTCGAGCAGGTCCATCAGAATGCCCAGGCTTTGGCAAATGCCCTGGCAGTCGAGCGTGCTCGTTTTGAAGCCCTCCTCAAAGTTGTTCCCCAGACTATCTCTATCCACGATTCTACAGGCAAGTTGTTGCGGTTCTCGCATGCAGAAAGACAGGAGAGAAATCCAGACCTCTCGCTGCTGGAGGCACTTGGAATCACGGAACTGCGCAATCTGGCAGGAATACTCCTTCAGGAAGACGATTTACCCGTGGCCCGTGCCTTGCGAGGCGAGCCAGAACCATATTTGCAGATGCACGCTTACGATGAAGCTGGTGTCAAGCATTTCCTGGAAATGCGTGCGGCTCCCTTTTCCAACATCGGAGGGCAGATCGCAGGAGTCGTTGCTTACACCTCTGATATAACAGCGTTCCATCAGGCAGAGCAACATATCACCGAGTGCCGTCACCTGGAGCGTAGTACCCAGGAGACGCTGACAGTTCTTGCAGGATCTGTGGCAAAATTGGCAACACTGATTCTTGAGCGGGAGCAGCTTTTGCACGAGCAGGCAGAGGCTCAAGCACGTATTCTCGAGTTAGCCACCAGTGATCCCCTCACAGGATTGCCTAACCATCGGACAATGCTTTCCTTGCTCAACCAGGAACTGGAGCGTGCTTATCGCTATAGTCGTTCCTGCTCGATCCTCTTCTTCGATGTGGATCATTTCAAAGCACTCAATGATGGCTATGGACATACGGTCGGTGACGCTGTGCTCTATGAGTTTGCCAGCCTGCTCCGGACCATGTTGAGGAGTATCGATACGGTGGGACGGTGGGGGGGAGAGGAATTCGTGGCGATTTTGCCGGAGATGCCTGTGAAGGATGCACTGACATGTGCGGAGCGGGTGCGAGCAGCGGTCTCTGCTCATATCTTCAATGTCGGAGGTGGTATTCATCTAACCTGTTCGGTTGGCGTGGCGAGTTATCCGATGCACGCTGAGGAGCGAAAAGGACTTATTGCTGCTGCTGATCATGCTATGTACGGGGCCAAGCACTGTGGGCGTGACCAGGTACGTGTGGCTAACGATCCAGCGATCCTTGCGCTCTTTTCCCAGCGCTACCTGGAAGGTGGGCGAGAAGAAGCTACCCTGGTTGGCATTGTGCAAGCTCTAACGAGTCTGATGGAGGCACGTGATCCATCAGCAAGTCTCTATTGCCAGCAGGTCGCCGACTTCCTGCTCAAGTTGGCTCTGGCGATCGGCTTACCGGCTTCAGAAGCGCAAATGATTGCCCTGGCTGGCCGTTTGCATGATGTCGGAAATGTAGTGGTTCCCGATGCTGTGCTCCATAAGCCAGATCACCTGACGGGAGACGAGTGGAAATTGATCCAGAAGCATCCCATAGTTGGGGCTGCGGTCGTGAACTGTATCCCGGCCTTGCGTCCCCTGGCTCCGATTATTCGTGCTCATCATGAGCGCTGGGATGGTCAGGGCTATCCCGATCATTTGAAAGCTGAGATGATTCCCTTTGGGGCACGGCTGCTGGCAGTCACGGATGCGTATCTGGCCATGACGGTAGAGCAACCCTCTCAGCAAGCGCATTCGCGTTCTTCAGCTCTGGTGGAGTTGTGCCGTGGTGCCGGATCGTTGTTTGATCCGCAAGTGGTTGAAATCGTAGAACGGCTCCTGATGTCCGGGCGGCTCTGAATGCAAAAAGCAGGAGGATCAGAGCCATCAGATGATAGATGATAACGTTGTTTCTTGTAATAACAATATTATCATCGCGAAGGAGAACCTTTGCTCCTGAGGCGGTTCTGTTTAGTTGCAAGATGAAGGTGTATTTCCCAGGTAAGTGTGTACAACAGTCAGAATGTCCTGTGTCTTAAAGGGTTTGGTGATGTAGGCTTTGGCTCCCACAAGCTGAGCTTTCACGCGATCAAGAGCTCCATTGCGACGTGTTAGCATGACGATGGGAGTTTTCTCGAATGGAGATTTGCTCTTGAGTAAGCGGGCCAGAGTATATCCACTGATCTTGGGCATTTCGATGTCGAGAAAAAGTAACATGGGGAAACGCACTGATGGATTGGTAAACCAGCGTAAGGCTTCTACACCATTATTGAAACTAATACAGTCATAGCCTTCTCGTTTGAGACAGGTTTCCACAATCTTACAAACTGTGTATGAGTCGTCAATAATCATAATCAATGGTGGCATGGATGTGTCCTCTATATTTCGAGCAATTCCTGGGGAGACCTTGGTTACTCCATGGCTTGTTGTGAACAAGGTTTCTGAGTGAAGAGAGCTAGCTATCATTTGTCAGGGACTCCTCTCTGCTTACCGAATCGCCTCTCGCCGTGGGAAGGTTGGCCACAGGGTGAACATGAATGAGAATAAATTGCGCTACGAAGGACGCGATAATAGGGTTGACTACATTTGGTCAGAATATGAGATTGGCGTTGTTATAGTGAGAAGCTTGTAATAATGCACCCATTTTGTAATCGAGCAAGGATCATGCCAAAATATGTGCTACACACTTTACACTCTAGTGCCGGATGTGCGTAGTACCGTCTGATCATCTCCAGAGTGGAGGCTGGAGATTTTACGGCACAACTTCGTAAGGACGCATCATGTCGTTGTCCTCGTGCTCCAGGAGGTGGCAATGCCAGACGTACTGCCCTGTATAGGGGCTGAAATGGATGATGATCCTGGTAACCTCACCCGGATTCGCTCTCACCGTATCCTTAAGCCCGGCTTCATCAGAGGGTGGTGGAATGGGTGGCCCAGTAAAGATCAAGGTCTTTGTTGCTTTGTACCTGTTCACATCGAAGGAGCGTCGATCGAGAATTTGAAACTGGATGAGGTGCAAATGAATGGGATGTATCATGTCCGTCAGGTTGATCAAACGCCAGATCTCCGTTGTTCCAAGTTTGGGTTTCTCTGTAATCGGGGCAGAGAAAGGTAGACCATTTAACAGCCATTTGAAGCCTTCTGGGACAGGTCGAGTTTCAAGTGTCAAATCCCTTTCTCTCTCTTTTGTCGTATGAGGGATTGACAAGAGGGGTCGGCCTGTCAAAGGCAGAGAACTGGTGTCTGTTTGAAGAAGCGGCAAGATGACGCGAAACTGCATGATCTCACTGATCGCAATCTGGCCGCCATCCAGTGGAATAAAAGCATTGCTAGCGAGGAGAAGTGGTTGTCCCTGCTGATCTGAGAGGGTAGTGACATCAGCCGGCGCATCGTTGGTAAGAGTAATGTGCTGCCCATGGTGGCCTGAGAAATCGATGATCATATCAGCGCGCTCCGCAGGTGCCAATATGATCTGGGTGATTTTTACAGGCGCAGGCAGCAATCCCCCGTCAGTTCCGATCTGGTAAAAGGGTTGTCCCGAAGAAGGGCGAGTTTGTAGATACGCGAATTGGAGCCATTCAAAAGTCGAAACCGATATTTTCTTGGTTGAACCTCCAGGAATGGCCAAGCCTTGCCATTCACCATGGCAGTATTCCCAAAGAACATTGGGACCCAACCAGAGCCAGGATAAAAGAGTTGACCATTGAGCTGAAAGGACCGATCCTGGATCAGGAGAGGAATCTCATAAACCCCTCTGGGAAGGTTGAGATGATTCTCGGTGGCGTCTCTGATCAGGTAAAAGCCTGCCAGACCTGCGTAGTTATTTAGACGTGTGATAGACATTGCGTGATCATGATACCAGAGGGTCGCTGCTTGCTGGAGGTTCGGGATAGAAACAGATCTTTGAATGACCAGGAGTAAACCACTTAACCGGGTGGCCATCGCTATCTGGGGGGGTATGACCACCATGCAGGTGCACAATGGTACGAACATCTGGTAGGGTCATACCCATCAATGTACGATCCAGGGGAAGCAAGTGTCGATGAGGAAGGCTGTTGACCCATTTCACTATAATTGGCTTGTTACTGTTGACCTCGATTGTTGGGCCTGGGTAAGTTCCGTTGTATCCCCATAAGGTCGTTGGAGGAAGATCCCTGTGCAGCTTTTGTTGGAACTCTGTCATTGTCACGCTATACCAGGGAGTACCTCGAACATCCCCACTGGGCTGTAGGACGCTGGGAAGAGGTAATGGATCTACAAATCGCTTGAGAGGGAACTGTACTGTGGGTACAGGGGCCGAATGTGCTGTAGGTGCAGAGGCAAACCGTACTGTGGGTGCAAGCGCTTGAGAAGTATCCTCGTCTAGCACAAAGAAGCTAGCCCCAGCAGCTAGCGAAATCTTGAAAAGCTGTCGTCTCGTAAACATGATGTTCCTCCAGATGAGTCTCATGGACTCTCCTGTCGTCACTGGTATATCTTCTCCTGCCAGTATAGGGATCATTACAAACTCGACTGAGGGATGCTTTGCATTTCTTATAGTCGCGAGGAGAATTTGAGCATGGGATATCCGTGAAGGGTGCAAAATTGCACAAGATATATGAAAAGAGAGGATATTTGTCCTCTTTTGAGCATGTATTGTTTAGCTGGAGAGGCGCAGATGCTGTTCAGGTTCCGATATGTGCAAGTCATGCTCCTTTAGCTGGCTTGACAAAGACTGATCTCTGCTTTATGTGTGTTCTTCTCGCTGAGATAAGCAAAAGAGGTCTGTATGGTGGCTGGTAGCGTTAAACATACACGGCACCCTTCTTCGGTTTGACCTGAACTTTCAATCCAAATGTGTCCATTCATCGCCTTAACAAGCTGTTTACTCATGTAGAGTCCTAAGCCCATCCCTCGTGTTGAACCTGTCAGGTCTCGTCTGAGACGCACAAATTTCTCGAAGAGTAGCGGGATATCCTCTGTGGGGATGCCGGGACCCTTATCGAGGATGCTGATGCAGATCTCATTCTCTTTTGTTTGTGTTGCACTGATCAGGACCTCGGTCTGTGAGGGAGAATACTTACAGGCGTTGGAGAGTAGATGGCGTAGCACCTGGTACAGCGATTGCCGATTGGCTCGCACTGCCAGAGATTTTGAGATGGCCATGCGGAACGTATGTGTGTCTGTTTCTTGTGCGTCCAGGTGTTCAAGTACTTCATCTACGATCTGACAAACCGGGATATCCTTGTCGAGAGTACGATTGTGCGTTCCATCGATTTCAAGAGCGTCCTGAACGGTGTTGACCAATAATGTTAACTCTTGACAGCCTTCTCTCGCATGATCAAGACAGAGTGCATGCGCTGTGGAATTTAGATCCTTGCCCAGTTCTTTGAGCAGATCGAGATAGCCGCTGATCGCTGTCAGAGGTGTTAGCAACTCATGGCTCACGTGCAGCAGCAGTTGATCTTTGAGGTGATTCATTTGCTGTTGTTGTGCATAGCCCATTCCGATCATATGTTCTGCGTATAGTGCATCGATGCGTTGCTCGTTCTGGAGTGCAATTGTCTGTTGCAAACGAGTGATCTCTTCGGCACGATCGGCCCGTCCCATTTCCTGACGGACACTGGAGGCCCAGAAATAGATTACCAGGGCGACGATGACCTGTGAAGCCATTGGTCGCAGATACACAAAGTATGCAGATCCTCCAATCAGCTGATATCCTAAATCGGCAGTGTGGGGTTGGAAGGTGAGATCAGCGAAAATAAAGATGCTGTTGACTAGGCTGACCACAAAGATGCTTTGTGTAGACAGGAGCAAGGCGGCTATCAATGTCGCAGGTACCAGCAGATCAAAGAAGGGCAGACTATTTGTGTTCAGTCCTCCTGGAGTTGTCAAAAGGACCAGGAAGATAGTTGCTTCGATGGCAGTCACGACCAGGAGGCCGGCAAGAAAGCTCTTCCCCTGACGGTTTAGCAGCAATGCGGCAAGGTCTATAATGAGTGTGATTAATGGAAAAAATCCACGTTGCGAAGGACTAAACAAGGTGGGCAGGAGAAATGCTATCGCGATCATACCCACGAAGAGAATGATCACACTTGCCAGTTGTTGCCGTCGCATGGCTTCGCGCTCTACCAGGTTGGCTTCTTGGGAAATGGTTGTAGGAGCCATCAGGCGATACCACCATGCCAACAGGGCTGACCATTTGCTCTGTATCTGTTCAATGGTATCTGTTCCCTTTTTTCTATAGTTATTGTCCGGTAGTGGGACAAAATCATATGTGGCCATGGACTTTATCCTCTCTATATGATAGTGATAGACCTTCTAGATAGATTGCTCTTCAGAGTCTGAACCCTCTTACCAGTAATGTTCTTTATATAGACACTCATACACATTATTTTGTTACAAGAGAGGACTTTTTGATTTTCCAGCAGAACCAGGAAAGGTGTCTTCACTGGGGAAGGCACCTTTCCTGTCTATGTAGATCAGACCTTACGGGTTGGCTGGAAGGGCTATGCCTAGTTGATGGAGTTCCTCCTGATAGGGAGATGGACCCATCGCCATGTGCTGAACGAAATCCTGATAAGCTGAGCTGCTATCACCCAGTTGCCAATAACAGCAGCCTCGCTTGTAGAGAAGATCTTGCGTGTCATCATCATCCGCCTGGGTGAGAGCACGAGTATAATCGTGGATGGCTTCCGGCCATCGTCCTTGGGACTGGTAGGCCTGACCCCGATTATAGAGCACTGTTGCGTTCTCGTCCAATTCCAGTGCCTGGGTCAGATCCGCAATAGCCGCATCTATGTTTCCACATTCGTAGGCTAACACGGCACGATTGGTCCAGGCTGCCAGCAGAGATGGATCACGTTCCAGAGCCGATGTAAGAGCTTGATGGGCCTCATCGGGATGTTCCTGGGCCATTTCTAGTAATCCCAGTGTACAGAGCAACTGCGGGTTCCCAGGATCGAGGGCCAGACCATGCTCAATATCCTGCCGGGAAGCCGCGAAATCTTCGTGCTCATAAAAGATGCTGGCACGATTAATCAACGCATCGAGATAGGTAGGATCCAGTTCCAGAACATAGGTGTAATCCGCAAGGGCCTCATCCTCACGTCCCAGGAGGAGAAGCGTCCCTGCCCGATTGTAGTAGGCCTCTGGATAGGGAGGACTGAAGGCGATTGCCTGCTCATAATCACTGAGGGCTTCCTCGATGTGGCTCAGGCGGCGATAGAGATTTCCACGATCCAGATAATACTCGCTGTAGTGAGGGTCTTGCAGGATAACGGTTGTATAATCAGCAAGGGCCTGTTCGATCTGACCCAGGCCAGCATAGACCTGAGCACGGTTGTACAGAAGAACAGAACGATGCAAAAGATGTTCATCAGGCTCAAGTGTACTATTGAGGCGTTCAAGCCCTTCTGTTACTAATCGTAATGCTTCCTGGGAATGTCCCATATGTACTTCGATGAGTGCCAGACCATTTTGGTTAAACACCGTATTAAAAACTCGTTCCTTCAAGTCGGGCAAGAGTTGAGCGATGGCGATGGCCTCGTTAATCCATCCCTTGGCAATCTGGTGATCACGCTGCTCCGGTTTGTGGTGTCGTGTATAGAGCATAGACTGAGCGTAGGCAGCCTGCATATGTAGTAATGGGCTACTTGACAGTGCCCGTGCCTCGCGGTACAGCGCCTCAGCTTCTTCTGGTCGGCTCAGTGCTGCCAGGGATGTTGTCATTTTTGTCGTAAACGTCCAATATTTTTCAGGCTGAGTCGGCCAGTCGATAATACGCCGACCTCTGTGACCGAAATCGACAGTTGAATCATAATAACCTATGTTGATGCAATAGTCAAGTGCAGCCTGTAATGCTTCTGCTCCCATGCCAGAAGAGTCCTGTCCACGTTCACGATGATAAGGAATAGCTCCCAGATGGAGTGACCATGCCTTCAGTTTCTCCAGGGTTGTGGCTCGATCATCATGCCACTGCTGCCTGAGAAGAGGCTCTAGTAGCTCGTAGGAGATTTTCTCAGGCAACGTGTCCAATGTACACTCAGCTTCAATATAGGTCTGAGCCAGGGCATGACGAGTGATGGGCGAAGCCTGTTTGAGAAGAGTGTGTACACCGGCTTCAAATGTGCTTTCCTCTGGAGGAGCCGTGAACAATTGCTCGTCGAAGTGTTGCAATGGTTCCCATTCTCCCTGCCAGCCTTCTGTAGAGTGCACAAGCCAGTGTTTCCATTCCTGGGGAATATTCCAGGCCTGTAGTTTGCTCTCACGTTCCTCAATGGTCATGGGATCGGGTCGTAAAGAGCGTGCATAGGTGTTTAAGGCGGTCTGAAGTGGGTCGGGTAGGGGGTCAGGGCTGGTACCGATAGTGAGGGAAAGGTGATGGGGATTCGCACGCCGTAGCAAGGTAGCCAGGAATTCCTGATCTAAAGTTTCGGCCTGGTGAACATTCTCGAAGAAGAGAGAACAGTGATCCAGTTTCGCCAGAGAAAGATACCCTAACAGGAAATCGACGACGCCATGAGTTAAACGGAGTGTACGCAAACGTGAATAGAAACGAGTGCGCTCTTTTGGAACAGCTAAGGAAGTCAGAGTTTCGGTAGAAACCTGCACCACCGATTGTAGTTCAGGTGCCATCGACAAAATTTCTATCTCCGTGTGCAAGGACATGATCGGGCCATTGTTGATAAACCTCAGGAACCAATCTGCGCAGGAGTTCACCGACTCCGGTATATGGTCCACGAAGATGGCGATGGCAGTCAATACTCGAAGAAAGACCTTCCCGCGGAGGGAGAACCTGTTCGCGATCCCGTCGGTAGGGAGCCACAATCCATGTATGTGAGAAGTTCTCGTGCATCCTTAGTATCCTTTCTTATGAGATAGCGGTGAAACAGTGAGGGCGTTCCGCCTAGTTCAGTGAGGCTCTGCTCACTTGTGCCTGTTGTTTGCGCTCACGCAGGAAGACGACAGCGACCACGATCAGTTGTAGTACATTCAACATCAGGAAAATAAAGGAATCCCAGAACAGACTGGGGCTGATGGCAGAACCTCCGAAGAGATGGGCGAAGGTGCCAAACAGAAACTGAATGGTAATTGGAACAGCGACAAAAAGCGAGACACTAATAGACAAAAGACAACCGAGCACGTAGAAAGGGGCGTACCAGGGGGCAACCTGACGATCTCGTGGGTTCCACTGCGTTTCATCATCCATTTTCTCTGTACGACCAAGTACACGCCATATACGATTGAGAAGATAGCGTTGTGTCGTCTGTTGTAGGTCAACGCAGCTAAAGATATTGGTAAACACGTAATAGAGATCGGTGCGCAGATAGAAGTAAAATTGCCATTGGAACCTGAGGATGGTGGCAAAAGCAAAAGCTGCGCAGATCCCTGCGATGGGAGAAAAACGCCCGTCAGAGGTCATTGTTGCCCCTGCAATGATAGTCAGAAGGGAGAACCAGATAGTGTCGGCAAGCATACCAGCCAGAAATGGCAGATAGCGCGACCGCCTGGGCACACTCCATAAACCTGTTAGAGATGTCTCGAATACCAGGAAGTATAAGCGACGACCAAAACCCAGGCGTGAAGCAATCCCTAATCGTCTGCCTGCCAGAACGTGATACAACTCGTGGAAGAAGATGCCTGGAAATTGGCTGAGAAACAAGCTGAGTTCGATCACGGTGAAGTAGGGTGAGAAGAACACATTTTGATATGCTGGCCGCAGATGTGGGAAGCGTACCATGTCATACACGCAATAACCAAAGAGTATGGCATAGAGGGTCCATGCCATAGGAGAAAACGCTGCGCGTCCCCACCACTGCCATTTAACAGAGGAAGACGACTGAGGAACGGGCGTCTCGTCTGCGGCTTCATCTTCTCGAAGGAAGCCCAGATCACGTAGGGTGTCGAGAAAATCATTGATGTCAATCGGTTCACCATAGTGTTGTTCATACCACATGGTGGCTGAGTCAGGAGTAAGGCCAGCTTGCAGTTGCTGTAACAGAGCCACGCCGTCTGGTGGAAAAACGGCATAGGTTTCGGTGTCAGGTCGCCCTACTGTAATATCATGCGTGTCTGAGACAAATGTTAGTGAATAGAATTTGAGAGATGAATTGTTGGTCACGCTCTCTTCCTCAATGTTCTAGTGGGTAGAAGAAGGGGAAAGAGCTTACTTACAAATACTCGTGTATTCGCATGCAAGCCCTTCAGTCCTCTGCTTATTGCCAGTAATGGCTTATGCAAAGATGTGTTGCTTTAAGCCACACAAGTGCGGCCGTAGAGAGGCGTAGCAACGCTGGTGAGTTTGACGGCTTCGGTTTTGCGAACGACAATCTTTTTCACAGGTGATCCTCCTTTACCTTATCTGGATGAAGATGGACTACTCAACTAAGCATTCACAATGCATCCAGGAGCATACAGAGGAGAGGCTGCGCTGGTGAGTTTGACGGCTTCGGTTTTGCGAACAACGATCTTTTTCACGAGTGATCCTCCTTTGAAGTGAAATACACATTTGGCTGTTTTTCTCCTACATAGAAGAAGCTCTACGAGCAGAAGAGCTTATGTAGTCAATAGAAGTATGATATATATTTTATGATTTGTCAAGTCATTGATTGTATTGAGATAACCATGGCAAAAAAGGATAATAATGAAAATTAGTGCAAATATTCCAGTGTATCGATTTATTTGTGTTTGTTGAAAAGCATGTATATTGTCTCTACAGGACTTTTAAACGGCTTTTCTCCTGTTTCGTTCTTGCTCTGAGAGGGGTAGTGCCACAGTAAATGGTGAAGGTCTCCTTGTTCGAGCTCATTTTCAGAGGATTCTTTGAGCTCTTCACCGGATAGCGTGGTTCTACCCTGAGAGGGCGGCTGGTCATTGTTCTAGACCTAAAAATGCCTTGATGAATATCCTGTAGAGATGGTGGATTCTTTCCCCATCCTCTCATCACCGCATGTCACAGGATCCCCCGAAATGGCCATACAAAAAATGATCGGTTTCGTCTCATTAGCAATCTTGATTGTTGATATATAGTATGTTATGCTCACTGTTATGGATAGATTGAGGAGCAAACACCACTAGTTATTTATTCTCTCCAGGGGAGTGTCTCTCTTTGAAGAGACATTCCAAGACAGGGAAAAGGAGGGTTATCCTCTATGGAAGTCGAAGGGCATACGATCAGCGAGCAAATTCTGGCGGAAATTCGGCAACATTTTGGCTTTGTTCCTCCTGCTTTTATGCTGGCCTATGAGACTCCTCATATCTTGCAGAACCTCTGGTCTCAGACTCGCATAACCTATCTTGACAATCCCTTGCCATCATGGTTCAAAGAGCAACTATTGATGTATCTTTTATCTTATAGCGAGTGCTCCTCCAGTCATCTCTTCCGTGGTTCGACATTACACCTTTTTGGCATGGCTGCCCAGGATAGGAAAACCATGCTGGAGACTCTCCCTCCAGGGGAATGTGAGATTGAGGAACACCTGAGTGTTCTAAGAAAACAGGATCATCCTCTGACAGTCTGGCCGTCAGTAAATTCTGCTCTGGCAAAGAGTCTTTTCTCCTGTTCTCTCTTCCTGTTTCTCCATCCCTTGCGTGCTGAGCGTTGTCGTCATGAAATATACCTCCTCCTGGGACCTGTCTATTACAATCACTTAATCGCGTTTCTCTCATACGTGAAGTCCTATCATTTTTGGATGGTAACGCATCCTGAATTGTTATATGCTGCATACATGCACACACCTGAACTTGACGGGACAGATGGAAAGGATTCCTTTGCGGGTATCTGCGATGCTCTCGTGAGCGTATCCAGACAATGGGAGCAGTGCCCAGACGATGCTCTCAGTGCTCTGGTGGCAATGGGACAGGCACTTGTACAACTTTCAGAGGAGACCAACACTGCCTGGCAAGACACATCCAATCTTTCCCCAACTCTGAGTATTGTGGCACAGCGATTAGTGGAACTTATATGTCGTGTGCTCAGGTGTGTACGTGTTGGCATGGCCCTGATAGGGCCAGACGAGGAAAAATTGCACCCACTGGCTATTACGGGTCTTGCTGATGCACCGCAGTGGTGGATTGATCCTGCGAAACCCTTCTTGAGAGATTATTTCGAGCCTGCGCTCATTGCCCGCATATACGCCGGTGAGGCCATTCTCAGCCATCTGACTCGTACAGATGGGACGCACGCAATGCTGGTTGTCCCCATGTTGCCAGGCAAACAACTACTTGGTATTCTGAGTATGGAATATGACCATGCAGAGCAGATAGATATGCTGCAAGAAATAGAATTGGCGAAAGTGACCGCGTCATTGGCGCTGCTGGTGCTTGAGCGAACGCAGGCTCAGGCCCACGAATTGGCTTTGCATGTTGCTAATAGTCGCATGGACGAGTTCCTGGGGATTGCCAGCCATGAGTTAAGAACGCCATTAACGACGATCAAAGCTCATGTTGGACTGATTGAGCGTCTCCTAAATAAGAGAAAGCTTGTCAAGACCATTTCTTTGGAAGAGCATGTGCAGGTCTGCGAAAGACTGACAGAGATTCTTCTCAGTACAGATCAGCAGATCAACCGCTTAAATCTGCTAATTCAAGATCTATTGGATGCTACACGTATCCAGATAAAAGGGCTGGATTTGCATCTGCAACGTTGTGATCTGGCGGCTATCGTCCGAGAGACCATTATGGAACAATGCGAGGTGGTCCCCACGCGTTCTATTGATCTGGATTTGCCTGCTGAGACGAGCGTACTGATCGTCGCTGACCGCGATCGTATCAGGCAGGTTGTTGCTAACTACCTGACGAATGCTCTGAAGTACTCGCCGGCAGATAGCCCTGTTGAAGTGCATCTACAGGTGGAAGAACAGATCACGCGTGTTCTGAGTATGTGACAAAGGACCTGGGATACCTCCGGAAGAACAAGAGCAGATCTGGGAGCGTTTTCATTGTGCGAAGGATATCAAGATATGTAGTGGGGCTGGGGTGGGATTGGGGCTTGGGCTATATATCTGTCGAATGATTCTTGTACAGCATCAGGGAGCATATGGTGTTGAGAGTAGACCAGGACTGGGTTCTACTTTCTGGTTTACGCTTCCTCTTGCACCCTGATGAAATATCTGAAGGGGGGAAACTCCGCAATGCAGTATACGCATCAAAATGGTATAACTTTGAGTGATGATCAAGCCTGTGGCACGTCCTTTTGTATCAACACTTCTCCCTATATTATGGTTGTCGAAGATGATCTAGCGATTCTTTCTAGCATATTGTGTCTTTTGCAGATGGAAGGATACACTGCTGTGGGTATTTCTGAGAGTGTCGATGTGCAGCCGTTTTTGCAATGTGCTGAAGCAGATCTGATGCCACAAGGTATCCTGCTAGATTTGATGATGCCGGGAGTTTCCGGTTATGAGATTGCAAAATGGCTCTCGCAACATGAGTTGTACGCAGGTATTTCTCTGATTGTGATGACGGCTGATCATCGTATAAGTGACATAAGCAATATTCCCGGTGCAAAAGACTGGATTCGTAAACCTTTTGAGATCGATAATCTCCTGGAGAAGGTTGCACAGTTGTTTAGAATAGTGAAGTGAAAAATTCATCGTCACAGACATTTTGAAAGGCTGAGCAGATGCCCATTCGGATACTGATTGTGGATCACAGTTGGATGATACGTGAAGGGCTGCATATGTTCCTGGGACGTGACCCGGAGTTGGACATTGTGGGTGAGGCCGTAGATGGGAGTGGAGGCGGTGGAGAAGGCACGTCATCTACAACCCGACGTTGTTCTGATGGACCTGTTCCTGCCCGTAATGGATGGCATTGCCGCAATATCAACTATTCATCGTGAATTGCCGGAGACGGCGGTGATTGCATTGGCCAGTCTAATTGAACGTAGCTCTGTGATTGGAGCCATCCGAGCGGGAGCCATCAGCTACTTGCTCAAAGACACGCAGGCTGATGAGCTACGAAAAGTGATCAAAGAGGTAGCAGCAGGTCAGGTTTATCTCTTTCCCCAGGTCTCTGCTTACTTGTTACGTGAGATACAAGCACCCAATCATCAAGAGCTACTGACTGAACGTGAAATGGAGGTCCTGGATCTGCTTGCTCAGGGACTCTCCAATAAAGGGATTGCACATACTATGCAAATTGCTGAGGATACCGTGAAAACCCACGTTCGCCACATTCTTGCCAAGTTCCATGTGCAGAGTCGTACCCAGGCGATCCTCGTCGCCATGCGCATGGGATTGGTGTCCCATGAATTGACCTCCTCTCTACGTAAATGCGGGAGAAAAAGAAAGGAGGTCACGATTGTCCCTTATACTGCCTTGCTCTCAGCAAGAGTTATCCAGGAGAGGCGCCAGCCGGTCTGGAACGCGACCAACAGACGTAGTACAACGAGTGTCATAAATGCAAAGAGTGCAAGCACTATTAGCCCTGGGGCGTAAGAATTGCTCAATTGCTTCACGCTTCCCTGTAAGATCGGAAGAAAGGACCCTCCTAGTACAGCCTCGCAGAAATAAGTCGGAAGTGTATGGTATACTGGGAAAAGGAGATCAAATCAAGAGAAGGAGAAGAAGATCGTGCCCAATCCTCATGCAATTCCTTTGAATGTGAGTGCGCAGCAGCAAGACCTGTTGGAGCGTCTGGTCCGTCGTGCAACGTGTCCTCAACGTCTGGTTCGCCGTGGGAAAATCGTCCTTGCAGCAGGAGCTGGATCCAGCAATACCAAGATTACTCAGGAGCTGCATGTGGATCATGAAACCGTACGATTGTGGCGCGAACGCTGGCGAGAAGCCGAGTCCCGTCTGCAAGCCATCGAAGACGCAGGAAATCCGAAACTCCTCTCGCAAGCCATCGAAGCCCTTTTGACCGATGAGCAGCGTCCTGGAGCACCGGGAACGTTCACCCTCGAACAGTACATGCAGATGATGGCACTGGCCTGCGAGCAGCCGATGACAGCAGATCGACCGGTGAGTGCCTGGACGCCACGAGAACTCGCCGACGAAGCGATGAAACGAGGCATCGTCACCACCATTTCTCCACGAACTGTGGAACGTTTTTTAAAAGGTGAGCGCTTTGCAGCCCCATCGTAAGCGGTACTGGCTGACCCCACCAGCCGATGATCCCATCGCATTAGCAGAGCAGATTCGCACGGTGTGTGAGGTCTATCAGGCTGCTCCCACGCTCCATGAACAAGGAACTCATGTGATGAGTTGTGACGAGATGACCGGGGTGCAAGCCCTTGAACGGCTCCATCCCTCGCTGCCGATGCTGCCAGGCCATGTTGAACGCGAAGAGTTCGAATATATCCGACATGGCACACAAAGTCTGATTGCCAATCTTGAGGTGGCCACAGGTCAGATCATTGCTCCAACGATTGGACCAAGGCGCACGGAAGAAGATTTTGTTGCACACATCGAACAGACCATCCAGACTGATCCGGAAGCCTCGTGGATTTTTGTCACCGATCAACTCAACACGCATCAATCGGAGACGCTGGTGTCTCTGGTCGTCAGGCACTGCGGTATTCAGGAGGATCTGGGTCTCAAAGGCAAATGTGGACATCTCGCCTCGATGGCAACGCGCGCCACTTTTCTTTCTGATCCCAGCCATCGTATTCGTTTTATCTACACACCAAAGCATAGTTTCCTGGTTAAACCAAATTGAGATCTGGTTCAGCATTCTGGTACGCCGCTTGCTTGCTCGTTTGAGTTGTCTCTCGGTCCAAGAGCTGCGTGTTCATATTCTCGCGTTCATTGCCTACTACAATCGAACATCCAATGGGGCTTTTCACTGGACCTACAAAGGACCTCCTACCTCTCTGTAGGCTCCTGGGTTATTTCTGCGAGGCTGTACTAGAACCAAGATAGTCTTCAACGTAAATCCTGACGATGCCAAGGAGATGTCATCATTCTTCATGAGCGGTGAAGTGTCAATCCGTCCAGAAGATATAGAGCCAGAGGTTGTGGACCATTTTATAAAGTACGGCGCTGAGGACGATCTGGTTAACCAATTCATCAAATCTAATATTGTCCCACTCCTGAAACACAGAAGAGGCAATAGGGTGTATCTGGGAGATCACCCCTTTACCGATCCAATCCCGTATCTTAACCGCCTGTTTTACCTAGTTATGAAGACAGGAAGCGCTTACCATCCTATACCCTTTGAAGCCATAGAAGGACTTGGTATCGCTCTAGGCGCAGAGTTTATGATGGCTTTCTACGAAGACAAAAGGAGAGGTATTAAAGATAAACGTCAAATACCCTGATGGCCTAATAGTCGAAGAAGATGGTTATCAGACCTTTGGCCGCAACCCAAAGAATAACAAGGAGTTCGTGTACTGGCGTCATCTTCATACTGCGTCAAGTCATGAAGCGCCTTGCTGCTAACCCAGTAGGAAAGAAGACGAGCCAATCTACCAGTGATATTGCGCATATGCTCACCCAGCTACCACGTCGGGCGGCTTTCGTGCGCTCTGGCGATGAGGTAGCTGTAATGTTCACCACACCGCTTTACGTGGGTCACGCTGGGAGGTTACAGAATGACAGCATTTACTATCAACCCTGTACACGACCTTTTACTCTCGAGGCACTCTAGAGATGCCTGTAGGCCTATATCACCTATACCTAGCGACGGCATTGCAGCTATGCGCACTGCATTATAAGCCTGGGATGCTCACCACCGTTAAAGCCAGACTAAAAACTCTGGAAGTTAACGGCTATATCCAGCACAGCATAATCCCGACCGCAGCATTTCGATCACCTTTTTACTACACGCTCGGTCGTGCAGGCGCTAGCTACTTAAACCGTGCCGGTATGGATGTTAACGGTTCGTTCCGGTCACAGAAGGAGACTAATAAGCACTCAATGTTTGTTCAGCATACCCTAGAGCTGAATGACATTCTAATATCCGCAGCGTTGCTTAAAAACGTAGCGCCTGACTACTACCTGGACCGGTTTATGCACGAAAGGGAACTGAAGCGTAAGCCATTCAAGACTAGTTATCAGGGCGAGAAGTTAGTTTTAATGCCTGATGGGTTTCTGGATTTTGGTTTAAAGTTACCTGGCGGTAAGCAAGGTCATTTACCTGTACTGGTTGAGCATGACCGAGGGACTGAGCAACAGAAGCACTTTAGGCAACGCATACGCGCATATATCATCTTGCTCAAGAGCGAGGCATATAAAGAACTGTTCGGGGTGAAGTCTATCACCGTAGCTTTTACAACCTTTGTAGGAAAGAAACGTTTAGCCCAGATGCGTGAGTGGACACGACAAGAGCTGAAAGGTGAATTAAAGGAGCTTGCCCAGAACTTTTTGTTCACTACTCAAACTCAGCCGCTTAACCCATGCCATCTCTGGCTAGAGCGCTGTTGGTTGATGCCGCATGAAGAGCCGCCAATAGCATTGCTACAGGAGTGATATGGAGACGATAGACACACCAACTAGCAAGGGCAGTAAGGTTGCTGTTGTACTCAATGACGAGCAATACAAGAAGATGTATGAAGCCTTGGTTGACTATCGTTTGCGTAGGATAGGTTTTTGGAGTTTTTAGAGCGATGTAAGGAGATAGTGGGGCTACCTCCTTCGTCGCATAAGTAGGCAGAATGACTTGTATGTTCAAATCATACAAGTCATGTTTTGTAGATGATGTACCTCTGTTGTATTGGTCGATTAGCTTGCCCAGCAGGAGAAGTCGTGCACGTTTACCAGCACGCCTCCTGGCTAGGCTAAATCTTGGGCCAGGGAAAACGTAATTTTTACAGGTGTCCAGGACTCCCTGGCGTTCTGGTGGATACCAGTGGCTTGCTAATGGCAACGCGACCGCAAAGGATGCTCCTGCAATTCCTGGCATTAACCCGATACCCAGCAAAGCCGGAAAGTTTATCGGTAAGAGCCAGCCTATCAAAAGAGGAATGAAAAGAACCAGGAGCATCATCACACCCACCAGCTTGCCTCCAAAGCGGTCACTGAGCAGACCGAAGGGACGCGAAAAACAGCACCGCTGAGGGTAGGAAGTGCAACCATGAGACCTTGTTGCGCCGCATTCAATCCCAGGCTCTGGGTAATAGAAACACCCAGTGCTCCCAGGAGGACCCAGAGGGTAAAGCTCATATCAAAATGAAGAAAGGATGCAAATACCGTAGAGGGAGAACCAGCGCGGGTAGCAGACCGCACGGACATATGTTACTCCTTTGTTTGAGTGAGAGGGCACTCCTCATGAGTACACCTCTCAGTGGACGCTTAACGTTCGCTAACCATATAGTCAGCGAGGGCTTTCATCAGATGCCCCATCTTGGGATGCTCCGGGATGACATGTGGTGTCACTCTGAAGGATTGAAGTGCACCTGTACAGGTAGGGCCAATAGAAGCAACAATGGTTCTCTTGTTCAATGCATCAGCTAATTCGTCTGCCAACTTCAGTTGCTTTGCCACAAGAAATAAGTGGCGGGCCTGAATTTGGCTGGTGAAGACAACAGCGTCTACACGCTGAGCTATAATATTTTGCACCAGGATTTGCAGTGGTCCCATATCTTCTGGCAAGAGCCATTCGTAGAGACACAACTCTTCAAGATCAGCGCCCCTGTGCAGGAGCGCCTGTGCCAGTGGAGCGTTACGCTCACCATAATGCACAACTCCGACAACCGTCCCTGCCAGTTCCAGCGGTGCCAGAACCTCAAGCAGTTCTGTGGTGGTATATGGTTCGTGTGCGCTTATGTACGTCGTTATCCCATTGCGCTTGAGGATAGCTGATGGTTTTGGTCCCCGGCATACTACGGTGACTTTCTGAAGTGCTACAAGCAGTTCGTCGAGTCGCTCAAGCCGTTGTGTTTCTCGCAAGAGTTGCTGTACTCCGACCCCGGTCAAGAAGATAACAGTACCTAATGATGAGTCTACAAGACGATCAATAAATGTGGAAACCTGTCTTGCACAATCCAGAGGAGCCTCACGTACTGCTGGTACGCAGTAGGGTGTTCCACCATAGCGACGAACGAGATTTGCCAGTTCGCCGCTCATGCGTGCTTCTAGAAGAGCAATCTGTGCGTCTTTAAAACTTCTCACTTTCCACCTCTCTCAACCAGACGATATCAGACGTCCAGATGTAGTAAGATATCACCCGTTTCACTTAAGGAAACAACATAGGTCTTGAGTGCCTCGCAGGCGTTGCCAACAGGTGAGCCTGTTGCCAGATCAAACTTGTTGGCATGCAAGGGACAAATTACCTTCCCATCTCCGACGATACCATCCACAAGTGGGCCCCCTTTATGAGGGCAAACAGACTGTGTAGCGAACAGTTCTTCTCCTCGCGTGCGGAAGACCGCCACCGTAAGATTGCCAACTCGAAAAGCCCGCCCTTCCCCTGGTGGGAGTCTCGTGATCGGGCCGAGATTATACAGAGATTTTTCAGAAGGCGCTAGTGCATTCGTCTGCATGTCAATTCTCCAGACTGGTGAAGGCTAAAGCCCGACAATCTTTGTTACGGGATCAAGAACGCTCACAAATTGGGTTGGGGAGACAGGTGTAACCGCTTCCTGCCAGGGGTCGACATAGGCATCTACTGCCGCCTGAATCTCTTGATCCAATCGTTGGCAGATCCCCTCGGTATCGTCTACTAACAGGTGACGCAGATGCTCAATGTCCAGACGTTCCACAAAATCGTAGGTGCGTTCCAGATACCGGGCGTTTTCGCGGTAGTACTGCATAAAGCGGCCAATATACAGGAGTACCTCATCATGTGTATCTACCACACACAATACATCTGCCTTACGCACACGTGAACCTGCTGCACCACCAATGCACACTTCCCACTTGCCACCTCCGATAGCAACAACACCGATATCCTTCGTTGTCGAATTCGGCACAGTTGCGTGGACAACCAGAGGCGGCTAGTTTCATCTTATGAGGCAATTCGATGCCCTGAAACTTCTTCTCGATTTGAATGCCGAGCGCCGTGCTATCACCAAGGCCATAGCGGCAAAATTCGGAACCAATACAGGTTTTACAGGTACGGAATGCCTTAGTATAGGCATGCCCGGATGGTATGCCTAAGTCCTTCCATACCTCTGGAAGCTTTTCCTTGGGAATGCCTAACAGGTCAATGCGCTGCCCCCCTGTGATCTTGACCATGGGAACATTATATTTGCCCGCGACGTCCGCAATTCGGCGCAGTTCTTGTGGTGAGGTGACTCCCCCGTAAATACGAGGTACCACACTAAATGTCCCATCCCGTTGAATATTGGCGTGCACCCGGTCGTTGATAAACCTGGCATCGCGCTCATCCTCGTAGTCCTTCCCCCAGATGGTCTTGAGCAGAGATGAGAGTCCCGCCTTACTGCCAGGGTCCTCTTTACCTCTCGCCAGCGCTTGAAAGACTGCCGAGACACTGCGCAGACCCTCTTCCTTTACGGCCTTAATAAGCTCTTGCTTGGTCAAAGGAACGCCTGGAACATAATAGTGAAGAGAAGGATCATTGATCACCAGACCGTCAGAAGCCAGCTCTAACAGAGCCTGAACCTGGGGTTTACAGGAACCGCAGCCAGTGCCGGCACGCGTAGCATCATAGAGCATCTTCAGGCTACGCTTGCCCGCTTTGACTGCTGCGACGATTTTTCCCTTCGAGACCCCATTACAATTACAGATCTGGGCAGTATCTGGCAGGTCTGCGACGTTGATTTCTTTGCTCTCTCCCGATAAGGGAAACAATAGTTCTGCACGATTCTCTGGCAGGATTTCTCTTCGGTCGAAGAGTTGGAGTAGACGAGGTGTCATGGTGCCATCACCGAGCAGAATAGCCCCTGCTAAACGACCATCGCGTACAATCAATTTCTTATAGATGCCTCGTTGTGGCTCGGCGTAGGTTACCACTTCATCACTTTGCTGACATGGCTCCTTGTCACCCATGACCGCAAGTTCCACACCCATCACCTTGAGTTTGGTCAATTCCCGAGATCCTTGATAGAGTGCCTGGGACGCTTCACTTGTCAGGCGCTCTGCCAGACATTGAGCCTGTTCCCAGAGTGGGGCCACCAGACCGTAGGTGCGACCGCGATGTTGTGTACACTCGCCAATAGCATAGATATTGGCAACACTGGAGGAAAGATCATCATTCACAATAATCCCCTGCTCAACAGCCAGACCAGCCTGTTTTGCCAGAACTGTGTTAGGTCGAATGCCAGTAGAGATGATTACCATGTCACAATTGAGGGTCGAGCCATCTTCGAAGACCAGCCCACTGACCTGTTCTTGTCCCAGGACAGCCACAGTTCTTTTTTCCAGGTGCAGGTGGATGCCCATGCGCTCAAGTGCTTCTTTCAAGATGGTTCCAGCAGCCATATCAAGTTGTACGTTCATCAAGTGTTGTGCTACATGTACCACGTGCACTTCTAGTCCACGTTGAAGTAGTCCTCGTGCTGCTTCTAAACCAAGTACGCCACCGCCAATCACGACGGCTTTGCGGGCACTCGTGGCGTATTTGATCATTGTCTCACAATCATCCATCGTTCGGAAGACAAAGACGCCTGTTTTCAAATTACTCTCGTCACCAGCAAGATTATCCAGGGCCGGGATAAAAGGAAAACTTCCCGTGGCGATGACCAGTTTGTCGTAAGGGAGCGCCACATCATCAGAGGCATAGACCATCTTTGCCGTATGATCGATCATATGGACACGGTTACCAGCGTAGAGCTTAATGCCATGTTCTTTATACCAGGGGAACGGATTAATAAAAATATCTTTGGGGTCATGTAGGCCTGCTAGCACATTAGAGAGCAGAATACGATTATAGTTACCATAAGGTTCATCGCCAAAGACCACTATCTCAAAACGATCCTGGCCACCACGTGTGAGCACTTCTTCGACGAGACGTGCTCCCGCCATACCATTGCCAATGATCACGAGACGTTGTTTATGCATCATCGTGTCTCCTCTGTTGCTTGTTCTACTCGCTCGATGCGTGCTGCACAGACTTTAAATTCTGGCATCCGACTGATCGGATCTAGAGCCGGATTGGTTAAACGATTTACGGATTGCTCGCCCCCCCAGTGAAATGGCACAAAAACTGTATCTTCACGAATACCAGGTGTTACTTTCACGGTAAAGAGAGCCGAGCCACGTCGTGTTATCAGCTTTACTCTCTCGCCATTTACCAATCTGTAGCGCCTCATGGTAGCGGGATGTATCTCCACTAATGGTTCTGGTGCCATACGATGGAGCTGTGCAACTCGTTGGGTTTGTGTCCCGGATTGGTACTGAGCGAGGATACGGCCCGTTGTCAGGTAGAGGGGATAGTCACTATCGGGTTCCTCGGCTGGTGGCTGATGGCGTATGGCATGAAATCGCGCCCGTCCCGTGGGTGTCGGAAAACTCTTCTGAAACAGACGAAGTGTGCCTGGGTGATCCTCAGTTGGACATGGCCAGAAGACGCCATGATTGGCCTCAATTTTTTCGTAGGTGATGCCTGAGTAATCGGCAATCCCATTGCGACTGGCCTGCCGCAGTTCGTCGAAAATCTGGCGAGGCTGGCTGAAGGCGAAAGAATCGACCCTTTCCCAGGTGTTGTGCCAGAGCGCAAAGCACGTCAATGTCTGTGCGTACTCCAGACGGGGGGGCAAAGGCACGCTTGCGCCGAATGACGCGACCTTCCAGGTTTGTCATGGTCCCTTCTTCTTCTGCCCATTGAGCTACCGGGAGCACGACATCAGCCAGTTGTGCTGTTTCTGAAAGGAAGAAATCCGCCACAACCAGCATGTCCAGTGACTTGAGACGTTCTTGCACATGCAGCGCATGAGGTGCAGATACAACGATATTGGAACCCATGACGAGAAGCGCACGTACACCATCTTCCTGCCCAAGGCTATCAAGCATCTCATAGGCTGACTTACCGGCGGTCGGCAGGTCGTCTTCTCGGATACCCCAGACTTCGGCTACATGGCGTCGAGCGGCAGGATCGGTGATTTTACGATAACCAGGAAGTTGATCAGCTTTCAGACCATGTTCACGACCGCCTTGTCCATTGCCCTGACCTGTGAGGCTACCATATCCACTAAATGTGCGGCCAGCCAATCCCAATGCCAGGGCGATATTAATATATGCCAGAGTATTGTTCACGCCCTGTTGTTGTTGCTCTGCCCCACGAGCGGTGAGAACCATTGCAGATTTTGCTGTTCCCAGCAGATGAGCCGCCTGTATGAGTTTTGCCTCCGTGACTCCGGTCAAACGCTCTACCCGCTCCGGCCAGTAAGTAGCAACCTGCGCTTTCACCCGCTCGAACTCTTCGGTGTGCTCATGAATGTAGTCCAGATTAATGAGACCATCGCGGATGAGGATATGTAGCAAGCCATTTGCCAGGGCTGCATCGGAACCTGGGATCAAACGGAGGTGAAGTGTGGCCGTTTGTGCAGTTGCTGAGGTACGTGGATCGACAAGAATCAGTTGTCCATCATTACTACGCTGAGCCTCGAAATACTGCATAAGCGGTGGCATCGTCTCCGCAATGTTGCTTCCCACCAGCATGATAACTTCAGCATGGGGGATATCTTCTAATGGAAAGGGTAATCCTCGATCGATACCGAATGCTTTCATTGATGCCGCGGCGGCGGATGACATGCAGAAGCGACCGTTATAGTCAACTTGAGAGGTGCCCAGTGCAACGCGCGCAAACTTGCCCAGAAGATACGCCTTTTCATTGGTAAGTGAGCCACTGCCGAAAACTCCAACGGCATCCTGCCCATGCTGTCTCTGGATGTTGCGAAAAAATTGTGCAATGTGCACAAATGCTTCATCCCATGTAACAGGTACAAGCGCTCCATGAGCATCACGAGCGAGGGGAGTCAGAAGACGATCAGAATGGGTGAGGGTGGCAGCCGCATTCCATCCTTTGATACAAAGTCCTCCCTTATTGACTGGAAAGGCCTCGTTTCCAGAAACGGTAGCCTGCTCGTGGGAACCTGTCAAATACATTCCGCACTGGAAAGCGCAGTATGGACAATGTGTGGCAGTAGGTGTGGGTTGCCAGGCAAGAGTTGGTTGTAGCGCAGCAATGTTCTGCACATGCATCTCCCTGTGTGATCGTTTGCACGTTCATGTCTCCCCCATAAACGTCTTCGTCATCCAGGGGTTAGTATAGCTCATGCGGCGTGTCAATGAACAGACCGAACAGCCAATGTATGGGACTTCGAATTCTTGCAGCACTGCGACCCATACCGGTCGATACATTTCATCCGCTTTTGTACATTTTTTACAAAGATCTTATATGAATATAGCTTAACACCCAAAAATTGGCAAGTGTATATGTGAAACATATGAAATGGCAACTGAGGTAATGGACATATTGCACAAATTATGCTCGTCTCTGTTGTGTGCCGACTCACTATCAGTGAATATTACGCAGTCTTTCCCAACTCTGGCTGTTACTTATAGAAAACACAATAGCACGAAAGACCGCCTGGAGGCACTTCAGTTGGGTCTCCATCTTGTTGTGTATCTGTGGGGTGGCTATGGCTCAAGGTGGGCTAGCATTGACATATCCGCAGAAAAATCGCTATAATTATGTCGTATTACGATATAAAAAGAGGCACGCAATGAACCTGAACAACGAACAACCAGTCATTGACTACCAAACGCTCGCCGAGTTGCGCTATCAAATCCGACGTTTCCTGCGTTTCAGCGAGCAGGCTGCCAGATCGGCGGGAATTGAACCACAGCAGTACCAGTTGCTCCTGGCACTCAAAGGTTTACCAGAGGAGAGAAAACCCACCATTGGAGAACTTGCCGAACGGCTCCAACTTCAGCACAATAGTACCGTTGAACTAATCAATCGGCTCGTAGAACACGATTTGGTAGAGCGCCAGCGAGACGAAAGCGATCAACGGCACGTGATCATCACACTTACGCCACACGGCGAACACATCTTGCAGCATCTGGCGCTTTCTCACCAAACCGAGCTTCAAGTTATCGGACCCATGCTTCTGCAAGCCCTGGAAATCATTCTTGCGCAGAGCGGAAATACCCAAAGTTCGCTCATTGATGCTCAAGAAGGGAAAGGTTGAAAACATGGTAAACGCAAACCAGAGAGGTTCTGATCAAACTCGGCGATTTTACCACGTCGCCGCGTGTTGTACTTATTTCACTCCTGACACTGTGCATCGGCGTGATCGGTGCTTTTGTCGCGCTGGCACTGCTCAGACTGATTGGCATATTCACCAATCTCTTCTTTTTTCAACGCTGGGGTACTGATCTCGTCTCACCAGCGGGGAATCATCTGGCGACCACTCGTCATTCTTGTACCCGTGATCGGCGCGTTAATCATTGGACTGATGGCCCGCTATGTCGATCGGAACGCATTCGCGGACACGGTATCCCTGAAGCGATCAGAGGCCATTCTGATCAACGGCAGCAAGATACAACCACGGGTTGCCATTCTCAAGCCGCTCTCCTCCGCGATCTCGATTGGATCTGGCGGCCCCTTTGGAGCTGAAGGTCCGATTATTATGACTGGTGGTGCAGTCGGCTCGATGATCGCCCAATGCTTGCATCTGACGAGCACTGAGCGCAAAACCCTGCTCGTTGCGGGCGCAGCAGCAGGGATGTCCGCAACCTTTGCTACGCCAGTTGCCGCTGTGCTGCTTGCTGTTGAGTTACTGCTCTTTGAATGGAAGCCACGGAGCATGATCCCCGTGGCAATCGCCAGTGCCAGCGCCGCCGTTATGCGTCAATATCTTCTTGGTGTGGGACCACTCTTCCCGGTGCCTCCTCCTCCACTCTTCATCGGTCCAGAAGCGATCCTTGGTTGTGCGGTTGCTGGACTGCTTGCAGGTGCGCTGTCAGCGCTGCTGACTGTGGCCGTCTACGCCTCTGAAGATGCCTTCAAGCATTTGCCAATCCATTGGATGTGGTGGCCAGCGATTGGCGGGCTGGTGATTGGCATTGGCGGCTTCATTTTCCCTCAAGCACTGGGCGTGGGCTACGATACCATCAATGTACCTGCTGCAAGGGAATGTCTCCATCTCTCTTATCCTGGGCATTTTGATTGTCAAATCTATCATCTGGTCCTTCTCGCTTGGCTCTGGCACCTCTGGCGGTGTGCTGGCCCCGCTCCTGATGATGGGTGGTGCGTTGGGTGGGTTAGAGGCATTCTTTCTGCCGCATGTGAGCCTGGGCTTCTCGGCCGCTGATTCAGTATGGCCGCCATCCTGGGCGGCACCATGCGCTCCCCCTTTACAGGTATGATCTTCGCTCTAGAACTTACGCACAACATCAATGCCCTGCTGCCGCTCATGATCGGCCTGTGTCATGGCCTACGGTTTCACCGTGTTGGTCATGCATCGCTCCATCCTCACCGAAAAAGTCAGTCAGCATGGCTATCATCTCACCAGAGAATATGCTACTGATCCACTGGAACCGTATTTGTCCGCGATGTGATGCGTACCGCTATCACCGCTTTCTCTGCAGATATGCCAGAGCAAGAGTTGGCGCAAACGCTCGAAAATGCCCTCTAACGCGTACGGTCAGCACCTCTATCCGATGCTTGATGCCAGAACAACAGCTTGTCGGCGTTCTCACACGCTGCGATCTGCGCCGCTTTGTGCAGGGAGGAGAAGCCATTCTGGGCTGGATGGTCGTGCTCTGGATCCGGAGCAATTTATGAGGCCCAACCCGGTCGTCTGCTATCCGGATGAGCCACTGCGCATCGTCGTCTATCGCATGGCTTAGACCGAACCTGACACGCTTGCCAGTTGTAGAGCGCGATCACCTGCACAAGCTCTTGGTGCGGTATTATCTCGCTTCACCGACCTGCTCAAAGCCAGAACGCGCAGACTTGCCAGAGGAGCGCAGCCGCGAACGTGTGCTGCGCCTTCGCGCTCTTTTCCCACTGGGACAAGGCTCACAAACAGTGGAAGAGAGAGCGTTGCGCCAGCCGCAGATCGGAGCGATCTGGAAGAGGCGCAGAAGCGAAGAAGTGAGGGACGAGACTGCGCGGAGCATAAAAACCGTTCGTAAAGAAGCATGCAGGCTCACTTCACCTCAGAGGCTTTGGCTCAAACTCAACCGTGCCGCTTTTGCCCCCGCTTTTACGAGCAATGTAGGCTTGTTCCAGCGTAATCGTGTTATCCACACCTTTACACATGTCATAAATAGTCAGAGCTGCAACCGTTGCCGCAGTAAGTGCCTCTACCTCTACGCCCGTTTTGTAATTGGTGCGGGTACGTGCCTCAATATAAATAAGGCCCTGTGTACTATCAAGTGTGAACTGGACATCAATATGAGTCATGGGAAGAGGATGGCATAAGGGAATAATTTGTGGTGTCTGCTTTGCTGCCATAATTGCAGCTATCTTTGCTACTTCTAGAACGCTTCCCTTAGAGACCTGATTTGTCTCGATAAGGTGAATAGTATGAGGGGCCAGACGCACCTGTGCCTTTGCAAGAGCTTCGCGCATCGTTTCTGGTCTGTCTGTCACATCAACCATATGGATATTCCCACTCTCATCTACATGTGTCAGATGGGTGATGGTTAGACTGTTCAGTCATTGTATGTACCTCCTTACGTATTTGAGAAACTAGTTCTTATGCCCAATAGATACTATTGTATCACGATGCTAACTCAGTCTCTCTCACGATACAGTAGGCTTTCTGCTGGCTCAAAGGGTGTTAAAAATGCCATTGTGACCAGTGGAGTGAAGCCTCAAGAGGCTTCACTCCACTGGTCACAATGGCATTTACTTGCCGACGACTGCGCCGTTTACCTCGTAAATAATTCTAATCGCCTCTTGTGGTCCGACAAGTTGTACCAATTGTTCATGGCACTCCCCAATACGTGCTAACTTTGCGTTGATAACCGTATGGCGGGCAATGCCGCTTGTTACACCATGCAGACCCATCTTTGCAGCTATGTACTCCTCTGCAATCTCTCTTCTCAGCTTTGCCACTTCACTTTCAGCCACGAACAGGTTCCTTTCTTTTCTACAAAACTTGCCTCTTTTGACTCACAATGTTTTGGCTTAACTGGGTCAAGCCCGTCTCTTTTGTACACTCCAGAGGTATAAAAAGCTAAGCTCTGCTATGTCTCAACATTATACATCATTGTCAGTACAAATACATATCAAAATATTACCAATCACATATCAAATGTATGCCAAATTGCAATCTCTTTGACAAATGTATTAAAGAGATTGCAAATAGATATGTGTCAGGTTCATCGAAGACGAGAAAAGGAGAAACAGTGGGAATGGTGGCGTCGTATGATAGTGGGGCCATCGACAAGAGGAAGAGGGCATAGCATCACCATTCTGGTGTGTCCATGTCTCACTGCTTACCACGTCTTTCCAGTAGACGGCGGGCCTGACCCTCCACCAGGGCCAGCTCGTAGCGGTGTGCTTCTTCCACTACCAGGGCAATCTCTTCCCAGGCTTCCTCATCACCAGATAACAGGGAGATATGTGCGAGAACCAGATGACCCTTCGTACGCGTCTCCACTTCCAGACCGGTAAGGGCAAGGGCGCGTTCTACGTTCCTGCGTGCCAGCACAAGCAGGCGTGCACGAACTTTTGGGAGATTATGCGAAGTAAGTGCCTGTTTAATACGTACATTGCTCAGAGCCACCAATGCCACCCCAATACAAGGATTGTTAGGCATGGCACGAGCAGTACGCAGGGCACGGATACTACAGGTTGCAGCCTCGTCAAGCCTGTCTTGTTCGAGTAAGACTGTTGCTAACCCGACATTCCAGCGGCTGATGTATTCTCGATCATTGAAACGTGCCGCCAGGGCCAATGCCCGTTTATACCAGTCCTCTGCCTCTTCCCAATTGTCTGAGGAGGCGGCAAGATCTGCCAGGTTGCTAAAAATGACTGAAGTGATGGGAGTATCACCAATGCGCTCTGCCAGACTCAGAGAACGGCGCAGAGCTGCCTGTGCTAACGTATTCTCAGCTTTCTTGATATGGACATGGCCCAGATTGCAGGAGACATGAGCGATTTCACGCTGATGATCGTAGCGCTCATAAAGAGCCAGGGCCGTATTCAGATGCGTCAAAGCTTCCGTAAGTTTGCCAACCGTAGCAGTAAGGGCACCTAGCAGCCGATATGTCCGTCCAAGATCAACCGGATCGCCTTCCAGTGTACGTTGAATCCGCGTGGTATGTTGTCTACTGGCGACATCTGTCTTGTCTGTCGAATCCGTTGCAAACTTCTGTTGTTGCTCAAAAAGTGTCAGAGCCTCCTGTGCTGTGCGCAGGGCATCATCATAGCGTCCCTCCTGCCAGTAGAGGCTACTCTGTTGATAACGCAGTCTGGCCCAGGCGGGACCAGCCACCACTCCGGCATCGCGTAACACCTGTTCTCCATGCTCACAGCAGTGCTGGGCACGTGCGTTGTCACCCGTATAGCGCCATGTCCAGCCGATATTCCCCCAGAGCAATGCCTGAATCTGAGCTTCATCCTGGGAAGCTGTTTCTGTCGCAGAAGTTGCCAACTTCCCTCCACGCAACTCTAGCACACGCTCATAGAGATGGCGGGCCTCGACAAATTTACCGCATATCATCGTGCACTCGGCCAGTCGCTCCAGCAGGTAAGCCAGATGGATCTGTTCATGGGTCGCAAGGGGCTTGCTCTCCCTATTTTCTATAGCTAACACATAGTGGCGTTCGGCCTCAGGGTAAGCTGAAAGTATATAAGCCCTGTGACCCGCCAGCTCCGCATATTGGGCGATCCTTGTTGGTTCTGCTCCTCCTTTGACCAGATGATGCGTAATTGTTGCAGCAACTTCTTCTTCTCGTCCCTGATGCATGCGCAACAGCACATCTGCGGCCCTTTGGTGTAATCGTGCACGACGTGTTGCCGAGACGCGATCATACAGATGGCTGACCAGCAAGGGATGCCAGAAATGGTAGGTGATGCGTGTCCCCATCCCCTCTTCGGTGAGCACCCCCGATTGTAATGCTTCTTCTAACAGATCAAACACCGCATCTTCGTCGGCAAGGGCACTACTGGCCTCCATCGCAGAAATTACGGGAAACTCGAAGGAGCCGCCCAGCACAGCCGCGTTTCCCAGCAATTGTTGACAGGAACTACTCAGCCGACTCATCCTATGATCAAGGGCGGCGGACACCGTCTTTGGCAAAGTGGGTGGTGTTGTACGCGCCAACTCTTCGGCAAAGAAGGGGTTGCCTGCTGCCTGTTCCTGAATATGATGGACCATGGGTTCGGGCAGGTGAGAAACCAGCAGAGCAATCTGTTCGCTGGTGAGCGGATCAACCGCCAGGGTCTTCACCGAATGCTCACGCTGCATGTGGGAAACAAGGACACGGAAAGGGTGTGGAGGATTCTTCGGCAATTCGCTATCACGGCATGTCCCGATCAGCAAAATGGGAAAACCATGTAGATGACGAGCCAGGTAACCGAGCAGTTCATAACTACTCCCATCAGCCCATTGAACGTCATCGAGCACGATTAACAAAGGAGTACTCTCACTGACATTCGTCAGCAGATCGCGTGTGGCCTCCCATAAGCGTAACTGCTCCTGTTCTGGTTGCAGAGGCAAACTCTGTCTTTGTCCAGCATAGCCCGATCCTGAAGAAATAAACACCTCGTCTAATTCGGGTAACAGGGCTGTGAGTGGCTGTAAAGAACTCTCCTGGGGGAAACGTAGAGCAGGAGCAAGCCCCGCTCCAACAGGTTGCGGCCAGGCTCCCTGAGCCAGATTGATTATTTTGCGTAGAGCTTCGGTCCACAAGCGATAAGGAATGCCACTCTCTTGCGCGTAGGTACGACTCCAGACGACAGACCAGCCGCGGCGCTGTGCTTCGCGACTCATCTCTTCAGCCAGACGAGTTTTCCCGATACCCGCCTCACCCATTAGCAACATACACTGCGGGTGACGTTGGGTATCCAGTGGAATACCTGTACTTCTCCTCTGTGCCCCTGTTTGCGTACGTGCCCCCTGTTCTACACCCAGTAACATACTCCGTAATGCTTCTAATTCGCGATTGCGTCCCACGAGTGGACTCTGGTGGGTGCGTCCAATTTGAATGGTGGAGGGATCACTTGTTAGAGGGGAGCCTCCTCTGGCAGGCAGATGCGGAGTAGGAGTTGGTTCGGTGAGGAGCAGCCGCAAGGGGGAGTGCATCTGGCTGAACCGAAGGACCGAGAGTGCCGCCTTGTCGAATTGTTTCATAGAGGTCGTGTGTGGTCTGGGAGGGGGTGGTCTGGTACTCGCGCTGTAAGACATCGGCAAGTCGGTGATAAGCCCGTAAAGCTTCAACGCGCCGTTTCAACTGAGCCAGGACAACGATTAGCCGCTGGACTGCAGCTTCATTCGCAGGATCATTGGCCAGGAGGCGATCGAGCACTTCGATTGTATTAGTCGTAGCGCCTTGAGCCAGGGAGAGATCAGCCAGAGCCAGCAGGAGCCTGATCCAACCTTGTCGTAACACCTGACGACGGGTGATGACCCATGGGGCCTGACGTTCCTCTGGCAAAAAGTCGCCGCCATAGAGGGTCACTGCTTCACGCAAAAGATGTTCACGTGGTTGGGTTAGTTCAGCAGCGCTGGCAGGGTCCGTTTCCAGATGATCAGCCTCAGTCAGCAGAGCATCGAAGGCATCGGCATCGACCCAGAGCAGATGTTGTCCAGCCAGAATTACCCATTCACCCTCAAGACGTAGCAGTGATCGTTGTCTATGCTGTTCAGTTCCCTGTCCCAACAGTTGGCGCAGATGGTGCATGGATCGAGTCAAAGCATGGCTGGCTGTCTCGATAGTACTATCAGGCCAGAGAGTCTCCATGATCTCCATGCGCATAGCTTTACGTCCAGGGCAGGAGAGCAGGTAGCCCAGTAAAGCGCGAACCTTGCGTTGTTGCCAGGATGCATCAGTCACGGGTTGCCACTGTTGGCCATGTGACTCTGTGCGGCGTTCGAGGCGAAATTGTCCCAGCACATAAATACGCAAAGAGATAGTTGTGAGATCAGCGAGCGGAGAAGAGGCAACAACCTCAGCAGCCTCGATGTCAGCATCACGTGCTGCCTGAACTTCAGGGGGAAGGGTTTTACCTATATAGGTGCAAGTGGTGCGCCCATTGATCGTCTGGTAGGCATACCAGTAGGGACCATGCCCTGTTCCCTCGCGGCACTTGCGGCAGCGTGGTTTTCCACAATAGCTGGCCTGTTGATGATAGGTGATCTTGCCATTCATCGCGTCACACTCCCTTCTGTACCTTCTGCGGGTACCTCACGAGTGGCACCGTCTCTTGCTGTGTCAACCATTGTCAACCGTGTGCCGCCAACCAGGATCAAGGAGTCCGATTACTGCATACCTCTGATATTGTGTACTGCCATTATATAGTGTACGTCAACAGTAAGCAGGTGGTTGTGGAACCAGGCTTTTCGAAAACTCTAGCACGACCAGCGGGAAGATGGCGAGAAATAGTATCTGTTACCATCAGCGCCAAAACTCAAAACGCTCACTCCTTGACAGAGTGAGCGTTTGTGAAGTTCTATGCTAGTCGTAATGTGACATCTGGCTCTTTCCTTTCGCTAAGTAGACGTAAATCGATGGTTTTCCACTTTGGCGTATGTCACAGGACATACTCATGTCCGTTTGTACTTACTATCTCAGGATTATTACTGACTCTAACCGATATGGGAATAGGATGGCAGGAGCAGATGAGAGAAACCAGTGCCACATATTGGTATGGGCAACAGCAGAGAGCATAACAAAAGTAACAACAATGATGGTGAAAAAGGCCAGAACCAGGAGCGTGAGCATTTGTGGTTTGTGTAGTGCGATATTCATGTAGAGCACTCCTTCCCTCTCTAGACTGTCTATCTAGAAGGTTTGTTAGTGTCAGTATTTGGGGCGACAAACCAATATACTGACATGACTGGTGGTTTGAAATGTAGGGATAAAACCAGGCACTAAATGGTACTTTAATACAACTGGCTCCGACGTACTTCTTCCCCTTCCAGGCATTAAATGCAGCGATTTAGTGTGGGAAAAATGGCATCCTCTCGACTAGGCAATCAGACAGCTATCATGAGTAGAGAAACAAAGTGCACAGTAAAAATGATAACGATTTGCAGGCACATACACTATTCCGAACAACAGTGTGTCTGCCAGAATGTCTCTCCTCTCGGTACGAACCTGCCATACTGGAGGATGAAACGTGAGCGCTACGACTATGAACTTGTTTCTCTACAGTGTTTCTTGTGTGATTAAAATATACATGAGATTGCAGGAAAATATGGCGAATTCTTATATTGTTTTCGTGTGTGTGAAACAAGAAGGCCTGATAGTGGCGCATCTTATCTTGTTACATGACCTGTATTTACTAGTGGACGTCGCATAATGTAGATGACATCACATAATGTAATGGACATCGCAGAAAAATTGGATGTGAGTACAAAAGAGGAATTGTAACTAACCTGAGCAGATACGTTGAGGTAGAAATACCTGCCAGATAGACTCTTATAAATCAGCCCATTACAGGTTTTTGGAGCAAAGGATAAAGATCGTTTCATGCTTCCATATCATGGCTCACATAAACCAAATCTCGGGTTATTTCATTGCACCTTGTTCCGATGTATTAATAATATGTTCTACCATATGTACATCAATAGCCGCCTTACATTCTTTAAAAACATGAAATGACTCTTTTAGATACGTAAGCCCTTTTTGATATCTTTTATCACCCTCACTCCCTCCTTGTATCAACACCACGGCATAGGATTGTAAAGTACGAGCATACTCCAAACGCATGCCGCTCTTACGGAAGTACGTAGTCCTGCTCGAAGTTTTGTTCAGCCTGTTCCCTTTGGCCATGCGCCGCCAGGATATTCCCAACAATCGCTGTGCACGTGCTATGAGCCATATCAACTCATATTGACGAGCTTCTTCGAGGGTATGTGTCACCAGCTGGAATGCCGGAACTTACCTCACCAAGTTGTAACATCACCTGTGCTAATGTTAATTGCCCCTCAGTTCTTGTCTCTGCCTCCATCCCTTCGAGAGCAACGCACTTTGTAATGTTCTCTTAGCGCGCTTAAGTATTTGTGTCTCTTTCATGTGGATACCTATATTCTCCTCGCTGATATCTACTCTATCGCTTGAGAAATACGCATGCTTCCCAATGCAACCAGAGCCAGACCTATATAAGGAGTGATGCGCTTAGCTCGACCAATCACCAAGGACGATACAAAAGTTTTTGCCTCAGATAACCTTCCTTGTTCTTGTAATACAGTGGCTAAATAAGTATGAATACACTTATGGAGACAGGATCATTTGCTCTCTCCGCTAGTGCAATGCATGCCTAAACTCCTTTTCGGCCTCAACTAAATTCCCTGACGCGTATCCAGGACCCCTAATTTACCAAAGACAAAAGATATCAGTGGAACATCACCAATCCGTTTAGCGAGACTCAGTGAACGACGTAAAACAGCCTGCGCCTGCGAGTATTCAGCTTCCTTAAATAACATCACCTAAATTACAACAAACTATGGCAATTTCTCTCTGACAATCGTATTGTTCGATAATAGCGCGAGTGCCTATTGAAATGTGTTAAGCGTCCTCGACTGACCACTACTGGCATCAATATTAAAGCCAAGCAATATATGGGTACGTCCAAGATCAACAGGATCTCCTGCCAACGTACGTCTTAATCATGTGGAACGAAATATATGTTCTATAGCATTATTTTGCTGCGTCAAGTGACTTTCAAATAATTTAAGAGCCTCATGCCGTACGATGAGCATCCTCGTAGTACCCTCTCGCCAATTTACATAACTCTGCTGAGGTGGAGTTGCCCAAACCGAACCTGCCACTATCCCTGCCTCTTGCAGTACCTGCTCACCAATTTCATAATACGTTTCGGCCTGTGCCATATCGCCCGTGTCATACCATGTCCATCCAACTTCACACCAGAGCATAGCCTTAAGTTGTACTTCTTGCTGGGAAACAGCAGAAGAAGCGGAAATATTCGCCTGCTATGTATCTCCACGACTTGTTCATAAAAGCGTCGGGCCTCTTCATATTTTCCCTGAATTATGGTACACTCACCTAAAATTCTAAAGGTAAGCCATGTGTAGTTGTTCATCGACGCTGATCGGAACTTGTCGTCCAGCAGTGTCCAGATGTTCGAGAGCAAGGCGATAATACCGTTCGGCATCGGGATATGCTGATACTCCATATGCCTGGTTCCCTGCCAGCTCGGCATAGCGCGCAATCTGTTGTGAAGTGGCACCGCCCTGCACAAGGTGGTGTGTAATCTTCGCGGCTCCTTCAGCTTCACGGCCCCGGTAGAGATTTTGCAGGATATCGGCGGCCCGGCGGTGTAGACTGGCACGACGGGCCGCCGATAACTTTTCGTAGAGATGGCTGACCAGTAAGGGATGCCAGAATTGATAGGTGATACGTGTCCCTGTGCCCTCCTCTGTGAGCATCCCCGATTTTAGAGCTTCTTCAAGTAGATCGAGCACCACGTCCTCATCAAAACCTTGTGTGTTGCCTTCCATCGTACTGATGAGGTGGAACTCGAAGGAGCCACCCAGAATGGCTGCTTTGCTCAAAAGGCGCTGACAGGGACCGCTCATACGGCCCAGGCGTAGATCGAGAACGGCTGTGATAGTATCGGGGAGGTTGGGAATGAGATCACTGCCATTGTCCAGGTTTGAGGGGAGAGGTTGTGAGCCAATGCTGCGGGCTAGCTCTTCAGCAAAGAAGGGATTGCCAGCGGCACGGTTGCGGATACGTTGTACCATTGGTTCTGGCAGGTGTGGTACAGAGGAAACAAGAGCACTGATCTGTTCATCACTGAGTGGTTGCAGGGCTACGGTCTCTACAACGTGCTCACGTTGTAGATCAGTGAGCAGAGGCCGCAAAGAATGGTCAGGACCTAGCTCATTATCACGACACGTTCCCACTATAATAATCGGGTGGCCTTGCATACGACGGGCAAGATAAGCGAAAAGCTCGCAACTACTCCTGTCTGCCCATTGCAGGTCGTCGAGCGCAATCAGTAGAGGGGAACCTTCACTGATAATAGTGAGCAGTTCGCGAGCTGCTTCCCACAGGCGCAACTGCTCTTGTTCGGGTGGTAACGATGACGAAAAGGCCACCTGTGGCAGGAGACTATGCAACTCCGGTAGCAACGCACACAGCGGTTGAAAGACCAGAGGACGCTTACTGACCTCCTGGCGCTGCCAGGCACCCTGGGCCATGGCCTTACGTAACACCTCGGTCCACAGGCGATAAGGGATACCTCCCTCTTGCGCATAAACTCGGCTCCATGCTACAGCCCACCCTCGCTTCTTGGCATCACGGCTAACCTCTTCGGCCAGACGCGTCTTACCAATACCAACCTCACCCATTAAAAGAATACACTGTGAGCGGCGTTGCGTGTCAAGGGTAGCAACCGAGGCCTTCTTCTGTCCTGGCAATTTGAACTTGCTGGCATGCTCAGTTGATGCCACAAGGCCACGCAGAAAATCGAGTTCCTGTTCGCGTCCCACAAGCGGACTCTGGTGATTACGTCCGATCTGTATTGTTGCCGGAGCATCAGAGCGAACATCGCGTTGAACAGCCTGCGTGCCCGTCTGGCTGCTGGATTGTGCCACTGCCAGTGTCGTCTCATTGGACTGAGCACCGCGACGTACCGCATCATAGAGAGCACGCGTTTCTGGTAAAGGCGCAATATTGTATTCCTGCTGCAACACGGTGGAAAGTCGCTTATAGGCACGCAAGGCCTCACCGCGTCGTCCCAACTGACCGAGCAAGAGAATAAGCCGTTGTACGGCGGCCTCGTTGGTGGGATCAATTGACAACAACCGATCTAAAGGTTCAATGGCACTGGTGAGGGCTTCGCGCGAGATACGCAGATCTGCCAGATTGAGCAACATCCCAATCCAACTGCGCTGTAAAGATTCGCGGCGGGCCAACGTCCACTCAACTTTGCGCTCTTCAGGGAGGAAGTCGCCGCCGTAGAGCGTAGCGGCCTCTTCAAAGAGTTTCTCTTTCTCGCCGGGTCAGTACTGGCATGAGCCTGAGCAAGAAGCTGCTCAAAGGCATCAGCATCAACCCAGACCTGAGATTGGTCGACCAGAACCAGGACCTCACGTTCAGTGAGCAGAAGTGGCGAGGTGGCAAGCCGATTACGGTTTGGCTCAAAAAGTTGGCGTAGACTGTAGACCGCACGATCCAGGCGACTCCCGGCGGTATCAATATCCAGGTCAGGCCAGAGAGCATCTATGATCTGTTCACGACCGAGTTTACGTCCACTGCTACTGACCAGACAACCAAGCAAGGCCCGAACACGTTGATGCTGCCAGGCCGAGTCAGTCACGGTCTGCCATTCAGTGGCATCACGTCCATGACGCCGTTCCAGACGAAACTGTCCCAGCACATAGATACGAACGCAAGCTTGTTCGAGTTCACTGGCATGAGCAGGTTGCGGCTCCTGTGACCCCTCCATTGAGGCCTGCACATCCGGGGGAAGATGTTTGCCTACATAGGTACGAGTGGTACGCCCATCCACTGTTTGGTAGGCATACCAGTAGGGACCGTGTCCCGTGCCTTCGCGACATTTACGGCAACGAGGCTTCCCGCAGTAACTTACCTGCTGATGATAGGTTACCTTGCCATTCATCCCACACTCTCCTTGGGCCGCGCCTGTTTGACAAATCTCAAATCTCAAATCTCTACGAGCATAAAGTTAGGAGCGAGGCAGACAGTCCGTTACCCAACCAGATAAAAGACTCATTCATTATATCAAAGCCCGTCAACACAAAAGAACACACTACCAAAGAAGATTTGCGGAGCATATCAGAAGACAGGTATAAGACTCGCGCAACGTGTGGAAAAATTGTATAAGCAGGATGATTTGCCAGTGGTGGGGAATGGAAAAAACGTCTGGGGTACATGATGTAGACAAGGACAAACTTGCCCCTGACAGCCAGGGGTAACTGAAAACGGCAGGTACACGGCAAGAATATGCAAATACACAGGAAGCAGACTAGGAGATGATAGAAAGTTCGTCCACGTATACTCATGTTCACAGAGACCAATAACCCATATTTGGAGGGAGTCCTGATGAACAATACAACTGCGACCCAGACAACCGAAGACGAGGCAAGTATCCAAGGAAATCCTGAAATCCTGTCTCTTAACGACTCGACCAGGTTCTATCGCTATGAGATCGGTCAGGTGGATCTGCTCTCGACTGAGGAAGTAACGCACCTGGCCCAGTGTATCGAGCAAGGTCGGGTAGTGAAGAGGAGACGTGGGCAACGTGTAATGGAGGGGAGTAAGGCAACAGAGGAAGCTCAGGAGGCCAGACGTTTACTCATCGAGGCCAATTTGCGGCTGGTGCTGCATATTGCACGAAAGTACAAGGGCTTTGGTGTTGAACTGATGGACCTCGTCCAGGAGGGGAACCTGGGATTGATGCATGCCGTGGAGAAGTTTGATTACAGGAAAGGGTATAAATTTAGTACCTACGCAACCTGGTGGATTCGCCAGTATATTACGAGGGCGCTAGCGGAACAGGCGCATATGATTTGGGTGCCACTCTATAAGGTTGAGGAAATCAAACGTTTGGGACGTGTGCGACGACGTTTGCAGCAAGAGCAGGGCCAGGAGAATGAACCAACGCTGGAAGAACTGGCAAATCAAATGGAAGTGAGTGTACAGCAGGTGATTGCTCTCCTCTCGACAAGCCAGGAGACGATCAGTTTAGACATGCCGCGCAAAGGTGGAGATGATGAGATTTCGCTGAGTGAGGTGTTAGAAGATGATCCGATTTATTCACCAGAGCGTGTTGTGCTCACGCAAACTCTCCAGGCGCAAGTACAGGATTTGCTAAATTGTCTGACGCCCAGAGAGAGGAGGATCTTACAATTGAGATTTGGGTTGGGTGGAGGGAAAGAACACAGTTTAACCGAAACAGGTCGAAAGATGGGGTTGAGCCATGAGGCTGTGCGTCAGGTGGAGTTTCGAGCTTTGCGTAAGTTGGATCATCCATGCCGAAGTCGGATGCTCCAGGATTTTTTGGGGTGAGTGCGCGTGAGTCATTACGATAATGGGGATCAGGGTACATCCTAGTCGTACTCTGGGTGAAACGATGTTGGTTTCAGGAGCAATCCTCCAGGGTTGCTCCTTTTGCTATCTGAACAAGCTTTATAGTAATTTTCTTTTAGACTACTCGTACTACAATTGCACTTACATTATCCACACCGCCGCCATCGAGTGCCGCCTGTACCAGCGTATCACTCACATGCCAGGGATCGCTATCACTGCCAATGAAATGCTCAATAGCGGGATCACGTACCATCTCCCAGAGGCCATCAGAACACAGGAGCAAACTATCATCTTTACATAGATCAATAAGAAACAGGTCCACTTCAATATGCTCTTTATATCCAAGACAACGATAGACCTTATTGCGCTCGGGATGAGTATACACCTGTTCGGGAGTAATCTCACCAAAGGTGACCAGCGTTGCTACCAAAGAATGATCATGAGTAATCTGGCGCAAGCCCTGACCAGCTCGATGATGATAAATTCGACTATCCCCAACATTCACAAGATAAGCCTTTGTCCCAACGAGCAGGGCAGCGGTCAGCGTCGTCCCCATGTCTTGTCCCCACTCTTTCATACGTTGCTGGATTGCTAGATTAGCCCATTCGACACCACCGATAAGCACATCCGAAAGAAAATCGTCATTTAGTTTGTTGCTCGCCAAAATATTTGGCAAGATCATCTGCATCATACTTTGCAGGGCAATGCGGCTGGCCTCTTGTCCGTAGGCATGGCCACCCATGCCGTCGGCAACCGCAAACAGGCCAAAAGGGATGAGCTGTCCGTGATAGCTACAACTACTTTGCAGCGCCATTACACTATCCTCGTTCGGCTTATGCTGGCGTGTGATACCTGTGTGCCAACCAATGCCCACTTCCAGCCGCAGGGGAGTATGTGCTCTGCTGGCTATCACGTCACCACTCACCGGACGGGTGGGAATGTCTTGTATCGCAATCGATCCTGCGGGTATCAACGAAGACAACTCAGGCCGCCGCGTAGATGTCGACTGTGCAGGCATTAAGGGTGATAGTGATTTTTGTGGCTTTTGGGGTAAGCGTAATATAGACATATGACCGCCCAGACCTTCTATTATGTTCTCCACCAGCTACAAGTTTGTCTTATGCGACCCATCCTGTTCCATTTTTTGTACATAGAGTTGATACACCAGCTGAATAGCTTCTGTCTTACCTATCTGCTGAGCCAGGGTATCATGACAGGCCTCGATACGTTCCATGCGTGCCTGAATAAAAGCGTGCCTGGTAGTACCCAGGGCGACTCCGGTCATACCACGGTGCATTGCATCCAATTCTAACTCAATCTGCTGACGAAGCCGAGCAATCTCACTTTTCATTCTGGAAGGTCCCTTCTTGCTCCTGAGAGTCTGGCGAGCTAGCATCTGACAAAAATGGCTCTCTCCCTCACATATTGCTGAGGGTATAGAGCTTGCTTCTTTACACTCTTCTTCATATTGCAAGTATAGGCGATGGTACTTTCTGGTATCTCCCAGGCTTCTTCCAGATAGAAAAAGTAGATCAAAGTAGCAATTCTGTCAGCACAGAGATCTAGCTGTCACATCTCTCACCTCCTGAACCTGTCAATCAGGCTTGCAGTAAGCGAAGATAAGACCAAAGAATTGTCTTGTACAGTCTTATACCAGAGTCTTCTCACAGAAGACCATTGTGCAAATTTGTCTTTTTGCTTGAGTGCTCCTTCTAGCAACGAACTTAGCAAGAGCGATGCTTTTTGGAGAAAGATTAACATCTAACAAATCTATCAACAGTTTGACAAAGGGGGGATAGCTTCAAGTGATCCTGCAACAAAAAAAGAAAAGGGAGGACAGCAAATGCTTGTCCTCCCTTCGCTTTTATGAATTACATTGGCAAAGCAGGCCCATTGAGAAGTGTGTCAAGTGTGAGTTTTCGCACACGATAGCCACGCCGTTTCCCGCAATGGGGTAAGGTTACAGCTTCCAGAACGCCATTTTTAATCCAACGGCGTACAGTCGTATCGTCGACACGCAGATGACGTGCAACCTCGCGCACTGTCAGTAGCTCATCTATATATCGTGCTGTCCCGTGGACAGAACCTGACAACGTCATTGATGGGGCTTGTTGAACCATCACAAGTTACCTCCTCTTTTAAAAAAAAGAACAAACAGTATTAAACGATTTCAGTGTATTATGAACAAACACCCTGTGAACACAAACACCTCGCCAAAAGCATATATACATTGCGGGTAGAAAAATTTAGCGAAACCGAACGGACCTCCTTCTTGCAGTAGTTTCAATAAATACGACTCATCCAACTTTCACTGATACATTATCTAGGAGAGATGAGGGTAGCTCACCTTCTGGATATAAAATGTATTATAGCACGTGATGGATAAAATAGCAAAGAAATATACCTCAACCAATAAAAGAAGTGAGTAATACTCAGTCTCATTTACGCAACCACATCACATAGCTACATCTCTACATCCTCTTCACTTTTTTCTCTCTTCTGGTAGCTTACAAGACCGTCAAAGCAGTGACATATGGGACCAATGGGATAAGGAGATGAACAAAGCTGATAAAGATGGTACAATAGCAAGGAAAACTAAATAAGCTGATATCATTCATAGTCATCATCTTGACGGACACATATATGAGATGGGGGTTCTCCCTGGTGAATGGTTCAATGACTGAAAACTCTTACATACATCAACAAATCGGCAATTACCGTCTTGTACAGCTGCTTGCACACAGCGACTGCTCCGATATTTATCTTGGAGAGCATGTGTATTTTCATACGCACGAGGCGATCAAAGTGCTGGATGGACAACATACCAGACAGGACGTGGCAAAATTTCTAGCTCAGGCCTCTGTGCTCACCCACTTAAGGCACCCCTACATTATACAGGTTCTAGATTTTGGTTTGCAAGAGGACATCGCCTTTCTGGTTATGGACTATGCCCCTAATGGTACCCTACGACAACGTCACCCTAAAAACACGCTTGTGCCGCTGGAGATCGTTCTCTCTTATGTCAAGCATGTGGCTACTGCTCTGGAATATATCCACCAGCACAAACTCATTCATCGGGATATCAAACCACAGAATATGCTTGTGGGGCCAAACGACGAAATCATGCTGGGCGATTTTGGTATTGCTGTTGTCTATGAAGATGCACAACCAGACTTGTATGATTTTGAAGGGACCGTATTGTATGCAGCGCCAGAGCAGTTACAAGGCCAACCACAGTTCAACAGTGATCAGTATGCACTGGCCGTGGTTGTCTACGAGTGGCTCTGCGGAGCACGTCCCTTCTCAGGAAATTTTGATGATGTCGTCAATCAACACCTCTTTATGCCTCCACCACCTCTCTGTGAGCAGAATGCAGCGCTACCATTAGCGATAGAGGATGTCGTCCACAGGGCGCTGGCAAAAGAACCGGGTGCACGCTTTCCAGACGTGCGAGCATTTGCCGAAGCACTCGAAAAAGCTGGACAGAGACAACTCACCGGACCATTTGGACAGCTAAAGCGCGTCCAATCAATGCCGACTGCTCCCGAGAAAGTCGGGCGTCAGTTTCTCTCTCCATTACCTTTTCGCCGGGAAACACCCTAGCGGCTAACTTCTCTAAAGACTCGCCATGATGCAAAATGTATCATGGATTTTCGTATGCCTTTCGCGCTTGCTTTGCCGAAAATGTGGGTTTCCACGTCTCAGAGCAGCTATTTTTACAGAAATCTACCAAAAAAAACTATTTAGTCATCAGATGACTTTTATGGTTAAGAAAACTTAACCATGCTTAACTATATATTGGTACTTTCTTATCATTTAAGTAAAAAAGAAGCGAACCTTTCCTGCAGCTATGGTACTATCTTAGCAGGTTCAGACATCTTCAACATGTTTCACAGCACACGATGAAGTGTAGTGGTGTCAGCATTTCTCGTCAGTGAGAGATCGTAGAGACTCTTACCGGAGTGGCATATGACAGCAGTACAAAACAGGAGTAGGCGGCGACATGGAACATATCGTTCAACACCATCTCTCCTGGAAAATGTTGCAGTGAACGTGGTAAGCCGCGAAATCACCAAATTATCACGGCAACAAGAACTGTTAATTAAGAACTTGCACACATGAAAGGGGTCAGTAGCACCAATGTTGAAGCAAAAACAACGGACGTCGCTGCAAGGATCAGCAGGACGCCGACGAGTGTCACCGCTTATGCTTATTGGATTCAGCGTACCGATGGTACTCGCACTCATCGCAGGAGTCGTCTTTGTCCTGCCACATGTCGGATCACACGCCGCGGCGGCACTTAATCAGAACTGTACCTTGGTGGTTCCTTCCAATCCCTTATCAGCCAAAGGGCTGGCTACACCTTACCAGCTTGTGGCAACCGATCCCGCCGCCGGACCCTGCAACGAAGCAAACCCGATGCAGTCGGCCTTTGTCCAGGGAGCCATTATTAATCGTGACAATGGGCAGATCTCACTTTACAATCCACTGGTGATTGACCAGGGCACAACGCCTGCTGTCGTACCGACTGTTCCACTGCTACCTGTCAATCGTACTGTTGCTATCTGGTTCGGTTTCCAGGCTGGGAACTTGACCCTAGCAAACACTCCTGGAACAACCTCTTTAGCCCAGGGACGATGTGTCAATGGTCTGGCGGGTGGCGACCTCTTTGGCCAATTTGCCTACTGCAATGCTCCGAGCTTCTTTAGCATTGCCAGAAATGCTATCGGAACCGGACAACTGAAGGTACCTGCATTAGGGGTGGGTAAAGATGGTCAGCCCTGCCCAACCGTTCGTGATTTCGCTGTCGTTGACCAGGACCAGAGTGATAATGTTACCACCACCTATCTGGTGACTGCCACTGGCACAGTTGCTCAGAATACTGCAGCCAATGCTGCTGCATTACAGGGTGCAACTACAGCTGTCAATGGTAGTGACAACCGTCTGGTCGCCGTTGCCCTGGATGGCACGCTGGGGTGCACACCATTCATGGCCCCTGATCTGGCCAACAAAGGTGCCCTGGCTCCTTCACTGCCACTCGACGAGTTGCAGGCTGCTGCTCATCAGCTGGCTCCAAAGGCAACGGTCCCACCGGGCGATCCAATGACTCTCACCAATGGTAACTTCGATATCAATAAGACGAATGCTTATCGACGTGGGGTAGATCAGGACCCATTCGCTGCAACTATCAATCCCACTACTGTTACTACCAACTACTGTAACCATATCCTGCAGGTCGCTGTGCCTCGCCTGAAATCTTGACAAACAGCTCACCGTAAATGCTGGATCACCTGATACCGGTGCCGCCAACAATCTTTTCACTTTCCTGGCCCAGCGCCTGAACGCTACCTGGGGTAATCTTAACTGTGCTGGTCTTACTGGGAAGGCTAGCCCGGCTACACTGACACAGGACGGCAATGGTGTAACTATTGACGCCACGATCGCTCTTCCATAGCCACCAGTTTGGCTCAATCAGAGCAGATCAGTTAGCACAATAGGTTTGTAAGGAGTAGGGAAGTCATTTCCTACTCCTTGTAGAATCAGGACAGGTACACCGTAGACTCTTCTATTTTCCGCTATGGTCGTTGATGAGCAAGGCAAGGCCATTATTCTCTGCAAAGAGTACCCTTGTACACAGGCGTACTTAACCAGTGCCATCGCCTTAGATGCCATCTTAAGTGAGCAAGATAGCTATGAAACGAGTAACCATTCCCTTAGGTCAGAAGGAAGAGGCCAGAAGGGATCTCCTCTCACGCAGTAGTGTTGCTGATATTATCAGAACACCATCCTGGTTCTACTTCATAAGTAAGCGATGTATTGATATTACGCTCTCATTGCTTGGTATCCTGATGCTCATACCTGTATTTCTAATTATCGCCATCTGCATTAAGCTAGATGACGGCGGGGACGTTCTATATTTTCGGGAAATCATCGGGCAATATGGTCATCACTTCTATGCTCTCAAATTTCGGACGATGATTCCCAATGCCGAGTCCTACCTGGCGGAGCGCCCTGAACTGATGGAAGCGTATCTGAAGAATATGAAACTTGCTGGTGATCCACGGATCACACGCGTCGGCAAGATTCTTCGCACGACGAGCCTGGATGAATTTCCACAGCTGTTCAATGTTCTTATAGGACAAATGTCACTGGTGGGACCTCGCATCATTCATCCTGACGAACTGACTCGTTATGGAATATATGCGCAGAAGCGACTCTCAGTCCAACCAGGTATCACTGGCCTCTGGCAAATCAGTGGGCGACAACACATTTCTTATCACGAGCGGGTCCAACTCGATATGGAGTATATTGATCATCGATCATGGACCATGGACCTTGCGATACTCTTCAAGACGTTCAAGGTCTTAATTATTCATACGGGGGCATAACTTTGCTGTAGGCATCTCTGCCAGAAAAATTGTGGGAATGGAAGAGGAATGTTTGAATAGATAAAGGGTTCTAGCTGGTTATTTGCATGGAACGCAAGCGCTGGCCCTATGACGATAGAAGTATTTTAGAGGATAAAAGATGACGAACAAAAGTACTCAGGTCAGGAGAGGGATTGTGTCATGAATTTTGGAAGTACTAATCCCCTCCTGTCTTCTCAGAAACTTCGCAAAACCAAAGAACAATGGCTAGCAGAGGGCGATACTCATTACCAGAGTGGTTGGTACCAGGCAGCCCTTGTTTCTTATGAACAGGTCCTCAATTTTGATCCTGCCAATACGCATGCCCGGCAAGGCAAATACGACACCCAAACTCACCTCAAGCGGTATGAGGAAGAATTTACTTCGCATCAGCAAGCCATCCGCATCAAACGCTCCCCAGAGCTGGCCCGTCACTATTACGAGACAGCCAACTCACTCTACCTGCTTGAAAGCTATGAAGAAGCTCTCACGGCCTTTAAACAGGCCATCCACTGTGCTCCCAATTTTGTACAGGCCTACCAGGGGAAAGGTAATGCTCTGTATTGCCTCAAGCGCTATATCGAGGCCATTTCTGCCTTTGAGCAAGCTATTCGTCTGGCTCCCAACAATCCGGAAATTTATTATAGCAAGGGCATCACCCTCTTAATGTTCAAACGTTATGAAGAAGCCATCCAGGCCTTTGAGCAAACCATTCAATTAGCTCCTCACGATCCCTGGGCCTCTTACAATAAAGGTGTTGCTTTGTATGAGCTGAAGCGCTATGAAGAAGCAGCCACCGCCTTCGAGCTGAGTGCACAATTTGCTCCTACCAATGCGCTGGCCTATCACAACAAAGCCAAGACTCTCTATGCTCTCAAGCGCTATAAGGAAGCCCTGGTCGACAGCGAGCGAGCACTAATCCTGGACCCTGGTTACGTCAGTATCTATAATAATAAAGGGAATGTGCTCTATGGTCTCAAGCGCTATAAAGAAGCTCTGACAACCTACGAACAAGCTATCCGTCTGGCTCCTCAGGACGTACGAACCTACTATAACCAGGCTAAAGCCCTTTATGGCCTCAAGCGCTATGAAGAAGCTCTCTTTGTTTGTGAGCAAGCCATTCAACTTGCCCCACGCGATGCCCGAGCCTATGCCAACAAAGGCAGCATCCTCTACGGCCTCAAACGCTACGAAGAAGCCCTCAACGCTTATGATCAAGCTATCCGACTTGATCCTATGGATGCCCAGGCCTATCAAGCCAAGGGCAAAACCTTCTATAAACTCAAGTGTTATGGGGAAGCGATGGCTGCTTCAGAGCAGGCTATTCGTCTGGATCCTGGTAATACATCGAACTATGCCTTCAAGACCCGTACGGCCTGGAAACTCAAGCGTCTTAGCGAAGCATTCGTGACTTTCAAGCAAACCCTGGCTCTCTCCTCGCAAAAGCAACGCTAAAATCATACTAATCTCCCTTTTCGTTCGATCTCCGTTGCATTGCTCCTTTTCTGCGTATGCAACGATCAGGCATGTATCAGGTTGCGCGGTATCCTCCAATAGTTAGGTACAGGTTCTTTTCTCTTTCCAGATCGCCAGTTTACCTCTGCTGAGCGTCACCCTCCTGGTCGCACTGGTGGGAGAAAAAACGTGTACACTTATGAATGTACAATAACACACCAGAGGGAGTGCTGGCTAGCTCTGGTGCGGAGGAGACAAGACGTACCAGGGATAGCTGTACAGCAGTTTCCGACATGTGATAAGATTAATAGAAGGATTAATAGTGATAACAAACTAAAATAAAGTAGCGCAAGAGAAAAGTTCTTTTTGAGTCCGTAAAGGGCAGAGGTCGTAGTCGTCAGAAAAGTGTTTCCGCGGTAAGGAAGGAACAAAGATATGTCATCACTTTTTACGATGGGAGTCGAGGAAGAGTTTCAACTGGTAGATCGTCAGACGGGCCAACTAACCTCATGTTCTCGTGCCCTCGTGGAAAAAGGCGCACCAGTATTTGGTGAAAAGATTAAAGTTGAGATGACGCAATCAACATTAGAGGTTATTTCTCGTGTGTGTCCAGATATTTTGACTGTGCGCACAGAGTTATCCACAGCAAGGCGTCACCTGATCCATCTGCTAGAGACGGAAGGACTGGTCCCGATAAGTGCCGGGACGCATCCCAGCGCCTTATGGCAAGATCAAAAGATCACAGAGTCCCCTCATTATCTTCGTGTAGAAGAACTACTCCAGGATGCCGTTCGTTCCCAACTTATCTTTGGTTTACATATCCATGTTGGTATCGAGTCGAAAGAACTGGCGATCCCTCTGATGAATCAGGCTCGTACCTGGCTTCCACACCTGTTAGCTCTTTCCTCAAACTCACCTTTCTGGGCAGGTCGTTTGACTGGGATGAAAGCTTATCGTCAGGTCATATGGAACAGCAATCCGCGTGCAGGAATTCCCACAGTGATGCCATCATGGCATGATTTCGAACGCTATCTACAGGTGCTGGTCTCCACTGGCTGTATCGCTGGCGGGGGAGATATCTGGTGGGATGTACGCCCACATACGGTATTTGATACCATTGAGTTTCGCATCTGTGATATGCCGGCCACGATTGAAGAGACCGTCGCTCTGACCGCACTTTGCCAGGCGCTCATTGCTAAACTGGCATGGCTGCATAAGCATCATCGAAGCGTTCCCGTATTATCGAGAGAGTATATTGAAGAGAACAAGTGGTTCGTCATACGATATGGCCTGGATGCCGAAATAGTCGATTTTGTGCAGGAGCGCCGCCTCAGTATGCGCGACTCTCTTCATGAGTTGTTGGACTTTGTGGATGAGATGGTTGATGACCTGGGGAGTCGTCGCGAGATGAATTACCTCCGCACATTGATTGATGATCCACAGGGAACAGGGGCAGATCGGCAAATCGCCATCTACCAACGAACTAATGATCTACAACAAGTGATCCAACTGCTGATAGAGCAGACCATGTGTGTACCCGCAGGATAGGAGAAAACGTAAGGAGTATAAGGTGCGCTACCAGGAACCTGGAGGATTTCACGATGTGCGAAACAACCCCAATAGACCACCTGATCCCTCGTAGTGTGTTATCTTATCGTCCAATTCGTCCAGGAAAGGTGTCTCAACCTGAGATCCCTCGTGCCTCACGTCTCCAAAGCCAGACGCAAGAACCACAAAAGGAGTCGCATCCTCCTGTACCTCCGCCCTCTCACAGGGTCTTGCCCTTTCCTTTTCCAGCGCTCTCTCAAGACCAGCGGTATCAGCTCCTTTTAGTCGGAGCTGGTATGTTAGTCCCGCTCTTGCTTGTTGTGTTAGGGAATCTAGGCAGCATATACTTGAGTTCCACCTGGGATGATCTGCATTATGGGAGACCGCGTACGTTTCAGATTGATGCCTTTGTCGGTCACGAAAAAGGAGGCATGCCCAGCCATTTTATTGCCTTGAACCTGGCAGGGCGTGTCGAGGTGATCGAACTACCAGGCGGAGATGTAACTCAGGTACACACTTATCTGGGGCCACAACTCGTTGGGCCTGGTGCTGATCTGATCCCCGTCACGGTTTCCTTTATTGATGTGCGTGATGATCATCAACCAGACATGGTTGTGCAGTTTCACAACATACAAATACTCTTTCGCAATGCACTGGGAACTTTTCACTCTGTCTAATTGGATACGTAAAATATTCATAACTACTCAGATCTGCTCGCCACCGGCGGTGGCTGGCCCTCGTTTTGTGTGGATTGTGGGGTTGCTCGCAACCCTCACAATCCACACAAAACGGCCCGCGAAGCGCCTAAGACGCTGAGGAATCAGGGAAAAGGATGTCGTAGTCGTCTATCAGCTGGTTCACCAATGCTGACGTATTGGTTGCTTTTTTCTCTATTGCCCTGATACACTTTCACTTCACCAACTGTGATCTCTGGTAAACCCTGAATAAGGGACATGATATTTTTTTCAACCCAACTAGCAGCTCGTCGTACGGATTGTTCAGCTCCATCTCGCGTTTCAAAAACGCTGACTGTGGCTATTTCGTCGTTTCTTATTGCCAGAGCATAGTAGGCGATGAAATCCTGATACATCGCTGATAATGGGGACAAAGCCCCTGTGGATGCGCTGCATCAACTCATCAACCTGCCCCGGAATGACGTAGTATTTCCGTATGGATGTATACATCGCTATATCCTCCTGGCTTTTACATCCCGGTAAAGAGAAGAGTTTCTACGTTGGATGGCGCTAAAAATAGGTGTCAGAAATCATAAGGTTCAGGCCTCATTCATTCTTTTCTAATAGTGTACCGCGCAAATCGCAACGACGCAAAGAGACCAATACTGTCTCAGGGGAAATTCTAAGTATATGCTAAAAATGACATATATAAGTATTGACATATGAAACTGCGTAGGGTATTATATTTCTTGTGAGATATATGTTAATTATGATATATATCCTAAAAGATATATAAAGTGTGGATCTGATCGGCCATGATGGCGATGGATCACCAGAGAACTTCACAAGGAGATTCCTCATGAATGTCGGAAGCATCTGCCCCATCGTCTGGGAGCAAATCGAATATTGGTCGACACGTTATAGTTATTGGTGGGAGTATGACCGGACTCCTTCACGCTCGTATTCTGGCGAATTACTTTGAGCAGGTAACCATTATTGATCGTGATACCTTTCCAGAGATGCCCGATCACCGCAAGGGTGTTCCCCAGTCATATCATGCCCATGCACTGTTGGCACGAGGACAACAAATCATCAATCAGATGTTCCCAGGCATTCTAGACGATTTGCGTGTAGATGGAGCGCTCTCCATTTCTGACGTCGTGCCCTTTGTGATTGTCTCACCTGCTGGCAAGTTTCCGTCAGTGAAGAATGAGGGCAAGTTTGTTGCCTTTAGTCGCTATCGTCTAGAGTGGCATGTACGCCATAGACTCTCACAACAGCCAAATATACGCTTTCTCTCCAATCGTGATGTGATAAGCCTGCTTTCTACTCCAGATCATATGCGTGTTACCGGCGTTCAGTTGCGAGAGCGCGGAGAGGAAGGCCACGTAGATACGCTGATTGCCGATCTCGTTGTAGATGCGAGTGGTCGTCATTCGCAGGCACCGCGCTGGCTTACAGATTTGGGGTATGCGCCACCCCCAGAAGAAATCATCAACTCCGGGTTAGGCTATGCTTCACGCTTTTATGCCAGGCCTGCTAACTTTCCCAGCGAGTGGCAAGGTTTGATTATCAATTCACGTCCACCTCATAACCCGCGAGCTGGTCTTATTCTGCCGATTGAAGACGACAAATGGCATGTGACGTTAGCGGGCTTCGCTGGCAATTATCCGCCAGGCGATGAAGAAGGTTTTATGCAGTGGGCGCGTGATCTGCCCGATCCCAGTCTCTATGAGGCGCTGCGTGTGGCTCAACCGCTCACACCCATTCGTGGCTATCGTACGCCGGAAAATCGTGTGCGCCGTTTTGAGAAGTTGGAACGCTGGCCTCGCGGTTTTATTGTCACTGGCGATGCTGTGTGCGCCTTCAATCCCATTTTTGGCCAGGGTATGACCGTCAGCGCCATGGATGCACTGACATTGGAGGAATGTCTGCGTAACCAGCAACATTCGCCCAGAGCCGATTTCGAGCAGCACTTTCAACAACAATTAGCCAGAACGATTGCTGGTGCCTGGCTGGTTGCCTCTGGCGAGGATCTGCGCTGGCCGACAGTGACATTACGTGGTGCGCGACCGCCTCTGGGGATGGGGCTACTCCATCGCTTCCTGGATCTTGTTATGCGCAGTGCCGTCGAAGACGTTGTGGTCTATCAGGTATATATGGGAGTTGTTGGCATGATGGCTCCCCCACAGTCGCTTGCTAGCCCGCGTATTCTTATGCGAGTTCTACGGAGCGCGCTCAAGCGGGCCACCGGAAGATCCGTTCCGTCTTCACCGTTTGCGCTTTCTCCTGAAGCTCTCGCTATGTTGCGTGCACGAGATGAGGTCAAATACGAGAGTCTTAAGGTCTGAATGGTTGTATGATATAGCCTGTAGCAAAATTCATTTTCTTGAAAATACAGCAACCACTCTTTTTAGGAAAGGGAACAAACAATGAGTTCTTTAACTGGAACAATTGCTAGCAATGATATTGAAAACCATGTCGTACATGGCTATGCAACTAACGATGACGTGAAGATCCACTATGCCAGCCTGGGTACAGGGCCGCTGATGATTATGATCCACGGCTTTCCCGATTTCTGGTATACCTGGCGTCATCAGATGGTTGCTCTGGCTGAGCACTACCAGACCGTCGCCATAGATTTACGTGGCTATAACCTGAGTGATCGACCAGAAGGTGGCAGGAACTATGCCATGCCAAAGCTCATAGGAGATGTGGAAGCTGTCATCCGTCACCTTGGGCAGGAGCAGGCCATCATTGTCGGACATGACTGGGGTGGCGTAATTGCCTGGCAGTTTGCGATGCATCGGCCCACGATGACTCAACGTTTGATCGTCCTTAACGCGCCACATCCACGTGGTGTAGCGCATGAGTTAGTCCATAATCCCCAGCAGCAAGAAAATAGCCAGTATGCGCGAAACTTTCAACAAGAAGGTGCCCATTTGCACTTGACGGCAGAAAGATTGAGCGAATGGGTAACCGATCCAGGCGAAAGAGAGCATTATCTGGAAGCTTTGCGGCGCTCAAACTTTGAGGCTATGTTGCATTACTACAAGCAGAATTATCCGCGTCCGCCCTACGCAGAAAATCCTGCAACTCCGCCCAAAGTGCAGGCTCCTGTGCTGCTAATTCATGGCCTGGCTGATACATTTCTCCTCGCGGGCGGACTCAATAACACCTGGGAATGGATTGAGCAAGACCTGACGCTGGTAACTATTCCCAAGGCAGGTCACTTTGTGCAGCAGGATGCGGCAGACCTTGTGACACGAAGCATGAAGAGTTGGTTAGCACGCTAACCGTAGGGTTAAAGAAAATTGGGTCAAGCTTTTATTATTCGTTATTGCTGCTCGTGATACTCTGGCATATGATAGTCGAACTCTCAACAAAAAACGGAAATGCTTCTGTTATTGTGCTCCTTTGGCAATATTGAGAGAAACAGACGAAGATCTATCTGGCATGAGAGTCATGGCAGCAAGAGCCTGGCGATCGATTTTACCATTGTGGTTTCTTGGGAGTGAAGATAGCACACAGACATCATCAATAATCATGTATCTTGGCAAGCGTTCAGCACAATGACGTTTGAGTTCCAGTAGTGATGGGGATGAGAAGCCTGTGCATGCAATAAAAGCAACAATGCGTGCCTTGAAACCTTCTCCAACAACAAGAGCTGCGACCTCATGGATGGCATGATGCTCTCCCAGCGCCGCTTCGATATCACCAGGCTCGATACGATATCCTCGTACTTTGACCATGTGATCACGGCGACCAATATAAAGATAGTTGCCGTCTTCTTGAAGACGGACCAGGTCTCCCGTTGCATACGGCTGTTGCCCTTGAGGAGGTCTTCCCCAGTAGCCAACCATGACGGTTGGTCCCTCCACGATCAGTTCACCTATCTCTCCCAATGATGTAGGAGTGCCGTCCTCATTCTGTGCCCAAACAGTATCACCGGAGCATGCCTGGCCGATTGGTACCGGTTTGACCCAGCTTTCCGGGTAATACTGTAACTTCGTAATAGGTACACACATTGGTCTCTGTTGGACCATAGAGATTGAAGTAGCGTAACATCGGCCAATGTGTATACAAACGTCGTAAGTGGTTGATAGGAAATGGTTCACCGGCAAAGAGAATACAGCGAAGATTGGTCGTTGCTATTCGCAGGAGGTTGCCTTGTTCAATCATGAAGGATGAGCACCGATGGAAAGAGTACCAGATGGTAAATTTGCTCACGTTGAGAAATTCCACCAGACCAGTTGGCATATATGCCATCCTTCGGGGTAACTACGACCGTTTCGCCACCCATAAAAGCGGCATAAATATTGGCACGAGAGATCAAAATGGAATGGGGCATTATTAGCAAGGCGATCGCCTGAAGTCACTTGCAGCGTTTTTACTGTTCACTCGACAAAGGCCAGAGCATTTCGATGGCTGATACATACTTTTTGGCACACCCGTTGATCCAGATGTGTAGAGAAAGTATGGAATATCATCCTCTTATCTGGAATATGTCTGTACAGCATGGTGTGACAAAGCAGACGAAATCTGGATGCTTTTGACCAGTACCACATCATCAATGTAGAGGTAGGCAATGGAAGAGGATTGACCGGATGCCTTATTCTCTATCATTTGGACTGGTTGTGATGTGGTAAGAAGCACTCTGATATCACAATCGTTTATGATTGCCTGTATACGTGCAACAGGACTCAAAGGGTCAAGTGGAATATAGATTGCCCCGATGCGCAACACCGCTTGCATTGCTGGCGATTTGCCGATTTGTCATGCCAGATGCCTACGCGGTCACCAGGAGCCACGCGAAGCTGGAGCAGTTCAGTTGCAAAACAATTGGTGCGTCGTCCAGTTCTGCATAGGTCATATCCTCCTTATTTGGGCCTTGTATAGCCAGGGCATGAGGAGTTTGCTGTCTTTCCATATTACCAGATCTTGTATGTTCATAACCCTAACTTACTCGCAATAATATCGCGCTGGATCTCTGACGTTCCAGAGAAAATCGGTACTGGAGATAAATTCGCAACATGCTCTCAATGCGAGACGCCTGTTCAAAACCCGTGGAGCCATGAATATGGATGGCATCAAGGCTCCCCTGAATAGCAGCCTCACTAATCGCCAATTTGGCAAGCGATATGGCAAATTGGGCATCCTGTTTATGATCAAAGAGCCAGCAAGAGATGATAGGCAGTAGCCGTGTGATGAAAGACGAAGCTTCACAACTGGCGATAACGATGAGAGATCGCCTGATTCTTGCCAATAGCTTTGCCAAACCTCCCGATGCTTTTCGCGCAGAAGCAATGGTCCGGTCTGATCGGTGTTTCATCATGCCTACAGATCCAGCAAATAAGCAATCACGCTCCCCATCGTGTAACATTTATATCTTGAGTAAAAATCGGTGCCCCCTGTCCCTGTCGTAGCATGTGCGCGCCGGGAACATGGCACGCATTGAGGGTAATCTGACATCCCTTCCTAGGATGCGGAACCCATTTTCTGAAACGGCACGTGAATTCAGGAGTCCGGGTGTCTCTCGCTCTACAAAATAAAGCCGCTATTCGGTAAATACCCGTGAACTTTTTTTGTGACAGCGTATACGACGAAAATGTTAGCCTCTGTTCCATTGCTGACATAGTTTTTTTCTTAAATCTGTTAGGACAGACGAATTTCCAATTCTGCTCCCGGACTGTGTCCTGCATAGCAAAGACATCGGAGCCGGCCTCCTCTTCTTCAGAATCCACTCGCCGCAACCAGGTTCTCCTGTACACAGGCCAGGAAGAAAGCGCTCTTTCATCTGTGTCTCTCCAATCTCGGCAATAGGCATACAGCAGGCAAAGAGATGAGCTGCAGCGGAGAAGACCAATCCCATATCTTCGCATCCGCGTCCGAAGGCCTCCATCATATATGCAGTCGTCAGAGCATCGAATCCCTGCCCTTGATACAGCGCTGGCACGCTTAAGCCCAGAATGCCAATCTCACCACATCGGTGCCACTGTGTCCGTGTCCAGTAAGGAGAGACATCATTTGATGGGGAACATAGGGATTGTTGTGAGCATCATGCATATATGCTTATATAGCTCTTGTTGTGTATGGTTCCAGGAAAAGTCCATCTACACCTCCAAGAAAAGAACAAAAGTATCAAATCAAGCAGGTAAGCTCTTCTTATCTGTCAATCATACTTGGTTAAGTAAACCATTGTCAAGTAGACACATCCGGCAGGGTTTTGCTTATTTGTATGTGTAGCCTGTAAATATGATGATTAAGATAAATTTTGTAAGTACGCACATGGATGTGGTATAGTAACAAAAAATATACCGAAAAAAGGAAACACAATGGGAAAAAGCCATTACCAATACAGTTGTCCAGAGCCTTACACTTGATGTCATTGGCGGGAAATGGAAAGCGACGGCACCCTTTTTCGATTTATTACGAGGACCACAGCGTTTTAGTGATCTCAGGCGACTCTTACCAACTATTACGCAGCGGATGTTAACTCTCCAGTTGCGAGAGTTAGAGGAAGACGGAATAGTCCATCGTGAGATCTATCAACAGATTCCTCCAAAGGTCGAGTATTCCCTGACCGAATTGGGAAAGCATTCGTGCTCAATCCTGCTTCCCATGCTGAAATGGGGAGAGCAGTATACCAGCCAGATTGTCGAGAGAAAGGTGTCCGAACACAAGCCAAACCTGCATAATACGTTCTACACGTGAGCTGAAATTTCGCTCAAAGTAGTAAGTAATATGTTATTGTGATTGCCTCATCGGTCATTCACTAAAAGAAGTCGCTTGCTTGCGAAGAAGGGGGGCGAGTGAGGTAGAATAAAAGAGAAGAGAGATTGGAGGGAGATCGTCTATTTTCTTATGCAAATAAAGCCTCTGCAATTTATGCAAGATCGACTGGAGACACAGCGTAGCCATCACCTCTACCGTCAATTACGAACCATCTCAGCTGGCGCTGAACCCTGGATGGAAGTGGAAGGGCACCAGGTTCTTAATCTGAGTTCAAATAATTATCTTGGTCTGGCCGGTCGCCCCGAATTGAAGATAGCTGCCATGGCGGCGGCTGAAGAAGATGGCTGTAGTGCAGGATCGTCTCGACTCATTGCTGGAACGAGCAAGCGACACCGCGACCTGGAAACACGGCTGGCGCATTTCAAGCAGAGCGAAAGTGCCCTCTTGTTCACCAGTGGGTATACAGCCAACGTTGGGGTCATTTCCTCGCTTGTCGGACCTGATGACCTGATCCTCAGTGATGAGCTTAATCACGCCAGTCTGATTGACGGTTGTCGGTTAAGTAAAGCCGAATGCAAAATCTTTGCACATAGTGATGTCTCCGCTCTTGAAGAGCTACTTGTGGCATCACGACAAGCAGGGCACAGGGGAAGGACATTAGTGGTTACTGACACCGTCTTTAGCATGGATGGGGATCTTGCGCCACTTGCTGAAATTACTCGCCTCTGTACCTGCTATGAAGCTATGCTGGTCGTTGACGAAGCACATGCTACAGGCTGTCTTGGCCCAGGCGGGCGAGGTCTGGTGGCTCAATCAGGTATTGCATATGAGGGACTGATATCCGTCAGTACCTTGAGCAAAGCACTGGGGAGCTTTGGAGCCTTTGTTGCAGGTCCCAGTCTGGTGAAAGAATATCTCGTCAATGTTTCGCGCAACTTTATTTTTACCACCTGCGCTCCCCCCTCCCGTCATTGCAGCATCACTGGCGGCCTTGAACATACTGGAACAGGAACCACACGTTGTTGAACGTCTTCAGGAAAATGGTGCTTTTTTCCGGCGTGGCTTGCAACAACGAGGTTTCAACACCCTTGCTTCCCAGACGCATATTGTGCCTGTCCTTGTCTCTGATCCTGCTCTGGCATTGGAGATGGCAAAGGACCTGCTGCAAAACGGCATCTTCGTCGTTGCCATACGCCCACCAACGGTTCCGGCCGGTACCTCGCGTCTTCGGACAAGTCTGATGGCAACACACACACAGGCCGACCTCATGTATGCGTTGGATGCGTTTGAACGAGTAGGCAAACGCCTGGGGGTAATTGGTTAAGACTGAGCGGAGTGCACCTGAATGTCAATAGGAGAGGAAGAGTATGGAATATACTTCTGAAGTCCTTGAACAAACAGATAAACGTTATCTCTGGCATCCCTTTACACAGCAGCAGGACTGGGAAGCTGAACCACAGATCATCATTGAGCGTGCTGAGGGCAGTTATGTGATCGATAGTGAAGGCAAGCGCTACCTCGATGGTGTCTCATCGCTATGGGTCAACGTCCATGGACACCAACGCCAGGAGATCAATCAGGCCATCAAGGACCAGCTTGAGCGCGTTGCTCACACTACCTTCCTCGGCTTAACCCATCCATCAGCCATTGAACTTGCTCGACGCCTGAGCCGAGATTGCTCCTGGCAAGCTAAGAAGAGTTTTCTACTTCTGGACATGGGGGCTGCTGCAATAGAGATAGCTCTAAAAATGGCATTTCAATATTGGCAACAATGCGACCCTGCCAGACCCAACAAGACAAAATTTTTCTCACTGCGCAGTGCCGATCATGGCGACACGGTGGGTGCGATGAGTGTAGGCGGTATCAATCTATATCAGCAAGTCTATCACCAACTCCTGTTCACGACCCTACAAGCTCCGTGTGCATATTGCTACCGCTGCCATCTACATACCTCATATCCAGCATGTCGTATCGCCTGTCTTGAAGAGGTTGAACGTGTGATTGCGGAACATGCTGGTGAACTGGCAGCGGTGGTTATGGAACCGCTGGTGCAAGGCGCGGCAGGCATCATTACGTATCCTCCTGGTTATACACGTGCCGTATGGGAGATTGCGAAGCGTCATGGAGTC
>CAWFFV010000017.1:0-29887 GCA_963814985.1 uncultured Chloroflexia bacterium | reverse complement strand
GAAAGAAGCCATGACTCGCACACGTCCTGCTCCAGCCATGCTGCTTGAAAAAGCACTGATTGCGTTTATGGGATTGCTCCTGGTGAGTGTGCTGATCATTGTTGCCGTTGAGCCATCCATCTCTACCATCACCCTTTGGCCCGGAAGACTGCCTGCTGGCCGTTATCCTTGGGCACTGCTCTTGGTGCTGGGTGTCTTGATTGTCTTGCTCGGCCTCCTGATATATGGGGTGCTGCACCAATGGCGCCGGCTCTTCTGGCTGCTGTTGCTTGCCTTTTCCGCGCAGTATTCAGATCCCCGTTGACTGCTTGCAGCTTCTTGCCGTCTTCCCCACTCCCTATCGTGTCTGGAATAGCCTGCTTCGAGTGGGCGTCGGGTCCATTGACCTGGCTTTTGCTGTCTGGTTGATCCAGACTTATCGGCATCAATGTATCTGGGCCATGGGAAGGAAAGAAGCGGACAGGTGTGTCATCTTGTACGAACAGAATTGGGACTGATGGAGTATCGTAGCGTGGGCCAGGGTCCCGCAGTGGTGGTGTTGAACGGTGGACACACCAACTGCGGTTCACCGCTGGGCCATGAGGATTTCTTTCTGACGCAGGGCTATCAGCTGCTTGTCCCATCAAGACCCGGGTACGGCAGGACCCCTTCTTCTACAGGAAAGCGTGCCGAAGCATGTGCCGATGCCCTGGTGAGTTTGCTTGATCTCCTCCAACTGGCTCAGGTGATCGTCGTAGGGATCTCAGCAGGGGGACCAACCGCCTTGCAACTGGCGGGCCGCCATCCCGAACGTGTCAGCAAGGTGATTTTGCAGAACGCGGCAACAGACGGCAGATATGCCAGCGGCGCGATTCGTGTCCTGACCTATCTGTTCTTCAATCCAGTGCTCGAAGGAATGGTCTGGGCAGCGTTTCGGAGGTTTGAACATGGTGCACCTCAGGCTGCGCTCAAAACTGTGATGTGGGGCCTTACCTCGCTGCCACGCGATCAGGTGCTCTCTGCGATGAGTCCTGGTCAGCAGCAAGCGGCCCTTGCCATGTTGCAGCTTCACGTTCGGGATCAGGATTTCTCCACGACATCACGCATCAGTGTGGAGACCTGGGCCGGGTGAGAGCTCCTGTCTTAGTCATTACCAGCAAATACGATGGACTGGTCGATGCATCCCATGCCGTCTCTGTAGAGAAGCATATTCCTCAGGCCCAACTCTTCAATCTGATGCCGAGAGTCACCTGATGTGGTGTAGCACCCACGACCACGAGATTCGAGCAAGAATGCAAGAGTTCCTGCAGTCTTGAAAGAGATGTGATCTCACCAGGCTTGTTCTCAGGTTTCTGACACCTCTTTTTCCGTCATAGGGACTGATCCCCATTGTCCAGCATCACATGGTTTAGTTGTCCTAATCCAGCTACCTTTTTTGCTCACGTTGCGACTTTCCACATACGTCAAGCATGTTACTGGGAAAGTGTCATTGGCTTGGACTTTGCGGCTGGTGATAGCAACCTTAACTCCACTCCAACGAGAGCCGACATCTGGGAAAAGTGAATTGCTTCTGCCTTGGTGGTCTTTACAACCGTCCGTCTGGAAGCTGAGAAGCAAGGGGAGAAAAGACGCAACCGTTCCATTGGCATCCTTCAGTCGCACTTTCTGCGCAAGAAGAACAGATTGTCCAAAAGATAACGGCGAGCCAAATAGTTTGTGTTCCTGCGCTATCACCGGCATACCTTGTTTAATGAGTCGTTCCAACAGGAACTGGAACCCTCTATCGGCCAAGCAAGCGGGGTGCTCCTGCTCAACTGGCCCTGGCGGTCATTCTGCAAGCATACACGGGCGTGTCCGATGACGAAGTGATTGAAGCAACACTCATGGACCGGCGCTGGCAGGTGGTACCGGACTTCTGGACACCGATCAGCCCACCTTTCAGCAAAGGGATGTTTGTTGCCTTTCGTAAGCGGCTCATCGATGCGCAGATGGATCGACGACTGATCGAACGAACCATCGACCTTGCAAACCACACCCAGGAATTTGGGCCACGACAATTACGCGCAGCCCAAGCGTTTTCAAGAACACGAGGTGCAGATAGGACACGGAAAATGGGTGTTGCCAGGAACAGTGAGCATTCCGCAGGGCGACGGGCCGTTTGCTGTGGTACTTCTGGTGCCTGGATCGGGACGCAGTGACCGCGGCGAAACGATCCTGCCCAACAAGCCATTCCTTTATGATATGCTTGAATTATCTACAGGTGATAGACAACTCACAGAGGAGGTGCGGTCATGGACGAGGCATCGATACCAGTTGAGGTTTTGTGTTGCTATTCCCATGTGGATGAGCCGTGGTTACGCAGGCTGGAAACTCACCTGGGTTTGCTCAGGCGGCAGTGCCCTCGTCTTCTTCTGGCATGAGCGACTCATTCCTCTGGTGCTGATTGGGCTAAGGCTATTGATACTCACCTAAAAACAGCCTCAGTCATCATATTGCTGGTGAGTGCAGACATCTTTGCCTTTGACTACTGTTATGGCATCGAGAAGAAGCGCGCTTTAGAGCGGCAGGATGCAGGGGAAGCGCGTGTCATCCCTATTCTGGTACACCGACCCGATTGGACAGGTGTTTTTTGCGCGTTTACAAGTTTTACCCACTGACGCCAAGCCTATCACGTCCTGGCGACAAAACCCACGCACAACCAGGACGAGCCACCGCAGGTGGGGAGGACCTGAGTAGTTACCATATCACAAGGCCGGGCATACTCTTATGTTTGTTGATTGCTTGTGAATGAGTAGGTAAAGAAGGTTTTCTCTAAACCTCCTTGCCCTGGCCTATTTTACTTATTTTCTCTGCAAAGACGAGTCGTCGTGATACACTAAAAACGGAAAGACGAGTCATTTATGAGATCTTGTCTACGCGAAAAGGGACAAGGGGAAGATCTATGCAGAAAATCGAAATATTGATAGAAGAAAATGCATTTGGGTCGGTGCGGTCCGTAGAGATTGTTGCGGATGCTCCCGTTGGTGCACTTGTACCAGCACTTGTTGAGGAACTCAAGCTTCCTCAAACCGATCTCTTTGGCAAGCAGCTCGTATATATGTTACGCCAAGCCTCTGGAGGACGTATTTTGCCAGAGAATACAACACTGGTGGCGTCTGGCATTGAGCCAGGGACAAGGCTGGCTTTAGACTCCTATGTCATAGATGGATCTGTTGCCACCCTTTTGAGCAATGTGCCACAACAGTCTCTGCACTGTCGCGAACAATCGCAGATTCAGCTGGATTTTCTCTCCAGGCAAGAGGAAACACGTCTGCTATTATGCCTGTTATAAGGAAGGGCGCAAATGGCCGCGTAGTGTATTCTTGCTCTTGGGCGGTGTTGTATTAGGAGTAGGTGGTACTGCTGCTAGCTATGCAGCATATCATGCGTTGACGACAGGTGCCTTGACGAATCTGCTATCTCTTCCCACCAAAACCAATGGAGCGCCGAAACAAACGATTGTGCAGCCTCCAACCCAGGTGAAACCTCTGCTTCCCACAATGGCCAAGCCTGTCCTTTCCTACCCAGCATCAGGGGGTGGTACGGAGTGTCTCCTGGTCGGTCGATGGGAAGACGCTCGCAAGCGGAGCTGATGATACGCAGTTGCTGATTTGGGGAACTGATAATGTTCTCCGTCAGACCATTCCACATCCCGATTCCGTGCGAGCGCTAGTATGGGCACTGATGGGCAACGCATTGTTACTGGCTCGGGTAATAATGTCACATTTTTCAATGCGCTGACCGGGGCTATGATTGCCCGTCCTGCCAATCATCGTCATAGGGCAAACGTAACAAGCCTTGCATGGACACCGCACAATCAGATGCAAGTAGTTTCTGGTGGGCTGGATACGCGGGCAATCGTGTGGGATACCGTCAATTATCGTGCGCAGGCGGTCTTTGTACGTCATACGGCAGCCATTGAAGGTGTGAGTTGGGCAGCGTATGGTCAAACAGTCGCATCAGCCTCTCATGGTCGTGTTGTACGGGTGTGGGACTCTGCCAACGTTCAGGAAATACATGGATTTCTACCAGGATATGATGCAGCCTCTGCGAACTGCGGCTTTTGCTCCTGCAGGCCTGCACAGCTTGCTGTTGGAGGTGATGATGGAGTAGTCCGTCTGTGGAATGGGTTAACATGTCAGATGCAAAATAATGGACAATGTATTGATGAACCGCAGCGTTTACAGACAGCCCGGAGTATTGCACGGACGCTAGCATGGTCTCCCGACGCTCGTTTCCTGGCTGTTGGGGCTGATGATGGTACATTGTCGGTCTGGTATCCAGGGCACAATCAGCAGCCTTTGCTTACTGTCCAACAGGGTATCCCCATTTTGAGCATTGCATGGTCGCCAGAAGGCAACCGGCTAGCAACCGCATCAGGGAATACGGTGACAATTTGGAATTTGATGTAATACAGGCCTTCCTTCAGCCTTTTGTTGTAACTACTCGGATTCCCCATGCGATGGGGAAGGGCGCATCGCGTTCCTCGCCAGCGGCCTACCCGGCAGAAGCAAGGTGTTCACCTTTTGGCTGCCTTGCGTTCTGCCATTGTCAGTTCTCCTCTCCTTCCTCCTCGCTTGGCATCTGAGTAGTTACAATGCGCGAGCAGCTTCGTGCAAGATATGTTGTTTGGTCGCCTTACGCATATGCGTATCAACAATTTTTGGCATCGTCTTTCCTCCAAGTGGCCAGGAGTGTGGTCAGAAATCCAGAACCTTCTTTTTTAGCATCGCACGTTTTTGGGCTACGGGTCAATTTACGGCAAACTGGGAGTGTGCATTGCCAGAAAGTAGGCACTCCATCAGGTGTAGTGAATATTGCTTGTAGTCTAACACTGCTCTTGTTGCTGCAAGCCATTGCATGATACACTCTCTGCATATGGGGCGTTGGGAAGCCTGGTCGGCAGATCGCGGTGCTTTTTGGTGTACAAAAGGAGTCTTCATGCAACAATCAGTCCTTCTTTCTATGGTGAGTCTCATGGGAGCTGGAAATGATACCCAGCAAAATATCCAACTCTTGGTCCTGCTGTTAGTTGTCACTCTGATAGTTGCACTTATTTCGCGACCCTTACGCCTGCCCTACACGCTTGTCTTAGTAGTCGTTGGCCTCATCATTGGGGTTTCTCCGCTTCTCCCAGATCTTCGTTTGAACCCAGATGTGGTTCTGTTCCTCTTCCTTCCAGTATTGCTGTTTGAAGGAGCCTGGAGTGTCGATGTGCAGCAACTGACGGCAAATTGGCTTGCCGTCCTTTTGCTCGCCGTGCCAGGTCTGCTCCTCTCGGTCCTGATTGTGGCTGTGCTTCTCCACTGGACCTTGGGACTTCCCTGGTTGCTCGTCCTGTTGCTGGGAGCCATCATCTCTCCAACAGATCCCATCGCGGTTCTCGCGCTCCTGCGTCAAATGGGCCTCTCCGATCGTCTTCGCACTATTGTGGAAGGAGAAAGCTTGTTCAATGATGGAGTAGGAGCGGCCATCTTTGAAATCGTGCTTGGGTTGTTGCTTGTCTCACTTGGAGGAACTGAGGTAGCCCCTCCTTCCTTTTGGATAATCGTTTTGGAGGTTCTCTGGTTGATGCTTGGCGGACTGGCACTTGGAATTGGTGTCGGCATCGTCGTGGCCCGCCTGTTGCGCTTAGTGAATGATCATCTGATTGAAATGACAGTCACGATGAGTGTGGCCTACGGGGTCTACCTGCTGGGAAATCGTTCTGCATACGTCAGGATTGCTTGCAGTGGTGGGAGCTGGACTCGTTCTGGGAAGCTATGGACGACAAACAGGGCTCTCAGAGCGAGCCCGTCAATCATCTCATGATGTCTGGGAGTTTCTGGGCTATGTTGCCAACTCTTTCCTCTTCCTCATTCTGGGTATCCAAATTGGCGCAAGTTCTCTCCTTTCGGCATCTGCTGGCATTGGTCTGGCGCTTGTAGGAGTGTTTCTTGGTCGAGCGACGATGATTTATACCCTCTTCCCATTGCATGATGGCTTCGTGCGGAGGATCACTCGAAACCAGACAGCAAAGGCGTCCTCTCTCTTCTCGCGCCTCCAACCTCTCCCTCGCAGTTGGCGTCCTGTCCTTCTGCTTTCGGGATTACGGGGAGCACTCTCTGTAGCATTGGTATTAAGCGTCCCTGTCACTTTTCCAGATCGTGGACTGTTAGAAGGCATTGTGTATGGTGTGGTGCTAATCACCCTGTTAGGACAAGGTATCGGATTACGAGTGCTGTTACCCGCTTGGAGCAAGAAAGAAAAAGAATTCTGATCCTGTCCCCTCTAGCACATGACTGCAATCCCCTATTGTAGAGAGGAATAGAATGACCAGAAGAAAGAGCTTTGAACAAAGCCAACATCAAGACATTCATCGAGAATTTCAATTTGCCTATCTTGTTGTGAGTGCAGGAATGCTCCTTTGTGAACTCGCTTTGCTCGCCGTTCTGCTCTGGAGACATCCATCACTCACACAAGCACAGGTGTTTTTGTTTGTTCTCGTGTCAGGAGTGGTCGCCATGCCCCTCTTTCTTGGACTCGTTGCGCATTCGGCCAGGACTCCATCCTTGAAAGATGAGAAGGAGGACGATCAGCAAAAGGGGTAACGCAACTCTCAAGGTTTTCTGGTGGATCTCGATGCATCTGGAGGGAAAACGGCCCTGTGTTCCCCCTTATTCATCAGCGTCGTTCCTCTCAGATTGACGCTACCAGACACCATTTTGTCTCCCTGCCTCGTCTAGCTTGTGACTTCTTAGCTTCCCCAAAGACCCTCAGCAAGAATTCACGAGCCCTGACATTTAATCTGGTGATGGCCTCGTTGTATTTGTAATGAGGAGAGCACTGGTGGTATCTCCCTCCCTCTTTCTCAGTCGCCTCAGTTCTGTGTTTCCTGCTTACAAGATACGCTTGCAGACGCATATTCTCTGTTTTCCCATATGTTTTGCAGCTATAACATGAAGGTACGCAATTATCTGGCGTCGTTCCTCCTCGTGGCAACGGAATAAAATGACTCATGACCTGAAAAGGTTTTGATGCACAGTAAGCGCACTGCCACTGAAAATATTCGAGCGTTGTCAGCCAATCAATGAGCGTCAATGTTGCTTCTGCGTTAATTGCTTTTGATTTCTCCAAATGTGTATTTACCCTATCTATTTCCCTAATAATTATCAAATAGTTTTCTTCTGTCTCAGAAAGCTCTCGAATTATTTTCACTGTCTTGCGTTTGTTCTCCATTGTCCATTGCGCAACTCGAAACAAGACTTGTATATTCTGAGGTCTCATGAAGATCATCCTTTCCCTGGAGAAAACTTCTACTGGTGAGGAAAAAGATACGCCCTTCATGATCAAACAGATCTGAAGGGCGCAACATTTTCAGCGATGGCAATGCACTGTTGAAGTGTGCTATTCGGCGCTAAGAGCTATCGAAGGGCCTTCTGGTTGAGGAAGGCGATATGGTTCGGCATCAGGACTATAACCAAGGGCACCCATCTCTGGAATATCGAGGCCAGCCAATTCTGTTTCGGCGGAAACACGCAAGCCAAAGAGCTTCTTGTAGAGCACAAAGAAGATCCACGAGATACCAAAGACATAGACGAAGCAGGCTACGGCACCAATTGCCTGTGCTGCTAGCTGACTGGCATCACCAAAGAAGAGGCCTTTGACCTGTAGGCCACCATAGTTAGCGAGTCCATCAGCAAAGAGACCGACTGAGAGTTGTCCCCACAAGCCATTGACGCCATGAACCGCAATAGCACCAACGGGGTCGTCAATCTTGAGCACTTTATCGATGAAGCCTGCCGCTACAACAACGAGGAAACCTGCAACGCTCCCAATGATACAAGCTGAAACTGGGCTGACATAGCCACTTGGCGCAGTGATCGCTACCAGACCAGCCAGGAGTCCGTTGCCCATCATGCCAACATCGGGTTTCTTTGCGCCTGTCAGCCAGGTATAAACCATCGCGACAACGGAACCAAAGGCACCTGCGAGCATAGTATCGACAGCGACGAGGCCGATACGCAAATTCCCATTGGCAGACGCGCCCAGTGTGCTGCCGGGGTTGAAACCAAACCAACCAAAGGCCAGAATGAAACAACCGGTCATTGCAAGTACCATATTATGGCCGGGGATCGTGTTAGAACTCCCATCACGATTGTACTTCCCCAGACGAGGACCAAGCACTATTGCTCCAGCCAGCGCACACCAGCCACCAACAGCGTGAACGACCCCGCTACCCGCAAAGTCAATGTAGCCTTTGCCAAGGCCAATCGCGCCCAACTGCGAGAGCCAACCACCACCCCAGGCCCAGTTGCCAAAGACAGGATAGACCAGTGTTGAAACGAAGAGAGAGTAAACGCAGAAAGCAGACCACTTCCAGCGCTCGGCCATTGCTCCTGTGGGGATCGTGGCAGTTGTGTCCATGAAGACCATCTGGAAGAGGAACATTACGGCTATCCCTACATCATAGCTGCCATCCGAGAGGAAGAAACCCTTGTAGCCGATAATACCCCAGTTGGTGCCACCTATTGGGATCGCCAGTTCATGATTCAGTGCCGCCAGACCGCCGAGGTTTGGTACTCCGATCAGACCAATCCCACCAAACTGGAAGGCAAAGCCTGCAATGAAGTAGCCAATCATACCAAGGCCATAGACCATGAAGTTCATACCAATGGTATGACCAGCATTTTTCGCGCGGCAGAGTCCTGTTTCGACAAGCGCAAAGCCCGCCTGCATGAACATCACCAGATAACCAGTGACAAGTGTCCATGTGAAGTTGATACCGAGCCGATTCTCGTCAACCAGAAGTGCCAGATTGTAGGCAAAAGGCTCATTCTGCTTTGCTGTGTTCAGATCCTTCTGTGACGTTGGTGTGCCGTTTGCCGAAACAGCCGTCAGATTGCTCTGGGAAGCAGAGTTCAAGCCACTGGTGTCAGGACCTTCACCGCAACTACTGAGCACAATTCCGACAGTAAAGATAAGAAGACTGGTGAGGATAAGTGCGGGAATACGCTGGCGCAGCCAATTGAGGATAGCGAGTGGAGGTGCTGCCTCACGACGGATCTGTAAAAATTGCTGAAAATGTGGCAGGACTTCCTTCTGACGAGATGTCTGCACGACCAACCGCAAGGGAGTATAACCCTTGCGCGGCATCAGCGTCAGGCGAGCACCATGTACCCCCACATATGCAAACTCTTTCCAGCGTCGGAAGAGCACATTATTACATGCAATACCTTCGCTGGTAAACTCATAGCGCATAGGAAGATTGACAATTGCCAGAGCAACCAGAATAAGTGCAATTTCAACGGGCAACGAGAACCACTTGCCAAGGGAACTCAGGACAAGGATTGCTCCCAGTGCGTACATGTTTGTACGATGCAACAAAAGGCGTTCTCGAAAGGTGAGGCTTACCCGTGCAACTCTTCTTCCTTCAGCCTGAATGCCAAACGGGAGACCAATACGTACTAACATCAGCATGAGACAACAACCGGTTAATAACCAAACGGGCATGGAAACATCCTTTCACTAGAGAGAGATTAAATTTAGCTGAACTTACCCTATTCCGCTGTACGTTTCTGCTTAGCCAGCGCTGGCCGTAAGCGATCAAAGAGACGAAGCAAACGGCGCGGGTCAGGTGGCTCACGGAGAATCAGGTTTTTACTCTTCTGACGGCACTCCGTCAGAAATTTTCGTGCTATAGCCACAATGTGCTCGTTAGCCCCATGTGGCCCCTTTAAACCTCGCTCAAGCCACTCAACTGAGCGATGATAAAAACCTAAACGGTAGTAGTATTCGGCATATTTAATATGGACAAGTAAATTCGTGGGTTCATCACGGAAAGCCTGATCGAGAACTTGTTGTGCTCCATCAAGATCATATTGTTTTAACAACTCAATGCCGAGATAGGCCCTTGCCGGGGTATAAGTAGGATCTTTCTCTAATGCCTGCTCCAGAGCTTGTTTTACATCATCCTTTAATCCCTGCTCCAGATAGACCTGCGCCAGAGCAAAGTATCCTTGGGGACGCACAGGTTCGCTTGTTATGGCATGTTGAAAGCGACTCTGTGCCGCATCAGGATCACCACGACGCAGGCAGGCATACCCTTTGTCGAGCAAATCGGCGTACAGATCAAGAGACATGACTTCCCTCCTGCACAGGTCGTATTTCTTCGCCAGGTACGATATGTTCGACAATCTCATCAACGATGTCAGGCAGATCGGTCATATGGCGCAATTTCAGTGACCCAGGTGCTGGTATCAGATAGACAAGTTTGAGGAGGAGAGGTGTGACCAGCGTCGTAACCAACGTGATAAGGATCACAACAGCAAAGAGCGATGTGGTAAGCAGTCCTGCTTGTAGACCGATGGTCGCCGTAATCAGCGCTACTTCACCACGTGAAATCATGCCTACTCCCACCGTCAATGCTTCCAGAGGTCGGAAACGGCAGACCAGTGCTCCACAGCCACAACCAATAACCTTTGTTGCTATCGCAATGACAATAAAGCTGATCATTGGAATGAGTGCAACTTGTCCGACGTTATGGAAGTTCGCTTCAATGCCAACATACACAAAGAAGATGGGAATAAAGAGTGAATAGCCAATCTTTGAGAGACCATCATGAACCCACTCTCGCATTTCCGTACGACTGACCAGAATGCCTGCAATATATGCTCCGGTGATAGCCGCGACGTTGCCCAACGTTTCGGCGGACCAGGCATAGAGCAGGATCAGGGCAAGGATCAGACCAATACGAGCTTCCAGCGCCAGGAGCCGTGGGAGCCAGCGCGAGAGAATAGGGAAGCCGTAGTGACCGATGATATAGGCAATGGGGAAGTACAGAAGCATCTTAAGAATGCCCCATGTGGGGTTCTGCCCCAGGGTAAAGGCAAGGATCATCGAAAGCACAATGAGACCAAGCACATCATCAATCACGGCAGCACCCAGAATGGTTGTCCCTTCTTTGGTGGTCAGCTTTCCCAGATCTTTCAATGTTTGAGCAGAAATGCTGACGCTGGTAGCCGTGAGCAACGTTCCAAGGAAAAGGCACATCGGAAGTGTATACCCAAGAGCATATGCAAAGGTAGCGCCTGCCACAAACGGGAGGATCACTCCGAGAACTGCGGAGATAAATGCCACGCGTCCGACTTGCCGCATTTGCTTCATGTCTGTCTCAAGGCCTGCGATAAACATGAGCATAATAACCCCGATGGTAGCAAAAGAGTTCAGTGTGGACTTGGGATGAACCCAGCCAAGCAGAGATGGCCCAGCAAGTACCCCAACGAGTAGCTGTCCCACGACAGAGGGAATTCCCGCACGTTGGCAAAGCCCCCCTGCGAATTTAGCTGCAATAAGAAGACATGCCATTAAAACAAGAAATGTGCTAGCAGACATGATGAAAGCGCTCCATCTCTCTTCATTAGAGTTTCCCATTGCAGGATGGCAACAAATTACTCAGCTATGAGTACATGGAAACGCTCTGCGAGAAATCTCTTCGCATTCTCCCATGAGAGATTGATATATCATCACTGATGAACTCAATCTGTATTCTTCTGCTAAGAGTAGTATAGAGAAATTAGTGCATTTCGTTCACGGTGAAATTAGCTGATATTCTGTCAAGAGATTTGTGCAAAATATACAAACATCCATATTTCTTCTGAGCGAATATTGAGAAATGCAGCGACTTTCTTGAGCGAATATTGAGAGAAGATAACTATGGCTTGTATATTTTACCCGATCGGCCTGTCAGTGCCATGTTGACGTTATCTCGACGTGGATTTTGCGCTCACAACAATGTATGCAACGTAGAATTTTAATAAGCCACATTAAATGCCACGTCGTTTACGTTAAAGACGTTTAAACGTAACGTGAGTTGGCTTCTTTGCTAGCTTCACGTTATGGAAAGCATTCAAAAATGGGTACCAGCAAGGAAGCTATATCTTATTTATAGCTCGTAGACAGATTTGACATCCTCCCCATGGCTCAAGCCCTAATTCTTACCCACATCTTTTGGTGAGGGCTTGAGAAGCTAATCACCATGTATGTGCTTGTGAAACAGTTAGCCCTGCCATCCAGCCTCGATGGCCGTTTCACAAAATCCATTTGTAAAATGTGGGTAAGAATCAGGCCTGAAGGCAGGAGTTTTACGGGCCGGATTGATAAAAAAGTGGCTTGTATGAGCTACCCGAAGGTTACCCATACAGGCCACTTCTTCTATAGAACAAGCCGCGAGGCATTGTTCCTACGATTAATTACTAGACTGTTTTAGCCTGAAAAGAGGTAAATGTTGCTACAGCACTATCCGTCAAGAGCATACGTAGACCACAATAGCCGCTCTGTAATGAGGTGCTGATTACCGTAACTATCCAGTTGCCAGGCTCAGTTCCACTTGTGGCCCAGACTTTGGCATAGAGCGTTGTACCTACAATACGGAAGCGCAAAGAGTAGTTCGCCCCAGCTATAGCGGCAAAGGGAGCTGTAGCAAGGATAGTAGTATTCCCAAGTATTTTCTTTTGTACTACCAGATTGCTCCCATCAATATATGTCTTGTACCAATTATTCGTGTCATTCCAGCGTAACACTGCTCCTATATTAGCGTTGCTAAAAGTATTCAGTGAACCAGTAAACAGCACTTCGGCATTGGTGGCCACAGGACCCAGCACAGCATTGTAACTTGTGCTTCCACCAGATACCCGACCTGTATTTCCTGATAGAGAGAAGACGCTGAGGCTATTTGCATCTCCTCCCCAGGTATGTCCATCAGAAGCCGTACCCCAGTATGTCTGATTAGAACCATGGAAGGTATCTTGCGCTAAAATGCTGTTGGAGTTCGCGACGAGATCACGCGCAATGTTATAAACATCAGGCGATCCCAGGCCACTCGCCAGATCATAATTGGTCGTAGCCGGGTAGTAGAGGTTATTTCCTGTGGTGACATCCCGAAAAGCAGGGAAGGTTTGCGTTGAATTGAACAAACCATATAAGGCAGGGTTAGCCAGCCCCATTGATGGTTTCCCTTGTGATTGCAGATACTGATTGATAAGTGCTGTACTCGCTGCCCACACTGGCGCAGCAGCACTCGTTCCTGCGATACTTAACCAGCCCGTTGAGGGGCAACCTGCATTGACCACCGTACAGTAGATAGCATAGCCTGTATTGGGATCAGCATTTGCTGTAACATCGGGAACCTGTCGGCAAAATGTGCCTGTTGGTGCATTACAGGTTGTTCCTGTACTATAGCTGTTCTGTACCCCTGAACCTCTTTGCCAACTGGCTTCATAAAAAGTATTACCTGATACCTCCGCCGCCTCCCGCACCCATTGGAGCATGGAAATCACTGGGGTCTGACCACACCAACTCGCTACCATATCCTCCACCCGTCCCTAATTGCAGTGTGGTCCCACCAACTCCAGTCACGTTGGGATCGCTCGCCGGGGAATCGACAGCAAGATTTGTATCTTTACAGTCATAAGCACCTGAATCCCCTGAGGCAGCAAAGAATGACATCCCCTGTGCTGCTCCCTGCTTAAAAATAGTATCGAGCGTCTGTAACTCAGCGCTACCAGAAGCGGACTCGCAAATTCCCCAACTGATACTCACCGTCCGAGCTCTATTCTCGACCACAATCTTGTTCAAAGTATCATTGAAGCCTTGGGGCGTATTAGGGCCTTCATAAACAAGTTGTGCTGCATGGGGTGCTACCGCTGCAAGTATTTCCATGTCCAGTTCAACTTCGATGGCCCCCTGGCCGGCGTTTCCGTTAAAGCCATCAATCACGATATTGGAGATATTTGTGAGAGATGTTCCTAGGCCGTAGTTCAGGAAATACTTGATAATATCTGTTGGCCGATAACCATCTAACTCCAGCAGAGCTATTGTCTGATTATCGCCCAGAGTACCAGCACTTTGCAGAGGAGCCATGTTGTAGACATTGGCAATATCTAGTGGACTATATCCACTAGATGGTCCTGAAGGAGTAGTCGGCCGTTGATAGTGTGAGTGATACTTTTTGGTATTATCCAGACCACTGATAGAGGTTATAAACTTACTAATCCCTCTTGGTAACTCAGGTGATGAGGTATTGGCATAAAAGGTATCTTGCCCATTTTGGTAATCACCGATCTGCATGTTAAATGCTTGCTGAGCCTGAGAGACTGAAGCCGAAGCATTGATCAACAGGTGATTCGATGAAACGTCGGTCACTGTTAACCCCTGACCTTGTAAGTAGTCCTCTACTTGCTGAACCTGATCTGGTGTCGGGGCAAAGAGATGGTTGAACCGGTCGGGTGTAAGAAACTGATGAAAATTCGGTGACTGAGGATCGTAGAGTCCTTGCAGGAGATCATCCAATTGAGGTAGATTATTAGGCGTTAAGCCAATAGAAAGATTGAGTTGCTGATTACCATCAGTCAAGTGCTTGAAGTGTGCATGATGTACCTGTGGTACCACATCACCATCTAACGCCACAAGTGGATCTTTGTCTGCCCGTACAGCCCCATGTAGTACAGTCAAACTGCCTCCCACCAAAAGCAGAAGGATGCAAATAACCGCCAGGCCCTGAACAACATTTCGTCGCATAGTATCCCCCCAATACTAGTTCAGCATACAAATTCACTTGTCTCAGTCATAATGATGAACCATCGCAAATAGATATCCCCATGTCTCAAAAATCTCTAGCTTGATGGAACTGAAACAGGTATGTAGAGAGATGAAAGGCAATTCCATATAGAAACATGTGATAGAATTTGTATGAGAGTATTATCTATACACTAACAATATATGCTAGGCATCTTAATTTCAGAGAACGCATCACAATTTTTTTTGTAACAGTGATATGGTACATAAGTACTATTTATAAGAGAAAATGGCATGATATATACTTGTTTTTTGTCAATATTATTTGGATCTTCCCAGTAACTATTTGGAAAGGGGATCAGAAAGGGATAAAATGCGTGCCACGGACGATACTTAGCCATAGTGTAATACTGGTTACGCGAAGCGTCTCGCTAAGCCGTTTCAGTCTAAGGCAGAGTCTGGTATATACGAGCAAGAAACGTTATGAGATCAGACGCTCCTCGCTTCCTTGCCTATGGCATACTCCTACATAGGTAAAATGGCTCCATATCTACGTTCGTTGACGTTAAACGTACATCCAGTAAAACACGACGCCAAGTATCGCATGGGCCACGCGAACCATTTCCTCAGGGATAGAACTCATTGCCTGAGGGTGCATTAACAGAAGGACTCTCCTTTCTCCCGATTGAACTCATTTTCCTCTGATCTGTATCGTAGCAAATTTCCATCTGGCTCGTACCGTCAGCAATTTAGCAATGGTATCCATTCCTACTCGGAGTCCTTACTGAACAATCGCGAGAGAACGCGTCTTCTTGACAAGTGGTAGGTGTCTTTGCTACGCTAACTTTACAACTAATGCCTGTTCGTTTCAAGGCAAACTCACCACTTTGACGGAATACCATGGTGAAAGAGGACAGGAGAAATTTATGTAACGAACAGCCGTAAGAAACTAGAGAACATGCAATACAGTCCTCATAGTAGATCCTTATGTTCTTGGAGACCGTTCTAGAATGGGGGTCTAACTGCTGAGTTTCCGATTTGCTTTTATGTTTGCTCCGTAACGGTCTTCGTCACCTCTTGTCTTTATCCTTTTTGCCTGCCACAAACAGAACAGAGATGTTACCTATCCTCTAAAAGAGGGAGTCATTCTCTAAAGAAGATGCCATTTCCTGACACCATTTGCTCAAAGCACCATCAGAAATACCAAAAATTCTGGCTATCTGTGTTTTGCTTTTAATGCTGATTTCAAAGAGTTATACTGCCTGCTGCTTGAATTCTCTGATATAGGTTGGTTGCGGTTTGCTCATCGAATCCTCTTGTGTTTATTCTAGCATATTTCTCTTCTCCACCCCCCCAAAAAAAAGTTGGGAGAATTCCAAGCCCTTTTTCATCCTGAACGGTGCGCCTTTGACACATCACGCTTGAGATGCGATTACCCTGAAAAAGGGGGACCCCCCTGCTGAGCTTGCTTATTTACTTCGTTTGGTGATATAGGTAGAGACAACTCTATTTTCTTTTTGAGAGGAAGGCACTGATATATCAGAAGCATGCTTGCTTCTTCCTTAATACAGTCTCTCTGTCTCTTACCTCTCTCAGCATCGAGAAAAGGTCTATTTATGTCTCAAGCAAACGGGTCTTCCGGCAAGCGATCATCTCGTGTCCAACATACCCTGCGCCTGCCACCAACGCTGCATGTACAGATTGACTGGCATCACTCTATTGTAGGATACCTCATCGTGTTTCCCATGCTTGCGCTTGCTATGCTTCTCACTCTGACTATTCAATCGGTCATTCCTGATTTTGTCATGCGTAGTGCTATCCTGGTGCTTGCCGTCTCCTTCGTCGCTCTCTTCTGGGGAAGAGGACCTACCCTACTTATGCTCATCCTGGGTATCATACTCCTTGATTTCCTCGTGATTCCTCCTGCTGGAGTAATCGAGCATGCATCTCTGGCCTAACATCATCCAGGTGCTTCCTTATTTGCTGACTGGCCTGCTCATCGCGGAAATTACCAGACAACGCCAACTGCGCCAGCAGGAACTCGAACATGCTGCAAGCATCTTGCATCTGCGTGCCCAGGAACTGGAAGCGCTCAATGCATCCTTACAAGCTACCAATCAGGCTAAAGATCAGCAGCTGGCTATAGCTGCCCACGAATTGAAAACCCCACTCACTACTCTTCGGCTCTACACCCAATGGCTTCAACGCCTGTATACACCCCGGCCACCAAAAACCACCAGTCCTGAGCGCCTAACGGACACTTGCCAGAGAATCGAGGAGCAGACCCAACAACTAACCATACTTATCGAGGAGTTGCTCGGTAAGCAACGTAGCCTCTCTTCTCAGAATGTGTCTCTCTCTCAGCACTGCGACCTGACGGCCCTCTGCGACCGTATAGTCGAACATCAACGCCTCACCACTGGTAGGCCTATCACCCTTACTGCATCTTCCACTACCCTGATGGTGCCAGGCCATCCCCACCACCTCGAACAGGTACTCAATAATTTGATCACCAACGCCATCAAGTACTCACCAGAAGATGGTCATGTGGAAGTAGCCCTCCATCAAAAGGATGACATGGCCCGCATGTCCGTCTATAACACTGGTTCTGGCATTGCACCAGATTTGCTTCCTTTACTATTTACTCCATACTATCGCACTCCTGAGGCCCAATCTTCCTCCATTCCCGGCCAGGGCTTAGGGTTAGCCATTGTGCAAACCCTCGTTGAACAGCTTCATGGGCATGTCTGGTGTGAGTCAACATTGGGGGAAGGGACAACCTTCATAGTTGAACTTCCTCTTATCCAGAAAAATTGAACAAATTAATTCTATGTTTGATCTTTCCATCAAATATCTTGTATATAGGGTCCGAGTAGTAGTGAACCGGCCTGTCAGTGCGAAAGAAACCGATGTTATCTCGACTTGATGACGTGGGACCAGCCAGGAAGAGTGTGTTGTGGCAGTGAGCGGCACACCCTTCATACAATGGTTCTGGAGAAAGGATGTTAGCAATGGGAACAGATTTCTTATGGAAAGTTAAGCCAGGTACCGATGTCAAATTGAAGAACTATGACCCAAACTACACTGATCCGCATATCGAGCACGATTCCGCAGACAAAAAGTTACAGGAATTAAGCGATGAACTGGAAGAGCTACAAGAGTTAATGGCAGCCGCGCAACATCAGAACCTTCTGATGATTCTACAGGGGATGGATACGAGCGGTAAAGATGGCACTATTCGTCATGTGTTCACCCGTGTCGATCCTCAAGGCTGTTACGTGCATTCTTTCAAAGAGCCTACGCCGGAGGAGTTGGCACACGATTTCCTGTGGCGTATTCACAAGGCTACTCCTGGTAATGGCGTTATGGGCATCTTCAACCGTTCCCATTATGAAGATGTGCTCGTTGTTCGTGTGCATAACCTTGTCCCCCATAGTGTCTGGAGCCGCCGCTACCAGGAAATTAATCACTTTGAGAAATTGCTTACTGATAACGGTACTATCCTCCTCAAGCTCTTTCTCCATATCAGTAAAGACGAGCAGGAACGCCGCCTGTTGGCTCGCGAGCAGGATAAAGATAAAGCGTGGAAGATCACCGCTGCTGACTGGAACGAACGCAAATATTGGGATGATTATCAGTGGGCCTATGAAGATGTACTGAGCAAATGCAGTACCGATGAGGCTCCCTGGCATATCGTACCCGCGAACCACAAGTGGTATCGAAATCTGGCAATAGCGCAGATGCTTGTAGATACTATGCATAAGTATAAAAGCGAGTGGAAGGAACAATTAGAGGCTCGTGGTCAGGAGGAGTTGGAGAAGCTAAAGGCAATGGGACAGGTGAAGAGATAGCATGAGTTATCTCGAATTTATGGAATAGACGCTCGATCCCCGATTGAAGGCCGTCTTAGCTTGAACAGAACCAGGAAATGAGAAGGCAGGACGTATTTCCTGCCAGATCACTACAATTGCACTTCGTTCATCATAGATCGCTTGCTAAGCTCAAAAATCACTCTCACCAACTGATGGGGCCAAAGCCTGGTGAGCTTAAATAGCAGAGTTAAAACAGGAAGTGCAACTGTAGTGTTACTCTGGCTTTCATTATGGGACGGTGACAAGGACACAACAGTCATCATGACGACAGGCTTATCCCTCGCGCAAGCGGTGTGCGCCCCGCGGGCTGGGTGGGTCGTGGTCCCGCTTGAACATCTGGAATGGGCCGACTGACTGCCCCATTAGCAGGCAAAGTGATCTCGTCGCCGTGATGCCTTATCTTCAGCGGCGAGTCGCCGTGCAGACTGTACGTTGCCTCTGTCTTTGTCACCTCGATGCGCAGACGGTGGCCACGAAACAGGATGTGGAAGGCAAGCCGTACAATCCCATCTGGCAGCCGTGGTGCGAAGGAGAGCGAACCATTATGCAAGCGCATGCCACCAAACCCTGCAACCAGCGCCGTCCAGGTTCCCGCAAGTGAGGCGATGTGGATCCCATCCCGCACGTTGTGCTCCAGATCGTCGAGATCCATGAGTGCGGCTTCACTGAGGTAGTCGTAGGCGAGTTGGATCTGGCCCACCTCGGCAGCCAGGACAGCCTGTGTTGTTGCCGACAGCGAGGAATCGCGCACGGTGAGCGGCTCGTAGTACGCGAAGTTGCGTGCCTTCTGCTCTGCGGTGAACGCATCGCTGCACAGATGCATCGCAAGGACGAGGTCGGCCTGTTTGACAACCTGCTTGCGATAGAGGTCGAAGTACGGGAAGTGCAAGAGCAGGGGGTACTGGCCAGGCGTGGTGCTGGCGAAATCCCACACCGCGTGCTCGGTAAAGGATTCGGCCTGCGGGGTCACTCTGAGTCGCTTGTCGTAGGGAATGATCATTTTCTCAGCCGCGTTGTGCCAACTGGCTACCTCATCGCTATCCACGCCAAGTGCGCTTGCTGTACGAGGATAGCGCATCACTACTTCGGCCGCTGAGCGGAGATTGTGCTGGGCCATGAGGTTGGTGTAGACGTTATTGTCAGCAAGAGCGCTATACTCGTCTGGCCCGGTGACGCCATCGATGCGGAACCAACCATCGGCGTCGTCGTGGCCGAGGGAACGCCATAACCGTGCTGTCTCGACGAGCAAGGAAAGGCCAACCTCCTCCTCGAATGTGGTGTCACCAGTGGTTTCGATGTAGTGGACCACAGCGTAGGCGATGTCCGCATTGATGTGGAACGCAGCGGTGCCAGCGGGCCAGTACCCTGAACACTCTTCTCCTCGGATGGTCCGCCATGGAAAGGCGGCACCGCGTAGCCCGAGCTGGCGTGCACGCTCCCGCGCCTGACCGAGGGTCGAGAAGCGCCAGCGTAGTGCATTAGCGGCTGCGTGAGGCAAGGTCATTGTCAGTACCGGTAGGACGAAGATCTCCGTGTCCCAGAAGACGTGCCCATCGTAACCAGGCCCCGTCAGCCCCTTCGCCGGGATTGGCCTCTGCTCTCCACTCGATCCAGCTTGCAGGACGTGGAAAAGCGCGAAGCGCACCGCCTGCTGGATCTGTAGGTCGCCCTCCAGTTCGACATCTGCACACACCCAGAATTTGTCCAGGTAGGCACGCTGCTCAGCGAGTAGACCCTCCCAGCCGGTCAGCCGTGCGGCGGAGAGTGCGGCGATCACCTGGTCGTGGATCGCTGGCCGCGAGTGCTCGCTTGACCAACCGTAGGCAAAGAGCTTGACGATCCGCAGCCGCTCGCCCGGCACGAGACGTGCGGTGACGGTCACTCGGGCAACATTAGGGGAACTTTCGGATTCGACAGCCGTCCCGGCTGGCCCCTCAATGCGGTGGTCCATTGCCGCCCCGATGCGTAGACCACTGGCTCGGGTGTGATGAACCAGGAGTCCGGAGGTCCCCTGGGCCAGATGTTCCTCGCACACGAGTGCAGATGTGGGAACGATGCCCGCCCGTGGGTCTTGGCCCTGGTTTGGGAGCACCTCGTTGGCGACCAGTTCCGACTGGAGAACGATGCGCACTGGAGCATCAATCGGCTCGACTTCATAGCTGATCGCCGCGATGGCCCGCTGGGTAAACGACACCATCCGTACCGACGACACCTTGACGGTGCGCCCTGTGGGTGACGTCCAGCGAACGCTGCGGCGGAGCACGCCATCACGAAGGTCGAGGTCCCGCTCGTGGCTCTGGACCTTGCCGTAGCGCACGTCAAATGGCTCGTCGTCGACGAGTAGGCGGATGAGCTTCCCGTTCGTGACATTGATGACGGCCTGTCCCGACTCTGGGTAGCCATATCCCGCTTCCGCATAGGGGAGAGGGCGCAGCTCGTAGACGGAGTTCAAGTAGGTGCCAGGAAGGCCATGCGGCTCTCCCTCATCGAGGTTACCCCGCAGTCCTATATGCCCATTGGAGAGGGCGAAAATGGACTCCGTCTGCGCCAGGATGTCGAGATGAAGTTCCGTCTCGCGGACGCGCCACTCTTCGAGTATGAAAGCAGGATGTGTTATCATAGTTCTCCCAGTCTCTCGAATTTGAACAGACCCTTTGTTCCTTTCTTTGTCTTCCTGCAACATCGAATGTCAGTACTCTTGTCATTGTTGTAAGCGGGAGAAGTGATTCTCTTGCTTACGACGACCTGCGATACATCTAGAGACTCGTATGTTTTCTCTGCATTGCCAGCAGCCCTGGCTGGCGTCGATCAAAGATACGGTAGGCTCCCAACTTGACGCGATCCTCGATCAAAAACCAGAATAGTGCGTAGCCCCAGACGAGTAGCGCATATTCCCAGCCAATCGGAGCCATTAGCAGCCCGTACACAGTAATCAGTGTCGCTATGAGTTGGGTGCTCAGGACAGCTCCCAACAGAAGAGAAGCTGGTCGAATGGACCAGAAAGGCCCACGTGTGCGCGTGACAAAAATGGTCAGATGCCCCGAAACGGAAAGCTTCAAATAGATCAAGGATTGAATGAGTTCGCGGTTGAGATGAAAGACGTTTGTTCCCAGGTACAACAGACCGAACGTTTCCACAACGCCAAGCATTCCTAGTGTGGTCGCGATACCCAGAACCTTTGGCATATCCCAGGTTTCTGGCTGGTCCGAGTAATGCACACGATCATACGCGATAGACAGGATAGCCCCATCATTGAGTACGGCCAGCAGGACAATCATGATCGCTGTCACCGGATAGAAATTGAACACCAGGATGGATAGGGTCATGAAAAGCAAGATCCGGATGGTTTCCGTCATACGATAGATCGCATAACTATTCATGCGTTGAAAGGTTTTACGGCCCTCTTTGATCGCGTCAATGATCACGGAGAGACCAGGAACCAGCAGAACAACAGAAGCAGCCGAGCGAGCTGCATCGGTTGCACCAGAGACGGCAATACCAGCGTCAGCCTTCTTGAGCGCGGGGGCATCATTGACTCCGTCACCGGTCATACCGACAATGTGTCCCCGCTTCTGCAACGCTTCCACAATGGCGTACTTATGCTCGGGGAACACCTGCGCGAAGCCATCGGCTTGCTCGATCGTCTCAGTCAGCTGATCCGTTTGATGGGAAGGAGTGTGGGAAAACAGCGATGCGTCCAGAATGTGGGTCCCAAGACCCAATTGACCAGCAATTTCTGTCGCGATAGCCATCTGATCTCCCGTGACCATCTTGACCTGAACCCCCATCTGTTTGGCCGTGGCAATGGTCGCCTGGGAATCGTCTCTCAGAGGGTCATACAGAGGGAGCACACCCAGCATCTGCCACTGTTCCTGTTCATCAGTACGAGCAACCCCTAAGGCGCGGAATCCCCGCTTCGCAAAATCCTGGACGGCCTGCTCCACTTGTGCCTGGATCTTTTCAGGGGTGGCAGAAAGCGCCTGGATCACCTGAGGGGCTCCTTTAGTGACGCGGAACGTCTGTCCATCAGGCCCTTTTACTGTCCCTTCCGTCCGCTTGTGTACGGGATCAAAAGGCTGGAAGTGCGTGATCTGGTAGCGATGGGAGATGTCCTGCTGTTGCTCTTTTTCAAGGCCACCCAGGATAGCCATATCGATGGGGTCCTGATCTTCGCTTCGCGATGCCAGTGCTGCCGCAAAAATCACCTGATCGGGATGGGTCGCCGTCACGCAATATGGCGTTCCCAGAACCAGTGTATTCTGCGTTAAGGTGCCGGTTTTATCCGAGCAGAGCACATCGATCCCTGCGAGTTCCTCGATGGCCGCGAGCCGACTCACCACCGCCTGTTTGTGGGCAAGGATACGCGCTCCTACCGCCATGGTCACGGACAACACGGTGGGCATGGCGACGGGGACAGCCGCGACGGTCAACACCAGGGCAAATTGGAGCGTGGTCAGCATATTATCGCCCCGGAAGAGAGCCACCAGCAGAATCAGGATTACGAGGGTCACGGCGAGCACGATGAGGTAGTCCCCAATTTTCAAGACTGCGCGCTGGAAATGGCTTGTGGTGTGGGCTTCCTCCACGAGGTGGGCTGTCGTCCCAAAGTAGGTTTCTTGTCCAGTTGCATACACCAATGCATCAATTTCCCCGCGTTTCATGATAGCGCCGGAGTAGACGTTCTCATCCGCCTTACGGGTGACGGGTAAGGACTCACCGGTCAGCGCTGACTGATCCACTTCCACGGGATCGCCCTCCAGTAATCTGGCGTCGGCTGGTATAATCTCTCCGATGCGCAGGTGGATGAGATCACCAGATACCAGTTCACGCGCAGGGATGGTGACCCAGGCACCATCTCGCCGGGCGCGGGCTTGCAGTGCCAGATGCGACTTGAGTGCAGCAATGGTCGTGTTAGCCTGGTACTCCTCCCAGAAGCCCACCAGGGCGTTCATCACCAACAAGGTCAGGATAATAATAAGGTCAGCCCAGTGGCGTACCACCAGGGAGAGGATGGCTGCCACCTCAATCATCCAGGGAATGGGTCCCCAAAATGAGGATAAAAGGCGCAAAAGAGGATGAACACGCTTTTCAGTTAATTCGTTGTAACCATCGCGAGCCAGCCGCTCATGTACTTCAGCAGTGCCCAGGCCATCCAGCGTTGCACCAAGATGAGCCTGTAGCGCTGTCAGCGAAAGTGATGTAATCTCTGCCTGTTGCGCAGAGGGCACAGGTTTTGCTTGTTGGGAATGGTTTCTGGTTTTCATCAGCGTCTCCTCTTTTTTGAGATACTTTCTCCCCGTTTAATTCGTCCATACCCACTCCTGCACCTCAGGCATATCTTCGAAATTGGCACGGACATAGGCATCGTGCCTGGTAAGCAGATCATTGCATTCAGCAATCAACGCTGGGGTCAGCCCTCGCACGCGCTCAACCCGCCGCATCGCCTCGATACAAAGATGATAGCGGCTCATCTTATTAAGCACCACCATATCAAAGGGAGTGGTCGTGGTTCCCTCATCGATGAAACCTCGCACGTGGAAACGGTCCACATGGGGACGCCCGTGTATGATCTCATGAATAGCGCGTGGATACCCATGGTACGCAAACACCACGGGCCTGTCCTGAGTGAAGTGCTCGATAAAGGTCGCGTTTTCCATGCCATGGGGATGTAGCTCTGGCGGAAAGAGCCTCATGAGATCGACAACGTTAACCACGCGCACCTTTAGTTCTGGCAGGTGATGGCGCAGCCACCAGGCAGCGGCAACCGTCTCTAGCGTGGGAATATCCCCGGCGCAGGCGAGCACGACGTCCGGTTCAAGGTACTCGTCGTTGCTCGCCCAGTGCCAGATGGAGAGGCCGCTCGTGCAGTGCGCGACCGCTTCCTCCATGGAGAGCCATTGCAGTTGCGGCTGCTTATCGATGACGATCAGGTTCACATAATCGCGGCTGCGCAAACAGTGATCAGCCACCGAGAGCAGGCAATTCGCATCGGGTGGCAGATAGATGCGGGCCACTGTCGCTTTCTTCGAGAGAACGGTGTCGATGAGTCCGGGGCCTTGATGACTGAACCCGTTGTGATCGTTGCGCCAACAGGTCGACGTCAGCAAGAGGTTCAGGGACGCGATGGGCATGCGCCAGGGAAGGGTGAGGCTCTTTTCCAGCCATTTGGCATGTTGTACCGTCATGGAAGCCGAGATCATCGCAAATGCCTCATAGCTCGCAAACACGCCGTGTCGTCCGGTTAGCAGGTAGCCTTCTAACCACCCATGACAGAGATGTTCGCTGAGTACCTCCATCACGCGTCCGTCTGGGGACAGGTGGTCATCTATCGCGATCATGGGTTCTATAAAACAGCGATTCTCCACCTCAAAAACGTTGCCGAGGCGGTTTGAATTGGTTTCATCAGGACAGAAGAGGCGAAAATTGTGCTGTATGGCGTTCCTGGTAAAGATGTCGCGCATCATCTTCCCAAACTGGCGCGTCGATTCATGGCGCTCAGTCGCGGGTTGTTTGACTTCAATGGCGTAGTCGATGAATGGAGGCAGATCCAGGTCGATCAGAAGCTTGCCACCATTGGAGTGCGAGTTGGCGCTCATCCGACGTTCCCCCTTTGGTGCGAGTTGTGCCAACTCCGAGAGGACATGTCCCTGCTCATCAAAGAGCACTTCTGGCTGGTAACTCCGCATCCACTTCTCAAGGATATGCAGATGCTCTGGCTTTGTCCTCACGTCAGTCACCGGAACCTGGTGCGCACGGAACGTGCCTTCTACGGGAAGGCCATCGACCTCTTTGGGTCCTGTCCACCCTTTAGGGGTACGCATGACAATAGCAGGCCACGGTGGTCGTTTCGTAAAGCCATGACGACGAGCATCCACTTGATAGGAGCGAATTTTTTCATAACAGGTGTCCAGCGTCTCTGCCAAGGCTTGATGGACCGCCATTGGCTCATCGCCTTCTACAAAGTGCACATCGTAGCCGTGACCTGAGAGCAAACGCTTGATTTGCTCATCGCGCTGACGCCCCAGCACCGTTGGTCCAGAAATCTTGTAGCCATTCAGGTGCAAGATAGGCAGAACTGCTCCATCACGCACCGGGTCTAAGAAATCCAGGCTCTTCCAGGAACCCTCCAGTGGCCCGGTCTCTGCTTCGCCATCACCGACGATTGCGGCCACGATCAGATCAGGATTATCAAAGGCCGCACCAAAGGCATGCACCAGCACATAGCCGAGTTCGCCTCCCTCATGGATGGAACCAGGTGTAGGCACGCTGACATGGCTGGGAACGCCTCCAGGCGTCGAAAACTGGCGGAAGAGCAGGCGCATCCCCCCGGCATCCTGGCTGATGTGGGGGTATACCTCGCTATAGGTCCCCTCCAGGTACACATTGGCGAGCACTGCCGGTCCGCCATGCCCGGGCCCTGCCAGGTAGATCATATTCACATCGTGGTCGATGATGAGCCGATTGAGGTGGACATATAACAAATTGAGACCTGGGGATGTTCCCCAATGTCCCAGTAAGCGCGGTTTGATCTGTTCGGGGCATAATGGTTCTCTGAGTAGAGGATTGTCCTGCAAATAGATTTGCCCGACGGTCAGGTAGTTTGCGGCGTTCCAATACTGGTGTAGCAAATGGAGACGCGTCTGATCAAGATAGGTCATGGTAGATCTCTCCAGAAGGCAGCACAGTATGCGCACCTTATTCGCTATTCAACGAGTATGTTCCTCTCCTTCTTCCATCATCTCCCGCTTTTCAAACAGATGCCTGCTTGCTGATCACTTGGAGAGGCCTAACGAGGCCACCAGTGCTATTTGGTGACGTCTTGGGGGGAGGTTCACCCTCACGCGACCAGTGCCGGACAAAGACCGACACTGGTCGCATCTCGTGCATAACCTGCTCAGCAACTACGCCAGACGTCCAGCGGGTGAAACCAGACCGGTCTGCTTTGCTTGCACGACATACGTGCGACTGCGCTGCTTAGCGTCTTCGTGACGATCTGGAACCTTGTCAGTTTTGGGCGGAGCTAATGTGTGCGCCCTCTCCGTTTCTGCTTCGAACACGCTGTCGCCTCTTGATCTTTCTATTCTTGCGCAGCAGGTTCACAATGCGGTTACGAAAAGAGGGAGAAACATCACAGATCCCTCACACCATCAGTCGGACTAGCTTGCTTGTAACTTGCCAGGATTAGTTGCCAGAAATGTCCAAATGTACACTTTACGTCGGTGTGAATATGCGTGTTCTCCTTCTTGACCAGGGTGCTATGCGAAGGCATGCACCACGACCCAACTGACATAGATCAGGGCCAGTAGGAACCCGGTCAAACGACTTACACGTTGCCTGAGTGTACCAATCAGCATGATGAGCGTGAGCACCACCATGATATTAACGACGGCGTAATTCCGAGCCGATTGAGAGGCGATTTGGGGCTGAAATGACGGCTTTCCCAGGGAAAAAGAAATGACCATTTTTTTTGTTTTAATGGCGCATCAATTCTCTGAGCATGCTTCTCAGGCGGTGTCAAGGGTAAGCGATAGCGGCCTTGATACCGCCTGAGAAGCATGCTCCACTTGCTCAGCCATTGACTCAAAACGCACCTAAACCAGCTCGGATTTTCATCGGCGCTGACAATGAGGAGCACATACGGGAACAACAGTCCGGACGGGATCGGAATGGATGGGCTGCCACAGGAGCAAGGGAAGTGCCATATCCAAGGTGGCATTGATGCTATTACCTACTCAAGACTTCCTCCACGCAGGCGGAGGCCCGAACGGATCGGGCCAGCGTAAATGCAACCACGGTATTGGGCAGAGAGGTTGCCACGGCAAGGACCACAAGACCCAGGATCGCCTGTGACAGATGGATGTCCGCCGCGAAGGCTTGCCCCGTCTGCACCATCACGATCACGCCACCAATTCCTCTAATACTCAGGGGCCAGAAATAGGACGGCTATCAACGTTGCAATGATCATGAGAGCAAGTACACTCGAAGAGAAAGAAGGATTGTGGATCCAGGCATCGACAAAGGCGGTAATGAATACAACAAGGAGAAGAAAGATGCCAGCAAGTAGAAGTCTGGTACCGAACTTTTCCATAGGTAAATCTCCTTTCACTAGAATTTCTCCAAATGACGACCAAATGACGCAGAGAAAGCGGCCCATGTCCACTTTTGATACTAGTGGCGAAGTCAAAAACGACGCCCGCACTCGGCTTGAATTTGCCAGATATCAAGCCAAGCACGAAAATCAACTTCGCCACTAGTATCACCTTTGAAACGTCATGTGCTGTAGGCCACTGAGAAGAACTCATTCATTTGTTGAATTGTCAACGTATGAAAATCGCAGCATTTCGTGGAAAACGAAGAGGGAGGTGTCAGACATCTTTTTGGAGCGTTTTTCGGTATCTGAACGAGTTCCTTCATCTGTGAACAGATGGCTTTCCTTGCGGTTTCAGCGCCGCAAGATGTTCTGACCCCCAAAAGAGAAAAGACAGGCGAAAATGGCCCTTTCCCCGACAAATCATTGCCGTACCCCAAAACGAACCCCACGAAAGAAGCTTTTCAGGCGGGCTTGAAGGACAGGCGGAGGAGCGTCGGGATCAATACCCAATAGCTGCCCGACGAATTGCACCTCTTGTGGATGCTGACGAAACAGTGTGAGGAGAAGATCAGCGGTCTCCTCTGGCGAGAGAAATTTCTGTGTTGGCTGGTAATGCATCCACCCGATCTGCACTTCAAGTGCAGGCTCATGCTGAATGTTGCGATACCAATCTGTCTTTCCTTCCCAACCGGAAACCACGAGAACCTCTTTCGTTTGTCGGTCATAGGAGAGGACTTCCAGCACCGTCCGACGGATCTGTCCACTCTTGCGTCCCCGATGGGTCAGACAGAGAATGCGGTGACCAAGAATGCCTCCCAGGCCAAACCGATACAACCAGAGGGGTGCGTTTGCTAACCACCGATAGATGCCGTAAGGACGGCGATGAGCCAGTGCCATAGATCCTCCTTGACACGCATATCTTGTGCTTGCCTATGAAGCTCACGTGCGTGTCTTTGCTTTCACCTGCTGATACGCGTGTACGATCTGGGAGAGCGTTAAGATGCCAACCACACGCTGATTTCCAGACTCTACCACTGGTGCCCGGCTGACATGGCGTGTGGTGAGTTCTTTGAGTGCTGCCTCCAAGGTTTCTTCTGAATGCAGTGCCTGGACCTGTCGATTTATCACTTCGGCCACCGTTCGTTGCCCTTGCTGCTGCTCAGGTACCTGCTCGATTGGATCCAACCATAGCCCATGCCAAGTGCTTGCGGGATGACCAACCCGATTAACCCGACAACGAGTCCACCAAGAGCCGGCTTGAGAACGTTTGGCAGGCGGAGTCGGTGAAACAGATGCGTTATGCCATAGAAGCCACGTACATAGAGCACTCCCAATTTCTCTCTCAATTTTTCATTGATAGGCTTTTAGCTCTTGACATAGAAAGTCTTTCTTCCTGTTGACCAGTCGCGCTCACCAGATACGCAGGAGTGCCCGTGTGCTCCCCAGCTCTTCTCACCGCTCGCACCGGAAAACGCTCTTCCCAGTTTCTGAGTTCTTTCTTCCTGCCTGGTTGTTCCATGGCAATTGTATATCGTAATTGTCTCTCTGTCCGACTCCTTTGCGAGTGTGGTCCCAATTGAAGGAGGCGAACACTATCGAATTCTGCCCTCCGCTATAGCTATGACAACGGCACCAATTCCCACCAGGATCATACCTGCTATCCACATCTGCATGACGATGAACCCCACACCAATCAGCCCCCCCACTATTCCCATCACCCAGTCGACACGTCGTATAATCTCATCCGCTTCCGTCGCGGTCCTTCCTCTTGCTACCAGCGTCCACTTCAGGAGCGTGCCCCCATCCACTATGGACACAGGGAGCAGGCTCAGTATCAAGAGGAGTCCATGCCCTCCTGCCGACCATGCCGCTAGCTCTCTTGCGATGGCATTGCCTGATGCGACTGCATAGACCCCAGCGCTCAGGAGCAATCCTCCCGCGTTGAAAATGGGGCCACCTAATGCGCGTATCCGATGGGCATCCGGTGAAACCTCATTGTTCCAATAGAGCGTTCGTGGCATCCCCGCCGTGAACAGTAGGAGTTCATCCATTGGTGCCCCTGCAGCGCGAGCGCTGAAAATGTGGGCGAGAGCATGTCCAACTTCGACAACCAAAAGAAGAAGCATCGTAGCAAATCCCATGAGTACCCCTTGCCAGAATGCCCGCTCTGGATGCCAGGAGAACTCCAACCAGGTAATGCCTCCCCAAAGAACCACAATGGGAATCAAGACCATTCCTGTGATCTTGACTGGAGTGCCGAAAATGCGCAGTGAGACCATGGTTGTTTCCTTTCTTCCGAAAATGAGACAGGCTGGGCAGGGAAGGACGGCCTGTTGTCCTGTGTATCTGCAAA
>CAWFFV010000016.1:0-72501 GCA_963814985.1 uncultured Chloroflexia bacterium | reverse complement strand
GAACCTCATCTCTCCAACAGAATCTCACTTCCCAAAATGATTGCTTTAGCTCTCTGCCTTTTCCGCGATGCGATTGAGCTACAACCATTCCCAAATCGGCATAAGGTATTTGTATCTTTTGACTCGCTTTTTCAATAGATGGCGATATATGTGATATTGCCAGGGGAAATGCCTGACTCTCCTGCAACCAGCCATGCCATCCAACATTTGGGGTAGATACGAAAAAGAAGCACTGCTGGCACGTGAGAAAAAAAGGAAGAACAAGAAAGGGATATTGAATATTTTTATGCAGACATCTTCTTCTAATCTTTGGAAACATGCAAACTTCATGAAGTTATGGATAGGAGAAACCGTTTCTATATTTGGTTCACAAATCACTATGTTTGCTCTTCCATTAATTGCAGCTCTCTCGCTTCATGCCTCACCGATCTCAGTGGGTATTCTCTCTACGGCTGAATATATTCCAATTCTGCTTTTTGGGCTTGTTGCAGGAGCTGTAGTTGATAGGTTGCCTCATCGTCCTATTTTAATAATTACTGATGTCGGACGTGCCTTGATACTGGTGTCTATACCAGTTGGTGCATTTCTGAACTTTCTGAGTATGACGCAACTTTACATTGTTGCGTTCCTGACGGGCACGCTCAGTATTTTTTTTGACGTGGCGTACCAGGCCTTTCTACCAGATTTAGTGACAGACAAACAGTTGGTTGATGGGAATAGCAAACTTGAGGTGAGTCGTTCTATTGCCCAGATTGCCGGACCAAGCCTTGCTGGTGTTTTAATCCAACTCGTAACTGCTCCAATGACCATTATTGTTGATGCGCTTTCATTTCTCGCCTCAGCATTTTTTCTGCTGTTTATGCGGGTTCCAAACACTACACAGGTGAAACAGGAGCAAAAGCAAGGGATTTGGAGTGACATGCTCGAAGGTGTAAAGGTAGTTGTGTCACATCCAATTCTGCGGTTGATTGTAGGGATAACGGGTCTTTCTAACCTATTTATGGGGACAGTGATAGCAGAACAAATCCTCTATATGACGCGTGAGTTGAAGATCGCCCCTGTCGCATTAGGCCTGATCCTCTCGGCAGGTGGTCCAAGTGCATTGCTTGGGTCATTATTGGCTGGACGCCTTTCAAGCTGGCTAGGGATTGGACGAACGATTATTTTTGGAGGTTTTTTAATAGGACTGGGCAGCCTTTGTATTCCTCTAGCAACCCCGCCATTAGCTTTTGTCCTTATCTTGCTTGTTCTTTCTCAAGTCCTTCTGGGGTTCGGCAGTCCTGTTTACAATATCACTGCTATTAGTTTACTCCAGGCTATTACACCATCTCGCTTATTAGGGCGGGTAGATGCGTGTGCCCGTTTTGTTATTCTGGGAACCCTACCTCTAGGTTCGCTGATTGGGGGTGTCCTGGCTGAAAGCATTGGACTGCGTTTCACGTTGCTGATAGCAGCTGTGTGTATGGTCTTAGCATTTGCCTTATTCGTGATATCCCCAATTTTTTCCCTTCGTGAGAATCCAACCATCGAAGAAGTTGTCAATTCAAGCACCGAGAGTGTACCCGTTGTGGCACCTGAACTCAGGCCATCGTTTCCTCTATCGCTTTCTATGGGAGCTTCTCTGAATCCTTCCTCACTCGTGATACCGCCATTTTTTTCTCTTCGTGAGAGAGCAACCGTCAACGAAACTGCTTATTCAACCAGGACATTTGTTGCGATACCTGAACACGAGTTATCGCTTCCTGGCGTAACGAACGCTATCCCTGCTGACATTGTCGCAACCTTTAAAGAAGGCCCTGCGCTGGTTATTTTAGGGGAAAGTGTTTCCCAAGAGGGTAGGCAGTCTCCTGAGAATTCTTCCACTCAAAAGAGACAGGCGTATTACGCTTGGGCGTGGTAAAGGGAATGACATCGAATTTCTTGATGTCGTTGTCTCGCGCAGGCATGCTGAAATCTTCCCTGGTCTCGATGGCCTCTATATGCATGATCTGGGAAGCAGTTATGGTGTCACTGTCAATCAGACCAAAATCGAGCATCCCCATCGCCTCTCACATGGCGATCATATCACCTTAGGCAGCCAGATAATCTACTTCATTGACTTGTATGCTAGGCAAGAGCCGGTTGAGGGGGTAGTGGCTCACTTGAGAAGCCGATGATTGTGGTATGCGTTCCCAGTGGTGCCAGTGGCTTATAACGAAACAAATCAGAGCCAAACTAAATCTGCTGTTTCTGTGTAGCAACGCCCACACTTTTGTGCGAAAAACGATGAACGTTAGCGGAGAAAATGCTGTAAATTGAGCACTGGATGAACGTCAGAGGACCCTGGAGGCGGGTTTATGCTGGTGGAGAAATTCGTTACCTTCTATTTGTGGGTGTTTTTGGGCATCCTTCTCAAGCTCAAAAATTTCTTGTTTATTTGCTGCTGTTGGCTAAAGCTTGTTGTGGTTTGTGTGGGTTGATGTAGTGGTTGCTGTAGTTGCTATATTATTCAAATGAACGTTTACAAATTTACGTTTTGATCTGAGGGGTTTTCAATGGCAAGCTGTCGAAAGATGCCCAAGGAGGGATACGAAAGAACTTGTTTGTTATTGTCATTTTCGGTCATTTTCGTGCTCAAAAAATGCTCGACTTTATTTGTTGGTAGTGGCTGTTTCTTGGCTCTTGTTAATGACAAGAGTCTTTAGGTGATTTCTAGTTCTTGCTATAGTAATTTGTTTAGGATAAACTAAGCTAGCATCGGTGAATCTAAGGAATACCTACTAACTTGAGCAATTGTATCTACTGAAGGACTCCCGCTGAAACAATCTGACCTCTGCTCTGGAGCATACTTCGTGCAGGCCAATAATGCCTTCCAGTGCACACAAGGGGCAAGTTATTTGAGTGGGACTCCTTAGCAGATACAGACATCGTGAATTATCAGAGGTTTAAATGCAGGCAATAGATATCAATAGTAGTGCTAATGGTTCCACTGATCCTACTAGCTTAGGAACCGCAGCTTTAAGTACTTTGTTTGATAGTTTTAAGAAATCAGTGGTTGACAAATTTCGGATTACTGTAGATGGCAAGGAATATGGTTATAGTGAATACTTAATGATTCCTCCAAATGCGGATGTGCGGAGTGGCGATGAGGCAAATGCTGTTGATCAGCAGTTTATGCGTTATACTCTTGAGTGGCTAGGATTTAAACCCGTAAATTGGCGCTATAATGTTCCTCAGCCAGGAACAGGAAAGAAACTCAATCGCCCTGATTATGTCATTTTGGGATCTATAGGTATTGCATTTATTGTGGAAGATAAAAATAGTACTATAGATTTTGATATAGAAGAGCATATTAAACAAATGCGGCGTTACAGTGTTGGTACGGCTGGATATTCTGTTTGGTGTAATATGAGAAGATTGCTCGCTGTACGTTTTTTGCCTTCTAATACACTTAAACATGAGGTTTTGGTCGATATAGCAGTGGAGGATATGTTCGGATCACAGCAAATTCTACCAATGGCGATGAAAGTTCAAATTGCTAACTTGGCACTATTCCAGTTGCTTTTCAGTAAAGATCGCTTCACAAATTTTAGTCGTTTGGCGAAGAATATAAGTGTTGATGAACAGACTTTTGAATTCTAGAGCCATGTCTATTGATACTCCTGAGGCGGTTAGTACTTTTATTGAAGGCAGCCGGCAGTCTTTAAATCATTTGAAACTTGCAGCTTTGTCTCAGATCCAAGAGGCTATTATTCGTCGTAAGGACTTAGCTGAAGAAGAAACTATCTTACGCCAAGAGTGGAAAGAGGCAATAATCGACTTTACACACAGGATTAATTATGAGCTAATAAGCGATCCCATGATTGAGGCGATACAGATGCTAACTCCTCGATTAGGTGAGATAAGTCAACATGATTTATATGGTATAGTTGAGCTTTTTAAGGATCTCTGTAAAAAATATTCAGGTGCAAAGAGACTTCCAGCAACCTTTTTGCCTATATATGAAAACTGGCTGCAACGGGCTTTACGTATTAATAGTGCTTTGTTAGCAAAGCGTTTTGAGGCTACGGGATCATCTAAAATTGCAGAGGCGTATCAAGTATGGGCTGAACGACAGAGTGATCGAGAAGATGTAATGCCTGATGTTTTTGGAGAACAAGTTGCGTATGTGTTCTTTGTGCGTTTATTATTAGTACGTGTGTTAGAAGATAAACATATTTTGCGTCCTCGTTTAGCAAGTGATGGAGGATTTCTTGATTGGAGTCAGTATATTTCACGTCATTTCAAGGAGTTAGATAGTATAGGTATTCTAAACGAAACTTTTTGTAGTATTTTATCTAGGAAAGCTAGCTCTTACTATTTACATTTTTTCCAGCAAGCTGTTTTTGATTGGTTTAATCCGGATGATTTTCTTCTAATTGAAACGCTTGAGTTTCTGTGCCGCTATAACTTTCGTGATATAAATAGTGATATTATTGGTTTTACTTATCAGTCTTATATTGAGCGAAATGCTCGTGATCGTAAGGGGCATTTTCTAACGGGACAAGAACTTGTAGAATATATGCTTGATTTACTCGACTATACAGGAACACAAATCATCGGACGACGTATTTTAGATCCTGCGTGTGGAAGTGGTAGTTTTCTTGTTCATGCTGCGCGTCGGTATAGACGTGCTCTAATAACTTATCAATGTAATTTAAGAGGGTTACCGGATAGAGAAGAGAGTATCTCGGCAGATTATGAATTATGTAATGAATTTGCACGTCTCTACTTGGATCATCTAACAAGTCTCTTCTTTGGTATGGAATTGAATCCTTTTGCTTGCTACCTTGCAGAAATGAATCTACTTATTCAGGCTCTAAATGATCTCTTTGTTTTGCAGCAATCAGGAGATGTACAACCCATTGAACGTTTTCAGATATATAACACAGATAGCTTGGTCCTTCCTCGTGAGGTTTTAGATAAGACAAGTTTGACTGGAGAGATGAACAGAATAAGCATTCCAGATCGTCTTAGTGATAGGCTTACTGATGAGGCTTATGCGATAAAGGGGGCTCTAGAGCCTTATGCAGAAGGTTTCTTTTATGTCGTATCAAATCCTCCTTATGTTAGTAGTAAGCAAGAAGTATTAGACACACAACGCTTCAGAGAGGCGGATTTTTATCAATCTATTCTATCTGGAGACACAAATTTATATTTGCTTTTCTTGCGTCTGGGATTACATTATATTTCTGAATATGGACAAATGATCTATATTGTTCCTCTAACTATTTTAGGAGACAGAAGTGGAAATGCAGCGCGTAAACTCCTAAAAACACCTCCGTTTAGCTTGTTAAAAGTCATAAGATTTTACCGAGGGGACATTTTGTTTCCTAAGGTCGATCAAGCTGTAGCGATTATACAAGTAGAGCGTTCGTTTGATAGCGCCTCTTCAATATTGATAGGTGGAGGCAATACTATTAGTGAGGCAAAAACTAACCAATTTAGAGTTCCATCAGCAGATGTGGTTGAAGTAGTGCCGCAAAACAGTATTTGGCATGGGAGCTGGTTAGTTGCTCCCAATAAGGAAGCTTTAGAAGTTTGGCTGTGCGTTAAACAGGTAAGTAATAATCTGACAAACACATTAGGCAGTTTGATTGACGCTACTTTTAGTAGAAAACAAGGTGACGTAAATGCTACTCATTTGAACCCACTGCGTTTGGGAGCTAATGGCGGTAGCTTTACTGGTGGAGCTGTAGCTGTTTATAAAGGTGAAGATGTAAAATCTTTTGCTCCATTATCAAGCTCACCCCCTGAGTGGGCTAAACCGTTAAAGTCTGATAATGGTAGTAAAGTATCGAGAGACACTCTACGTACTTCAGAAATGTTAGAGCGTATCCAGCAACTTGTGGGTATTGAAAGGGGCATAGTTCTGCGTGAGGTGGCTCGGTTAAACACAAGAGAGCGTTTAATTGCTACATGGTTTGAGAGAAGTGCAAATAAACCTATTGCATTCACACACAAACTTTGGCGTATGGTACTTAAAAGTGATGCAACTGAAGAGTATGGTAAAGCTTTGCTAGCAATTATTAATAGTAACGTTACCTCTTATCTCATTAATTTGTTTTCTACTAATAATGATGTAAGTAAAGATGATTTAAGCCGTGTACCGATACCAGACCCCCAAAATTTACCTATAACTCAGCTGGCCAAGTTAGTTGATGAGATACTTAATGAACGTATTAAGTTGAGCGAAAATTTCGTAGAAAAATATAAAGCACTGTTACCAGAGTTCGATGACGGAAAAGTATATATACCTCCCTCTACGGTTCTTACAGTTTCTCGTATGCCTAAGCTTACTTTACAAGCCTTGGTTGGTAGAGGCGAAGTTAAGAATAATGGGTCTGCTAACGGGCGTATAGAGTCATTACGAAAAGGGAAGCTGATTAAATGTATTTTAGATCCAGCTAATCCTAATTCAACTGCTCTGACTAACATACTAGATTTATTTTTGAGTGAACCAGGAAAGGAAAAAGACACTTGGTTTCAAGCTCAGAGCTGGCAATTACCCGATATAAGGGCAGCCAAAGATTGGCTAGATAGGTATCATATTGTTGTTCAGGAAGCACAAACAAGCTGGAATAGATTTGTTTCTCTACAGAAACAGATAGATGATCTAGTAGCGAGTTGGTATGGTTTTAATGTGTCTCAACGCCTTGCTGTTAGTGTTGGATTACCTTGGGCTAGACGACAAAGAGATAATAATATTCAAGATCGTCCAGATCGCATTGATTTATCCACTTCTTCGGGCCAGCTCGTTGTTTCTATTACGAATACTCCTATAGGTATTACTAAACGAGTTCCTGTCAAATCTAGCCAGATCTACTCTATTGGGTATGATAAGGATGCAGGTACTTTAGAAGTGGAATTTATAAGTGGCGATATCTGGCAGTATCTGGCTGTGCCTTTGGATATCTATCAGAAACTAGAAACTGCATCTTCTAAAGGCAAGTATTACTTACAAAAAATTAGAGGTAAATATGATAGTCACAAGCTTTAGCAAATATGCGATGAGAGTAAAAACTAAGTTTTTCTTCTTTTTAAATTTAGTAGAGGCCTCTTAATCCAACAAAAGACATTTTAGATCAACTAAAGGTTTTGTTAAATAAGGCTGGTCTTCCCCATATACGTTTTCATGATCTGCGTCATAGCGCTGCAACGCTTCTCTTCAATTTAGGAGTTCACCCGAAGGTTGTTCAGGAGTTGTTAGGTCATAGTCAGATAAGCATGACGCTGGATGTGTATTCACATGCCATGCCAAACTTACAGCAGGATGCTATTAGCAAATTGAATGATTTTTTGGAGAGTGGCGAAGAAGCAGCCGATGAAGAAGAGTCTGATTAAGACCTTTGTTCTTAGTTCCTTAGTTGAAAGAAGCTTGACAATGATATAACTTCCAGTGTATACTTAAATAGTATTAACTGTCTTCTTAGTGATAAAAGGAGCTGCAATATGCAAAAAAAGGAATGGCGACGTCCGCAGTGGCGAGCTCGTAACGTGCGCACCCACTGCTAATGAAGTAGTGGATATGCACCTGACAGCAAGTGAGTGGAGTCCCTATTTATTTGAGAGGCTCCTCTTACTTGTCTGCGTTGATTGAAATGTATTGTAGCGAGTTACAGTGATCCCTTTCGATCTTGTTAAGAACAAGATCGGCTTCAGTGATCTTGCTGTATAGAATTTAGCCTTTGGGCACCTTGAATGTAAACTGGTAATAGTAGAGAGATATCCAAAGGATGTACAGTCGTAATCAGTTAACAGTGCCTGCTATTGTGACTTCGCCAGAGCAGTTCGTTCATGTTAAACCTCTATGTGAGCAACGATATGTCAGATTTACAAACTTCTTGCAGTCTGACGTGGCTGAGGAGGTCTACCGCGAGTTGCATGATGGTCTGAAATACGAGCGGGTAGACATCGCTGGCATTACTCGACAGTGGCGAGGTCAACGAGAGTTAGGTGATGCCTATCACGGAGTCCTCCAAACGCATGAAGGATGGCAAACATCCGAAGTAGTTCAAGCCTGCTACGACCTGTTCACTCATCCATGGTTTGAGGAATTGCTTTCTCGCTTGATAGGCTGCCCCATCATCTCCCTCAGGCCTGCTACTCCATACCGTCTGGAATATGATGACCGTATTTGTCTCCACGATGACCTTTCCGATCCGTGCCATCGCGTGTCTGTAGTCCTGAGTCTTACCAAGGATTGGCGACGAGAGTACGGTGGAAACACTGTTATCGGAAAAGTGACACGCATTGAGGATCTACCTACACCTCCGGAGATCCCCTTCCAACTTCGCCGTTGGTATCTCAGCCGCTCTAAGGCGGTATTGACACCAGAATTCAACGCACTTACGGTCATGCGTCTGGCTCCAGGTCTGGCCCATGGTGTAACCCCCGTCCGTACCGACCAGGTACGGCTTTCACTCGTGAATATCTACGGAGGCCTTTAACATAGCTCGTATAGAGCTAAAAGCCGATTGTTGTGCATAGGGTGTTTTTACACCGTTATCACCGGTGGGGAGAGATGCGTCTATGTCGAATCAAACTGTTTATAGACTTGCAGACCATGTCACGTGTCGCTCAACGAACACTGAATTAAAGATGTTATTTGACCGCAATCGTGGGGTGATGTACGAACTGAATGAAGCTGCCTCCAGCATTGTGGGACTTCTGGATGCCGAACCTCGCAATTTTGACCAACTGCTCGATGCTTTACTTACAGAGTACGAAGCTCCAGTTGAAGAGATGCATGCCGATGTCGAACAGTTACTCAACGACTTTGTCGAGGCCGCCCTGCTTGTTCCTGTATCGGCTACCATGGAGGGTAAAGCATGAACGCGAAGCTCCCCATGCCAGAAGATTATCAGTTGCCCATAAACCCGATGCCCATCCAGGTACAACTGGGGTTGACCTATCGATGTAATTTGAAGTGCCAGCATTGCTACGCTTTGTACCGACGCGATCTGAACGAGTTATCACTGACAGAACTTTCCGATTTACTCGATCAGCTCCACGCAGCTGGTAGTTGTACCATCGTCTACTCTCACGGGGAGAACCTGATCCGCAAAGACTTTCATGAGTTCGCTGATATGGTTCGTCAGCGCGATATGTACCAGACACTGATGGCTAACGGTTTCTATATCCGTAACGATGAAGAAGCCACACGCATACGGGATTGCGGCATCAACCGCGTATTAATCTCACTGGACAGTCCAGTGCCCGAGGAACACGATAAAAATCGCGGCCACGTAGGCGCATACGAGATTGCACTTACTGCGGCTCAGCTACTCAAGAAGGCCGGAGTGCCAGCAGTTGGTTTCTCGACGACCATTGACTCCCACAATTATCACTATATCCCAACGATTATCGATATCGCCAAGCAACTGGGCCTGGATGGGATTAGCTTCATGCAAAATCGCTATAACCGTCCTGGTGTGTTTAATCGTCAGTTGTGGAAGCAATATGTGCAGGTCTGTCGCCAACTCTATGAGTTCATGATCGAGAATCGAGGGAAAATCGACATTTATACGCATGACCCGTTCATGCTGACGCTGATCGATGACCGTCTCAGCGATCCGCTGGAGCGCGCTGACTTTATCGGCGCTAACGTTTGTAACGTTGGTACGGGCATGGTTTCTATCGATCCAGTTGGCAATATCACTGGCTGTAACTTTATCGAAGAGGTGATCGGCAATGTGCGCCAAGAACCTTTCGCAGTGATCTGGGATCGACTCGTGCATCGCTATAGCGACCAGGAAAATCCACCTACCGGGCCCTGTGCTTCCTGTGGCGTGTTAGCGGCATGTATGGGTGGCTGCAAGGCATTTCACTACAATGCAAAGTATGACGAACGCTGCGGGGAGACGCGCTTTGGCGAGAGCGACTCGCATAATCTCACTGTACTGACACTGCCACTTTATCCTACAGCGGCGGTTAGTCGCAAGCCAGGGACATACACAAAGCGCACGCAAGCCACTCGCAGGAGCCATACATGAAAATTCTCTTTGTGAATCCGCATTACCCTTATGACCCCTATACGCTACTGCTCCATCCTCCGTTGGGATACGGCTATATGGCCAGCGTGCTGAAGCCAGCAGGCCACGCCGTCTACCACGCAGATCTTCCATTCCATGGGAACTGCGTTGAAGCGCTTCTGCCGTTCCTGGATTCGTTCCAACCAGACTTAGTCGGTATCACCTGCGTGGCACAAAGTTACTGTCAGGCACTCGAGATTGCCCGCTTCGTCAAAGCCTGGTGCCCCACTGTGCCTGTTGTTATGGGCGGACCCCATGTGACCTTTATCCCACAAGAAGCGCTAGAACGGCATGCGGCTATCGATTACATTGTTCTCTTCGACGGTGAGGAGGCAATGCTTGCGCTAGCTAACGCACTGGAAGCAAAAGCGACGCCGGCACAACTGAGCAAAATTCCAGGATTGGCCTTCCGCGATCAAGGTGCGATTATCATGACTCCGCCCAGGCCAGCAGTGATGGATCTTGACGTCTACCCACGCCCAGATCGTTCTCTGTTCGAGATGGATCGCTACCTTGCTTATGATTACGAGACAGTCGTGATGACAGCACGAGGCTGCCCGAGTCGCTGTACCTTCTGCTCGACCACACAGATCGGTCGCCGCTTCCGCTGGCATAATGTCCCACACATTTGTGATGAGGTGGAAGAAGTTCTTGGTATGGGCTTTACATCGATCTTCTTCGGAGATGATACGTTTTCAGGCTACAGCCAACGCACCATTGAGTTTTGCGAAGAGGTTCAGCGGCGAGGCCTCTCATTCCACTGGACGAGCAATATGCGTGCTCTTGACGCCAAACCTCAGGTCTTGGAGGCTATCCCTAAAGCTGGAGGATATCGCGTCTTCATGGGCTTCGAGTCCATTCAGCGGCAGACGCTCAAGATGATCAAGAAAGGGGCTACACCCGAACGTCTGTACCACACCGCCAAGTTGGTGAAGTCCTTCGGCATTGAGTTGCATGCCTCCTTTATTATTGGCGCACCAGGTGACACCCACGAATCGCTCACTGAGACACTCGATTTTATTCGCCTGGTCAATCCCACCGTTGCAACGTTTAATGTCATGGAGCCACGGCCAGGCACCGACATTTACGATCACCCAGAAAAATATGGCCTCCATATCCCTGATCCTTACTGGTATGAAACAAATGTCTGGGTGGATAGCCCAGTCTGCTACACCGACACTCTCAGTCAGGAGGAGATCCGCTCGTGGGTCTCCCGCTGTTATGATGAATTTTGTAGCCCGGACTTCCGAAACCCCGAAAGCAATGCAACGACTCGAACCAGTGGCCTCCGCCTGGGAGTCCGCCAATCGAACTCAGCTAGCGACATACTATTGACAACAGCCAGATAAATTCCTACCAGAGAATGAGGCAAAGCTTTAGAAAAATCTCTATAGAGAAAAAGGAAGCAAATATGCATCACAGGCAGAATGCACTTTTTGAGTCTTCGACATGCTCCCAAGAGCCGTTAAGGTTGGCTGTTATTGGTGTTGGTATTGCCGGACAGTCTCATCTTCTGGATGCAGTAACCACTCCCTCTATCGAGGTAGTTGCCATATGCGCACGTCATCTGGAACATGCGCTTCATGTTGCCTCTGATTTTGGGATTCCAGCAGCCTACAGCGATCTGAAGCAAATGCTTGCTGAGCAGCATATACATGCTGCGGTGGTGGCTAGTCCACCAGGCGTTCTGGCAACTCACACAGCCACTTGTCTGCGTGCTGGCATCGATGTTTTATCTGAAAAACCTTTAGCAACTCACAGATACGCGCTGCAAGAGCTTGCCGATGCGGAACGAACCTCTGGCCGGAACTTGATAGTTGCCTACACACGCCGATACCGAACAGCCTGGGCTGCCGCGCGTGAATGGATTGCCAGTAACCAAATTGGGAGCATCGTTCGTATTGAGTGCCATTGGAGTGGCCCATATCGCTCCCGATATTCATCAGACGCCACCACCTACCGCGCTGATCCAAAACAAAGAGTTGCTGGTGTCATGCTAAATTCAGGTAGTCACGCATTAGATGCCGTCCTCTATCTAACGGGAGCAATTGGTGGAGTAGCAAACGCCGAACTACAAATGGATCAGGCTAGTGAGGTCGATGTGGAAGGAACGGTCGTGCTCCAACACCCAGGCGGCGCTTCAATAATACTGAACTTTCAGGATGGCGCACACGAGGAAACAAAATTTGTGCGTATCAAAGGTACTGCAGGGGAGATTTCCATCGATGATGAGGCTGCACACTTACACCAACAGAATGGTTTCTCGACCAAAGTTGTAGATAGTTATCATCGACGTCCAATTGAAGATTTGATCGCTGCACGACACGGTGAGCCTACTTGCGGCGCATCGCTGTCTGAGGCAGCGGAAATCACTCGCTGTTTGATCCGTCTTTATAAGATGGCTGGCCAGCCTCTCTCCAGATCCTGGCAGCGCCCTCGCGCGAAAGCGCTGGCGAGGTTAAGTGGAGCATGTTAGTATGGGAGTGTGGTGTAATAGATAACATGCAATCTTGTCTGGTCTGAGATGTAGATTCAATTCCTACCGCTCCCGCCACAAATGTGCTAAGACAGAGCAGAAATCATATTAGGTGAGAGAAGGAGGTTCTGCTTATATTTCATAGCTCTTTGCCCCCTCGCCTGGTTGGGCGCGTGACCCGGGTACTCACCACAAAAACTGTAGTGTTTGTCTGGTGCTGGACACCACCTCAGCTGGTGCAATGCATTGTTCCCCGTGCGGTCTCCAAAACGCCCCCTCCAATCGGCAGTGTGATCGCCGTAACTGGCGTCTGGCAACCCTATGGAGGAAAGCGACAGGGCTTCGCCTCGCAAGAAATGGTTGCGGAACAAGTCCAAATTCTAACCTCCCCAACTAATCCGCTGGCTGCACAGCAGCGCTGGTCCAGTCTAGATCGTCCTATCGCTTTGGTTGCCCGTAGCAAGGCAATCGCAGCCGCCGAGCAATACCTGCGCGACCACGACTTTGCGCGTATAGAAACGCCAGTGATTGTTGGCAATCAGGCTACTGTGGGTGCGACGGCTCCCTTTGTCGTCCAAACCGACAGGGAAAAAGCATATCTCACAGTGAATAACATCCTTCGGCAGCACGAGTACCAGCAATGCGGTCTGCCACAAATCTATGAGATATCTCGGTTGTTCTGGGCTCAACATTACTCTGACCGATTTTCCCTGAATGAAATCTACCTTCTAGAGTATTCCATGGCCGGTACCGAACGCAAGGCAGTTATGATGTTGACTGAGGAACTCCTGGAAGTGATACGCCACGCTGTACTCAAGGTTGTGAGTGAATACGGCGGCAAACGATCAGTTTTGACAAAGTCTCTGCGGAATCTTCCGGTGTTGACCTTCGCCGAGGTGGTTGAGAGAGCTATCCAGGCGGGAATTACGCTAAGGCACGCTGGTCACGTTTTGCCTTCCGTGGTTGACAGCATAGTGGCAGGGCAACTAGGCTCTGCGGGCTTTTGGGTCATTGACGCACCGGCTGACGCCTCACCGTTTTATACGCGGCGTATTGCTAGTGATAGTGGTATTATCGGTTGCTCCATGGAACTAAGACTCACTAGCGTCCCGAACGCTGGTGCGGGGAGCGAGTGGGTAACCGAAGCCGAGATGGGCGAAGAGATAACGGCATCCTGGAGTGAAACGCCTGCAGGTAGCCACTATCTTGACATCCTTCGCCGTGGCCTTCCCCCCTGCACAGGATTCACTCTTGGCCTCGATCGGTTGTTGATGCACTTACTGGAGCTACAAAATATTCGTCAGATTGTACCACAGGTGCGGGATCGTCGCAGCTTTCGTAATGCACCACCTGTCATACGACAAGAACGGACACTGATAGAGCCGGATCGCTTCACTGCGCTACCAGCAAGGCCTATAACAATGGCAAGCAGCAAGCAAATTGCGAGGGTGTCCGAATGGCTTGAGAGCCGCGACTTTCTCCCCTGTATCAGTAGCCTGTTAACAGACCCCTGGTCTCTCGTCCTGGCTGGCGTACCACCTGTCGAAACAAACTATTTCGGGCGTGCCGTTCCTCTCGTTGTTGATCGTGCGGTCGTTCACCACGAACTTCTGTCAGAGGGTCTCGATAGGATATTCGAGATCGGCCCAGTTGCTGGGACACCCTGGTGGCGACCAGGCTGGAAGCTTGATGTGTCGTGGATCGATCCGGAAATATCTGAGTTACAGGAGATGGCTATTACCCTGATACGAATGCTGGCAGATAGAGAAGGTATTGATCAGGCGTTCACAACAGCAGTACACAACCTCACGCCTGCCAATCTCACCACGATAGTAGCCGGCCAACCGGGGTATATCCGCAATAGCGCCAGGGGTCCCATTGTCGCAGGCTTTACCTGGTCCTGGCAGGGAGATCAGATCTTGCGTGGTGGGCTATGGATATCCAGGGAATCAGAACTTGAGACAGCCCTGGGCAAATTTGCCGAGGATGATCTCTGTAGCACTTTGCGTGCGTTCCTAAATATGGCACCACCGCCAGCTGGTGGCATCTCGATCAATCTTAGCTCCTTTCCAGGAATTGAATGGGGACCAGCCTTCAATCTTGAGAGCAGTAACGAATGATGCCCCTGAACTGTGGGCAGCGCACCTGTCCAGTTCGACGACTCCTCGGTGGGATGTGCATCACTTTTTCGTGAGGAGGCTTTTGCTCAGGAGGAAAGTCGGCTAACAGAGCAAAAACCAAGAGGTACCAGTTATGTATGTCTCAACTTACGCATCATATCAGCTAAACGCGAACGAAGTTTTTCCTCAACAGGCCATTTACGGATTCCAGCTTGCGCCTGATGGACAATGGTTATCTTTTATACATCAGCGCAATAGGCAGATCAAAGAAGTTGTTGAAGGCGAACATAAAAAGGTTGAGGAAACATGTGTTGCTGATATTTGCTTGCTTTCGTGCAGTGGTGGCTATCCGCGTCCGCTGACAAATTCTGGCGATGCAAGCGGTCTTGCAATATGGTCTCCGGACGGAGAATGGTTGGCCTTTGCGTGCGACAAGGGTCTATGTATTGTATCTTCTGTTACCGGTGAAATAAAGACCGTTTCCAGGGGAAGGATATATCATCCATCGCTGGATTTAGGCGATGCACATCTAGGTGCCCCTCGCTGGTCGCCCGATGGTAACTTCATTCTCTTCAGCAGACGTGAAGAATCTCAGACAATACTTTTGTTGATCAGTAAAGATGGGCGGCTGCTTCACGAGTTATTTTCCGTAGAAGGCCAGATCACGGCATGGGACTGGTCGCATGATGGACACCAGATCGTGATTGTAACATGTGATGAAGATGGGTGGCGAGGCAAGGTTCACCTCTTGAATTTGGAAACCGAGAAGGTTCGTGTTCTCTGGGAAGAGGAGAACTACGGATACCGGAACCCGGTAGCTATCTGGTGCCGAGACAGCGAGCATATTATCTTTCGTTCTAACCGCACCGGGTGGTCCAAGTTCTGGATTGCCAATGTGAGTAGTGGAGAGTTAAAGCCATTAACATCAGGGAGTTGGGATGATTACGCTTGCCGCACATCACCAGATGGAAAGCAGATAGTCTATGCGAGTAGAGCTGAGCAAAACGGCAGTGGTGACGACTTATGGATTGCTTCCTTAGATAGTTGCGAAGCAACGAGGCTCACTCGCCATCCTGGTGTCAATGTACCGCTTGCCTGGTCTAAGGATAACCAGATCTACTATTGGCATACCAGTCCTCAGGAACCGGGCGATTTATGGGCAGTCTCGATTGAGGACAACAAACGCCAGGCGCCTTACCTGGAGTGCACCTATCGCACTGGAGCGAAAGTTGCGTGCGCCTGAGGAAGTGCTGATCACTCATGATGATAGTACACAGATCCCAGCATTCATCTACCTGCCAGCGTATTATCAAGAAGGACAACGATATCCGGCAATTGTGTGGATTTGGGGTGGGCCAACATCGATGTGCCGCTACGAGTTTCAACCGCTATACAATTGGCTGGCAAATCAGGGATACATAGTGATCAGCCCCAATTACAGAGGCAGTATTGGCTATGGCATGAAGCATATGCTGGCTGTTATCGGTGAGGGATTGGGGAAAAATGACCTGAGTGATGTGCTAACTACTGGCAGATATGTAAGGTCTCTACCTTACGTGGATGTGGCCCGAGGCATCGGTGTGGGCGGCCATAGCTGGGGTGGCTATCTTGCACTGATGGCTGTGGCCCGAGCTCCAGATGACTTCAGTTGCGCTGTAGCTGGAGCAGCTATCAGCGACTGGTTTATTCAACAAGCACAGACTGACACCCGCAACTATGACTACTGGCTTCTGGATGGTTGGGCGTATGAGTTAGAAAAACGGACGTTAGAGCGCTCACCAGTCAACTTTGTTGAACATATCAAAGTACCACTGCTCGTTTATCACGGTGAAGAGGACCACAATGTACCATTTCTTCAGGCGATGACTTTCGTCGAGAAGGCCCAACAAGCTGGAGTGAAAATAGAATACATCGGTTACCCAGGGGAAGGGCATGGTAACAAGAAAATGGAAAATCTTCAGGATATGCAGGATCGCATTCGATCCTTTTATCGCCGATATCTCCACGCCTGGAACTTTCGTGATAATCCGTGTGCCGATCAAGTGTAATTCTTCTTGTGCTAATCCTTAAGAAGCCTACGTCTGGCTGGTCCTACTCTATCCGGTGCACTGGCAGAGATTTGAAGTAGTAAAACCATTCGAGATCAATGAGTGACAAGAGGCGAAAAATTTGCATCAAACCCGGAGGGACAGTTGGACTGTAGATATGTAGAGATATAGCTACACTCTTACCTCCTGGTACCTGAATCTCTACCCATGAAGGCTCCACAGTTGCGTTCCAATATCTTCCCATTTCAATGATGCCAACAATATTTGCTGTTGCGCTACGGGAACCGTTATTCGTGATCACGAGATCAACTCTATAATTATTGGATGTTTCTTCAAAAACCTGTATGTCCAGTTGAATTTGGCTAGACGCTGGCCGGTCTGATCTCTCGTCGCAGACAATACATTGGGCAAAGATGCGCTGCCCCTGGGATAGACCGGGAAATTGAGCGAAAGAGGATAGCAGAGGAGTATTGCATTTCGAACACTGCATTATGCGCTCTTCTTGATAGATACAAAGAGTACTATAGTGAGACGATGGGTCTCCTGGCATCTCTTGCATCAGATAAGCCAATGGTTGCAGAATGCTTTTCTGAAGCTGATACAGCCCTTTCTCTACGTCATTTATGGCCTCTGGTAAAGCCTTCCCTATAGGTTCCCTATATCCGTTGAGCAGGAGGTGCGTCAACTGTGTTAACTCGTTCTGGAGATGCTTTAGCGATGTATGGCTTTCTTGAGTAGTAAGCAATTTAAAATATTCTAGCATTCTGGCTCGCTCAGGCACATCTGTAATCCAGTTGATCAGGTCCTCTCGCTGATATTTTTGTACTGTGATCACATAAGCGCCGGGAGGGAATGGTTGCGCGCCATACACCCAAATTTCTGTCATATTTAGCCGGGGTACTACAGCGTAATAGATTGGCACATCTATGGGAGAGGTGATAACGAGGGCAATCCCCTCTGTAGTGGGCGTGCTCTGGTCAGCCAGGTGGCATCGCATAGTTGTCCTTTCTTCTTCAAGCACACAGGTGTTCGCACCCCATTCAAGCTGAAAGCTCGGAGCAAGCGTTTGTTCCACGTAGCGAATGGTAGGGTCACCAATAAAACGGAGAGAGCCCCAGCCCTGGCTACTAAAAATTGCCCACTCGGTATAGATATCCAGCGCTTCTCCTATGCTTAGACCGCTCTGAAGTAACATATGGAGAAAAATAGTCTGGTTTGTGCTTATCTCAAGAAAAGAATATCCACCTATATACGATACAGCTCCACCAGCTATAGCGCCTAATGCCAGGTCGTAGAAAGGGCCATAAGAATTAGTATCTAAACAAAATGTACGGCATCCAACAAGCGCATAGTGAGTGAAGTTTAAATCCTCGAGGCGCCTGATGTAGGACCGTTTATTTTTCCTCAAGAGTGCCACGGGTATGGTATCTACAAAACATTTGCCGGAGTAATGACATGGTGGCACCTCAGTGCCAGGGAAAGGATTTCTTGGAACACGCTGCTGAGCGCCACAGAGAACTACCGAATCCAGTGCTAATGAGTGTAGAAGAAAATGGTCTTCACGGCTGTGCCCGTATACAAACAGTACATGGCCGCCTTGAGTCAAGCGTGTATCTACACTTCCAGCCTGACTATATAAAGTATGCTGCTTTTTAACCATTGCATCGGATGAGTCCATATGAAATACGCAGTTCCCATGAGTTAACTTCTTTGCAGGCGTATATTGCAGAGTGCGCATTAACAACTTGCTCAACAGAGCAGGTTCAGCGCTAACAAGACAGCCAGGAACCCTCCGCAGTCCTGCGGGGAAATAGCCCCCCAATACATCCAAGGGGATTTTTGGCGAGCCGACAAACAATTGTCGCTTCCTATCTGAAACTTCCATTTGTGGTGCCTGCGGCCACTCAAGACAGCGTCGCCTTGTTACTACTGCCCAGAACAAAGCCTGTAAGAACCACTCCGGCTCGCTATCATAGGATACCACTATCGTCTCTTCATCATCTGGCTCATAGGCCGCAGTAATAGCTCGAAATAAGCTCTCTGTTGGACCAGCCAGAAGTTGTTGAGCTCTGAGTAATTCCTGCTCCCAGTCTTTCGAATCAAATGGGATCGCATCGCCCCCTTGACCCCAGAGGGGGATGACGAGATGACTTTCACGACCTTCTAGCAGACCTAAAAGAACTGCCAAATAGGCCTTCGCATCGGGGCAGGCGAAAGCTTCAGAATGCCTCATAAAAAATCCTTTCTGGAGATCCATATCCCTTGAGAGTATGGGAGGGAAGAAAGAAAGCTGCCGTCAGGCAGTCCTCTTGTTGCCGCCTTTCTTCTTCTTCTGTAATAGAATAGTTCTTCAGAGAGAGGTAGTATTGCAAAAAAATTTCAGCCCATCAAAGGCATGCATAGAGAATAGCAGCAACAAAATCATTACTTAAGAGAAAGAGCACATCTTCTGCATGTTTTACCATGATACGATTTTCAAGTATGCATCATTTTGATGAGCTGAAATTTTTTTGCAACACTGTCATATTTACGGCACGAGTCGTGCTAGATCACGTGGGAAGAGTGTGACTAATCGGATGTTGGGAACACCAGTCAACTGCATCAGTAGCCGTTCTAGCCCGATAGCAAATCCGCCGTGTGGTGGCATACCATACTTGAAAGCTTCCAGGTACGACTCGAATGGCTCCAGCGGTAGGTTTGCTTTCTCTAGTGCGGCTATGTAGTCCTCGTAACGATGTAAGCGCTGTCCACCAGTGACCAGTTCGGTTCCCCGGAAGAGTAAGTCGAATGAGTTTGAGTATTCCGGCCTTCCCTGTTCAGGATATGTGTAGAAAGGACGCTTGCGCATTGGATAACCGGTGACGAACAGGAAATCGCTACCAAATTCCTGTTGTGCCCATTCACCCAGCCAGCGCTCATCCTGTGGCGAAAGGTCAGGCTCACCGCGCACATCAACCTTATGACGCTTGAAGATCAATTCTTGCGCATCGGCGAAATGGATATGCGGAACCTGAGCTGGTATAGTCGGCATCCGAACTTGTAGCAGTTCAAGGGCAGCGGCATAGTGCTCGTTCAGTGTAGTAAGGATAGTAGCAATAACATCTCGTAGTAATGCCATCACAGTAAGATGGTTCTCGATGAAGCCAAACTCAATGTCCAGGCTAACATACTCGTTAATATGGCGCGTAGTATCATGGGGTTCCGCACGAAAGACCGGACCCACCTCAAAAACGCGCTCGAAGACACCCACCATGATCTGCTTGTAGAATTGCGGACTCTGAGCCAGGTATGCTGGTCGTCCAAAGTAGTCAAGTTTGAAGACATTAGCCCCACTCTCTGTAACGGAGGCAACAATCTTAGGTGATTGTATCTCGATAAAATCTCTGGCGACAAGTGCGCTACGAAAGCCCGCCACTACCCCAGTTCCAAGAGAGAAAATAGCTCTTCGAGCCGGATGGCGGTTCATTACGGCAGCGTGGTCGAGCAGCGTGCCAATATTCGCAGCGATTTTACGCTTGTTAAGCGGTATCGGTGGTGGCTCCATTACAGGTGTGATTACATCAATATGGAGGTCGTGAAGTTCGACTCCTCCGGGTGCCTGAGCCGCACTAACAACCAATCCCTCGATTGCTAGAACACTTTCGACACTGATATTAGCCTCAACCAGTGGCCTTATTTCTTCTTCTGTCTCTGCTACAGCCTGTACAGTACCCCATCCATCGCGGATAACGAGAAAGCTAATACTTCCCAATAACCGCTGTGACTGCAACCAACCAGCAAGGCGAACACGCTCGCCAATGTGTGCCTTGACCTCTGTTGTATAAATTCGTTCCATGAGAAAAACCTCTTGTATATCTTTACTAGTGGAGGGTCTGCCAGAATGGTAGAAGGAAGTTCACCCCGGCAAGCCCTCTGTTTGTCTGAATGACGAGTGTCTTCCTTATGGGAACCATATGATGTGTAACAAAAAACTCGTTCTCTCTGGAGGACGAGTGTAGAGATGTTTATCGTGATGCCACTACCATTTGTCCCGTAAAGGGACCTCTGTCGGTTCTTCACATCCCGTGATTGGGATACCAATCGAACCGTCGCACTATAACGGGTACGCCCCGAACTAGCTTTACAACCTCCAGAGAAGGTTGGTTCGCAGGCTGGCTCGAGAGTGTCATTGAGGAGGACCAATGACGATACTTTCAGCAAGTGTATCGTTCTCTATACATCGGTAAAGCTTCTCAATCTGCCTCTTTCGTTGCTTGTGAGTTTCACTTAATTATGAACTATAGCATAAGAGATAGATGAAGTCAAGCAGAGATCGCCGGGGTGCCGGGGTGGGCGCCAGGCTTCTTCGAGCAGAGGTTAAGGAGCTCATCTTGCATGCTGTTATCATCTGGCTCGTTTTATTTATTTCACGCGTATGCCGGATATTTTCTCCTTTTGATCTATCACTTACGCGTATGGTGGATTTAGGTTAACTGCCCTAACGTCGCATCCATTATGAATTGCTCTTTAAGTCCCGTCTGGCTTCTTCATCCGATAGTTGCTCCAGTTCTGCAAGTATTTGGTCTAGAAGCTCATCATCTGCTTTCTGAGCCTGTTTCTCTGTAATTATGCGTGCAAAGGACACAATGGTTGGGGCTTCAAAGAGGTCACGCAATGAGAGATCCACCTGAAAAAAGTCATGTATTTGTACGAACATCCGTGTTGCCAGGAGGGAATGACCTCCCAGATCGAAGAAGTTGTCATCCATGCTAATTCGTTCTATCTCGAGTACCTGACTCCAGATAGTGCTCAACATCTCTTCGATGGTATTGCGGGGCGCAACAAAAGTTTCTTTTGTGGTATCGCTCAACTGTGCAGCTTGTGGTAATGCTCGGTGATCTATTTTTCCGTTGACTGTTAATGGGAAGGCATCTAAGAATACAAAAATCGAAGGAATCATATAATCAGGAATATTTTCCTGTAAGTATTCTCGTAGTTGGTGAGATGAAAGCTGGTTTTGATGTTCCAGAACCAGGTAAGCAACGAGCTTTTTATAGCCTGCTTGATCTTCGTGTGCCAACGCAATCGCTTCACGCACCGCTGGATGTTCTCGGAGCGTGGACTCAATTTCACTCAGCTCGATACGAAAGCCACGCACTTTGACCATACGATCAATACGTCCCAGATAATCGATGGACCCATCTGGCAAGTAACGTGCTATATCACCGGTCTTATATAACCTTGCTCCAGGCTCTGCGCTAAAAGGATTGGGAACGAATTTTTCAGCTGTCAGCTCTGGGCGATTCAGATAACCACGCGCCAGGCCCACGCCACCAATATACATCTGGGCAGGTATGCCAATTGGAACGGGCTGAAGAGAGTCATCGAGTAAGTAGACCTGCGTATTAGCTAGCGGATAACCAATAGTAGGTTTACGAGATCCATCGGTACAGACACTGATCGTGGTACAAACAGTGCTTTCTGTTGGCCCATATGCATTAAATAAATGGCGTCCCACAGACCAGCGCTCTACGATATGAGCAGATAACTCGTCCGCCGCAGAAATGACAGTCTGGAGATCTGATAACCCATCGGAAGATAAGACAGCCAGAACTGCCGGAGACAGTGTGATGGTTGTAATGGCATGCTCATATAAAAACTTGTGCAAAACAGGTGCAGGCCAGCGTAAATCAGCGGGGATCAGGTGTAACTGTGCACCTGCAAACCATGCCATAAAGATTTCCTGAAACCGATGCATCAAAACTCAGAGAGGCAAACTGGAGAACGCGACAGTGTGGTTGTACAGCGAAGGTACGAAGCTGGGCCTCAATCATGTTTCTTAAGCCACGATGCTCGACAAGAACGCCCTTGGGTCTCCCAGTTGAGCCAGAAGTATAGATGACGTACGCAAGATGTTGATATGTCACATTGCTTGTCGGATTCTTTTCGCTCTCCTGAGCAATCAATTTTTTATCTGTGTTAAGGTAAATGACACGTGCCTTATGGGTTGGCAACTTTTCAGTGAGATGCTGCTGGGTTATGAGCAGCGTCAACTCAGAATCAGCAAGCATAAAAGCCAGGCGTTCATGTGGGTATGTTGGGTCCAGTGGGACATAGGCCCCTCCCGCTTTCAGGATGCCAAGGAGAGCTATTACCATATCTAGTGAACACTCTATACAGATACCAACCAGCGTGTCAGGTCCGACCCCTAAACGTTGTAGATAATGTGCCAGACGGTTCGCCTGCTGGTTCAGTTCCTGATAGGTAAGAGATTGATCTCCAAAGCAGAGAGCCACAGCCTGCGGTGCACGTTCGACTTGTTGCTCGAAGAGGTGCTGGATACACGGATACTGAGGGAAGCCTTGCTGGGTAGCATTCCAAAGCTCTTCCTGTGTTTTTTCACAGGCCACTTGCTTTCCTGAAAAGAATTGTTTTAAATCGCCTTCTAAATCTTTGCTATCATCACACCAAAAATCAGACATTTGCACTCCTTCTTACTTAAAAGACCTCAATCGCCCATTCTGGCCGCACAGTACTCGTGATGGTATGTGCCTCTTTGTGATTTGGCAGAACAACCATTTGTACTTTTCCAGACATATCATGCAGATAAAAGCTATTACACACCATCTGATTTCTATGTTTTTTATGGGAGCTATTATACCACCTGATTTAGTAAATATGCTTTACATGTTTAGAACCAGGCTCTTAAATTGCTATCAAATTGCTTTTGCACCGTTATCAAACCGGCCCGTAAAACCCCTGCATTCATGCATGGGGATATGAGGGCCGTTCCTTGTTTGGGGCGTGGGATGAGGGGTATCAGAGCTTCCTTGACACGCAACCAAAGGAATGATAAAATGGTTACATGAAAGAAGAGATCAAACCTCTCACCGTCCGGTTTCCCGCTCATCTGTTGGAACAGATACGGGAGACGGCAAAACAGCACAATCGCTCTCTGAATGGAGAGATTTTGACGGCTCTCCAAGATCATGTGAAAAGGCAGAAGAAAGGCAACTAGTTGGCTCAGGCAGACAAACAGACACAACAGAAGAAAGAGCGCAAACCGAAGAATCCCAATCTTCGCAACAAAGCGTATAAGTTCCGCATCTGCCCGACGCAAAAGCAGATCGGAAAGCTGGAATGGACGCTGCGCCGTTGCAAAGAGTTGTACAATGCCGCTCTTGAAGAAAGGCGTGAAGCCTATCGCATGAATGGGGTGTCTGTCTCCTACAAGATGCAAGCCAACCAACTGCCGGCCATCAAAGCATTGCGAGAAGAATATCAGGATATCCACAGCCAGGTCCAGCAAGATGTCTTGAAGCGTCTTGACAAAGCCATGGACAACTTCTTCAGACGTGTGATGAATGGAGAGAAACCTGGCTATCCTCGTTTCAAAAGCGGGGACCGCTACGACAGTTTCACGTATCCACAGGGTGGCTATGAACTCATCAAGGGGCGTCTGCATCTCAGTAAAATAGGACATGTCAAGATCAAACTCCATCGTGAGATGAAAGGCACCATCAAAACCTGTACCATCAAACGAGAGGGAGAGCAGTGGTACGCCATTTTCACCACAGAATATGAATGTGATCCCTCCATGGCCTTCCATCCATCTGAAGAAGAGGTTGGCATTGACCTGGGTATTAACTCCTTTGCTGCTCTCTCCGATGGCACCTTCATTGAAAACCCACGTGTCTATCGCACCATGGAAGAAGAGATCCAGCAAGCTCACAAAAAGATCGCACGTCGGAAAAAGGGGAGTCACAGGCGCAACCGTGCCAAGAAAGAGCTTTCTCGACTCTATCGGAAATCTTGCAACAAACGACGGGACTTCTTGCATCAAGAGTCTCGCAAACTGATCAACACCTATGGGACACTGGTCTTTGAAGATCTCAAGGTTGAGAACATGACCAAAACGCCGGAACCCAAACAAGACGAAAACGGGAACTATCTTCCCAATGGTGCCGCTGCCAAAGGCGGCTTGAATAAAAGCATCCTGGATGCAGGATGGGGTATATTTGTCGCACTCTGTACAAGCAAAGCGGAAGAGGCTGGCTGTACCGTCGTCAAAGTTGCACCTCATGGAACCTCCCAGGCGTGTAGTCGTTGCGGGTGTGTCGTCAAGAAGGACCTTTCGGTACGCTGGCATTCCTGTCCTCATTGCGGGTGCGAATTGGACAGAGACCAGAACGCCGCTCGGAATATCTTGCATCGCTCCCATCTCCAGAAATTGAACGGGGCAGGAAGTGTCTCACAGCGATCCCACACGTTGGGAAGACTGTAGAAGCCTCTGCATTCATGCATGGGGTGCTTCACATAAGATATAACCAAGAGCGAGGCCTGGAGTGAAGATATGATTGATGGAACCAGTAAGATAACCGTTGAAACAATTTATGGGCATATTTGGTCGGAACATGGTAGAAGGTTGTTTGCGCAGCTAGACAAAAGTCTTAATCCTCGTTCTCCTAAAATGCTATACAATATTACCAAGCACCTTGGAGTTGATCCTCACTACACAGTATTGGATATTGGATGTGGAGTAGGAACCTATGCATATGAACTGGCACAGCGGTTTGGGTGCCACGTTGTGGGAATTGATCCAGTGATAAATAACCTGGAACAAGCACGAAGCCGACTAGCCAAAGGAGAGGTAGGTGAACTCATTACTCTACAACAAGGAACTATCGAAGCCATTCCTTGTGAGGATCTAACTTTTGATCTGATATGGTGCAGTGACATGCTGACCCACGTTTATGACTTGAGACAAGGCATACAGGAATGTGTGCGGGTTCTGAAGTATAGTGGGAATATGATAATTTATACTATGTTCGCTACCGCACTTCTCGAAATTGGTGAGGCTGAGTATTTATATAAATCACTCGGGATTATGTCAGAAAACATGTCTTCGACTTATGTTGAAGACATATTCAATAATGCAAATTTACAGGTACTTTCTAGAGAAGTTATTGGTGGCGAATGGATGGAATATCTGGAAGAAAGTGAAGGACTGTGTTCAAAAGAGCTTCTGCGTATTGCAAGAATGAAACGAGTTAAAAATAAAATCCTCGCCAGTCATGGCAAAGAGATATATGATATCTCTCTGGCTTCCTGCTACTGGCATGTCTATCAATTATTGGGCAAACTTACACCTGTCATTTATGTCTGTAAGAAATGTTAGGCTTTACCAGCCTGTCTTAAAGTCTTGACAAAGGCGATCGCAGCACCCATCCTCGCTGGATCATCTCCTGGGCAATTTCTTGCCCACTCCATTAGCTGATTGGACGGCCTGACTGACATGCGAGTAACTCCGTCTGGTATCGCTGTTCTGCGCTTCGATGCCTATTCCAGATGACGAATATCCCGGAACGAAAGGGCAATACCAGCCAAAACTAAGTTCAGTGACCCACCCAGGATGAGCACCCAACCCGGACCTATCTGGTCAGCTAATACACCCGCAAGCGCATATCCTACTGGCAGAAGACAGAGTGAACCGAGCTGATCCATACTATTGACACGCCCAAGTTTGTCTCCTGGTACAAATTCCTGCAAGAGTGTCTCCCAGAGGATAATAAAAATGTCGAGGCCAAATCCTATCATGATCTCCGCTACTATTGCAATGAATAGTACGAAATTGGGTGGCAATGGCAACCCCAGCACAATTAAAAATGTGCTACAAATGATCAATGCCAAATAGAGCAGAGTGCCACGTCTACGCAGACGGCGGCTTTGACCTATCAGCAAAGTTGCAGCTATTGATCCCAGTGCACTTACCGTTATAAGCATACCTAGTGTCCAAACCCCCGCATGATAACTGACTTGAACCAATTTGGGGAATACTACAGTTAGAGGTGCAGCAATTCCTATATTGGTGATTGACGCTATCAGGATGGATACCAGGAGCCAGCGTGTATTAATAATGTAACCTACACCCTCTTGTATCTCTCTAAAGATTTTCCGCAGACCTTGCTGGTGTGAGGCTAAGGCAGATGTATCATGCTCCAATTCGCCAGTCAGATAAATCGCAACAAGATGAATTTTTCGCAAACCCGGTCGGTACGGAGCCGAAGCGGGGAATTCTCTATTGACTACTGCCGCTGGAGACATAGACAATGATATGGGTAAGCGGATCGAGAAAAGACAAAAAACGGAGATAATAAAGGTTAGTCCATCGAAGGCGAAAGCGAAAGCAGGACCAGCCAATGCCACGCATCCTGCTCCTAATAACGGCCCTAATAATGTGCTCATTTGGCGACTCAGGCCCTTTAACGCATTAGCCGAGGATAAGTTCTCAAGATCAACTAACTGCGTGGGAATAGCATTATAAGCAGGATTAAAGAAACTACTCACGAAACCAAAGAAAAGAGAGAGAACAATAAGATGCCAGAAAAGGAGCAAATGTACCCAGCCCAAACAGGCGACCAGCAATACAATGACCGCGCGTCCCAAATCTGAATAGAGCATTAAGCGAAGCCTCGGTAGTCGATCAGCCGCAACCCCACCAAATAGGAGGAACACTAACATAGGTATATATCTAGCGATAACTACTATGCTCATTGCCGTCGCTGAGCCGGTAAGAAGCAAAACTTCCCAGGCCAGGGCTGTCGTAAATGCCCCATCCCCCAAGGACGAAATTGCTTGTCCTGCCCACAATAGGGCAAAGGGACGAGATTGTAGTGCTCTGGCAAAGTGAGCATATCTGTCCCGCCGCTTCCATATTATGCTGATCATAAGCTAGCCAACTTCCTTACTCAAAGTGATAAAGTTGCCACTATGTATTATTAGAGAACAACTCTCCTGATCTATCTCGGTGGATCTATAAGCTGCCTTCCAGACCCTTAAATGTTTACAACAAGCTACGGCAGACTGGTGAGGAGGCTCTTATATTCGCTATAAATCATCTCACGGTTAAGAAGCCTGATCTTGTTTTAAATCCCCCAAAAGTCCAGCATTGGCCTCTGTGTTAAAATCGTATCTTCAGCCAACTATTGCAGTTCTTTAATAGCCTCGGCCAACCCTGCCGCTGTGGATGTGTCAAAGAAACTCAGTGGCGACAACTCTACCTGGAAAACATCGCGGATGCGAAGCATGACCTGCGCTACTTGCAACGAATGGCCTCCTAGCTCGAAGAAGTTATCATGGATCCCAATCCTCTCAACCCCTAGCACTTCAGCCAAAATCGCTGCGACTTTCTTCTCCAGTTCTGAGTGCGGTGCGGCGATCTCCTGCTCATCTGGCTCTTGCCCTGGCTTCGGCAAGGCGCGACGATCTAATTTGCCATTGGGGGTACGGGGAAAGGCCTCTACCTGAACAATCGCGCTGGGAACCATATAGGAGGGGAGTTGCTTCCTCAAAAAGGCTCGGAGTTCACTGACTGCAATGGCTCCCCGCTCGCTCGGCACCACATAGGCCACCAGTCGCTTGTCTCCTGGCTCGTCCTCTCGCAGCAGTACCACCTGCTCACTTATGGCTGGATGCTCAGCTAAGGCTCCTTCTATCTCCCCTGCCTCGATCCGAAAGCCTCGGATTTTGACTTGCTGATCGTTGCGACCAAGAAATTCCAGATTGCCATTTGCAAGATAGCGCACGAGATCGCCTGTTTTGTAGAGCCGGGTTCCCGGGAGGGAACTGAAAGGATGTGGAATGAATTTCTCTGCTGTCAGCTCAGGTCGGTTCAGATAACCACGTGCCAGACCTGCACCCCCTACATAGAGTTCCCCCGCAATCCCAACAGGTACGGGTTGCAGGAAGGCATCCAGGACATAGGCCTCGGTATTTCCAATAGGGCGACCAATCGACGGAGCTCTCTCAGGATGCTCCATCGACACAACCAGTCCAGAGGTAGCGACAACGGTCGCCTCCGTTGGTCCATAATTATTGACTAGCGCAAAAGGCTGGGAAGGTGACGGATACAACTGCAGTTTGTCTGCCCCGGTCAGCATGTAGCGCAGGGCTGTTGTTGACGGCCATTCCAGGGCCATCATGCTTTCAGCCAGTGCTGTTGGGAGAAACGTCATGGTAATCCCCTGACTTCCCAGCCAATCGCATAGCAAAGCAGGCATTTTGCGTGTGTTCTCATCAGGCAGATACACACTGGCTCCCAGTGTGAGATAGGGCCACAACTCCCAGCCCGTAGCATCGAAGGACGGACTGGTCAGTTGTGTCGCCCGGTCCGCAGCCGTCACGTTAAATACTTGCTGATGCCAGGACACCAGATTGAGCAGGCTACCGTGAGAGATCTGGACCCCTTTTGATCTGCCTGTCGAGCCAGAAGTATAAATCACATATGCCAAATTCTGAGGGAGCACAACGCTCGTGGGATTATGGGTTGGTTGTGTTTCCAGGCGCTCTCGCTCTTGATCCAGGCATACTCTTTGCATTGACTTCCCGGATAAGTGAGGCATATACGCTCGAGTGGAGTGAGTAAGATAGCAGCCTGGCTGTCCTGGAGCATAAAGGCCAGCCGCTCCTGTGGATAAGTGGGATCAAGAGGGAGATAGGCCCCACCAGCCTTGAGGACAGCCAGTAGGGCTACAATGAGATCGAGAGAGCGTTCGAGACAGATTCCGACCAGTGCTTCAGGCCCCACTCCTAGCTGCTGGAGATAGTGTGCCAGACGGTTCGCCTGCTGGTTCAGTTCCTGGTAGGTTAGAGATTGATCTCCAAAGCGGAGAGCCACAGCCTGTGGTGCACGTTCGACTTGTTGCTCGAAGAGGTGCTGGATACACGGATACTGAGGAAAGCCCTGCTGGGTAGCATTCCAACTGACCAGCAGTTGATGCCGCTCGCTCGGTGTAAGCAGCGAAATATCACTCACCCGGTCCTCCGGCTGTGCTACAACCCCTGAGAGCACCTGCTGCACATGTCCGATCATCCGCTGGATGGTTGCTGCCTCAAAGAGCGCCGTGTTGTACTCAATTCGTCCTCTGAGTCCCGAACCCTGCTCCTGAAACTCTATGGTGAGATCAAACCTGGACGTCTCCAGGTACAGCTCGACTTCGCTCATGCGCAGCTGCGAACAGGCCAGATTTTTCATTGGTACCGTTTGTAACACAAAGAGCACCTGGAAGAGCGGATTATAGCTACGGTCCCGCTGTGGTCGCAACTCTTCCACTACCCGCTCAAACGGTACCTCTTGATGCTTATAGGCCTCCAAGGTGACCTCGCGTACACGCGCCAGCAGCTCCACAAAGCGCGGGTTGCCCGACAGGTTGGTGTGCAGCGCCAGCGTGTTGACAAAAAAGCCAAGCAGCGGTTCCACCTGCCTCTGCGTGCGGTTGGCCACTGGGGTGCCGATCACCAGATCCTCCTGCCCGCTATAGCGCAGCAGCAGCACCTGCACCGCTGCCAGCAGCGTCATAAAGAGCGTGACCTGCTGGCAGCGACTCAGCTCGTTGAGCGCCTGGGTCATCTGGGCTGACAGCTCGAAGTAGGCGCTGGCTCCCTCATAGATTTGCTCGGCCGGGCGGGGATGATCAGTGGGCAAGTCCAGCACGGCTGGGACTCCCTGCAAGTGCCCAATCCAGTAGTTCAGGTGGGGCTGGAGCACCGCTTCGGACATCCACTGCCGTTGCCAGAGGGCAAAATCGCGATACTGAATAGGCAAGGGGGCTAATGGCGCTGGCTGCCCCTGGATCGTGGCTTCATAGCATTGGACCAGTTCCCGCAGCAGCAGCCTGGCCGACCAGCCATCAGTAATGAGGTGATGCATGCTGATCAGCAGCGCATGCTCCTGCTGAGCCAGGGAAAAGAGCCAGACCCGGATCAGCGGTCCCTGGCTCAGGTCAAAGGGGCGATGGGCTTGCAAGTGCATGAGGCGGCGCATCTCGGCTTCGCGATGCTCAGGGGACAGAGCTTGCAGATCAATGGACTCTAAGGGCAGATGCGCGAAGGGACGCACAAGCTGGATGGGGTGTCCCTGCTGAGAGTCGAACACCGTGCGCAGGCTCTCATGCCGCACAAAGATGCTCTGCAGGCTCAGAAGCAGAGCGTGCAGAGCCAGGGGACCTTGCAAGCGCAATGCCAGCGGAACATTATAGGTAGAGCTACCTGGATGCAACTGCTCAAACACCCACAAGCGTTGCTGCGCATACGAGAGCGGACAAGCCTCCACAGACCATTCTTGTCTCTTCAAAGGAGGAAAGGCTTCTGCTTTTTCCAGTTTGTTGAGCTTCTTCTGTAGAAGACGCAGTTTGTCCGGAGACAAGTTGGCGATGCGATTGGTGATATCACTCATAGAGGCGCTTCTCCTTTATATCCATCCTATGAATTACTCTTTAAGTTCTTGCTAGCTTCTTTGCCTGAGAGTTGCTCTGACTCATACGCATTTATCAATTTGCTATTAGCATTATACCCTCCATTCCGCAGTTTACGGAGAAAAAACGCTGAATGGCAAACTTTAAGGTGAGAAGTTGAGTTTCGAGCACCGCCAGACAGGTGACAGGATCCTCGACATCATAGCAATGAAAGAGTCCAGCCGCAAAGTTGTGAGTAATGTGGCAAAATGAGATTAAACAGCATATTATTATATTTAATGCACATAGATATTTTTCACATTAAAAACAATATAAAAAATTATATTGTTTTTAATGTGAAAATTTCTTGACAGGAATACGTGGGTGAGTTATAGTGTAAAATATACATAAATTACGCTGGCAGTTTTGTCAACTTATTTAGCATACAGGTGAAGGCATGCAACTTGATCAATTCGGGGATAGTCCTGGCGGATTGCATTATCGAGATAGTGAACCTTGGATTGAGAATGTACAGGTTCATCAACTATTGAGACAACATCCAACCCCCGTTGTGGTATATTCAGCAGCTCGCCTCCGAGACAACGCCCGCTCCTGCCGCCTAGCCTTTGCTGAACAAATACGAATAATGTTATCATATAAAGCATGCTACCTCGGTGGTGTGTTACGCGTTTTGCACGATGAGCAGATTGATGCTGAAGTGTGCTCAGGCCGAGAGTATCGTCTTGCAAGAGCAATCGGGCTCCCCCCAGAGCGGATCTCCTGGAACGCCGTCGCCATGGATGCTGAGGAGTTACGCTTAGCGGTGACCGAAGGTGTAGCTTACCTGGGCATTAATACTCGTGATGACCTGGAGCGGGTTGCTGCGGCGGCACAGACATACGGACGCCAAATTTCAATTATGCTGCGCATTCATCCTGCAGGAATCACCTCCACATACTTAACGCGTGGTTCGCGGCTCGGGTTGGATGTCGCTGATGGCACGGCTTTTGATGTCGCCTGTATGGCACTAACGTTACCAGGTATCACTCTACACGGATTTCACTGCCACACTCAAGTCAAGCAGGTTAGCGCGCAACGACTCGTTGCAACACTGGATTCGGTCATCGCATTCGCTGAACACATTTACCATGAAACAGGATATCGTGTGAATGCACTTGGTATTGGAGGGGGGTTAGCTGGCCGATCAGATATATTGCATGCAGGCCAGGATGCCGCCCTGTTTGGCCGGGCCTTTGCCCAGGCTCTCAAAAGACTTTCCTGGCCTGCAGAGTTGATCATTGAACCAGGTCGCTTCTTCGTTGATGATGCGGCGATCGGTTTAACCCATATTATTTCTCGCAACTCTGCGGCTGGGAACACCTGGTGGATTGTCGACCTCGGTACACAGTTTCTCGTACCGTTCGAGCAACGGGAATTCGAGGTTGCTGTAGCCCTCCCCTCGGATGCTCCTCTAATAGAGGTCTCCATTGGCGATCGTTTATCCTCTTACTCTGGTGTGATCAAAAGGAATGCTTCTTTATCAGCGCACCCCCAGGAAGATTTACTCTTGATACAAGCCGTCGGTGCATACACCTTCTCTACAGCGCAGCGTTTCATGTATGGCATGCCTGAGGTGTTGCTCGTTAATGGGGAGGAGATTGAGGTGCTATGGCATCGGGAAACTGACGAAGCATGGGTTGAGCAGAATTCTAAGTGCTGGTAGCGTTCCCAAGTGACGAAGAGTCCGATGTGAACAGGGCTCAGCCTATTATATGATTGATGGCATGTGTATAACTTCGTTGCCACTAGATGCAGAGAATGAGAAGGGAAGAAATGGCATGCAGAAAGATGATGCACAAAAATTGATCAGCACAGCAAAGGAGTTAGGGCGTGGTACCCTGGCACAGCTTGCTGCTCAATGGGACCATGAGTCTACCTTCCCGGCCGAGTCGGTGCGAGCAGTAATGAATGCGGGCCTTCTCCCTCTAGCTGTGCCTGTCCAGTATGGGGGAGCAGGGGCATCACTATCTGTCATCTGCCGTGTTGTCGAAGAACTGGGAACCGGTTGCGTATCGACTGCCCTTGTGCTGGTGATGCACTACACCTCCCTGTTGTATTTGGGCGATTGGTGTGAAACACCGGATGGGACAGAGGAGGCACGTCAGCTGGATGCTTTACGAAAGTGCGTGTTCACCGACGTTTTGGAAAAAGGGGCACTGGTTGCCAACTGTTATGGTGAGCCTGGCTCCGGCGCAAACATTTTTTTGCCTTTCACGCAGGCTGAACCGATCGAAGGGGGGTGGCGGATCACCGGACGAAAGCTGGGTACACTGGCGACAGCCGCCAGCTATTTACAACTTCATGCTGTAATATCGCAGGGTGAGCACGCCGGAGAAATCATTCAATTTGTTCTTCCAGCAGACCTACCAGGCCTTTCCATAGAGCCACTCAGTGGTTTCATTGGAGTACGCGGGGCAGCTCCATCGCGGGTGATTATCGAGAATTGCTTCGTACCAGAGCGTTATCGCTTCGGTCCAATAGGATTGTTTCTTCGCGCCAACGCCATGTATCCATATTCCACTCTCATCCTGGCAGCACCTTATTTAGGATTGGCGCAAGCTGCCATCGAGTATGCACGAGATCATATCAAACGCCGAACGATCCAGGGTTTTGAGCGTCCTCTTGCTGAGTTCCCCCAGACACAACGAACGATGGCCGAACTTGTGGTGGAAGTTGAAGCAGCGCGCGCAATGCTCCAGCGTGCTATTGCGGAAGCTGTTCCCAATCCATCTGGCCATGTGCGGATACTTAACGAGGCGGCAAAGATTACCATCGGAGAAATGGTTGTACGAGTGACTACCAAAGCATTGCAGATGTGCGGGACTTGCATGTTGATGCAAGCGTTTCCGCTTGAGCGATACGTACGAGATGCGCTCGCCGGAGCTTTGCACCCTCCGACCACACCAGAAGCGTTCAACTTAATCGGACAGCTCTTCCTCGACATTGATCCCTTTGCAGTTCAAGAGCAAATCGTCGGCAAAGTAAAGTCAAGCCGACACACCCTTCCGGAAGACCAACTGCCTTCATGAGGAGCTATTAGATATGACATCTCAGGAATGCAGAGGAACACGATATACCCGATCTCTCGCTATCTCAATATCCGTGAGGCATACTTCTCGTTCGATGTCCCAGCGACGCGCATAGAGCTGTGCGATATCCGCGATCGACAGTCTGGCGGGATCGAGCACATTCGTCAGATCAGTAAGCACTACCCCGAAATGATGGTATCGGTTTTTGTATCAACATAGACTTTTTGCAGTGAACTCGTTGAATCCTTTCGGCGGGAGCGCCGATTGACGCAAGCACTTGATTATGTTCACAAGCATGGTTTTATTACCAATAGCATCTATAGACAATTAACAAGCGTTTCTGACAGAACGGCCCATAGAGATTTGGAAACATTGGTGGAGCGTGGAAGGTTGAAGGGGACAGGCCAGAAAGCCGCACGGCGATATGTGAGGTTGCCCCGTTTTTGTAGAGTGCTCAAATGTGGAAATTGAGCTGAGAGAAATCCGTTAATACGTATAAAACGTTTTATACGTATTATAACATTGAGAAATTTTGTAATAGAAACGTATAACGTATATACGTAATTCTATCATAAAACCTGTTTGTTATCAAATATTTCAGCTATTTGTTTCTCCTCTTCTCTGTTCATATGTAGCAGGGCTTACATAACCTAATGAGGAATGCTTTCGTTGTCGATTGTAAAACACCTCAAGGTATTCAAAAATGGATTGCCTTGCTTCTGCTCGTGTTTGATATTTCTGCCGCTCAACACATTCCTCTTTGACTGTTCCAAAGAAAGACTCCATAAGCGCATTTTCATAGCAATCACCCTTTCCACTCGTACTGATCACTATACTATGCTGTTTCAGCAAATTCTGGTATCCTTGACTCGTGTACTGGCTGCCACGATCCGAGTGGTGAAGCAGACCAGCTCCGGGTCGTCGCCGTTCCAATGCCATGATTGCAGCTTTTGTAATCAATAGCTCATCACGCTCTTTTCCCATTGCCCATCCGACGACGAAGCGAGAGTAGATATCAACGAGAGCTGCAAGATAGAGCCATCCTTCTCGCGTTTCAATGCCGGTAATATCGGCTACCCATCTGGTATTTGGTGCATCAGCAGTAAAATCACGCTTCAGCAGATTAGGAGCGACTGGATTGTTATGCTGACTATCCGTCGTTTTCATTTTTCTGCGCCTCGGTTTGGCGTTGATTCCGCGCTCCCGCATCAATCTGGCTACTCGTTTTCTCCCGCAATGCACTCCCTGCTCTTTTAATTTGGCGTGAAGACGTGGACTTCCATAGACCTGCCGATTATTCTGATACGCATCTTCGATTCGCTTCCCTAATGCTTCATCTGCATGTTTTCTTGCACTTGGTCCTCTTTTGCGCCAGGCATAATACCCGCTTTCCGAAACATGAAGCACCTGGCACAGGCGGATAACTGGAAATTCTTGCTGATGCTCTGCAATAAACGCGTATTTCAGAGCTGGGGCTGCACGAAGATGCGCACCGCTTTTTTAATATATCCCTTTCTTGCCTGAGTATCTCGTTTTCACGCTGTAATCTCCGTATTTCTTCTTCTAATGCTGTCTGATGTCCCTTACCTGGAAATGCTTGTTCACCAGCATTCACAAATTCTTTACACCATTTGCTTAAAGCACTATCCGATATTCCAAAATCACGTGCTATCGCTGATTTGCTTTTATTACTTGTTTCTATAAGTTTTACCGCCTCTTGTTTGAATTCTTTGGTATACGTGGGTTGTGGTTTTGCCATGATATCCTCCTCTGTAGAGTTTACCAGATTTCTCTTCTCTAACTCTACAAAAGCGGGGGAAGCTCACCCCGCTTTCACCCGGAAGGATGGAGAGCCTAATATCCTTCAGAAAATAGAGAAAAATACGGCAAAATTCCTCTGGAGTCCATATTACTGCCCGAGCTGCTTCTGTACTGCCACGTGACCGTTGTACGTCCATTCCTTGAGCACAACTTGATCGGGTGGACCTCCTCCTCCTCGCACCCGGCGAATACGGTCATGCATACAAGTAACGGAGAGTTCGGAGAGCATTGCCTGCCGATTAATGATCATGTATCTCATTGGAACGAGATAGACGGCCCTTTCGGAGACAGGCACGTGATCAGGACGCGCTACTTCGCTTCCCTGGTGCTTCTGGAAATGCTTGAGCAGCATATCAACTTGCTGTGGTGAGGCTCCCTCATCTATCAGGATGACCTCTTGCCAATCGTTCGTTTTTTCACTGGAAGTCTGAGCGAAATTGAGCAAGATGCGATGTGAGAGATCAACACCGTCTATCGTCCCAGACTCGATGGAGTCACCGATGAACCGCCAGCGAGGACCGATATATGCATCCGCCCCCCTGCATAGGCAGTGATCTCCGCAGGTGCAGGGATCACAAGAGCAAGAACAGGCCTGTGCTGCAAAGATAGTTCCTTGAAGTTGGGTGAGTTGTTGTACTTGCGTCGTCATGAGGAATCGTTTCCTCCTTTCACTTCCATTTTAATAAGAGATTAAAATCAAAATCACATTACTTGAGCGATACTGAGACACAACATCTTCTGCACCTACCGGAATATCATTCTTGTCCATACTCTCAGCACGATCACAGCCTACGGCTTGTAACAGTATTTTTCACCTGATATTCATCTCTCTTTACCTTAAGGTGATTGGTATGGAAAAATAAGGATTTCTCCCACTTGGCATCTCGCCTGTTCTCACTTATACTCTGCGGGTATAGTGAATAGAGAGAGCCATAAACCTCTCTCGTCATTCCGTAGAAACGCATTCAAGCTCTTCTTGTGGTACACTTCTCCTCGGCAATGCTGGAGAAAATACGACACGAGAAGGATCGATGCATATAGAAAGAAGATACGCTCTATGATTGAACAGATTACGCTGACTCTGCCCAACATCGGTTGCCAGGGGTGCATGAAGAAAGTCGTCAATGCTCTAGGTGGTCTATCTACAGTCGCGATTGTTCACACAGATGTTCCGACAAAGACAGTCTCGCTACAATATGATGGCGATCAGATAGAAATGGAGCAGGTCGAAGCAACGTTACGCTCTATTGGACATAAGATTGCAACACAAACTGCCATACCGAAGCGACAGTAAGTTTCGCCAGCGTTTGTTCTCACCCATACAAAGGATGCAAACACATCAAGGTGAGTGAGGATAGTCAGTGCGATGGGTGTATCTCGCGAAGAACGAGATACACCCCACCACAATGCTAGATTGAGGAAGTATGCAGATCAAAGCATTCTCGAAGCGCCATTGGCCCATCATAGGTCCAGGCTCTTGGGAGTGGTCCAGAATCACCGGCTCGTAGAAGCATGCGGGAATCGGGCACAAACGCGATATGCAGGGTCACTTCTTCCGCTCCCTCAAGGTACTCCATCCGCGTCCTATACACAGCTTTCTTCCTGGTAGGAAGTGGCTTTACCTCGGCGGGCAGGCTATCCAGACGGTCTTCAAAGAGTTCAAGAAGCATCTGCACCTGCTCAGGAGAAACCTTCTGATCTACCAGAATCACTTCTTGCCAATCATTCTGGCTTCGCTCTTGTAAGGGTTGAGCAAGGCTCACTAGAAGACATTGCGCCACATCTTTTCCGTGAATCTGCCCACCAGAAATGGCATATCCGCTCAGACGCCACTGAGGAATATTGGGAAGGGTTCTCACGCCATCTCCACAGTTACACGGATTGCAATCACAGGGATTGCATGAGCAGGAGCATCCGCGCGCTCCAAATGCAAGCCCCTTTACAGAATACCGCTGTTGAATAATCGTTATCATTGTTCCTCGCCTTTTTCTGTTGTTGCAGCATAAGACACCAATGAGAGCGAGAAGAAAGCACCTTCCATGTTGGGCCTCTTTACAACTCCTCTCTCTTCACAAATGATGCATCGAGCGATCAACCACCTCCATTCTTTCAGAGAATGCCATTGCCTGCAAAAAGTCCTACCGAGAACAGGCACCAGAACAGTGCCAGAAGCAAGAGCACTCCTCCCAATATCTGCCTGAAATGGTGGCTGTCGGGCATGGCTTTTTCTATCATGATGATGAGAGTTACCAGCGCCATCCACAGAGGACTGCTCATCCCAAGTCCAAACACGACCAGCATCAGTGCCCAGCAAGAGCCAACGACAGCAACATCCATAGTGTACTCCCAACTTCCAGGCCAGCACATCTCCACTTGCCGAAGGAAAACACCATTCGAATGGCTGACAACAGCGTTGGAGATAGCGAGTTCTTGAAGACCCTCAACTGGAAGAAACCGGCTATTACAAAGATCTTCGCCAATCACCCAGGAGTGGGTATACAGCCACCACCACTTCGCAACCATCCAATGCAGACCAGGGTATCGCCTAAAAATAGGAGAAGTGCAAATATTGTCCATGTACATGCATATCCCAGGATGAACGCTGTTTGTTTTGTCCACAGCCGTCCTGGTTTATCGTTGGCAGATGTGGTAAGAGCGAAGAGAGGGAGCATGGTTGGAAGCATCATCGCGATCGTCATGATTTGCCAGGAGACGAGAAAAATTCCCAGTGCAACTCCCCAGGAGAAATGGCTCGTTCTCAGCAAAAAATCATGGTCAAAGAGCACAATCTGATGCGAAGCAAACGCCAGAAGAAGGATTCCCCAGGCAAGAAGGGCCAGAGCAATGGGTAGATCAGGGGGAAAAATTGTGTAAACTTACTTCTGGCCGTACACATCGTGCATAGAGTAGCTCCTGGTTCCTCTGGTAAAAATGCAAGACTGGAACAGTACAGAAAAGCGCGAAGTGAACAACCATACGAAGAGGATGTTATATATACTAGTATATTTGATATCATCTTAAATTCCTATAGGGATATATACCTATTTTTTCCTGTAAAGGGGGTCTGTATATCAATGGATACTGTCACCGAATGTGTTTTTCTTTCCACCTTGGGCAGATCCGGAGGCCTGGAACGTCGAAGCGTTGAGCTGGTTAGATGCATTCGGCGACATTTCCTCAGTGGAACAGAAAAGGAGTTGAAGCTCTGAAGAGGCTTCTAGAGTGGATGAACGTCCCTCTAGCTGTGTGCGCGCCACACCACCCCACGACGCTCATACTCTATCGACTCAGTTGCTAGGGCTATTTGGGAATCAAAGTAGCGCTCAATGAGGTAGAGCGCAAGATCGAGGCCACAGGTCACCCCACCTGAAGTGATAATGTCTCCATCATCTACCACGCGAGCGTTGATCGTGTGGGCTCCGGCTTTTTGTAAGGCATCAATCGCTGTGAAGTGTGTCGTGACATTGCGCCCTTTGAGTAACCCTGACTGTGCTACAAGCATTGCTCCGGTGCAGACTGAGGTAATGGTTTTGCCGGCGCTATGCCAGTGTTGGAGCGTTTCCACTAAACCTGGAAACCTGAAGGCGCTTTCAGATCGGGAGTGGCAACGTACCATGCATTCACACCGTTGCCTGTCACCTGACCTGGGCCACTATCACCTGCATAGGTATAGAGCAAATGGTGATTGTACTCGACTTGAGGGCCATTGGTCGTCTCCTGTGCTGTCAGTTTGCTAGGTAGGGGCGAGGCACTGGTCACCTCACCAGAGGGATTTGCAAGCAAGGGAGGCCACGTGATGGCACACTCACCAGCGCAGGCGGTTTTCGTCGGTGTATCAGGAATATAGAAATAGAGGGCAAAGCCTCGCGAGTCAGTCAAGATGGTTTGTGGACTTCCCCCAGGTATCGAAACCTGCATTGTTCGGACGGGGAGCGTCGGATTTGCGGCAGCGCTGCTTCCACCACCGCAGGCAACAAGCAGCAGCAGAGATGGCAATCCAAACCCATAGAGCAACATTCTGCAGACGAAACGAGTCCATTTCACGACTGATCCCTCCCATTGGCGCTTCTCAGAGGCGGTACTTCTCGCATATCCGGGTCTCTCCTTTCTCTGTTATGGGCGATGCACGGGACTCTTTCTTTTCACCATAGCAGCACTGCCTCATAAACTCCTGAACACCATATCGCCAAACCTGACAAAGAGCTGAATGAAAACACCCTAAGGTGCAGAAATAGGGATTTCTACTTATAGACGACAGGTATCTCACGGTCCACATAGTGAAAAATAGGGAGTTCTACTCATAGTCAGCCGGCATGCTTCGCACTATACTACAAGAAGGGATATCAGATTTTGGTTCAGGTTTTTTCTGCGTTTTGAAGCGATTGTCATACAGCCTCAATGGGAAGGAAGTAGCAGGATTGTTGAGGAAAAGAGAGACGTCTTGATAGCCTGTACCATCTCTCACCATTCTTCTCGATAGTGAGATTTCTACTGCTCGTTTCATGCTCTTGAAAGGACAAGACACTTCGATGTTACTCTCAAAGCAACTCTTACGACGGATTTTGGGTGTCTTATGGCTGATCGATGGATTGCTCCAGTTACAGCCACAGATGTTCACGATGAACATGGTCAATGGAGTCATGGCTCCAACAGCACAAAACCAGCCAGCCCCCGTAGCTGCAAGTCTCAACTGGATCATCGCCGTAACAACGCACAACCTTATCCTCGTCAATCTGCTCATCGCAGTGGTGCAGGTTGTACTTGGCATTCTCTTGCTCACTGGATTCTGGGTACGAGGGACCGTGATTGCTTCCGTTGTCTGGGCACTCATTGTGTGGTATGGAGGCGAAGGGATGAGTATGCTGCTTACAGGACAAGCAGGCATCCTTACGGGCGCACCTGGTGCGGTGCTCCTCTATCCATTCCTGGGTCTTCTTATCTATCCAAAGGCATCATCTTCCCAGAGTTCTTCAGCAGAAACTGATAAGAACTTCCTCCTTTCACAGAAACACTTCCACTGGGTTCTTGCAGGTTTCTGGGTTTTTGCTGCACTCCTGCAACTCCAGCCATATTGGTGGCAATCTGGCCAGATTTCCCAGTTGATCAGTGGGATGGTCGGTCTCGGCGGATTCAACGGGATTCTGGTTGATCCCATCTTCAAGGGACTCTCTGCTCTGACCGCCAACATCGAGGTTCCGTTGAATATTCTTCTGATCGTGGTCTTCCTGGCGCTGGGGGTTGGCCTGGCGGTGGTGAAAGAAGATCGACTCCGCCCTTTCCTGATTGCCTCTCTTGTCATCAGTTTTCTCATCTGGTGGGGCACGCAAGGTTTCGGCATGATTTTCACTGGTCTGGCAACCGATTTCAATTCTGGCTTGTTGCTGATTGTAATGGATCTAGCCTGTTGGCCAAAAGGTGCCATCTCGCGAGAACAACTCGTTCACGACACTAAATCAGCAAGCGGGACAGTGCCAGCCTAGATGCATCTTGAGAGGAGGTACACTGCTCTCTTTGCATATCTCCTGCTTCCTTCCTCTCTCGAATGGAATAGTGCAGAACGCATCATGGTGGGGGTCACTCGATCATTCCGGAATTGGCAGACGTCAGGCTATCAATCCCGAAATGGGCCAGTGACCCCACTGTGATCTCGTTGGTCTAGTTTGACTCAGTTGCCGATGAGATACGGATGCACAACCGGAGAAAAAATCAGGAGCTATTTCAGGTCTTTTCCCTATGGATCTCATTCTCGTACAGGTTTACACTCTCCTGATATGCAGGAGATATTTCGTGCCAGCACCATCATTATTGAGAGACTGCGCATTTCTCACGAGAGGAGAAAAGAAAACAATGAAGCTATATCGAGGGAGTTCCGAACGAGGAATTGTTTTGGGACTTACCATTCTGTTGATAGGATTGTTCTTGACAAGTTGTGGGGTAGCTCAACAGCTTGTGCCATCAAGTTCAGGACAGCCCTCATCGGATCTGCAAGGAACTGACCTGGGAAAAAGTGTTGCTCCAGACTTCCATCTCGTTGACCAGCATGGTCAGTCAGTTACCTTGTCACAATTCAAGGGTATGCCAATCATTCTGACCTTTTTTTATACCCATTGCCCGAATTTTTGTCCTCTCATTGCTGAAAAAATTCACACGACACTGGTTCAGCTTGGCCCGAATGCTCAACATGTTGCCATCCTGGCTATCAGTGCAGATCCAAGCGGTGATACGCCATCGAGCGTTGCCACCTTTTCGCACGAGCATCAACTTCAGGGATACGCCCATTGGCACTATTTATTGGGGACACGTCAGGTCCTATCCCCTCTTTGGGCATCTTATGGTGTGGCTGGCGTTCCTCCACAAGCAAAAATGATGAGTATGAGTACCATGCAGCACTCAGCCGTCGTCTATGTGATTGACCAGCAAGGACGTGAGCGTGTCTTACTCGATAGTGACTTTACGTCTCCTCAGTTAACACAGGATCTCCAAGCTTTACTCAAGAGTCACTCGTAGACATTCTTTTGTGAGAACACGATTTTATGAAAGGGGATGCAGATGCAGCACACGCATCAGATGAGAGAACAGGTGTCCATTGCTCGGCCAGTCGCTTTGATCTCAGGGGTATTTTTAGCGATGGTCGCGTTTTTGGTGCCAATGGATATTTTGGGTATGAATTATATGTTTACTGTTCATATGACACAACACTTGCTTCTTTCTCTTGCAGCGCCACCTCTCCTGCTCCTGGGAATTGCACCAGAAAATCTGTCCCGTTTTTTTGCTCATCATCGCGTTTTCAGCCGCTGTCTCAAGTACTTGCTGTTTCCAATTGTTGCTTCAATTCTTTTTAATGCCAATATCTGGATCTGGCATGCCCCTCCGCTGTTGCAAGCCATGATGAGTAGTGATCTCCTTCACGTGATGGTGAATCTGTTGTACTTGTTCACTGGCCTTCTCTTCTGGGCTCCTCTCTGCGACCGTCTTCCTGAAGAGATGCGCCGCCTCTCACTTGGGCAGAAACTGGTCTATCTTTTCTTTAGCGATATGCCAATGATGCTTATTGGGGCAGGGTTGACTTTTTCTGCTCCACTCTATTCGTTCACGATGACCGATCCACCAATGCACATGGTAGTGACTGCAACTGATCAACAGCTGGGTGGGCTTCTGATGTGGGTAGTAGGCAGTGTTTTCATCCTGGTTGTCGTCAGCAGCATTCTCTTCTTGCGTTGGATGTTTCAGCAAGAAAAAGAGCAAAACGAGAGAGAGCAAGCATATTTTGATGAACAGGTACATGAAGCATAGGGGAAAGAGATTGATACAAGATATTTCAAGCTTGTTTCCCCTCTTTTCTCAACACATCACGGAACTCCGCTCAATAGCACTTGACAAACCCGATTTTCATTCGTATGCTTATGAATAAGGGTAAAAAAAGCAAAAAGAGATGATGCCATGGTGAAACTACCAACTCATCTTCGCCATTTTGCCTCTGCTTCGCGGATTTTTGTAGTTCTCCTTTGTAGCTCTTCCCTTCGTCTCACTGTTTTCGCATGCTGTTCTCTTGAGCAAAGGAGATGCTCCACGATGATTACGATCCAGTCTCGTCAACGTTCTGCCGTGAAAGGGCAGACATTTGGTGCTCGTAAAAATTCTTGCTCGTGTGATCCTTGTGACTGTAATCCTTGTGGGTGCAACAGTAGCCTCGTGCGCGAAGGTTCAGGACGGCAAGCAGCACGGGCATGGACCTATGATGGACCAATGGCTCTACGCGGAAATGTTTTCATGGGATAGATGGAGAGAGACGGAGGCTGTGATATGTCTGAAATCATCCCCTCCCCGGCTGTGAAAAACCCGCTTGCCTGGAGTATCGTGCTGCTTCTGGCGGGCCTTGCCTGGATCCCCACGCTTCAGCAAACGCTGGGTATGCTTTCAATGCACATGTACGGCACCACCATGGGAATGACGCTTCTGCCCTTCGTAGGCTTCTGGATGATCATGATGGCGGCCATGATGCTTCCTGCCCTGGGACCAACCATTTCAGTACAGGTGGTATCCATTCGGCAGCACACATCACATCTGGTGGCACTGCTGACCTGTACCTTCACCTTTCTCCTGGGATACCTCCTCGTCTGGGGTCTCTTTGGCCTTCCAGTTTTTGTCTGCTGTCTGTCGATTGACCATTTCGTGCTTTCTAGGCCGCCACTTTCAATAGGGCTGGGCATCGGATTGTTCATCAGTGCTGGTCTCTACCAGTTCACCCCACAGAAAAAACGTGCCCTCCTTCATTGTAATCCAGCGTTGTGTTATCAGAAGGCGCATCAGGTGGCCACACCAATTGCTTCAATTCGCGCTCAGTTCAGAGCAGGATTACTGCATGGAATCTCATGCTTGCAATGTTGCGGAATCTTGATGATGGTCTTGATCGCGGTTGGCCTCATGAATCTCTTCTGGATGGTGCTCATAACGGTTGCCATTTTTCTCGAGAAAGTATGGGTGCAGGGTCAGAAACTCAGCATACTGCTCGGATGTGTCCTGATTTTCTATGGACTTTTGGTATGTGTCTCTCCCTGGCTCCTGCCCGGCCTGTATATCCCATAGAGAAGAGACTCTTCATCTCTTTCTTGCCTGTGGTTGGGAAATGAGGGTTTTGCCCAGCCACAGACATTTTTCGTTCGGTTCATACTCAAGGGCCATTGGTTGATACTCAATTGAGCCTCTCCCTCAATTTCATCTCGCCAAACCATTGAGTATCAACCAATTCCTGTAAGGACTCTCCCCTACAGGAGAAAATAGGGATTGGTCCTAATGGACAGGAGAGAGAAACGCTTTTATCCTAGAGAGAAGATCTGTTGTACCATGGTATTTCGTTCTTCAAAGGAGGAGCGATCGAATGCGGATACGTCCCTTTTTCTGGCTCATTCTGGTTGGATCCTGCATAGGAGTCCTGGTCTTTGCACTTACGGTTCATCCTGAACTCTCGACGGTCATACACATCTCTCTGAACAGTCCGCAGCCTTCTCAGAAAACTGCCACGATCCTGACGCTCCACTTGACAGACGTTCAAGGGCTTCCTATTGAACATGCCCATGTCATTTCGAGTCTGACAATGACAAATATGGACATGGGTACGGTTGAGTATACGCTTCAGCCAGTGGGGCGTGGGTATTATGAAACGGCTCTTCGCTGGTCCATGACTGGTCCATGGGTTGTGAACGTCATCGCTCATGCGGAAGGGTTTCTTTCCACCACTCACACTCTGTTCATTGATGTTGTTTGATGGGATTATTCAAGGTCAAGGACGATATTTTTTGTGCTGATCCTTGCAGCTGCTTTTGTCGTAGCGGCTTCCTTATGGACTGGTTTTTGATGCAGGTGGCAACCTCTGGTTCACAGCACGTGGAACGACGACAGATTGCCCTGGTGAAGCACTGGCTCCACACTGATCTTCCACACGATGCCCCTATGCATCGTGTGGAAGATCAGCATACCTTACTGTAAAAAATAGGGATACATCCCAATAGACAGACAAAATCTTGTACCGTATGCTACTCCGGTCAGTAAATTGTTTTCATGTATGTTGATAATTGCATGTATCGGCACTTCCTATTGCAAGTACCATAAGGAGGTTAAACGTTATGAAAAGATGCACTTATTTTTTACCACACAGCACGTTCAGCCCTGATAACTCCCAGGGCAGGAAAAGAGTTCACTGGACTCTCTCAGGTGTGTCTGCGCTCCTCATTGGAATTGTTTTCCTGCTGGTTTCTCCGGGGATTGCTCTGGCGCATGCTGAATATGTGAGCTCTGATCCCGGCACGAATGCACAGTTGGCAAAAGCTCCAACAACCGTCACAATTCACTTCTCCGAGAATGTTGATCCAGCAGGGAGCGACATTACCATCTACGACGTTGACGGTAAACTGATAAGTACCGCCCCTGCACAGGTAGATCGTGCTGATCTCAAAACGATGACGGTGAGCATGAAATCCGACGGATCAGAGATTTATGTCGTGAACTGGCACACGGTTTCAGCCGTAGAGGGCCATCACGATAGTGGGAGTTTCCGCTTCTTCGTGAATATCAGTCCTATGCTCAAAGGGATGATCAATGGTGGGAGTATGGGGTCGATGTCCTCAATGTCCTCCTCCTCAACGACCTCGTCTCCATCAGGCATTCCTCTCTGGGGAGCAATCCTGATCGGGGCTGGTGGGCTGGTTATCGGAGGACTTGCAACGTGGCTGTTTGCCCGCCGAGGGAACCAGATTGCTCCTGCTGGAACGGTACCTGAGACAAAGACGCGCACCTAGTCTCCTTGTCTGAAAGCATGGACACGGGGTTTGCAATACAGTAGACAGGGTGAAGACTTCTCGTTAAGAGGCTCTGTCTACTATGTTTCCTCTGAAGAAACATTTCATTCTCTCTCATTATCCTGGGTCTGTTGAGAGAGCAGGATCACGAGTGTTGGAAGAAAGGGTATCGTCGTCTATGCAGAAGTGTCGGCTCTGGTGGATTCCTTCGCGAAAAGGCCTCCTGTTGTGGGTTATTGCCATGAGTATAGGAGTAGAAATACTCAGTCTTTCCCCTCTCGCATCTATCCCCATTGCGTCAGCCCATGCGCTGCCTCTACGCACCGATCCCGCATCTGATGCTGTTCTCAACGCGCCTCCTCAACAGGTGCATATCTGGTTCAGCGAAGAACTCATTCCACAGACCTCGCGCATTGTTGTCGTTGATACGACAAATCATGAGGTGGACAACAAAGATAGCACGGTTAGTACTGATGGCATTGAAATGAGTGTAACACTCCCTTTGTTGCCATCGGGAACGTATGTCGTGGTCTGGCGCTCACAATCGGCTTTTGATGGGCATATTGCAGCGGGTTCCTTTCTTTTTCGGATCGCGCGGCCAGATGGCACTGTTCCTCCGATCCCATCGGTGCTACCAACCGGCAACGTTCCTGGAGCGGCTGGCAACGGGGTCGCTGGCAGTGCAAATCTGGATGCCTATACGCTCTTGCAAACGCTGATGACCTGGTTTGCCTTGCTGTTCATGACGTTCTGGGTCGGAGGGATCATCTGGGAAACGTGGATTCTTCCACCTGGTAAGCAGCGTGACCCGGACCTCGCCAGAGCATCGAAGATGGCCGCAAATCGCTTCAGACGTCTGGCTCCTTTTGCATTGCTCCTGGTGCTCGTTGCGGATATTGGGATCATCCAGGGGCAAAGTGCAGAGCTTGCTGGTGACTGGTCGGGAGCCATTTCGTTCCCACTCCTGCATGTCATTCTTTTTCAAAGTCGCTTTGGGATGTTCTGGTGGATGCGTGAGGGGGGAGTCTTGACCGTTCTCCTCTTGATCTTCTTTGCATACCGACGCGGCTGGTCGGCTGGCTATTCCTCACAGGCTGAGGAGAGACAGAAAGAAGCTTCACCTGATGCGTCTGCTCTCTCTCCCGACGAAACCCAACCGCTTCCCAATTGGTGGGCGTCCGTTGGAGAAAGCTTTCGTGAAATACCATCTGTTCCACGACGGCTGGTCACTGGATGGCAATGTCGCTCCTGGTACGGCAGAGCAGAGTTGCTACTGGCGGGAGGGTTGCTGCTGGCTTTTGCGCTTTCTGGTCATGCCGCCGCTGTTCCTACCTATCAGCTCTGGTACGCACTGAGCAGTGACGTGCTGCATCTCGTAGGTACAACCGTCTGGGTGGGAGGTCTCTTTTATATCGCGGCAGTCCTGGTACCGATACTTTTCGCGCTGGATACACAGCAGCGAGCGCGTGTGTTGGCCGCAGGATTGCCCGAGTTTAGTGCGCTGGCTCTGATCACTGTCATCCTGCTGGCGGCTACAGGTTCGCTGAATACGACGGTCCATCTCACTTCTCTGGATCAATTTGTGACAACGCTTTATGGGCGCACGCTCACCATCAAAATCGGCCTCTTTCTCCTTATGGCCGTCATCAGCGCCTATCATGCGTTCTTCCTGCGTTCCCGATTGGTCCTGCTGTTGAAACATCCAAATGATCCAGATCTCACGAAGGACTTTGTGAAAACGGTCGGGGTGGTACAGACCACTGCGCATGAGAGCACAGACCTGGAGCATATCTCATCACGTTGGGGTCTGCGGCGACTTACGGAGCAGATGACGGATTGGCTTCAGATAGAGGCACTGATTGGTGTCGCCATCTTGCTCTGCGTGGCCCTTTTGAGTGCCTTTGCCGGAACACTGACGGTTTCCACGACAGCAGCAAATACAAGTGCAGTGGGTCAAGGAGGGGTCAATCTCATGGATCTTTCTTGCAGACCCAGCAGCGTTCTGGCTATATCCTCAGTTTAGAGGTGACACCCGACTCTTTTGGAACGAATACGTTTACCGTGAAGGTGCAAGATGCACAACAACGTCCCGTGAAGGGAGCCGCAATCCTGATCGAGACCCAGATGCTCGATATGGATATGGGCACCCAGACGGCGCAACTGCAACCTACTGTATCATCACCCGGAAGTTATAGCGGGCAGAGTGACCTGACAATGGCAGGACATTGGAGAGTCGTGGTCCGTCTGTTGCCTCCCAACCAGAATACCTTTCTCCTCTATGACTTTACATTTTCAGCAGTATAAAGGTCGCAGTTTGATGAAAGAACCAAGGGCAATGATCCTGCAACGCAACGCATGCAGGGTGTTCATTGCCATACTCTTGAGCGGCGTTGTCTTTTTCGGCGGGACATTCCTGTTCCCGGTTCCCTATGCCAATCCTGTCTATACCGTGACCTTCGCCAGGCAGACAGCCATGACGATGACAGGGATCTGGGATATCACCCTGTCAGTGCAACGCCCAGGGCAGACACCTCTGGCAGGAACCTTCCAGATACAACTCGCATCATAGAGGGCGTTTCCTGACTGCCAGAGAGCCCATCAATGGAGAGTTCCATCTGTTTCTCAACCGTGCTTGTGCCTCACATGACTGCTTCCCACCACTGCGACATAGCTGACGAAGGCCAGGAGGCTAATGCACACACTACTAGGATATCCAGTATAAAATCCGATGGCGATGCCAAGCCAGGTCATAGCAACCGCCAGCCCGGCGGAGAGGGCTAGCGAGGCTCCAGGGCGGCTGCTCACCTGGTGCGCGATAGCGGCGGGCAACAGCAGCAGCGCAAACACCAACAATGCACCCACCGCCAATGTGGCTTCACTCACGGTTACAGCCAGCAATACCATAAAACCCAACCCAAGCAGACGCACTGGCACTCCCTGCGCCGCTGCCACGTCTGGATCGAGCGAGGCGAACAGCAACGGGCGTACCATGAGGAGCAGGAGAAGGATTGCCAACCCGCTGATGACGACGATTGTCTGCACCTGGTTTGTCGAGATACCCAGAATGTTGCCGAACAAGACCGTTACGCCTGAAAAACCTGTCCCTGTTCCACTGGCCTGTGTAGTGAAGAGACTCAAGAAGAGAACCCCAAGGCCTAACACCCAGGCGAGTACGGTTCCGATAGCTACATCGCGTCCACGTAAGCGTTCGCCAAATCCCCCCATTGCCACACCCACGACGATAGTGCTCACCAGCAGGCTGCCAAGTGGATTGATGCCGAACGCTGCACCTCCCAAAGCTCCTGTGAAGGCCACATCTGAAAGCGATTCGCCAGCGAACGCCTGATGGCGCAACACGACAAAATAGCCAACCAGTCCAGTCACAAGACTCAAGATTGTCCCGGCGAGTATGGCCTGCCGCATGAAGTCGTATTGCAGCATGGCCTGGATATCCTGCCAGAGATTCAGCGTGAAGGGAGGAAGCACTCCCGCGATGACCATGCTCATGCTGCACCTCCTACACGACGAAGAGACATTTGCGCTCGGTGTTGCTCCACACGATCGAGAACGAAGCGTCCACCACGTACAAGGACATAGGTACCAAAAGCAAAGGTCGTGATAAAAAAGCCAACTGGATAAGGAGTGAAGTAGCCTACGGCCAGGCCTAGCCAGGTGAAGCCGAGGGCCAGCACGACTGCGATGACCACCGCCATGCCAGGGCGAGTCGTTAGATACTGAGCAATGGCTGCCGGCGTCACCAGAAGCGCGAAAATGAGGAGCACGCCAACCACCTGCACTGCTATCGCCACGACAAGTGCCAACAGCACGAGATACCCAAAGGCCAGACCACGAACCGGCACGCCGCTGGCCGCCGCGACATCAGGATCAAGCGAGGCAAAGCATAAGGGTCGGGCGATTACCAGCAGGATAGCAAGCAGGACAAGCGTGGACCAGAGAATAGTACTCACATCCGTATCGCTGATTCCCAGGACATTGCCGAACAGGATGTTGTACACATTCGCCGCATATTCCGCTGTGGCAAGGTGAATGAAAAGAAAGCCCAGGGCCAGCGAGGCTGTGAACACTGCTCCAACCGCGATATCGCTCTGCCGGTTCTGACGAGCCGCCAGATTGAGCGCCTGTATCCCGATGGCAGCACACAGTCCTGCGACAAAAAGGCCTACGACTGATGGAATGCCAAAGAGGACTGCTCCTGTCGCCCCTGCAAAACCAACGTTTGCGAGGCTGTGGCCGGCAAAGCTCTGGCTGCGTAGCACCATAAAATAGCCCATGCTCCCGGCGGTGATGGCCACGAGTGTTCCGGCCAGATAGGCGTTTTGCATAAAGTGAAAATGCAACAGAATCTGGATATCCGCGATCAGATCCCAGGAGGGTGAGAGTGTATCAGCGAAGACGATGTGCATGGTAGCTGACCTCCTCTTCTGGCTGTCCCACCACAACAATGCGCCCGTCGCTCGCTCGCAGAACTTCGATCGGTGTGGCGTAGAGGCTCGAAAGAGTCTCTGTCGTAATCACCTTTTCGGGGGTTCCGATTGCCACCTGCCCACGCGCAACGTACACAACGCGATCGACAGCGGAGAGGATCGGATTGATATCATGGGCCACGAGCAGTACCGCCGCTCCTGTCTTCCGGCTGACATTTCTGATGACACCTGCGATCCCTTGCTGGTTGCGCAGATCCAGGCTATCCAGCGGTTCATCCAGAATCAGGACGCGTGGTTGCCGCACCAGAGCCTGAGCGATGAGCAAGCGCTGCTGCTCTCCACCAGAGAGTTCTCCAATGGGTCGATGGGCATACAGCGTGGCACCGACCAGATCAAGAGCCTCCTGGACACGGCGGCGGGTTTCACGTGCCTTGCTGCGTTGGAGGAATGGCAGGGAGAGTCCCCAGTTGCGACCATCCAGCCCGAGCTGGACAATGCTGCTCCCACGCACATGGACATCGGCGTCAAAATGCCGCCGCTGTGGCACGTAGCCGATGGCCGCATTGCCGCGCCTCGCTGGCTTTCCCAACACCGAAATCGTTCCACGAGTAAGCGGGAGCAACCCAAGAATGGCTTTCAGCAGGGTCGATTTGCCCGCGCCATTGGGACCCAGTATGGCCAGGAATTCCCCTGGTTGGACTGCAAGCTCCACGCCCTGCCAGATCGTGCGCCCCCCCAGAGTGATCGCTGCTCCTTCCACCTGGATGACCGGGGGGAGGAGCGCGGCGGCTGGTTGAGATGAAGTGAGAGATGATGAGTCGGTCATCACCATGATAACTCCTTCCAGGGTGGTCGGCCTGCGCCTGCCACCCGCTGATTATTTGCCTGTGGCCCTGGCCAGGGCGTTTTGAATGCCTTGAAGTTGGGCTGATTGCCAGTCCTGAAACGAGGCCGTCTGAGGCGTCAGCGTCTCAGTGATCGTTGCCACTGGAATGTTGTTGGCCCTGGCCAGAGTGATTATCGCCTGGATGTTGTTTGGGGTGTTTTGTGAGTTGTAGATCAAGACCTTGATCTGCTTTTGTCTCACCTGCTGTTCAACCGTCGCTTCATCAGCTGCCGAGATGTCTTCTCCTTCGGAGACGGCTTTCAGGTAAGAGTAGGGGGTGATGAGGTTCAATCCCAGAGCAGGAGAGAGATAGGAAAAGATGCTCTCCGTTGCTCCAACAGGGGTGCCACGATACTTCGCCTTGATCGTGGCAATCAGATCATGATACTGCTTGAGACCAGTGGTCAGAAAGGTCTGCGCCGACTGATCAAACACGCTGGCATCGGTGGAATCGAGCGCCTTGAGATCATCACGGATCTTGTTGACCACTGCCGTCACATAGTCGGGGTTATACCACATGTGGGGATTATCGCCCTCGTGCTTGCCATTGAAATCGCCAACGTTGAGTTCTTTACGCCCACTCGCAGGATTGGCTTGCAAGAGTTTGTCTGCCCAGGGGTCGTATCCAGCTCCATTGACGATCACATACTGGGCCTGAGCCACGGTGCGCGCATCAGCAGCGGTCGGCTCGTAACTGTGGGGGTCAGCATTAGGGTCAACGATAATGCTGGTGACATGCACATGACTGCCACCAACCTGAGCAGCGATGCTGCCCCAGAAGTTTTCCGCTGCGACGACCTGAAGAGGTCCGCTATGATTGCTCCCATTCGAGGTCGTTTGAAAGGTTGTGCCACAGGCTGTCACCGTCAGACAGATCAACAGCAAGACACCAACAAAGGCACGCGGGAATGAGAAGAGACGAGAGAAAAACACCAGTTCCTCCTTGAAAAATACAGCCTCCTCCTTCGAGAAAGCAGAAAAGAAGCGAGACCCGAACGGTGCAACGCATTCTATGATACACTATCTCAATAGTAATGCAAATGAGATGATGTGTCAATAGCATTGAGATGGTATCTCATGGTACGACGGAAAAGAAAGCAAGGCTGAATAGCCAACAAAAAGGGAGGACTCCTGACACGGATCGAGTTTGCAGATGGAACGCATCACTGATCAGGGATCTCCCCAAGTGTGGCGATAATTGAGGATTTCAAACTGCTACCCACACAAGGAATAGAAATACCCCTACAACCTGTTGCGCCTTCCTTTGCTGCGGGAAAACATCCAGAGAAGGAAAACCATGACGAACATCAGCAGCGAGAGGAAGATGAGCATGTTCCAGTGGAGCATGCCCCACCACGATTCTGATGTGAGTGGTCTTTGTGGTGCTTTTACATCATCGATGGGAGGATAGAGGCCGGTGATAAGAAAGTGAGGCGTTCCACCAACGGCGACGGTATACACCTGCTCTCGTCTTAGCAGGTCGAGCATGATGACCGTGCCATTGCGCAGCGCCACAAAGCCGAGCAACCCATCAACAGTAATGGCAACCGTTTCAGGAGCGTCCCCCGTGTGAATGACCCGCACAGGCTCTTTTGGAAGCGTCGTCATCCCTGTGTCAATGGGGGTAAGGACTGCCAGCAGGTTATGTTGCTGATCCGGGACGTAGACCTCCCCTGTGAGTGCGTCGTAGTCCATCGGGCCAAACTGTCCCCCTGTGAGGAGTTGATAGACCTTGTGCGTCTGGAAATCAATGGCGTCCACACTTCCTTGTCGGGTTGTCACGTACACGATTTTCCCTGGTGGCGCTGAGACAAACTGGGGACCTTCTGGCAGCGCAATGCTGCCCAGGCGCTTTCCTGTCTGATCATCAAAAACAGTCAGGGCATCAGTGCCTGCGACCCAGAGGAGTTGGTGCTGTCGGGTGGGGGTCGCTGTGATCTCTGGGACTGTTACCGCTATCCCGTTCACGGGACTCTCCACCTGGAAGATCCGCCGGATCGCACAGGTTCCAGCATCCAGTGCTGTCACTCTGTTGGCTCCACTTCCCCCTGTATACAGGGTATTGAGTGCCTGATCCATAGCGAGAACGGTCGGCGCTCCGGGAAGATGCGCCGTACAGAGGACGCGTCCGGTTTTGGCTGAGAGGACAGCGACCTGCCCAACAGTAGGTTGTGTGGCAGAGAGAAAACGACCATCAACGCTGAGCAGGATCGTGTGGGGATCACCGGCCAGAGGAATCGTCTTCGTCACTTTTGCCTCTCCGACATCAATGACGCTGATCCCATGAGCTGTTCCTGAGACATAGGCAAGATTGGGAGCACCGCCATCGGCGTGTGCTGGCTGAGAGACAAACAGAGAAAATAAAAGGAGTAAGAACGCATGCGAAACAATCCACCTCCATTGGGCAGGGGATCTTCTCATGCAGCGCTGTCCTTTCATCCACAACTGTTCCTGAAGTCGCTGCCGCTACTTTACCTCAAAAATCGTGCCATGTCTAGTTGCTCATGACCCCAGACGAGACCTTTGGATGATCATGTGTTCTTTTTTGTGGCGAGCTCCAAAGGCCCGTGGTTATCACAATGATCACCATGGGGATGATGGAGCTGTCCTTCATAGAGATAATCAACATGATTGCCATGTGGAATAGTCTCATGACCACAGCCCTGATGCCCGCAAGCACAACTCGTCGGTGCACATTGATCAGGATTCTGACTGCTGACAGGGATGGCATGCTCATCATAATGTCCCTCATGAGACGAGTGCAAATGTCCATCATGCAGGTAATCAGTGTGGCCGTCATGCCGAATAGCCGTATGTCCACAATGCTCGCCGTGGACGTGCGTGTGATCAGGATGTGTTGTATGACTCATGATATCTCTTCTTTCTTCTCTCTTGTTCATCGCAAGAAGATGCTATCTTGAACGATTACGTAGGAGCGATCCCCTTTCCAAAGAGAGGCAATTGAAAAAGCCGTCTCTCTTTTTCGTCGTTCCCTTAGAAATCACTCCATGTCTATTATGAGCGCAAGAAACATTGAGAATATGTAAATATAGACAACTTTTGCCAAAAACGTCGTTCTCTCGAAGCAGAAGAGAGCCTCTTGAACATCATACAAAAAAAACCTGAGAACAGCAATCTCAGGTTTATCACAATCCAGGACGTTTCATGATCGAGACGCCCTGGATTGTTCTCCTAACAATCGACGAGTTCAGGTTTCTGATTGAGAATTTGACTACGGGGAGTGATAAATTCTTCGTACGTCTGATCCAGTTGATCTTTCCGGAAGAGGGCAACGCGGTGGCAATTTTGGAAAGCAAGTTTGACGCCAAAATGGTTTTCCAGGGTTGTTCGCATCGCATCGCTCGCCAGCACACGTAGGAGTTGTCCACGAGCCTGCTCGTTAGGAGGAGGGACCTGATTATCCACGAAGCTGGTTGTACTCTGTGTCAGCTTGCCAGCCAGTTCCTCAATGAGCTGCCAGGCGTAGGGCAACGAGTCCTTAATACAGGCCAGAAAGTCGCTTTGCTGGATCTCTCCTGTCTGAGCTTGTTCGAGTAACGTTGATGGAACTGTAAGAGACATAATTCTTTTTCCTTTCACCTATTCGGCACAGCGTGCCAAGAGAGACGATTGTCATTCAGGTATCCGTTTAGAACGAGACAACCTGTTTGGTATATTCAGAGACAGAGGCAGCCAGGGAAAAGTCAGGATCGATTTGCATCGTCACATCTTCTCCTAGCGAGGTATTGAGCCAGGACATCGCATTTTTGCGGTGAAACTCGATCGTTTGCTGGTAAAATTTCTCCCAGTCTTGCTCACACTGGTCGATTGCTTGCTTCATCGTTGCAAGTGCGGCCAGATTTGTTGGTTCAAGGCAGGAGAAAGGCAAGTTGCTCCCCTTTCTCAGTGGCGCGAACATACGCTGATCGTCCGAGCCCAGGTGAGCAAGTCATCTCTGACCTGTTCCTGTATGAAGGAAACGTCCTCTTGCGTCTCGATCTTATTGCCGATGACTGCAACCTTTACAGCGTAGTCACGTGCATACGCTTTGTACTGATGATAGACACTGAGCGACTTCTTCGTCGGCTCGACCACCAGAAACGTCAGATCAAACTTCGTAAAAAGTCCAGAGGCAAACGAGTCTGCTCCCGCCGTCATATCCACGATCAGGTACTCATCAGGTGTATCAACACAATGATTGAGTAACAGTTCGACCGCTCCAACCTTGGAGTGATAGCACTTGAGTCCCAGATCCTGCTCGCTGAACGGTCCTGTCATGAGCAGCGTCACCCCATTCACAGAGGAACCGAAGTGGGACAACAATGGATTAGCTTCGCGTACAGACCACAAGCGAGAACCTTGTCCTGGAGGTGTCGTCTTTGCCATCACCGTTGATGAGGCAATCCGAGGGTTACTTCCTCGCAAATACTGCTTGATGCGCTCCATTTCTTGCCCTAGCGGGGGAATCTGAGCAATCTCTTCCTCCGAGAGACCCAGGGCTTCCCCCAAATGCTGGTTAATATCAGCATCAAAGGCAATGATAGGAGAATGAAGCGAAGCAAGGTAGCGACAGAAAAGGGCTGACAACGTCGTCTTGCCACTGCCGCCTTTTCCGACAAATGCAACTTTCATACTCTCTCCACATCATAGATCGTGACTAATGATACGTTGTATCATGTGATAGTGATACTATGCCATAGAGTGAAGCAAAAAGCAAGAGGTTTTGGGGCCAATATTGAGATTACATCTCATTTTCGTGTCAATCCTTCTCAAAAAATCTCCAGAAAAATCATGCATGGGTGCTTGGCGGTTTTGCTGGGAAGAAAGTTATGTGGGAGGAGCGTGCTCTAATGTGCGCAAAAACGCATCAAAAAATCGATAGCCAAAGAAAACGATGGAGATGGCAACGAACAGTGGGACAATTGTGTGGAGTAGCAGGAAGCAGAGAAAACCGCAGAGGAGAACCAGAAACGAAACCAGGAGAACTATTACCCGAAATTTTTCGTGGCAAATCAAGGTCGCGTGAGTGCATAACCCTGGTTGGTCAGGTTCCTCGGCCAGCTCCGTCGGCTCGTCACAGGAAAAAGCATTCTTGAAGAAGTGCTTATTTGGTAGAAACATGGTCTTCCTCCCAAATGGGCGTATTTCTGTGTTCTTCTGCAAATGGCCTATGAGTACAAAGAGGCTGGAATGGTGCATGGTGTTCTTTCCAACTTCTGAGTTTCTGAATAAGTATATCAGCTAGATAGTCAATGTGCGGTATACATATGGTCTGGTATCCTCCAAAGAATGTCTAGAAATCACCCAGATTGATAAAGAAACGCTCAATACTAGCCGACAGCCGAGTTGATGTGATACGCTGAGGGCGATAAAACAAGCAAGGTGAGCCGGGAAGCCTGGTCGGCAGGTCCCGGCGTTTTCTTGTACTCAATGCAGAGAACATTCCTTCAGGGAAGAACGAGACAAGGTCGGATGACTGGATATTCTGGAGGAAAGAAACATATGTCTCTTCTTATCGCAGGTTTCATTCTCTCATTGCTCATTGCGGTTGGAGCCTCGGCCTGGTTTACCCGTCGGCTGGAAGTACTCAGTGACCTCTGGCAATGGTCTCCGGGTTTGCTCAGTCTGTTCGGAGCACTGGGAGCCAATATTCCCAACTATGTTGCCTCGATAGCCGCCATAATCTCTGGCCAGATGGTCGTTGGCATTGGTATTATCATAGGTTCCAATATTTATAATATCGCTGTGGTTCTTGGTATCTCCACCTTTGCTTCGCGAGACCGACGTGGCATTGTATTTTTACACACCGAAGCCCAGGATGCTCGTCTCATCGGCGTCTTTACCCTGGCTATGCTGTTCACTACCGCTGTCGCCGTAGGAAATCGGTTCTGGCAGGGAGCGCTGCCCGCTGGAAATCCGACCTTCCCGGTTGTGCATATCGCCTTGATTGGTCTGAGCCTGCTGACACTGGGCCTCTTCTCTCTGCTCTGTTACCACGCGCTCCAGCGGAAACATCATCCAGGCCATCGGAGCCAGAGCGAACAGGAAAAAACCATGAGAAACCGATCCAACAGTATCTGGTTCAAAGTACGTCTGTTGGGAGAAATGACCCTTGCCCTCGCACTTGCCCTGGGTAGCGTCGTTCTCATGGTCCAAACAGCGCAGAGTATCGCCGCCAGGACCGCTCTGTCACCAGCTATTCTCAGCCTGCTGATCCTGGCAGTGGCGACGTCGTTGCCCAATACGGTCGTGGCATTCATCCTGGCACGCACTGGTCGTGCTTCAGCTAGTGTTGAAGAAGTGTTCAGCAGCAATAGTGTCAATGTTGCGCTGGGCATTGCCCTCCCCCTTTTACTCTGGTTTAACAATCAGAGTGATGGCTTGCTGGCCCTGCTCGATGGTCCCCTGATGGTCGCTCTGACTGGCATTATCCTGCTCTGTGTCTCCCGGCGACATATCAGTCACATGACTGGAATTCTTCTCATACTCGTGTATATTGGCTGGGTTATTTTGCATATGCTCTTCTAGCGAAACCGTCTTTGTTGGGGAAGAGGCGTGTAAGAAGCATTCTATTTTAGAGCGATTTCGACAAATGAATTACTTTCGATCCTCGGACGAGAGGTGTTCTATACAGAGAAACAAAAGGCACACGCTCTAGTCTCTTCGCTCTGCCTTCCTCTGTCCGTCGGAGGGAGGCAGCTCGTTCAATCCTTTTGGATATTGTCATGAGCAAACGATAGGACCAACAATGCAGAAAACAATGGAGAGAAATGATATGCAAACGCCATACCACTCAGGAGAACTCGAGGTACAAACACGGGCAGGAGTGCGCGTGGAAGCATCCCGAATTGCCAATATGATGATGTCAATTCTTCCACCTGTCGTACAAACTTTCCTCCTGGCTCAACGTCTGGCTGTGGCTGGCACCGTTGGTCGAGATGGTCGGGTATGGGCTTCATTGCTCACTGGCGCTCCTGGATTTTTGCAAGCCGTTGATGCCACAACCCTTGTCATTACTGCTACCTCTTTGCCAGATGATCCACTCACAGAAAATATCCGGCAAGGAGGGCCGCTGGGACTTCTGGCTATCGATCCAGGTGCTCGCAAACGCATTCGTGTGAATGGGCAGGCAACGATCCAGAAGGGGGGCATTGTGATGCGAACTGAACAGGTCTATTTCAATTGCCCAAAGTATATCCAGAGCCGTCATCTGACAACAGTTCCCCAGGAGCAAGCGCCGCCGCAAAAGAGTTCTCACATCTATCATCTTTCTCCTCGACTTCAAGCGTGGCTTCAACAAGCCGACACGTTTTTCATTGCCAGCGCTCATACACAAAGGGGAGCAGACGCCTCTCATCGTGGTGGTTTACCAGGCTTTATTCAAGTTCGCGATGCGAGACATCTCGCCTTTCCTGACTATGCTGGCAATACAATGTTCCAAACACTCGGCAATCTCGTCACTGATCCTCGTGCTGGCCTCCTCTTCATCGATTTTGAGAACGGCAACATCTTACAATTGACGGGAAGGGCTCGCGTGATCTGGAAGGAAGAACGCCGTGACCTGTTCGCGGAGGTGGAACGTCTGATCGAGTTTGAACTTGATGCAGGATGGGAGATTCCTGCTGGTTGCCCTCTGCGTGGTCAGCTCCTTGCCTCCTCCCCCTTCAATCCAGTATGAAGGACACTTTTTCCGTTATCGAGAGAGAAACGAGCAATGCTTCTCAAAGAAAAGAGGACAAGATCATGCAATCATCGCTGAAACCGCCATTCACGAGAGAAACGGCTCTTCTGAAAGTGAAAGCCGCAGAGAATGCCTGGAATAGCCGTGACCCGGAGCGGGTTGCACTAGCATATACCCCTGATTCTCAATGGCGCAACCGGACAGAGTTCTTTACGGGTCGAGAGGCGATCAAAGCCTTTCTCCATCGCAAATGGGCCAAAGAATTGGACTATTGCCTGATGAAAGAACTGTGGTGTTACACTGACAGCCGCATCTCGGTACGTTTCGAGTACGAATGGCGCGATGCGGACACGGGACAGTGGATGCGGACACATGGGAATGAACATTGGAAATTTGATGAAGAGGGACTCATGCAGCGGCGCGATATGAGTGCGAATGATTATCCGATTCAGAAGTCTGAGCGGCGCTATCGCTAAAAGTGCACCACCACCTTATTCCTTCATTTTTTTCTTGCATCATTGCGCTTACCCCGGTCTTGTAGAGTTTACCAGATTTCTCTTCTCTAGCTCTACGAAACCGGGGCGAGCTCACATGTGATGTCTCAGAGCTGTCAGAGCCGTTCTTCTGGCCCATTTTTCCCTGTTCAGCTCTTGATAACGGTATTGCGATATGCTATAATCACTATAGCATATCGCAATACCCTGGAGGAAAGGGAGAGTCGCTTCCCAGGTTGAAAAAGGGACACTTCAGGTCAGGATGCAACTTTCCCCATCAAGGTCCCTACAGACCAGAAGTTGTACATGGTGTCCATCGAAAGGAACGGGGATAAAAGATGCTTCGATTTCAGAAATTTTTGGACCTATAGCGCTGGTCTCGCCATCGTTTGGGCGATTATTCTCCTCATACTGGCAATCTGGGGCAGCGAGAGGATGCAGACCTTCCTGTTGGTCTTTGGCGGCTACTGTATCGGCTGGGTGTCGACGACGATTGCCCGATACGTCTACCCACCGCCAAAGCGTTGGGAGGTGGACCGCCGCCAGGAGTGATCTGGCCCTCCATGCGGTATCGAGCCTCCGACACGCAGCGCGCCGCCAGGACTACGAGCGTCGATTTTCTTGAGCTCGTCGTGATCGAAGGAGAGCCTGCCACTTGTGTCGAATCAGAAAGCGCTGTGGATCGTCTGGACAGAAGAGGGAGGCAGAGCAGCGCCGGGGAGGCCAGGCGAGCTTTGATTCTCGGATGACTTCGGTGAAGTCGCTGTGGAAACTCCACGGCAAAACCTGGGAACAAGTGATCCGGTGGTGTATGGAAGAGGGGCACCAGATCTATCGTTTACGCCGAGGGACGACGTTTCGTTTCTCTGTCTTACCAGCTTATTGCTCACTTCAGCCTTCGTGGAGAAAGGTACTCAGTATGACAACTATCCTCACCTGGCTCGCAGGCTCACACATCATACAAGGAATCATCGTCGGCGGCTGTGCTGGCGTTTCTCACGGCACAGATCATTATGAACGCGGTGGTGAAAACCATGACCACGACCGTCAACGGGTGGAGCACCACCTTCAAATGCGGCCAGCCCGGCAATGGCATCCTCCTGCGGGCCGCCTGCGCCAAAGTGCTGCCCGCCGTCAATGTGGTGCAAGAGGCTGCGTACTGGACGACGACCGTCGACAGCGCGGGGCGGCGGCTCTCCGGCCAACGCGAGTACGTCCTGCATTTTCCTGAAGGACAACTCCCGCCCAACGATGCCTTCTGGTCGCTGACCATGACCGATGTGGTCGGGTACATGGTGAGCAACCCCATCGATCGCTCCAGCGTCGGCTCTCGCTCCGGCCTCGTGCCGAACGCCGATGGCTCAATCGACATTTCTCTGCAGCGCACGGCTCCAGCCGGGCACGAGTCCAACTGGCTGCCGGCACCGGCAGGCTACTTCAAGCTGATGCTGCGCGCGTATCTGCCCGGCCGTGCGGTCCTCGACGGCGAGTACCACGTGCCGCCAGTCATGAAAGTGCCATAATATGAACAGGTTGATTCTGAAATACAAATATCCCATTACGTTCGCCATCCTGGCCGTCCTCGCCTGGGTCGTCTACAGGTATTTCTCGATGGGGGGAGCCGGCTCATTACGTTCGTCGTTCGTGGCCGTCCTCGTCTGGGGACTCGGCACGTGCGTTTTCCTGTATTTTTGGCCGCCTATCACGTACAGTGCCTACAAACGAGCGGTCGTTCAGCATGGGCTCGGCGGCGGCCCCATCCCCATCAATACGCTGTACGCGGTGCCCACTCTCTCTTCGCCCTCGGCGTCAAACTCCAGCTTATTAGCAACAGGGACCAACGACGTGCTCTACGTCGGCGGCTGTGCTCGACCTCTCCAAAGGGCCGCAGGTTTTGCACGTGCCGGACATGGCGGGCCGTTACTACAGCGTGCAGTTCACTGATCCGTCGGACGGCACGAATTTTGCCTACGTCGGCAAACGCACCACGGGAACCGAGGCTGGCGATTACCTCATGAGCGGGCCGGGCTGGAAAGGAACCGTGTCGCAGGGAATGACACAGATTGCTTCGCCGAACAAGTCGGTGCTCGTTATCGGTCGTGTCTTTGTCGAGAGCGACAGTGATCTCCCGACCGCCTACGGGCTTGCGAAGCAGATACAGCTCACACCACTCAGTCACTGATAACCCGATGTTTTTCAGGATGTACGCTCCATTGGAGAGCTGAGGCAGAGATGGAGTGAAATAAAAAAGTTACAGAGACAACCTGGTCTTGCAAGAGTATCACTGTTCTCGCGTGTGGTACTCTTTCTCATGTGGCAAAATCCTTCTCTCTCTTCTCTGTGTGATCTTTCACGTTCTTCGTGAAACGCGTGAAAAAATCAGTTATTCCCCAGACTTGACACATCTGCTTGAATTGGTTATCATTGTAATGAATGAACATTCAATTATGTGCTTGACTATTCGATCACAACAACGCAAGACAAGAGAGCCTCTGCCTCTGAAGGATCTGGCTATCAATGCGCCTGTCCGTGGCATCTCTCTTGAGAAAGGAACAGAACATGGAATTTCCACCTTTTCAGTCAAGACAAGAGGCTGTGATTCATGCACCTCTCCAGGTCGTCTGGGAATTTAATCAAGACCTGACGAACATCGCTGTCTACCATCCGAGGGTCAAGAGGGTAGACCTCATTTCAGGGGAACGTCAGAGAGGCAATGGGGTCGCCTATCGGTGCTACCTCAAAGATGGGAAAAATACGTGTGTGGAGAAAGATCTCGAAGTGGTTCCCATGGAAAGGATCGTCACGGCTTTACCCGAAGATACCATGGGGATTACCAAAATGCTCCCAGATTATCTTGTTGAAGCGAGATTGACGCCTCTTGCTGAGCATGAGACAAAAATAGAATTCAGTCATTATTATTCAACGAAGTCTCTCAAGGCAAAATTATTCAATAGTATCGCAAAAAGGAAGATTGCACGAGACTCTCAAAACACTCTTGATGCTATGAAAAGAACGATTGAAAAACATCCGTAAGAGCTTTCTCAGACGCTCATGACGGCCAGGTATTCCAAAAGGAGCATGCAGCTATGGACAAGACACCTGATCCCATTCAAGAACTGGTGGCGGCTGCCCGGCGCAAGCAGATCCTGGATGCAGCCACCCAGGTGTTTGCCGAAAAAGGCTTTCATCGTGCCACGGTCAAAGAGATCGCCCGCGTGGCCGGCATCGCCGATGGCACGATCTATACGTACTTTACGAGTAAAGATGAGGTCTTGCTTGCTGTCCTGGATCGACTGAACGAAACAACCGAACGAAAACAACAGTTTGTGCTGGGAGATGAGCAGGATCTCAAGGCTTTTTTTCGAGCGTACCTCCGGCAACGCATGGCCTTACTCTGGCCCAATGCTGAAGTGTTTCGAGCGGTCCTTCCAGAACTCTTAGTCAATAGTGAATTACGCAAGCAGTATTATGAGCAGGTGCTTGCACCAACCATTGCTGTTGGCGAACAATTTTCCCAGGGGCAGAGCGAGCAACTCCAGATCAATATTCCACTGACCGTGCGAGCCATTGCTGGCACCTTGCTTGGTTTACTCTGTGCTGCAACTCTTGGGGGACGAGGTGCTTGCAGAGCAGTGGGAAGAGTTGCCAAATGTGTTGACAACTCTCTTTTTCGACAAGATCTCGTAGCTCTTCATGAAAAAGCTGCTTGAAGCGTAGCCGTTGTTGGCAAGGAAAGAAGCCATGACTATCACACATCCTGCTCCAATCAAGCTGTTGGAAAAAGCACTCATCATGTATGTGGGCCTGCTCCTGGTGAGCTTGTTGATCATTTTCGCCATCGAGCCATCGATCTATACCACAACCCTCTGGCCTGGATGGGTGCCGACTGAGCGTTACCCCTGGCCTGTGCTCCTGTTTTTGGGTGTCTTGATCGCCTTTCTCGGCATGCTGATGTATGGAGTGCTCCACCGTTGGCGCTGGCTCTTCTGGGGGATTCTCCTTGCCTTTACTGGCTCAGTCATTCAGATCCCAATTGAAGGGTTGCTGCTCATGGGCGTTTTTCCCAATCCCTATCCGGTCTGGTATAGCCTGTTTCGAGTGGGAGTTGGGTTCACTGAGCTAGGTTTTGCCTTCTGGATGATCCAAACCTATCGGCATCAAGGTGTCTGGGCAATGGGAAGGAAAAAAAAGCGGAACAGATGAGTCATCTTGTACGAACAGAATTGGGACTGATTGAGTATCGAAGCGTGGGGCAAGGTCCGGCGGTGCTGGTGTTGAACGGTGGACATACGAACTGCCATTCACCACTGGGGCATGAGGCTTTCTTTCTGGCGCAGGGCTATCAATTGATCATCCCATCAAGATCTGGTTACGGCAGAACCCCTTCATCTACAGGAAAGCGTGCCGAAGCCTTTGCTGATGCCCTGGTGAGCTTGCTTGATCATCTCCAACTAGATCAGGTGATCGTAGTGGGGATCTCAGCAGGTGGACCAACCGCCTTGCAACTGGCTGGCCGCCATCCCGAACGAGTCAGCAAAGTGATGTTGCAGAACGCCGCAATAGATGGCAGATATGCCAGTGGAATGATACGTTTCCTGACCTATCTGTTCTTCAATCCTGTGCTAGAAGGAATGGTCTGGGCAGCTTTCCGAAGGTTTGGACATGTTGCACCTCAGGCAGCGCTCAAAAGTCTGATGTGGGGTCTCACGAGGCTCCCAATCGATCAGGTGCTCTCTGTGATGAGTCCTGATCAGCAGCAAGCAGCCCTTGCCTTTTTGTAAGCTTCACGTTCGGGATCAGGATTTCTCCATGACATCCATCATCATTGTGGAGATCTGGGCCGGGTGAGAGCTCCTGTCTTAGTCATTATCAGCAAATACGATGGTCTGGTCGATTCATCACATGCTGTCTCTGTAGAGAAGCATATTGCTCAGGCTCAACTCTTCATTTCTGAGGCCGAGAGTCATCTGATGTGGTTTAGCTCCCACGACCACGAGATTCGAGCAAAAATGCAAGAGTTCCTGCAGTCCTGAAAGAGATGTGATCTCACCAGGCTTGTTCTCAGGTTTCTGACACCTCTTTTTCCGTCATAGGGACTGATCCCCCTTGTCCAGCATCACATGGTTTAGTTGTCCTGATCCAGCTACCTTTTTTGCTCACGTTGCGACTTTTCACGTACGTCAAGCATGTTACTGGAGAGGTGTCATCTGGTTCTTACTTTGCGGCTGGTGATAGCAACCTTAACTCCACCCCAAAAATGGTGGAGATGGTTCAGAAGCATGTGCGTTCTGAGATTTTGGACAAATGCATCATCAAATCCGTAGTTGGCAAGCGTTGCTGAGATCTCAGAAGATATCCCAATTGCCGAGGAAGCCACATCGTAAGCCAGTGCCCCGGCTAGCCCCGTTTCGGGAGCGTTTGAAACGATTTGGGAAATACTCGAGAAGAGCATTTTGAGCAGGATTCCCCATAATGGTCCTGTCTCTTATATCTGCTAAGTGAGAGCTCTATCCTGATGCGCCCTGACCTTCCCATCACTGTCTATAGTGATGTAGGCAGCGTCTTCTATCTCGATCCAGCCCTCAGATTGTAAATGATGGAATGCGGTAATGACAGTATTCGCTTGAGATTGTTCTCCGTAGGCAATGACAATCAAGTCGGTCATCATCATGCTCCTTTCTTTGTCTTCCTGCAACATCGAATGTCAGTACTCTTGTCATCATCTTGACACTCCCCCGGCTAAAGCGCGGGGGATTCTTCCTTCAGCGACCCGACTTGCCACTTCTCCGTTTGGAGGAAGCAGTAGAGGCCAGATCTCCAGAAGCGTTTGATGAGTCGCGCTCATCGGTTCGCGTGTGCCCCACGCTACGTTGCAATGCTTTCTGCAAAATGTTGAGAGCGGCATTATGATCGCGATCCAACACCACACCGCATTCCTGGCAGATATGGGTCCGCACGCTTAAGCTTTTCTTGACCAGCGTGCCACAATCCGAACAATTCTGGCTCGTGAACTGAGGAGCCACAGCTATCACAGGGATGTTGTGCATGGCTCCATAGGCTTTCACCCATTGCAGGAACGTTCCCCAACCTGCGTCATGAATGCTCTTTGCCAGATGACAATTCTTCACCAGATTGCGTATCTTGAGGTTTTCAAAGGCAATCAGGTCGCAAGACGTGACTAACGTGTTTGCCGTCTTTCTGGCAAAATCTTCACGCTGCCTTTGCACCTTCAAATACGCTTTTGCTAAAATTTTTCGTGATTTCTTACGGTTACTGCTTTTCTTCTGCTTGCGAGAGAGTTGACGATGAAGTCTTTTGAGTCGCTTTTCAGCTTTGCGATAGTGGCGCGGGTTCTCTACGGTACAGCCTTCTGAGTCGGTATAGTAGGCTTTGAGTCCTACATCAATTCCGATCTGCTTCCCTGTGGGCGTATGCGAGATGAAACGATCTGCCAGGACTTCGAACTGGCAGTAGTAGCCATCAGCACGCCGTACGATCCGAACGCGCTTGATCTGTTTAACAGGAAATATTTCAATGTCACGGGTTCCAATCAAGCGGAGACACCCAATCCCACACCCATCCGTGAAGGTGATATGTTTTCCATCTGGCTCTAATTTCCAACCCGTTGCCTTGTACTCTACACTACGGTTGTTGTGCTGAAACTTTGGGTATCCCTTCTTCCCAGGCTTCTTTGTCCGGCAGTTCTCATAGAAGCGAGAGATGGCAAACCAGGCACGATCCGCAGCCGCTTGACGGGCTTGTGAGTTGAGGAGAGAAGCAAACGAGTACTCTTTGGCAAGTACAGCACAATAGCATTGCAAATCGTTCTGCGAGACGCCACGCCCATCCATCCACTTGCGTAGGCATTTGTTGCGAATGAACTGCACAATGCGTATCGCTTCCTCGATGGCTGCATATTGCGCACTCGTGCCATCCAATTTGTACTCGTAGATGAGCACCGCCTCTTGTCCTCTCTCGTTTGATGTGCTACGATTATACATCATAATTACGATGTAGTCAAGAAAGAAGGGGCCGTGATGCGAACACGCAAAAACATTTACTTTACTGAGAAGCAGGTAGAACGTTTAGAGAAGATGAGCAAAGAAGAAAACTTGTCGGAGGCGGAAATTGTACGAAGGGCACTCGATGCATACTTAGCGTGGAATGACCCAACCTATGCCCCACAACACAAGCCCCAAACAAGGAACGCCCATTCATCCCCTGGATAAATCACAGGGGCTTTCTGGGCCAGTCACTGTAATTTGGCGTCGGCTGGAATAATCGCTCCGACGAGCAGATGGATGAGGTCACCAGGCACCAGTTCACGCGTAGGGATGGTGACCCATGCACCATCTCGCTTGACGCGGGCTTGCAGGGCCAGATGCGACTTGAGGGCGGCAATGGTCGTGTCGGCCTGGTACTCCTCCCAGAAGCCCACCAGGGCGTTCATTACCAATAAGGCCAGGATGATCCCAAAGTCGGCCCAGTGTTGTACTACCACAGAGAGAATAGCTGCCACCTCGATCATCCAGGGAATGGGTCCCCAAAATGAGGATAAGAGGCGTAAAAGAGGATATACGCGCTTTTCGGTTAATTCGTTGTAACCATCGTGAGCCAGCCGCTCATGTGCTTTAGCAGTGCTCAGGCCATCCAGCGTTGCACCAAGATGAGCCTGTAGCGCTGTCAGCGAGAGTGATGTAATCTCTGCCTGTCGCGCAGAGGGCACAGGTTTTGCTTGTTGGGAATGGTTTCTGGTTTTCATCAGCGTCTCCTCTGTTTTGAGATACTTTCTCCCCATTTAATTCGTCCATACCCACTCCTGCACCTCCGGCATATCTTCGAAATTGGCACGGACATAGGCATCGTGCCTGGTAAGCAGATCATTGCATTCAGCAATCAACGCTGGGGTCAGCCCTCGCACGCGCTCAACCCGCCGCATCGCCTCGATACAAAGATGATAGCGGCTCATCTTATTGAGCACCACCATATCAAAGGGAGTGGTCGTGGTTCCCTCATCGATGAAACCTCGCACGTGGAAACGGTCCACATGGGGACGCCCATGTATGATCTCATGAATGGCACGTGGATACCCATGGTACGCAAACACCACGGGCCTGTCCTGAGTGAAGTGCTCGATAAAGGTCGCGTTTTCCATGCCATGGGGATGTAGCTCTGGCGGAAAGAGCCTCATGAGATCGACAACGTTAACCACACGCACCTTTAGTTCTGGCAGGTGATGGCGCAGCCACCAGGCAGCGGCAACCGTCTCTAGCGTGGGAATATCCCCGGCGCAGGCTAGCACGACGTCCGGCTCAAGGTACTCGTCGTTGCTTGCCCAGTGCCAGGCGGAGAGGCCGCTCGTGCAGTGCGCGACCGCTTCCTCCATGGAGAGCCATTGCAGTTGCGGCTGTTTATCGATGACGATCAGGTTCACATAATCGCGGCTACGCAAACAGTGATCGGCCACCGAGAGCAGGCAATTCGCATCGGGTGGCAGATAGATGCGTGCCACTGTCGCTTTCTTCGAGAGAACGGTGTCGATGAGTCCGGGGCCTTGATGGCTGAACCCGTTGTGATCGTTGCGCCAACAGGTCGACGTCAGCAAGAGGTTCAGAGACGCGATGGGCATGCGCCAGGGAAGGGTGAGGCTCTTTTCCAGCCATTTGGCATGTTGTACCGTCATGGAAGCCGAGATCATCGCAAATGCCTCATAGCTCGCAAACACGCCGTGTCGTCCGGTTAACAGGTAGCCTTCTAACCACCCATGACAGAGATGTTCGCTGAGTACCTCCATCACGCGCCCGTCTGGGGACAGGTGGTCATCTATCGCGATCATGGGTTCTATAAAACAGCGATTCTCCACCTCAAAAACGTTGCCGAGGTGGTTTGAATTGGTTTCATCAGGACAGAAGAGGCGAAAATTGTGCTGTATGGCGTTCCTGGTAAAGATGTCGCGCATCATCTTCCCAAACAGGCGCGTCGATTCATGGCGCTCAGTCGCGGGTTGTTTGACTTCAATGGCGTAGTCGATGAATGGAGGCAGATCCAGGTCGATCAGAAGCTTGCCACCATTGGAGTGCGAGTTGGCGCTCATCCGACGTTCTCCCTTTGGCGCGAGTTGTGCCAACTCCGAGAGGACATGTCCCTGCTCATCAAAGAGCACTTCTGGCTGGTAACTCCGCATCCACTCCTCAAGGATATGCAGATGCTCTGGCTTTGTCCTCACGTCAGTCACCGGAACCTGGTGCGCACGGAACGTGCCTTCTACGGGAAGGCCATCGACCTCTTTGGGTCCTGTCCACCCTTTAGGGGTGCGCATGACAATAGCTGGCCATGGTGGTCGTTTCGTAAAGCCATGACGACGAGCATCCACTTGATAGGAGCGAATTTTTTCATAACAGGTGTCCAGCGTCTCTGCCAAGGCTTGATGGACCGCCATTGGCTCATCGCCCTCTACGAAGTGCACATCGTAGCCGTGACCTGAGAGCAAATGCTTGATTTGCTCGTCGCGCTGACGCCCCAGCACCGTTGGTCCAGAAATCTTGTAACCATTCAGGTGCAAGATAGGCAGAACTGCCCCATCACGCACCGGATCTAAGAAATCCAGGCTCTTCCAGGAACCCTCCAGTGGCCCGGTCTCTGCTTCGCCATCACCGACGATTGCGGCCACGATCAGATCAGGATTGTCAAAGGCCGCACCAAAGGCATGCACCAGCACATAGCCGAGTTCGCCTCCCTCATGGATGGAACCGGTGTAGGCACGCTGACATGGCTGGGAACGCCTCCAGGCGTCGAAAACTGGCGGAAGAGCAGGCGCATCCCCTTGGTATCCTGGCTGATGTGGGGGTATATCTCGCTATAGGTCCCCTCCAGGTACACATTGGCGAGCACTGCCGGTCCGCCATGTCCGGGCCCTGCCAGGTAGATCATATTCACATCGTGGTCGATGATGAGCCGATTGAGGTGGACATATAACAAATTGAGACCTGGGATGTTCCCCAATGTCCCAGTAAGCGCGGTTTGACCTGTTCGGGGCATAATGGTTCTCTGAGTAGAGGATTGTCCTGCAAATAGATTTGCCCGACGGTCAGGTAGTTCGCGGCGTTCCAATACTGGTGTAGCAAATGGAGACGCGTCTGATCAAGATAGGTCATGGTAGATCTCTCCAGAAGGCAGCACAGTATGTGCACCTTATTCGCTATTCAACGAGTATGTTCCTCTCCTTCTTCCATCATCTCTCGCTTTTCAAACAGATGCCTGCTTGCTGATCACTTGGAGAGGCCCAACGAGGGCACCAGTGCTATTTGGTGACGTCTTGCGGGGAGGTTCACCCTCACGCGACCAGTGCCGGACAAAGACCGGCACTGGTCGCATGTCGTGCATAACCTGCTCAGCAACCACGCCAGACGTCCAGCGGGTGAAACCAGACCGGTCTGCTTTGCTTGCACGACATACGTGCGACAGCGCTGCTTAGCGTCTTCGTGACGATCTGGAACCCTGTCAGTTTTGGGGCGGAGCTAATGTGTGCGCCCTCTCCGTTTCTGCTTCGAACACGCTGTCGCCTCTTGATCTTTCTATTCTTGCACTGCAGGCTCACAATGCGGTTACGAAAAGAGGGAGAAACATCACATACCCCTCACACCATCAGTCGGACTCGCTTGCTTGTAACTTGCCAGGATTAATGGCCAGAAATGTCCAAATGTACACTTTACGTCGGTGTGAATATGCGTGTTCTCCTTCTTGACCAGGGTGTTATGCGAAGGCATGCACCACGGCCCAACTGACATAGACCAGGACCGGTAGGAACCCGGTCAAACGACTTACACATTGCCTGAGCGCACCAATCAGCATGATGAGCGTGAGCACCACCATGAGGAGCACATACGGGAACAACAGTCCGGGCGGGATCGGAATGGATGGGCTGCCACAGGAGTAAGGGAAATGCCATACCCAAAGTGGCATTGATGCTATTACTGCTCAAGACTTCCTCCACGCACGCGGAGGCCCCAACGGATCGGGCCAGCGTAAATGCAACCACGGTATTGGGCAGAGAGGTTGCCACGGCAAGGACCACAAGACCCAGAATCGCCTGTGACAGATGGATGTCCGCCGCGAAGGCTTGCCCCGTCTGCACCATCACGATCACGCCACCAATTTCTCTAATACTCAGGGGCCAGAAATAGGACGGCTATCAACGTTGCAATGATCATGAGAGCAAGTACACTCGAAGAGAAAGAATGATTGTGGATCCAGGCATCGACAAAGGCGGTAATGAATACAACAAGGAGAAGAAAGACGCCAGCAAGTAGAAGTCTGATACCGAACTTTTTCATAGGAACTTTTTCATAGGAATCTCCTTTCACTAGACTTTCTCCAAATGACGTCCGCGGAGAAAGTGGCCCATGTCCACTTTTGATACTGGTGGCGAAGTCAAAAACGACGCCCGCACTCAGCTTGAATTTGCCGGATATCAAGCCAGGCACGAAAATCGACTTTGCCACTTGTATCACCTTTGAAACGTCATGCGCTGTAGGCCACTGAGAAGAACTCATTCATTTGTTGAATTGTCAACGTAAGAAAATCGCAGCATTTCGTGGAAGACGAAGAGGAGGTGCCAGACATCTTTTGGTGCGTTTTTCGGAATCTGTACCAGTTCCTTCATCTGTGAACAGATGGCTTTCCTTGCTGTTTCGGCACCGCAAGTGTTCTGATCCCCAAAAGAGAAAAGACAGGCGAAAATGGCCCTTTCCCCGACAAATCATTGCCGTACCCCAAAACGAACCCCACGAAAGAAGCTTTTCAGGCGGGCTTGAAGGACAGACGGAGGAGCGCCGGGATCAATACCCAATAGCTGCCCGACGAATCGCACCTCTTGTGGATGCTGACGAAACAGTGTGAGGAGAAGATCAGCGGTCTCCTCTGGCGAGAGAAATTTCTGTGTTGGCTGGTAATGCATCCACCCGATCTGCACTTCAAGTGCAGGCTCATGCTGAATGTTGCGATACCAATCCGTCTTTCCCTCCCAACCGGAAACCACGAGAACCTCTTTCGTTTGTCGGTCATAGGAGAGGACTTCCAGCACCGTCCGACGGATCTGTCCACTCTTGTGTCCCCGATGGGTCAGACAGAGAATGCGGTGACCAAGAATGCCTCTCAGGTCAAACCGATACAACCAGAGGGGCGCGTTTGCCAACCACCGATAGATGCCGTAAGGACGGCGATGAGCCAGTGCCATAGATCCTCCTTGACACACATCTCTTGCGCTTGCCTAGAAAGCTCGCGTGCGCGTCTCTGCTTTCGCCTGCTGATACGCGTGTACGATCTGGAGAGCGTTAAGATGCCAACCACACGCTGTCCCAAGCCTGATTTCCGGACTCTACCACTGGTGCCCAGCTTACATGGCGTGTGGTAAGTTCTTCGAGTGCTGTCTCCAGGGTTTCTTCTGAATGCAGTGTCTGGACCTGTCGATTCATCGTTTCCGCCACTGTTCTTTGCCCTCGCTGCTGCTCAGGTACCTGCTCGATTGGACCAACCATAGCCCATGCCAAGTGCTTGCGGGATGACCAACCCGATTAACCCGACAACGAGTCCACCAAGAGCCGGTTTGAGAACGTTTGGCAGGCTGAGTCGGTGAAACAGATGCGTTATGCCATAGAAGCCACGTGCATAGAGCAATCCCAATTTCTCTCTCAATTTTTCATTGATAGGCTTTTAGCTCTTGACATAGAAAGTCTTTCTTCCGTCGACCAGTCGCGCTCACCAGATACGCAGGAGTGCTCGTGTGCTCCCCATCTCTTCTCACCGCTCGCACCGGAAAACGCTCTTCCCCAGTTTCTGAGTTCTTTCTTCCTGCCTGGTTGTTCCATGGCAATTGTACATCGTAA
>CAWFFV010000015.1:0-17549 GCA_963814985.1 uncultured Chloroflexia bacterium | reverse complement strand
GGGAATAGCCAGAATTATTGCCCACAAGTAGTATGACCGTCATATCCTGGTGAGAAATGAAGGGCAATTAGATTATATCTACACATCCACTTCCGCCCTCTTATTAATACTTGTTTATTTGCTGTTCTGGTTATAGGGAGCATTTGGGTTATATCTGCCGCTCTGACGCTGTTGTTGGATAGCAAGCTTCTGGTTGATAGAGAGCATTAATACATTCAACGAGAGAAGTAGTGGGTCAATTGCTGTATTCGTAGCTGGAAGTGGCTGTAAAGGCATTTGTTGACTCGTTTGTTGTACAGCCGCAGTGGTATAAGCAATAGCATTGGTAAGATGTTGAAGATTTTCCTGGGCTAAAGAAGCGCGCTGGAAACGTGTGAGAAGAGTGTTCAAAGAGTTAGCAACATGCCAGAGGACATTGTCTTGTGTTAGAGGGGCTCGTGCGTTTAAATTTCCATTTGCTACAGAGATATGTGTTTGTATAATCTTCTGTATTCCCAATTCAAGTTCGTTTTTCTGTTGGGCGATCTGGCGCTCCAGGGCAGCAATCACTTCTGCACGATCAGCACGAGCAATCGCACGAAGAGTGCTAACCGCAGCGATATAGGTCACAGCGGCAACGGTAAATTGAACTGCGATTGGATATGCTACAAGCGTAGCAAAATGGGTATGCACATCATACGTTAATATTTGGTTCTTCGGGAGATAGAAAAGACTCACAGGAATAAAAATTGAATTGTAAATTGCTACAAAAAAAACACTTCTGGCAGGTAGAAGTGTGACAGCAAACAGTTCACCGAAAATAAGCAATCCATAGACCTGTATGTCATTCTCAGTGAAAGGTTGTGTCATGTAAATTCGTACTGGAATGATAATTTCAATAGCTAAAACGATGACCAGGCCAGCCAGAAAGATCTTATGTGAGCGATTAAGAAGCATCGAAATAAAAACGACAGGAAATATCGCAGAAATCGATATTTTGGCGGCGATGCCGCCTGTCAGGCTTGCAGGTGAACAGATTACAAAGATAACGAGCAAACAAAACCCAATGATACTGACCAGACGGGATCTACGTATTTCCTCTCTTTTCAGATGAGAAGCTGCAATGGGTGGATCGGGTATGGAAGTCAGATTGAACCACCACTGGAGAATATTTTGTTTGCGTTTTTCTGGAACATCCTGCTCGGGGAACCAGTCATTTGTTTGGGCTTGATTTTGTACGTTGTGCATAACCTGAGTACGCCTTTCTCTAAAATCCTGTGGATAATTCCCCTGTTTACGAATGGAAATATTAGGATAGTTTCTTGCAGCAATTCTGCTTGTTATGCCATTTATTATAACATAGAAGAGTTCATTAGTGAGGAAGAAGTCCACGTAGATTAGTTATAATGAACGGAAAAAGAGTCCTGGGAGAATGATTGGGCCTCGCAAGAGTCAAATAACGAGTTCTTGTGTTGTGGCAACTGGTGAGTTATACTCTGCAAAGAAACAGATAAAATAATGAGACAGTTTTTCCCCAATAAGGATTCGGAAAGGAAAAGTTCGATGACACACAATCCTGCTTTTCAGTATGAGAACGATGGTGCTTCTTACTTGCAGCATGACCACTGGGCACGCGCTGACCTGGAGACCTATCAAGCCCACGCTCTCCAGGCTTGCCGCCAGTATGCCTATGCCCACTCTCCTTTCTACCAGAGGTTTCACCGGGGATTAACTGAACGCCCTTTGCAGGAACTTCCAGTGCTGACGAAGGCGTTGATGATGGAGCATTTTGATGAGATCGTGACCGACCGGGCAATCCATCTCCAAGAAGTGGAGTCCTTTCTGGCTGGAATGCGCGAACCAACGCTCTTTCTTGGTCGGTATCGCGCCATGAGCACCTCAGGCAGTACTGGAGAACCTGGAGTGTTTCTGTCCAGCCGGGAGGAAGGAGAGGCAATTGGGGCTACATTTTCGCGCTTCCTTCTCTGGGCAGGAGTGAAAGCCTTCAACAAGATAGCAGTGGTGGCTGCAACCGCTCCCAGGCATATGTCCTCCAATCTCACCTTTTTTGTGCATGGTCAGCTTTTACCAAAAATACATTTATTTGCCGCTGCTCCAGTGGAGGAGATCGTACAACGCCTCAATGAGTGGCAGCCCGACGCGTTGGCTGCCTATCCTTCGATCGCGCATGTTCTGGCAGAAGAGCAGCACCAGGGACGCTTAGCCATCAGCCCTCAGTTCCTCTTCTGCGCATCTGAAACCTTAAGAGAGGAGACACGACGACGTCTGGCGGATACCTGGCAGGTTCAACCTTTCAATCTTTATGCCGCCACAGAGTGCGGCGTGCTGGCGGCAGAATGTTCCTCGCATCAAGGCCTCCATCTCTTTGAAGATCTGGTGATTCTGGAGATCGTCAATCACAACAATCAGCCAGTGCCACCGGGAACCTATGGAGCCAGAGCGCTGCTCACCACACTCTTCCGACGCATCCAGCCTCTGATCCGCTACAAGTTGAGCGACAGCATATGTCGTTCTGTACAGGAAATCTGCGCCTGTGGTCGGCCTTTCACCCTGCTGGAGGGAAATCCAGGGCCGGGCCACCAATCTCTTAGCTTTCTCTACTCCTTCAGGTGAGCAGGTAATGGTGTTTCCCCATGTTCTTTCTGATATCATGGATAACATCTCTGCCAGTGAGTGGCAAATTGTGCAGTTGCGTGAGGGACTACGCGTCCTTCTGAGAGATGAAGAGAGAGAAGTGCAAGAGGAGGCGCTTCGTCAGGCTTTGCAGCAGGCTTCTGGCCTCTCAGGGAGCAAGTGTTCCTCCTATTTGGATTGAACGTGTGGCTGCTATTCCCAGAAATGAGAGTGGGAAGATGACGCCGATCGTGCCCACTCTATAGAAGAAACATCATGCGTCGCGGACGCACCACTCCGCATGACCCTGTCAAATTGAGGGGCCAGAAGAAAAGGATAAGATAGAACAACCTGAACCCCTATCGTATCCAAAAGGAGCCTTGCCAGGTGTAAGGCTTTCGACCTTCTATTTTCCAGAACCTCCCTCTGCAATAATTCACAGACCTGCGTAAATGCCTCTCCAGGCTTGTTCGCTTGTGACTGATATGTCACTTTTCACTAAACTCGCCCCGTGATTCCTCTATAAGATCACAGATACTCACATTGAGTGCTCGCGCTATTTTATCTAAGGTTGCTATCGTGGCATCCTTGTAGGGGTCCCGAAAAATACGCTTGACCGTAGTAAAATGTATGTTTGCCGCACGAGATAATGATGATTGATTGAATCCTTTTGCTTCTGCAACTTCTTTAATTCGTAGCCGTACCATCACATCCTCCCATCTAATGATGAAGTTGATTATATCAGCAATTGTATGTTAAAAATAGTAAGCGCGTAGTGGTAAGCTTACATACATAAGTATATGTATATAACGGTAGGGTCGATCAATTTATGAGTAAAACCTCCTTTATTAACTAATAGCAGTATTACATATAAATTACTTCATGTCAAATTACAGATGTTCTCTTAGTGTGTTGCACTCTCCGGGTCCATTATACGGATTATTGCGCTCTCCCTTCTTCTTTTAAGTTCCCATTAAGATGTATCCCTACGAGTGGTAGCACAATTTCAATGGTTGTTCCCTGCCCTTTACTAGAATGCAAGAAGAGGCAACCGCCTGCACTTTCTATACGTTCGAGCATTCCACGCAGTCCATAGTGACCATCAGGGCTTTTATGCAGCGGACCTCTCTCATGATGCTGATAGTATGCTTCTGGCAGCCCAATACCATCATCCTGAATAGTCATGATCAAATGTCCTTCCTGACTGCGAATAGATAGGTTCACATGTTGCGCATGGGCATGCTTCTCAACATTTGTTAGCGCCTCCTGGCTCACTTTCCAGAGCGTTTCCTCGATCAGATTCCGGTAGGCACTCGATGTCTACCTCAAATGTATAGGTGATACACAGACCGACACGTTGTGCTAGTTCCCTGGTAGAGCGACCAAGTGCTTGCTGGATAGGCTCACGTTCCAATGCTGGTGAGCGCAGATTGGCAATAGAAGCACGTAAGGCTGTCATGCTTTCTCGCGCAATCTCTTTTGTTGATTCCAATTCACGATCACAACGCTCAGGGGCACGTTCACGGAGCCGCTGCGCCGCCTCTAGCTTGACTGCAATCAACACCAGGGCATGGCCGAGCGTATCGTGCATCTCGCGAGCCAATCGAGTGCGTTCACGCAAGACGGCTAGCTCTTGCTCCTGCCCAGCCGATTGTTCTAATCGATGATGCGCTTTCTGCAACTCGGCATGAGTATGGTGAAGCTGCAAAAGGAGCTTGTTTCGTTGAAATCGCTCGCCGATGAGGTACTGGATGAATAGAGCCGAACCCATTGCACTGAAGAGAGCCATACACTGACCAGCAATACTGAAAAGTGCATCTGTATGCAATGGCCAGGTTAGCAGACCTTGAAAAGCAAACAAAGTGAGAGCTATGATACAGATGGCAAGGAGCAGGCGACGTGACGTAAACAGCGCGAAGCTGAAACCATAAACGAGATAGAAATCCCAGAGAAAGCTGTGATCAATGAGTGAGAGAAGAAATACAACAAGATACAAAAGGCTATAGAGAGAAGCGGAATAATAGAATGGTGGAGGCCAGTTCCCGCTCTGAGAAGTCAGGGTAGGAGTGGCATAAATCACGAATGCAATTACGATTAGCACAATGCAGACCGGGCCACGCCAGTCATGCATATAAGCAGGGGTGTTCTTCAAAATGGCATAGGTTGAGATGGTAAGATAGAGAAAAGTGAGAACAACAAGACCCATAAACACACGTCTAGAGATACGTTGAAAGCGCGTATTCTCTTTCTCCACATCACCATTATTCATCGCTATTTTCTCCTCTCTATGCTCCGTGCGTTCCCTTCATCTGATACAGAGATGGCACTAGAGCAATTTGCGCTCGCGCGCAAGGTAAGCAGCCTGAGTACGATTTTCGGTATGAAGTTTGCTTAAAATGTTCGAGACATGATTTTTCACCGTTCCTTCGGCTAGAACAAGTTTCTCGGCGATCTTGCGGTTACTGGCTCCCTCAGCGAGCAGTTTAACAATGTCAATCTCTCGTGGACTCAGTTCTTTTTCTTGCGGAGAGCGCGATGGCATTGATGCAGTGCCCCGCCCTTTACGCCCAAATTCGATGAGGAGCTTGCTGGCAATCTTCGGCTGAATAAATGTCTCACCTGCATGAACCAGACGAATAGTCTCCATCAGTTCGGTAGCGGGAACGTCTTTGAGCAAATAGCCCATTGCTCCAGCTTTGATTGCCTCAAAGACATAGTCTTCATAGTCAAAAGTTGTGAGGATAATAATATGTGCCAGAGGATCACTCTTGATAATAGTGGTAGTAGCCTGTACCCCATTCATATGTGGCATCTCAATATCCATAAGGACAATATCAGGTTTGTTCTTTTGATTGTGGAGTGATTCGTAGCATCTGGCTGCCTCTTCACCATCCGCAGCCTCGCCAACTACCTGGATACCTGGCTCTAGCTCAAGAATAGTGCGCAACCCCTGGCGCATAAGCGTTTGATCTTCACAAAGCAGAATGCGAATGGTGTTCGTCATGGATACTTTTCTTTCCTGGGTAAACATACTCTTGCTTCTCCATTATCAATGGTGAAGATGCCTCTGTCAAACCGATAGTGACTTGATTCGACAGAGACATCTCTTCTTATGCTGACGCCGTCTTCTCCTGAAAGCGGAAGAGCCGTAGGGCAATTATGAAGCAGATGGTGCCATAGGCCAGCAGAGCCAGAATATCCGGGAGCACATCTGGAAAGCTTTTCCCGAAAATCATGGTGCCATTGAGTCCCTCCATTGCCCAGGCAGTGAGGCCAATCTTCGCTATTTGCTGCATCCAGGTTGGTTCGACAAAGAGCGGCCACCAGGCACCACCGATAGCTGAGGTAAGAAGAGTAACCAGAGTCACCACAGGATTGATCTGGCGGCGTGTCTTGACTAATGACACGAGGAGGATACCAAGCCCCGTCGCGGCAAAACTGGTACCGATCAACAACATGATCACAGTTGGCCAGGAGCTAATGTGCATCTTGAACACAAAGTAGCCAACAAGAAAGAGAATGGCAAGTTGCATAAAGGTGAGCAGAAACTGTGCCAGTAATTTGCCGCCCAACAAGGCATATTTGTGAATAGGAGCAATCAATAAGCGGCGGAATGTACCGTCTTCTTTCTCTTGCAAAATCGTTGCAGCCACGGCATTCAGGCCAAAGAGTGAGAAGAAGACAGCATAGCCGGGCACTGTCTGATCGAATGGTCCAACCTTGAGGGCCCGACCTACTGTTAGAGACTGAACAGCTTGATTGGCCGCCGCACCGGCCTTTGAAACCTCTGTGGCAATAGTGGCAGCATGAATGGTACTCTGCGAGCAATGGTTCCCTGGTTGTTGGCAAACCATGTAGACCTGACCGACTGCTGCGCTTCCTACAAGCTGAGACTGGACTACCTTATTTATAATATCATGCACAATGGTAATGCGTGCATCGTTATTGTTGGGTTGCGTATAGAACTGCACCAGATTCTTTGGCGTAATACCTTGCTGCAGGTCGCTAATCAGTGTCTTGCTGGCTCCTGAGGGAATGACAATACCAACATCCGCACCACCATTGGAGGTCATGACTTGACTGGTAACTTGACCCAGATTGTGATACTCGTTTACTGTTATTGCAAGCTGATCGGTGTTGATTTTCAGTACCCTGGTGATGATTGTGCCAATATAGGCGTCCCGCGCAGTATCCTGGTTGCTCAAAGCCACTTTGATTTGAATTTGCGTGGAACCATTGCCAAAGACATTGCCAAAGGCAAAGCCAACAACTGCGATGAGCATTAAAGGTACTACCAGCATGAGTACCAGAGCACTTCTATCTTTGGCAACCTGTAAGAGATCTTTTTTTGCGATATACCAGAGTGTTTTCATCGTTATCCTCTTCCCAAGCGTTTATACTGATTTTACGTTCAGAAACGCTACTCTCGTAGCTAGTGCTTCGTGGCGCTGCGCACTCATCTGAACGCAAGGAATTATTAGTCGCGTAGTGTTTTTCCAGTCAATTGGATGAACAATTCTTGTAGGCCGTGAGGTCGCTGTACTTCCTGATTCTGTTTACGTAGGGTCAGTAACTGCTCCAGAGTGCCTAATGCGATAATTTGTCCTTCATCCATGATGGCGATGCGATTACAGAGCCGTTCTGCCTCTTCCATATAGTGGGTTGTATAGAGAATGGTGGTTCCCTGACTGCGTAGCTGTTCGATGGCTTCGAAGATGTGCTCACGGGACTGCGGGTCAACTCCGACTGTTGGCTCATCCATCATTAAAAATGCAGGATCATTCATCAGTGCAATCGCCATATTGATGCGGCGCTGCATACCTCCAGAGAAGGTTTTCACTGGATCTTTACGTCTCTCGTAGAGTCCCACAAAGTGTAACAGCTCTTGTGCACGCTGTTTACACTCACGTGATGATACGTTATAGATTTTGCCAAAGAATTCCAGATTTTCCAGGGAGTTGAGATCCTTATAGAGAGCAATCTCCTGGGGGACAACGCCAATGATACGCTTTACCTTCCGGGCTTCTCTGGTAATTGAAAGCCCGCCAATAATTGTGTCGCCGGAGGTCGGCTCGAGGTAGCCACACATCATATTAATGGTGCTACTTTTCCCTGCGCCGTTGGGACCAAGGAGTCCGAAAATTTCACCTTTGCCAATGGTGAATGAAACATTTTTGACTGCCTGGTGCTTTCCAAAAGTTTTTGTCAGATGTTGCACTTGAACTTCTACGGCATGGCCCTCTTTGGGTATGTGGATCGGTCCTGTTTGAGCCGTATTTGCGCTATTTGATAGCGAAGTTTTTAGTGATTCTTGCATGCTATAGTACTCCTCGCGTATGAAATGCTTCGTCGTCGGGATTGAGATAAGTATAAGTTGCAAGGAGAGAAAGTGGGGAGTATGGAAAGGCACATTAGGAGTATGCCAAAAGTAATAGTATTTGCCCGCTCATATGCTCTTGCGAGATGAGCAGGCAGTCAAACAGATGGTAGCACGAACAATATCAACACGAGGTTGTGTTGCAAAAAACAAAAGGAGGCTGATCTGCTACGGCCGTTGATAATTGCCATGAGTCAATCCTCCTTCTACTCAGATGCTACCAGGTTCACAACTCCAAACAGTGGCGGCCATCTTGACGGTATTGGCTCCCTCGGAACGTTACCATCAAAAGCGCAAGATGCAACACAAAACCATCACTAATTGGGCGTGGCAGATGCTCCTGCAAGTGGTTCGATGGATACCCAGTCGAAAACTGGTTGTCGTTGGAAATGGAACGTATGCAGTGTTGGACTTCTTGCAGAAAATGAAACAGTTCAGATTTGACCTCTTTGATAAACTCAGAATGACAGGGGCAAGGTCACAGAGGGAGAGCATCCAATTTTGAGTACTCTCCCTCTCTATGCAGAAAAAGAATATGTTAGTGTTCCTTATTCAGTGCTGGTAGCACTTCGTACTCCAATACCCACGTTGTTGATAAGCAAATCGAGATGATCATGACGGGATCGTACTTCCTCTGCCAGACGATGCACCTGGGAAAGCTCAGAGAAATCTGCCAGATAGGCTTCCAGTTTGGCGTTCTTAGTAGTAGTGCGAATCTCCTGCATGGTTGTCTCTAACCGCTTGCGACTTCGACCATGGAGGAGCACTGTTCCTCCTTGCATAGCAAGCTCGTGTGCAGTTTGTTTGCCCAGCCCATCCGTTGCGCCTGTCACGAGAATGATTTGTTGGTCAATAGCTTTCATATCTTTTCTCCTGTTCTGAGGATCTGTTTCCCTTCTGTCTGTATGATTTTCCTGATGACATTCCTTTGTCTTCGCTCGTGCCATACTGACCTGCTAACCGAGGGGAAGTATTTTATCATGATTGTACCTGGCGTGGCAGACGCTGTCTTGAAGAACCCTGCGCTTTTTTCGTCTGTTCTTGCTCGTGACTGAATTCTTTACCATCTTGTAGAATACCACTTATGAAAAGCGGTATAATACATCAATAAAATTCTGGTCTGGTCGGGAACATGAGTATTTTGACGACATCGAGAAAGAAGAGGAGAATGTCCAAAGAGATCATACAGCCGTCTGCTGCGGTCAATGACCTTGCAACAAACCATTCACAATCTGCCCTTGCTCTTCCTCTGCATTCAAGCCAGGATCTCCAATGGAAAGGCATGCTTGTTGAGCATCGTCATCGTCTCGGTGATGAAATATTTGTTCCAGCATTGCACGAGCATCTTCTCGTGATGCATGTGCGGTCAGCTCAACCTGTACAGTTGCTCCAAATACGCGAAGACAAGACTTCCCAAACGTCTTTTCAGAATGGTGATCTCTCCCTTATGCCTGCGGGTCGAGAGAGCTTCTGGTATCAAGAAGGTGAGTCAGATGTGCTCCGGTTCTGCTTACAGCCTGCTCTGCTTTCTGAGATTGCCGTCTCTATTGATCTCAATCCTGAACGGATTGAATTGCTCAATCAGTTTGTTTTTCGCGACGCTCAGATCGAGGCCATCGGACAAGCCTTCTTACACGAATTGTATTCTCCAGAAGTTGGAGGGCGTCTCTACGTTGAGTCACTCACGACGACTTTGGCGATTTATTTGTTACGTCGCTACACCACCGGCAATCTGTGCCTCCCTCTTCAAACGACAAAAGGGCTATCATCTTCAACGTTACGCCTCGCTCTTGACTACTTGCATGAACATCTTGCCGATGATATTACTCTCTCGCAACTGGCAGCCGCCGTCTCGCTGAGCCCATATCACTTTACACGTCTCTTCAAGCTATCCACCGGGACTACACCTCATCAATACCTTCTGAGTTGCCGCCTTCAACAGGCATATCGGCTGCTTCGTTCCACTAACCTTCCGATTGGGCAAGTTGCTCTTCAGACAGGCTTCGCCGACCAGAGCCACTTCACACGCCATTTTAAACGTGCTTTTGCTCAAACTCCTGCTGAATTGAGAAAAGAATTTCGCCATTAGCAAGAAGAAGCGAAAAAAGAGCAAGGTTCTTCAAGACTATAGCCGCTCTCTCAGATACAATAACGACAGACTTCTCTCTGGTTCCACCGAGGACCAGAACGACCTGTTCGTCCTCCATGGAATCTCTCCATCAGGAGAACAAAGAAGACAATCAATAGCTACTACAAAAGATGACAGAAAGCTGGCTGAATAATCGCAGCCACTGAGCAAAAACAACACGCTTGCTCGTGATGAAAAGAAAGGATATGTATTTATGAAGGCGGTTGGACTCTACCATTACCTACCAATCGATAATCCGAAGAGCCTGATTGATGTTGAACTTGAAAAGCCAATTGCGACCGGACATGATTTTATGCTTTAAGCCTTGAGATAGCTGACCCAGGCATTGACCACACCGTCCTCAGCGTGTTCCGGACACGGCTTGTTGCCCTGACTGCCGAAGAGCGTCTTCTCGAAGCAGCGTTAGCTTTGTGTAAGGAACATGATTGGCTCAAAGAGCACGAACAACAACGAACCGACTCGACACATGTCCTAGCCAAGATTCGTGCACTTAGTCGAGGAGAATGTGTAGTAGAAACCCTCCGCCATGCACTCAATGTCCTGGCAGTAGTAACTCCAGACAGGCTCCGCAAGCAGGTTCAGCCAGATTGGTTAGAGCGCTACGGACCTCGTGCGAGTGACTAAGGAATTTGCTCAACTCTATGCCAAACGTGCGGGTATTGAAGGGACACATGCCCAAGGAGTACGTCGGATGGGATTGCGTCGGTCGCGCTATATTGGGGAGCCACGCACGCACCTCCAACATGTGGCAATTGCTGCAGCCATCAATTTGTCCCGATTATATGACTGGTTGACTGGCGTTATATTCTCTTCAAGATAACCCGCGTGACAGGTTGTCAGTCATTCTCATTGTGCATGAAAGTAGTATAGCATATTTCTCACTTCTCAAATGGTTTCTGAGGGTTTTGATAAAAAGGAGCGGAGGGTGGAGGAGATGTGGATTGATCCTGCTGAAGCTGTGTCCTGGTATGGATGTAGCCCCGATCGTGTAATGCAGTGAGCAGCAGGTCCAACTGGGTACCAGTTTGGAGTGAATTGTCAGGCGCAAAGTATCCCTGAGAGATCTGATCCATACAGTGCTGGAAAGCTTGTAGCAGAGTGTGGTATTCTCTTTCGGTTTGGTTGGCATGTTGCAGGCGAGACAGGAGCATATTGAAACCAGTGGTGAGAGGCTTGAGTATACCAGGAAAGCCTTCATCCGAGATTTTGGTGATCACACGGCGGCTCGTCATGTCGGAATATTGAGAGGAGATGCTACTAATACAATCGGCAAGATGTTGCATTTCTTTGTTTCTTGCCTTTTGTTGTTCTGCTATCTTATGCTCCAGGGCTGCAACCATTTGTGCGCGATCAGCTCGTTTTGCCTCCTTATTCAGGTAGTTGACATGCCAGCCAACAACAAAAGCAATAATGAGTTGAACGCTCACTGGTGCTATCCAGGTAACCTGACTAATGGGAACATTAGGATCATTAGAATAGGGAAGGCTATATTTTAGGTAAAATAAACTAAACATACTGAATATGCAGTTGCAAAAAGATACGAGGAACATAAATCGTCGAGAGACAAGCGTAATTGCCACGATATCGCCGAGGACTAGCAATGTGCAACCCTGGACAGTCAGCTCGTCGGGAGGCCTGATGCTAAGGATCAGCGTAGCCAGCACTAACTCAATCCCGAGTGTTACCAGAACGCCAGCCAGGACTGGTCGTTGGAATTGTTTATTGATAAAGAGTGCGATCAGAAATAGAAACATCAGGCAAAGGCAGCCTGCGAGTGCGCCGGGAATGGTCGAGAGAGCAGCACCTGGCAGAAAAAGAAGTGTTGTGATGAACAAAAGGATCAAGACTACAATACTGAGCCTCCGTACTTTCTGTGCATGCTCTCGTTGGATGAAGGAGGCAGTTGCTGGCGCTTCTGGAATGGCAGTCAAGTGGAGCCACCAGTCCAGACACGTGTTGAAGAGATTTCCTTGCTTCGCGCTCGTCTCATGATTAATGAGCTGTGCGGGGGAAGGTGTTGTTGTCTGGCCTCCAGATGTTGTGGGAGCGGTATTCATTGGCAGAAATTACCTTTCAGGAGAAAAATTGGTATTTTGCATAAAATAGTATGGTTTATGTTTTTTACCTTTCAAAAGGTCTCTGAGCGTTTTGATGAGGGGCCAGAGGCGATGATGGGGACACAGGTTGACCTTGCTGGAGTTGTGCCCTGACATGCAGGGCGTGCTGCTTGCATATTGCTGAGAGCAACTGGTCCAAAGGAGTGCCAGTTTGTGGCAGATGATCAAGCGTAAAGTCTTCCTGGTAGACCTGTTCCGTACAGTGCTGGAGAGCCTGTCGCAGGAGGCTGTATTCTCTTTCGATCTGATTGGCATAGTAGAGACGAGAGAGGAGCAGATTGAAGCCCTTTACGGGGGGTCTGAGTACATCAGGCAAGCCTTCATCCGAAATCGTGGCGATCACACGTCGGTTCATTATGTCGGAATATTGACGAGAAATATTGCTAATGCAATCAGCGAGCCATTGCATTTCACGATTTTGGGCCTTTTGTTGCTCTGCCATCTTATGTTCCAGACTGGCAATCATTTGTGCACGGTCAGCACGTTTCACGACACGGATCAGGTGATTAATATGCCAACTGGTGAGAAAAGCGACTGCAATTTGCAGACCAACTGCTCCAGTCAAAAGATCCAGAAAATGGGCTTGTAGCTCACCGGCAAAGTAGTGATCATGAGGCAAAAAGAACAGACAGAATGTAATAAACAGACTATTGCAAAAACCGATCAGAAGTGTAAATTGTGGAGAAACCAGGATGATTGCCACCATCTCGCCACATGCCAACAATCCAAATTCCTGAAAACTGGTGCCATTAAATGGTTTGTTAGACAGAATGAACCCGATCATTATTAATTCATGCCCAAGTGTCACCATACCACCAGCCAACTTTGGTCGCCGGAGTTTTTTGCTGATAAAGAGCGTAGACAGATAATAAGCTTGATCAACAAAACATGCAATAATAGTAGTGATAGGCCCTAAAGTGGAAATATGTCCCATCTGAGACAGAAGCACTAGTACACTAAGCAATGACATAAATATGAGTAGCAAGACGGTGAGACTGAGAAATTGCATTTTGCGTGCGGTATCCCGTTGTACGAAAGAAGCGTTGGCAGGTGGTTCAGGAAGGGCGGTGAAGCGGAACCACCAGTCCAAGCATCTCTTGAAGAAGTTTCTCGGTTTCTTACCCGACTCCTGATTGATGACCATTTCGGGTGACCGCATCGTTGCAGGCTCTTCTGCCCAGGAAGCGTTGTTCGTTTGCATAATTTCCTCTTCTTTACTTAAGAATCGTCTCTACTTTTTTACTTCTGAATGGCAATATATCGCTTAGAGAGAAGAAAATTGAGTGCTTTCTCCACCGCGCTGGGGGAAAACCTGAGCTTCATCAGTGCTTTGATCTCTCTGACAGTTCGCTGGCCGTTGACGAGAGAAAATATTTGCTGTAGGGTTCTTGGATCACTGTCCAGCCTGGTTTCTGATAGTTCAAAGCGTGGATTGGAGATAAGACGAATCAGGATCATATCATCCCGTATAGACACAATAGGATTCGATATAAGCGTAGAGGGCGTAGGCGAGTATTGAGCATGGAAGCTCCATTCAAACGGGCCTCTCTTTTGATCGATCTGAATAAGTTGATCTATCTCCGTGAGAAGCGGAAAGCCCTGTTCATCGACCAACTGACAAGATGTGACATCGCCGTTTTCAATGTGAATCGTACACTGACAGCGAATCGTTTTCAAAAAACGAGCGATAGAAATTTTGCCTTGAAGGGTACCTGTTTCTTGATATTGTTTGAGTATGCTCAAAGCTGAAGCAAGTCCAAGGCTCGCTTCAATACCATTTAAACCCACCCTCTTCTCCTAAAAAGATAGAAAATAAATTTCTCTCTAAACCAGTCTCTTGTGTATTTAAAGAAGGTGTTTTTGGCAAGCGAGAGAACAGTTAATATAGAGTGAGAAATATTAGCCACCTACACCTAATACAGGTCTACTATTATATGGCTTTCTCCTCTTATTGTCTAGCTAATCGGCAATCATTAAAATAGGTTTACGTGGACAGAGAGATATATGTATGTCATACTGCCCAAGAGTATTTATTCGCATCTTCATCTGAAGTAATTTCAATGTGAATGAACACTTTGTTTCCAGTAAAAAACAACTTCTGTCTCTATTGCTATAATACACATAACAGACTGAAATTGAGAGAAACTCATGAGGCGTATACACAAGCTTTTGACTCCCGTCTACCTCCCTGTCTACACCCTCTCTCTCTAGAACGGCGTCGATGCGTATTCTTCTTGACAGCGTCCTGGTTATGACCGCCGTTGTCACCTTTATTGGTACTTTCTCCTTGGACCTATCCTATTACAGGGTTCCTTGACACCTCTGGCTCGAATTGTCTATACGATCTATCCATGTGGAGATCTGGTTCTGTTCTTCTGCATCCTGAATCTGATGTTTCGCTCCAACGACGCCTCCTTGCATTCAACGCATTATCTTGTCTTACAGGGGATAGTCTTCATGATCATTGGAGATAGTCTTTACGAATGTTCTCTCATACAGAACAACCCTTCACTCTGGGGACTTACAGAACATTCTTAATGCCCTGGCCTATATTATCTTCATTCTCTCCACCTATTTTATGCGTTTCGCAAGTCACAAGGTGAGTCAATCAGGAAGGGTTGTATCCAAACGGGAGTTCTCCAAGAAGGCGCAGACTGATACACCATCCATCTGGCGCTCATTGCTCCCTTTTGTCATGGTTGCTATGGTTATTGCGCTGACTACCTATGTCTGGTTTGTAGGGAGAGAGAAACCACAGGCCAGCGGTACCTATCTGGGAAGTGGTTTGCTCATTGGAGGAATTGTCTTGCGACAGATTGTTTCCATCCGTGAGACACTTACTTACAGCAAGAGACTGGAGTTGATGCAGCAAGAACTGCACACAAAAAACCATGAACTCATCGAGGCCAATAGAAAACTCGAGAAGCAGGCTACTCAGATAGAGCAGGCATACGAACAACAACGCCACTTGAACGAACTCAAAGATCAATTTTTGCTGAACGTCAATCATGAGCTCCGCACTCCGCTCACCGAAATCCAGGGCTATCTCGAACTCTTGCGCGAGCATCAAACTCTCCTCACCCATGAGTTACAAGCAACCTTCATAGATCGAGCACTGAGCGGGTGTAATGACCTGCAGTTCCTCATCGGCAATGTGATGGATGCAATCAAGGTTGAATTCGCCGCACATTCCTTGAAAAAAGATCACATTAATGTTCATCTGGCAGTTCGCGAAGTGCTTGACCGTCTTGATCCCCGACAACAGCAAGAGTATCACATTCAATTAAATATCCCTGAAACTTTGTCTCTCTACGGACATTTGCCCTACGTGCGCCAGATTCTGCGAAACTTACTTTCCAGTATGCTCCACCTGATTCTCGTATTCTGATCGTTGCAGAGACCTATACCTCCAGACAAGCAAATGAAAATGATGCTGTCACTTCCTCTCAGATATGCATTCGCGTACAGGATGCTGGACCTGGCATCCCTCTTGAAGAGCAACCGTTACTCTTCGGGAAGTTTGTGCGCTTGCAACGCGATCTGGTGAGTTCTGTGCGAGGAACTGGTCTGGGGCTGTATATCTGCAAACAATTGGTTGAGACCATGGATGGGAGGATCTGGGTAGAGAGTACAGAGAGACCAGGACAGGGGAGCTGCTTCTGCTTTACATTGCCTGCTGGAGCTGACTGACACTCGGTTTTTATCTCATCAGAGCACATCTCCCGACTCCATCTCGTCAGTTCTAATAAAAGAGGGCTCTTCCGCTCCTCTTTGTTGGATCAAAGAGTAATTGCCTGTAATCCATTCTTCATCGCGCAGAGATGGAGCATGTGTTTCTACAAACTCAGGAGCTACCTGGATCACATAGAAAGGGCTAAGAATGATGCGATTTGGCCAAAGAGGCACAAAATGGATGCAAATGAAAAGTTTTTTGGAAACATTTCAGAGAGAAATGTTGGGAAAACTCTAGACAAAAGAAGCTTGCTCTGCTATTGTGTTGAAGTGAAAGGCGAAAATCCTGCCTTCTTCTTTTTCTTGATTTCTTTCTGTAGCGAGAACACTATGCTTTTTGCTTTAATTGAAGATGATGCATCTATCGCCGAATTAATAGGGACTATTTTAGAGATGCGAGATCATCGTCTCGCGCATTTTTTTGATGGAGCATCGTTCTTTACTTCTCTCCAAACGGTGTCCTATGACTTTGTTTTGGTAGACTTCAACTTGCCAGGGGCTGTGTCTGGTTTGCAGGTGATCTCTTTTTTACAAAAGAACATGCCTGCGGTTCCCGTCCTGGTTGTCACAGGAGTCAGTGATTCGTTCCTCAAAACTCTTCGGATCTTTTATCCACAAGTGCCCATTTTGCGCAAACCGTTCGCTGTTCGAGCATTCTTCCAGAGCATTGAAGAAGCTCAGAAATCTGCATAGGATGAAAGAACCTTCATGCAAGAGAGAAAGAGCCAGATTCCAGGAAATCCTAACCCGTAAGAGAGTGCCACGATGAGAAGGCGTTTCTCTCTTGAGAGGGAGAGGGAAGTGAATGGAAGCATAAGGAGTTGACGCATCTGCATTTCACCTCTCATGGATTGGTTGGATGGGTTGAGGATTGAATCACTCGGCATCCCTTGCCGAGTTCAGTCCCAATGATGAGAGAAATGAGAGCTGCGCATTCGTCGATGAGGGAAGCACGGAAGAGATTGCGGTTCTTTCCATAGAATAATGTATTTTTAATGATTGTTCTTGTCATATATGCTTTCTCTTTTTTTACAGAAAAGTTCTGTGAATACGTTGTTATTATAGGGGAATATAGCAATAAATGGAATAGATAAATAGAAAATGGTAGACACTAACTTTCTTTTGTTTAACTCGTGTGGAACGGAGCTGGCTCGTTGCAGAGCAATTGCTGCTCCTAATAAACAAGAGAGGTATGTCTCTGGATGGTGCCAGGATGAGATTTTGAGCAGGTGAAGAGCTTCTGGTTCCCTGCAAACAGGGCATCGTTGAGCAGATAAACACAGAGGTTTCTGTATCCACAGCAATTGGGGCTTGATTTCTTGGGAATACAATCAAGCCGGGAAAGCAAGGAAATAGGTATTTCCCGCTCTTTTCTGCTTGAATTGAGAGAACGTTACGCTCAAGCAAAGGTGAAGTGACCCTGTCTAAGTGGCAAAAATAACAGTGGGAAATGTTTTTCGTCTTGTCTGGAGGAATTTATGCAACCAGTGACACCCCTCAAAACCGATCGACGAGAATGGGACCCCAACGTGTTTTTGGATTACTGGCACCAGTACTTACA
>CAWFFV010000014.1:0-17953 GCA_963814985.1 uncultured Chloroflexia bacterium | reverse complement strand
TACGGCAGTACGACGCAATGTTTTCGGATCTCGTCCTACTACTTCACAGGCAGCGTCCAAGGCTTTCAACTGTTCTTTTGCCTTGTCCAGAGTCTCAATATTTGTATTCCACCAATCAGCGTAGCGGGCGGCAATACGCATCATGCGAGGCTGAAAGGCTGCCAGAAGCACAGGGGGAAGCGGATCAGGGTGAGGTATGCAAGAGGCATTGGTTACCTGATGATATTTGCCCTCAAAGGTCACATTGTCTTCGCGCCATAAGGCATTGATAATCTGTAACTGCTCTTCTAGCTCGCTCACCCGTTGTCCTGATGGCGGAAAAGGAATATGATAGGCTTTTGCCTCTTCCTCAGCCCAGCCAGCACCGATGCCAAGGATGAAATTGCCCTGGCTCATATACTGGAAAGTTGCCGCCATTTTCGCCAGCAATGCAGGGTTACGAAAGAATTGGCAGAGCACCAGGTGTCCATACTTCAATTCGGGATGCAATCCCGCGAGATAGGTGAGCATCGTCCAACTTTCAAAGAGTGGATTCTTGTCAAACTGGAGATGATCAGGGAACCAGACCGAATCAAAAGATCCCACAATCGTATCCAGAGCCGCATGAATCTTCTTGAGAAACACTGATTGTGGAAGATCTGAATTGCCGAAAGGAAGATTTAAACCAAATTGAACCTTTGTCATCTGTTTCTTTATCCTCGCTACGAAAAAGGGGGATCGCTACTGCAACTTTTTAATGGATAGGAGTAGAAATTGCCTTCCCAGGACGGGGAGAGGATATGTCTGGTCTCTAGCTTCTTTCTCCGTGTGCCACTTGCCATCCTGTCAAGGCTTCACTGAGCTGACGAAGTTTTCTCCTGGCTTCTTTGTCGTAGGCTTGTACATTTGCTTGAGCCTCCAGCTTCTGATGAAAGTGTTTCCCAGTCACATCTTCAAGTGCTGAAGATGTTGCTACGTACATTACTGCATCTACCCCATCCTGTATGGTACTCATTGCCTGCCCAAAGGTTTCATACACCATTTTTGTATTCATCAACGATGCCGGATGCAGAGAGTTCACACTGATCTGTTCTTCCTGGAGGGCTTCTGCCAGGTCAAAGGTAAACATCACTAAAGCCAACTTACTCTGACCGTAGGCCTGGAGTGGATCATAGTGGCGCTCTAGCATCACGTTCTCAAAATCGATTGGGCTTTGTCCAATGGAGGTAACGTTCACAACGCGTGCTGGAGTTGTCTGTCGCAGACTTGGAAGGAGCAAGTGTGTTAGCAAGAATGGGGCAAGATAATTCACTGCGAACCGCAACTTGTAGCCATCCGGACTCAACTCACGAGTGTCGGTATGTTTTCCAGCTCCAATACCCGCGTTGTTGATAAGCAAATCGAGATGATCATGACGGGATCGTACTTCCTCTGCCAGACGATGCACCTGGGAAAGCTCAGAGAAATCTGCCAGATAGGCTTCCAGTTTGGCGTTCTTAGTAGTAGTGCGAATCTCCTGCATGGTTGTCTCTAATCGCTTGCGACTTCGACCATGGAGGAGCGCTGTTCCTCCTTGCATAGCAAGCTCGTGTGCAGTTTGTTTGCCCAGCCCATCCGTTGCGCCTGTCACGAGAATGATTTGTTGGTCAATGGCTTTCATATCTTTTCTCCTGTTCTGAGGATCTGCTTCCCTTCTGTCCGTATGATTTTCCTGATGACATTCCTTTGTCTTCGCTCGTGCCATACTGACCTGCTAACTGAGGGGAAGTATTTTATCATGATTGTATCTGGTGTGGCAGACGCTGTCTTGAAGAACCTTGCGCTTTTTTCGTCTGTTCTTGCTCGTGACTGAATTCTTTACCATCTTGTAGAATACCACTTATGAAAAGCGGTATAATACATCAATAAAATTCTGGTCTGGTCGGGAACATGAGTATTTTGACGACATCGAGAAAGAAGAGGAGAATGTCCAAAGAGATCATACGGCTGTCTGCTGCGGTCAATGACCTTGCAACAAACCATTCACAATCTGCCCTTGCTCTTCCCCTGCATTCAAGTCAGGATCTCCAATGGAAAGGCATGCTTGTTGAGCATCGTCATCGTCTCAGTGGTGAAATATTTGTTCCAGCATTGCACGAGCATTTTCTCGTGATGCATGTGCGGTCAGCTCAACCTGTACAGTTGCTTCAAATACGCGAAGGCAAGACTTCCCAAACGTCTTTTCAGAATAGTGATCTCTCCCTTATGCCTGCGGGTCGAGAGAGCTTCTGGTATCAAGAAGGTGAGTCAGATGTGCTCCGGTTCTGCTTACAGCCTGCTCTGCTTTCTGAGATTGCCGTCTCTATTGATCTCAATCCTGAACGGATTGAATTGCTCAATCAGTTTGTTTTTCGCGACGCTCAGATCGAGGCCATCGGACAAGCTTTCTTACACGAATTGTATTCTCCAGAAGTTGGAGGGCGTCTCTACGTTGAGTCACTCACGACGACTTTGGCGATTCATTTGTTACGTCGCTACACCACCGGCAATCTGCGCCCCCCTCTTCAAACGGCAAAAGGGCTATCATCTTCAATGTTACTCCTCGCTCTTGACTACTTGCATGAACATCTTGCCGATGATATTACTCTCTCGCAACTGGCAGCCGCCGTCTCGCTGAGCCCATATCACTTTACACGTCTCTTCAAGTTATCCACCGGGACTACACCTCATCAATACCTTCTGAGTTGCCGCCTTCAACAGGCATATCGGCTGCTTCGTTCCACCAACCTTCCGATTGGGCAAGTTGCTCTTCAGACAGGCTTCGCCGACCAGAGCCACTTCACACGCCATTTTAAACGTGCTTTTGCTCAAACTCCTGCTGAATTGAGAAAAGAATTTTGCCATTAGCAAGAAGAAGCAAAAAAGAGCAAGGTTCTTCAAGACTATAGCCGCTCTCTCAGATACAATAACGACAGACTTCGTCCTGGTTCCTTCGAGGACCAAAACGATCTGTTCGTTCTCCATGGAATCTCTCCACCAGGAGAAAGAAGAAGACAATCAGTAGCTGACACAAAAGATGACAGAGAACTGGCTGAATATCCCCTCAAGTGGATCGAAAATAGAGATGTACCTATCACCTGGCATGTAGAGAAGATGAAGTTGACAAACTGGGGCACCGTAAACATACATATATCTCTCTGTCCACGTAAACCTATTTTAATGATTGCCGATTAGCTAGACAATAAGAGGAGAAAGCCATATAATAGTAGAGCTGTATTAGGTGGCTAATATTTCTCACTCTATATTAACTGTTCTCTCGCTTGCCAAAAATACCTTCTTTAAATACACAAGAGACTGGTTTAGAGAGAAATTTATTTTCTATCTTTTTAGGAGAAGAGGGTGGGTTTAGATGGTATTGAAGCGAGCCTTGGACTTGCTTCAGCTTTGAGCATACTCAAACAATATCAAGAAACAGGTACCCTTCAAGGCAAAATTTCTATCGCTCGTTTTTTGAAAACGATTCGCTGTCAGTGTACGATTCACATTGAAAACGGCGATGTCACATCTTGTCAGTTGGTCGATGAACAGGGCTTTCCGCTTCTCATGGAGATAGATCGACTTATTCAGATCGATCAAAAGAGAGGCCCGTTTGAATGGAGCTTCCATGCTCAATACTCGCCTACGCCCTCTACGCTTATATCGAATCCTATTGTGTCTATACGGGATGATATGATCCTGATTTCGTCTTATCTCCGATCCACGCTTTGAACCATCAGAAACCAGGCTGGACAGTGATCCAAGAACCCTACAGCAAATATTTTCTCTCGTCAACGGCCAGCGAACTGTCAGAGAGATCAAAGCACTGATGAAGCTTAGGTTTTCCCCCAGCGCGGTGGAGAAAGCACTCAATTTTCTTCTCTCTAAGCGATATATTGCCATTCAGAAGTAAAAAAGTAGAGACGATTCTTAAGTAAAGAAGAGGAAATTATGCAAACGAACAACACTTCCTGGGCAGAAGAGCCTGCAACGATGCGGTCACCCGAAATGGTCATCAATCAGGAGTCGGGTAAGAAACCGAGAAACTTTTTCAAGAGATGCTTGGACTGGTGGTTCCGCTTCGCCGCCCTTCCTGAACCACCTGCCAACGCTTCTTTCGTACAACGGGATACCGCACGCAAAATGCAATTTCTCAGTCTCACCGTCTTGCTACTCATATTTACGTCATTGCTTACTGTACTAGTGCTTCTGTCTCAGATGGGACATATTTCCACTTTAGGGCCTATCACTACTATTATTGCATGTTTTGTTGATCAAGCTTATTATCTGTCTACGCTCTTTATCTGCAAAAAACTCCGGCGACCAAAGCTGGCTGGTGGTATGGTGACACTTGGGCATGAATTAATAATGATCGGGTTCATTCTGTCTAACAAACCATTTAATGGCACCAGTTTTCAGGAATTTGGATTGTTGGCATGTGGCGAGATGGTGGCAATCATCCTGGTTTCTCCACAATTTACACTTCTGATCGGCTTTTGCAATAGTCTGTTTATTACATTCTGTCTGTTCTTTTTGCCTCATGATCACTACTTTGCCGGTGAGCTACAAGCCCATTTTCTGGATCTTTTGACTGGAGCAGTTGGTCTGCAAATTGCAGTCGCTTTTCTCACCAGTTGGCACATTAATCACCTGATCCGTGTCGTGAAACGTGCTGACCGTGCACAAATGATTGCCAGTCTGGAACATAAGATGGCAGAGCAACAAAAGGCCCAAAATCGTGAAATGCAATGGCTCGCTGATTGCATTAGCAATATTTCCCGTCAATATTCCGACATAATGAACCGACGTGTGATCGCCACGATTTCGGATGAAGGCTTGCCTGATGTACTAAGACCCCCCGTAAAGGGCTTCAATCTGCTCCTCTCTCGTCTCTACTATGCCAATCAGATCGAAAGAGAATACAGCCTCCTGCGACAGGCTCTCCAGCACTGTACGGAACAGGTCTACCAGGAAGACTTTACGCTTGATCATCTGCCACAAACTGGCACTCCTTTGGACCAGTTGCTCTCAGCAATATGCAAGCAGCACGCCCTGCATGTCAGGGCACAACTCCAGCAAGGTCAACCTGTGTCCCCATCATCGCCTCTGGCCCCTCATCAAAACGCTCAGAGACCTTTTGAAAGGTAAAAAACATAAACCATACTATTTTATGCAAAATACCAATTTTTCTCCTGAAAGGTAATTTCTGCCAATGAATACCGCTCCCACAACATCTGGAGGCCAGACAACAACACCTTCCCCCGCACAGCTCATTAATCATGAGACGAGCACGAAGCAAGGAAATCTCTTCAACACGTGTCTGGACTGGTGGCTCCGCTTGACTGCCATTCCAGAAGCGCCAGTAACTGCCTCCTTCATCCAACGAGAGCATGCACAGAAAGTACGGAGGCTCAGTATTGTAGTCTTGATCCTTTTGTTCATCACAACACTTCTTTTTCTGCCAAGTGCTGCTCTCTCGACCATTCCCAGCGCACTCGCAGGCTGCCTTTGCCTGATGTTTCTATTTCTGATCGCACTCTTTATCAATAAACAATTCCAACGACCAGTCCTGGCTGGCGTTCTGGTAACACTCGGGATTGAGTTAGTGCTGGCTACGCTGATCCTTAGCATTAGGCCTCCCGACGAGCTGACTGTCCAGGGTTGCACATTGCTAGTCCTCGGCGATATCGTGGCAATTACGCTTGTCTCTCGACGATTTATGTTCCTCGTATCTTTTTGCAACTGCATATTCAGTATGTTTAGTTTATTTTACCTAAAATATAGCCTTCCCTATTTTAATGATCCTAATGTTCCCATTAGTCAGGTTACCTGGATAGGACCAGTGAGCGTTCAACTCATTATTGCTTTTGTTGTTGGCTGGCATGTCAACTACCTGAATAAGGAGGCAAAACGAGCTGATCGCGCACAAATGGTTGCAGCCCTGGAGCATAAGATAGCAGAACAACAAAAGGCAAGAAACAAAGAAATGCAACATCTTGTCGATTGTATTAGTAGCATCTCCTCTCAATATTCCGACATGACGAGCCGCCGTGTGATCACCAGAATCTCGGATGAAGGCTTTCCTGGTATACTCAAGCCTCTCACCACTGGTTTCAATATGCTCCTGTCTCGCCTGCAACATGCCAACCAAACCGAAAGAGAATACCACACTCTGCTACAAGCTCTCCAGCACTGTATGGATCAGATCTCTCAGGGATACTTTGCGCCTGACAATTCACTCCAAACTGGTACCCAGTTGGACCTGCTGCTCACTGCATTACACGATCGGGGCTACATCCATACCAGGACACAGCTTCAGCAGGATCAATCCACATCTCCTCCACCCTCCGCTTTTTTTTATCAAAACCCTCAGAAACCATTTGAGAAGTGAGAAATATGCTATACTACTTTCATACACAATAAGAATGACTGACAACCTGTCACGCAGGTTATCTTGAAGAGAATATAACGCCCGTCGGTTCCGTCCGAAGACGAATTTATAGGGACACCGGCAAAAGAAGCCAGTGTCCCTTAATTTTTATTCCAGACCTCTTCTTTCCTCTTTCTTCAGTAATCCTCCAAGAGCTTGACGACTAATAGCTCGTCGCAGCGTATTTCTGTCACAAGCGCTAACGTGATAATCACTTCGAGATGGTGTCCCCGGAGAGCCTCCCTCAGCCTGCGAGTTTGTTCTTGCGCAATGTGTGTCTTCATAGTGTTTTCCTTTTATGATGGCCCATCGGGGAGCCACCGCCAGGTCCATTGAATCTGAGTAACAGCCAGAATAAGAATTTCCTCCTCTGTGGTGACAAATGTCAACACTGTCAGTGATGGTATAACAGAAGGAAACGGGACACAGATGGGAAGAGAGCAGGAAGAGGGCGAAAGCTGACCTGAAACAGACCGGGAAGCTAACCGGAAGAACGAGATTTTCCTCAAGAAGAATGGTGCAGAATTGCTTCGTTTAAAAACTTGTGCTAGGCTAGAGCTACTTTGTTAATTGCAGAAGCAGAGAAAGGGAAACAATGAACGAAGAGATTAACCTTGCAGAGAAGCTCACACGTTTCTCGGAGTACTGGTCTCCACGAACCGTCACCCGCTTCAATGGCCACGACATTCTGGTGGTGAAAGTTCAGGGTGAATTTGTCTGGCACAAACATGATGACACGGATGACTTCTTTCTGGTCCTCAAGGGGCGCTTGACCATACGTTTGCGTGACCGCAATGTGGTTTTAGGTCCAGGAGAATTGTTTGTTGTGCCACACGGTATTGAACATCAACCGTTTGCAGAAGAAGAAACACATCTTCTCTTGATAGAGCCAACAGGAACACCAAATACCGGAGACAAAGCAACGGCTGCATCACAGCGGTTCATCTAATCCGTGACAAGAAAATCAGTCTGACGTGATGATTGCCGCTTGTATCTCTCTGACAGAAAGCGGCAACCACATCTTTAAAGCAAAGTACGCGTATGGTCAAACTCTCACAGGAAACGGCCACACTTTCGTTCATCCGCATTCTCGCTGATCATCTCGTATGCAACGAACCGATTTGAACTGCGAGAATGCGGATGAACCATTTTCTGTTTTTATTCAGCGCTATGCTCTTCCAAGAGTTTCTTCACCTTTCCTTCATCGGTAGCGGGTCATACCTGGATGACGTGTGGTAAAATGAAAGCATTGGTGCCCCAAAAAGGAGGAACATCATGGTAACAGTCACTATTGTCAAGGCCAACACTGCGATAGCGATGATGTAGTGCGTAACGGTCATGCATCGAATGGGAAGCAAAGATATCGCTGTAAATTATGTAAGAAGCAAAGCCGTGAGAATCCTGCAACAAATGGTTATACAGAGGAACGCCGTGAGGAGATTATAAAATCATATCAAGAGCGAAGCAGCTTACGAGGGCTAACGAGGACGTTTGGCGTATCACGGAATACAGTGAAAGATTGGTTAAAAAAAAGCAGCTCTCCTGCCTCCTTTGCGGGAAACGCTGATTGCACCAGACCCAGATGACCCAGGTGTGACAATAATGGAATTACATGACCCACTATCCATCAGTTGCCATTCGGGTGAGGTCAGGAATCCGTTCCGGGCCAAATCCCAATTCCAGATAGTTCGGCCACTCATCTGGCGAGACAAGGTGCGCTTCCCCATACGTGAGCAACTGATCAACTGGCGGCGCATAGGTGTTGATATGAATGCTCTCCATGATCCATTCCTTCTCTACTTATTTTTGTTCCTCTTATTAAAAGAAATATCTTCCTGGATGGCAATGATAACATACCTTCCAACAGAGGAATAGTGCTCTATTTGTCCTGCCTGCGATCAGGCTACAAACTGCTCTCGCTGATCTCTGCTTTGGTAGACGGATTATAGCGCTCTCCCTTCTTCTTTTAGGTTCCCATTAAGATGTATCCCTACGAGTGGTAGCACAATTTCAATGGTCGTTCCCTGCCCCTTACTAGAATGCAGGGAGAGGCAACCACCTACACTTTCTACCCGTTCGAGCATTCCATGCAGTCCATAATGACTCTCACCAGGATTTTTATATGGCTGCCGCCTCTCATGATACCGAGAGTATGCTTCTGGCAACCCGATACCGTCATCCTGAATAGTCATGATCAAATGTCCTTCCTGACTGCGAATAGATAAGTTCACATGTTGCGCGCGGGCATGCTTCTCAATATTTGTTAGCGCCTCCTGGCTCACTTTCCAGAGCGTTTCCTCGATAGATTCCGGTAGGCACTCGATGTCTACCTCAAATGTATAGGTGATACACAGACCGACACGTTGTGCTAGTTCCCTGGTAGAGCGACTGAGTGCTTGCTGGATAGGCTCACGTTCCAATGCTGGCGAGCGCAGGTTGGCGATGGAAGCGCGTAAGGCTGTCATACTTTCTCGCGCAATCTCTTTTGTTGACTCCAATTCACGATCACAACGCTCAGGATCACGTTCGCGGAGTCGCTGTGCCGCCTCTAGCTTGACTGCAATCAGTACCAGGGCATGACCGAGTGTATCGTGCATTTCGCGAGCCAATCGAGTGCGCTCACGCAAGACGGCTAGCTCTTGCTCCTGCCCAGCCGATTGTTCTAATCGATGATGCACTTTCTGCAACTCGGCATGAGTATGGTGAAGCTGCAAAAGGAGCTTGTTTCGTTGAAATCGCTCGCCGATGAGGTACTGGATGAATAGAGCCGAACCCATTGTACTGAAGAGAGCCATACACTGACCAGCAATACTGAAAAGTGCATCTGTATGCAGCGGCCAGGTTAGCAGACCTTGAAAAGCAAACAAAGTGAGAGCGATGATACAGATGGCAAGGAGCAGGCGACGTGACGTAAACAGCGCGAAGCTGAAACCATAAACGAGATAGAAATCCCAGAGAAAGCTGTGATCAATGAGTGAGAGAAGAAATATAACAAGATACAAAAGGCTATAGAGAGAAGCGGAATAATATAATGGTGGAGGCCAGTTCCCGCTCTGAGAAGTCAGGGTAGGAGTGGCATAAATCACGAATGCAATTACTATGAGCACAATGCAGACCGGGCCGCGCCAGTCATGCATATAAGCAGGGATGTTCTTCAAAATGGCATAGGTTGAGATGGTAAGATAGATAAAAGTGAGAACAACAAGACCCATAAACACACGGCTAGAGATACGTTGAAAGCGCGTATTCTCTTTCTCCACATCACCATTATTCATCGCTATTTTCTCCTCCCTATGCTCCGTGCGTTCCCTTCATCTGATACAGGGATGGCACTAGAGCAATTTGCGTTCGCGCGCAAGGTAAGCAGCCTGGGTACGATTTTCGGTATGAAGTTTGCTTAGAATGTTCGAGACATGATTTTTTACCGTTCCTTCGGCTAGAACGAGTTTCTCGGCGATCTTGCGGTTACTGGCTCCCTCAGCGAGCAGTTTAAGAATGTCAATCTCTCGTGGGCTCAGTTCTTTTTCTTGCGGAGAGCGCGATGGCATTGATGCAGTGCCCCGCCCTTTACGCCCAAATTCGATGAGGAGCTTGCTGGCAATCTTCGGCTGAATAAATGTCTCACCTGCATGAACCAGACGAATAGTCTCCATCAGTTCGGTGGCGGGAACGTCTTTGAGCAAATAGCCCATTGCTCCAGCTTTGATTGCCTCAAAGACATAGTCTTCATAGTCAAAAGTTGTGAGGATAATAATATGTGCCAGAGGATCGCTCTTGATAATAGTGGTAGTAGCCTGTACCCCATTCATATGTGGCATCTCAATATCCATAAGGACAATATCAGGTTTGTTCTTTTGATTGTGGAGTGATTCGTAGCATCTGGCTGCCTCTTCGCCATCCGCAGCCTCGCCAACTACCTGGATACCTGGCTCTAGCTCAAGAATAGTGCGCAATCCCTGGCGCATAAGCGTTTGATCTTCACAAAGCAGAATGTGAATGGTGTTTGTCATGGATACTTTTCTTTCCTGGGTAAACATACTCTTGCTTCTCCATTATCAATGGTGAAAATGCCTCTGTCAAACCAACCGTGACTTGATTTGACAGAGACATCTCTTCTTATGCTGACGCCGTCTTCTCCTGAAAGCGGAAGAGCCGTAGGGCAATTATGAAGCAGATGGTGCCATAGGCCAGCAGAGCCAGAATATCCGGGAGCACATCTGGAAAGCTTTTCCCGAAAATCATGGTGCCATTGAGTCCCTCCATTGCCCAGGCAGTGAGGCCAATCTTAGCTATTTGCTGCATCCAGGTTGGTTCGACAAAGAGCGGCCACCAGGCACCACCGATAGCTGAGGTAATAAGAGTGACCAGAGTCACCACAGGATTGATCTGGCGGCGCGTCTTGACTAATGACACGAGGAGGATACCAAGGCCTGTCGCAGCAAAACTGGTGCCGATCAACAACAGGATCACTGTTGGCCAGGAGCTAATGTGCATCTTGAACACAAAGTAGCCAACAAGAAAGAGAATGGCAAGTTGTATAAAGGTGAGCAGAAACTGTGCCAGTAATTTGCCGCCCAACAAGGCATATTTGTGAATGGGAGCGATCAATAAGCGGCGGAATGTACCGTCTTCTTTCTCTTGCAAAATCGTTGCAGCCACAGCATTCAGGCCAAAGAGTGAGAAGAAGACAGCATAGCCGGGCACTGTCTGATCGAATGGCCCAACCTTGACGGCCCGACCTACTGTTAGAGACTGAACAACTTGATCGGCCGCAGCACTAGCCTTTGAAACCTCTGTGGCAATAGTGGCAGCATGGATTGTACTCTGTGAGCAATGGTTCCCCGGCTGTTGGCAAACCATGTAGACCTGACCGACTGCTGCGCTTCCTACAAGCTGAGACTGGACTACCTTATTTATAATATCATGCACAATGGTAATGCGTGCATCGTTATTGTTGGGTTGCGTATAGAACTGCACCAAATTTTCTGGCGTAATACCTTGCTGCAGGTCGCTAATCAGTGTCTTGCTGGCTCCTGAGGGAATGACAATACCAACATCCGCACCACCATTGGAGGTCATTACCTGGCTGGTAACTTGAGCCAGATTGTGATACTTGTTTACTGTTATTGCAAGCTGATCGGTGTTGATTTTCAGTGCCCTGGTGATGATTGTGCCAATATAGGCGTCCCGCGCAGTATCCTGGTTGCTCAAAGCCACTTTGATTTGAATTTGCGTGGAACCATTGCCAAAGACATTGCCAAAGGCAAAGCCAACAACTGTGATGAGCATTAAAGGTACTACCAGCATGAGTACCAGAGCACTTCTATCTTTGGCAACCTGTAAGAGATCTTTTTTTGCGATATACCAGAGTGTTTTCATCGTTCTCCTCTTCCCAAGCGTTTATACTGATTTCACGTTCAGAAACGCTACTCTCGTAGCTAGTGCTTCGCTGCGCTGCGCACTCATCTGAACGCAAGGAATTATTAGTCGCGTAGTGTTTTTCCAGTCAATTGGATGAACAATTCTTGTAGGCCGTGAGGTCGCTGTACTTCCTGATTCTGTTTACGTAGGGTCAGTAACTGCTCCAGAGTGCCTAATGCGATAATTTGTCCTTCATCCATGATGGCGATGCGATTACAGAGCCGTTCTGCCTCTTCCATATAGTGGGTTGTATAGAGAATGGTGGTTCCCTGACTGCGTAGTTGTTCGATGGTTTCGAAGATGTGCTCGCGGGACTGCGGGTCAACTCCAACTGTTGGCTCATCCATCATTAAAAATGCAGGACCATTCATCAGTGCAATCGCCATATTGATGCGACGCTGCATACCACCAGAGAAGGTTTTAACCGGTTCTTTGCGCCTGTCGTAGAGTCCTACAAAGTGTAACAGCTCTTGTGCACGCTGTTTACACTCACGTGATGATACGTTATAGATTTTGCCAAAGAATTCCAGATTTTCCAGGGAGTTGAGATCCTTATAGAGAGCAATCTCTTGGGGGACAACGCCAATGATACGCTTTACCTTCCGGGCCTCTCTGGTAATTGAAAGCCCGCCAATAAGTGTGTCGCCAGAGGTCGGCTCGAGGTAGCCGCACATCATATTAATGGTGCTACTTTTCCCTGCGCCGTTGGGACCAAGGAGTCCGAAAATTTCACCTTTGCCAATGGTGAATGAAACATTTTTGACTGCCTGGTGCTTTCCAAAAGTTTTTGTCAGATGTTGCACTTGAACTTCTACGGCCTGGCCCTCTTTGGGTATGTGGATCGGTCCTGTTTGAGCAGTATTTGCGCTATTTGATAGCGAAGTTTTTAGTGATTCTTGCATGCTAGAGTACTCCTCGCGTATGAAATGCTTTGTCGCCGGGATTGAGAAAAGTATAAGTTACAAGGAGAGAATTTAGGAAGTATGGAAAGGCACATTAGGAGTATGCCAAAAGTAATAGTATTTGCCCGCCCATATGCTCTTGCGAGATGAGCAGGCAGTCAAACAGATGGTAGCACGGACAACATCAACACGAGGTTGTGTTGCAAAAAACAAAAGGAGGCTGATCTGCTACGGGAGGAGAGAGATTCATGAGGGATGTACCCTCTATCTCACAGCACAAGAACGGGCGAAGCAGGGAGAGCGAACCATCAGCATGGATGAGTTGACAGGAGTGCAAGCGTTGGAGCGGTTGCACCCCGATTTACCGATGATCGCAGGCCATGTGCTCCGACGCGAATTCGAGTACATCCAGCATGGGACGCTTTCCTGGTTTTTCAATTTCGACGTGGTGACCGGACAAGTGATCGAACCCTCTTGGGGACCAACTCGTTCAGACCATGGCCCATCCGTTCAAATGGACCTACCAAGGTCTTACTGTCGATGGGTGATCTCAACGTTATTTCTGCCCAGGCGTACTAGAACGCGCAAACCTGGTTATGATAAAAACGGGCCTGGAGAGCCAGACGAGGCTCAACTAAACTACCTGAAAATTTGCGCATTCGTGTACTAGTCAAATGAGCATTGTCGCAGGAGAGCTGCAACCAACCGTAAAGTAGCATGAGGAGATGATGATACCTCTACCGTGAAAGAGCCTTCAAGAACAGAGTCTTATAGAGCGGGCACGATCGGCGTCATCTTCCCACTCTCATTTCTGGGAATAACAGCCACACGTTCAATCCAAATAGGAGGAACACTCACTCCCTGAGAGGCCAGAGCCTGCTGCAAAGCCTGACGAAGCGCCTCCTCTTGCTGTGTCTCCTGTTTCCCTCTCAGAAGGACGCGTAGTCCCTCACGCAACTGCACAATTTGCCACTCACAGGTAGAGATGTTATCCATGACGTCAAAAGAGAACATTGGGATTCACCATCACCTGCCCACCTGAGAGAGTAGAGAAAGATAAGAGATTGGCGGCCCGGCCCTGAATTCCCTCCAGCAGAGCGAAAGGCCGACCACAGGCGCAGATCTCTTGTACAGAACGACATATGTTATCGCTCAACTCGTAGCGGATCAGAGGCTGGATGCGTCGGAAGAGTGTGGTGAGCAGCGCTCTGGCTCCATAGGTTCCCGGCGGCACTGGCTGATTGTTGTGATCGACGATCTCCAGAATCACCAGATCTTCAAAGAGATGGAGGCCTTGATGCGAGGAACATTCTGCCGCCAACACGCCGCACTCTGTGGCGGCATAAAGATTGAAAGGTTGAACCTGCCAGGTATCCGCCAGACGTCGTCGCGTCTCCTCTCTTAAGGTTTAGATGCGCAGAAGAGGAACTGAGGGCTGATGTCTAAGCGTCCCTGGTGTTGCTCTTCTGCCAGGACATGCGCGATCGAAGGATAGGCAGCCAGTGCGTCGGGCTGCCACTCATTGAGGTGGTGCACAATTTCCTCCACTGGAGCGGTGGCAGACAATTGTATTTTTGGTAAAAGCTGACCATGCACAAAAAAGGTGAGATTGGAGGACATATGCCTGGGAGCGGTTGCAGCTACCACTGCTATCTTGTTGAAGGCTTTCACTCCTGCCCAGAGAAGGAAGCGCGAAAATGTAGCCCCAATCGCCTCTCCTTCCTCTCGGCTGGACAGAAACACTCCAGGTTCTCCAGTACTGCCTGAGGTGCTCATGACGCGATACCGACCAAGAAGAGCGTTGGTTCGCGCATTTCGGCCAGAAAGGACTCCACTTCTTGGAGATGGATCTCCTGGTCGGTCACGATCTCATCAAAATGCTCCATCATCAACGCCTTCGTCAGCACTGGAAGCTCCTGCAAAGGGCGTTCAGTTAATCCCTGGTGAAACCTCTGATAGAAAGGAGAGTGGGCATAGGCATACTGGCGGCAAGCCTGGAGAGTGTGAGCTTGATAGGTCTCCAGGTCAGCGTGTGCCCAGTGGTCATGCTGCAAGTAAGAAGCACCATCGTTCTCATACTGAAAAGCAGGATTGTGTGTCATCGAACTTTTCCTTTCCAAATCCTTATTGGGGAAAAACTGTCTCATTATTTTACCTGTTTCTTAGCAGAGTATAACTCACCAGTTGCCACAACACAAGAACTCGTTATTTGGCTCTCGTGAGGTCCGGTCTTCCTCTTTTTCCGTTCATTGTAACTAATCTACGTGACTTCTTCCTCACTAACGAACTCTTCTATGTTATAATAGATGTCACAATGGGAAATACCTACCTAGATAGGCAGCAAAATCGCTGCAAGAAACTATCCTAATATTTCCATTCGTAAACAGGGGAATTATCCACAGGATTTTAGAGAAAGGCGTACTTAGGTTATGCACAACGTACAAAATCAAGCCCAAACAAATGACTGGTTCCCCAAGCAGGATGTTCCAGAAAAACGCAAACAAAATATTCTCCAATGGTGGTTCAATCTGACTTCCATACCCGATCTACCCATTGCAGCTTCTCATCTGAAAAGAGAGGAAATACGTAGATCCCATCTGGTCAGTATCATTGGGTTTTGTTTGCTCGTTATCTTTGTAATCTGTTCACCTGCAAGCCTGACTGGCGGCATCGCTGCCAAAATCTCGATTTCTGCGATATTTCCTGTCGTTTTTATTTCGATGCTTCTTAATCGCTCACATAAGATCTTTCTGGCTGGCCTGGTCATCGTTTTAGCTATTGAAATTATCATTCCAGTACGAATTTACATGACACAACCTTTCACTGAGAATGACATACAGGTCTATGGATTGCTCATTTTCGGTGAACTGTTTGCTGTCACACTTCTACCTGCCAGAAGTGTTTTTTTTGTAGCAATTTACAATTCAATTTTTATTCCTGTGAGTCTTTTCTATCTCCCGAAGAACCAAATATTAACGAATGATGTGCATACCCATTTTGCTACGCTTGTAGCATATCCAATCGCAGTTCAATTCACCGTTGCCGCTGTGACCTATATCGCTGCGGTTAGCACTCTTCGTGCGATTGCTCGCGCTGATCGTGCAGAAGTGATTGCAGCCCTGGAGCGCCAGATCGCCCAACAGAAAAACGAACTTGAATTGGGAATACAGAAGATTATACAAACACATATCTCTGTAGCAAATGGAAATTTAAACGCACAAGCCCCTCTAACACAAGACAATATCCTCTGGCATGTTGCTAACTCTTTGAACACTCTTCTCACACGCTTCCAACGGGCTTCTTTAGCCCAGGAAAATCTTCAATCTCTTACCCATGCTATTGCTTATACCACCGCGGCTGTACAACAAACGAGTCAACAAATGCCTTTACAACCACTTCCAGCTACGAATACAGCAATTGACCCGCTACTTCTCTCGTTGAATGTATTAATGCTCTCTATCAACCAGAAACTTGCTGTCCAACAACAGCGCCAGCATAGCAGATATAACCCAAATGCTCCCTATAACCAAAACAGCAAATAAACCATGAGGCCTCACAACTTTTCGCAAATGGGATCCAGACAAAAGGAAGGTGGTAAGGTAGAGTTATCCAGAAGAGATGACTTGAATCCCTTGCAAAATTTTCTGGTAAAATTCATCCTGCTCATTTGTCCATGAAAAGTCCATTTTCATTTCTTAATATCTGGGAATTCTCAGGCAAACTGTTCCGCTTTGCAACTTGGAACAGCTTGCCTATGATATTTTCCTGAGACATCTTTCGCCGCTCCATGAGTTTTAGAAGACAGGCCGAAATGCATGAGAAGTCAGCTCACCCAGATAGCGATGCCAGATATGTTTCTCATTCTGCTCAACAGCACTCACAATCTCTTTCATCTTCCTGAGCACTGGAGGATCGTCATCATCATAGACATCACCCTGAAGCAATTTGACAACATCCAGACGATAACGCGCATCCTGTACAAACGCAGTAAAGAGCGCATTGAGTCGATAGTACACCGAAATAAATTCATACCAGTTCTTGGTTCCACGGCGCAAGGAGTCTTCAAATGTTTGAAAACTTTGTCTGCTAAAGTCGCCGATTTCGGCAGCCTGCACAATGTCGGCACAGGCAAAGCGAGCACTGTTGAGAGCAATGCTGACTCCGGTAGAAAAGATCGGGTCGACAAAACGCGCGGCATCACCTACCAGCACAAAATTATCACCACAGAGCTGTTTCATCGCATAGCTATAATCCCCTTCATCAGCCAGGGGGCGGAGCTGTTTGGCTGTTCTGAGTCCGGCCTCCAGTTCGGGGCGACTCTGCAAACACTTCCAGAAGAATACCTGACGCTCCTCTTTGGAGTGAGCAAAGTTCTTCTTCTGGGTCACCACCCCAATACTGGTAATCGTCTCTGTCATTGGAATCTCCCAGACCCAGGTATTAATGAGAGGGAGGAAGTGGATGTAGATATAATCTAATTGCGCTTCATTTCTCACCAGGATACGACGGTCATATCCCTCAAACCAGGTATGCAGAGCATATTGATCAAAAACAGGGTCCTGAATACGCAGCTTGAGCTGATTACCCAGCAGTGTTCGCCGTCCACTGGCATCTACGACCATGCGAACGTTTGTACTGACCTCTTTGTGAGCAATTGAGAAGTTGATATGTGGCCGACTTGGCTCGGAGAAATCAACATGGTGCACTCGTACTCCTTCGTAGACAACTGCTCCAAGTTTGTGGGCATGTTGAAGCAACATCAGGTCAAACTTGCCACGATCAACATGAAAAGTATAGTTTCTCTCAACACCTGGTTGCTCTCGTTCCTCGAAACGTATCCCGACATGGCAGTCAGCTTCTAACCCTTCGAAGCTATCAGTGTAGACAGGACCATTGCCCGATGTCGTCCAGGCCGCTCCATATTTCCTGGGGAAACCTCCCCGGTCCATCTGCTGAAGAAAGCCGAGTTCTTTAAAAACACGTGTTGAGGAAGGGACAAGCGACTCACCCACATGTGGTCGTGGAAATAACTCACACTCAAACACCACACAGGAAAGACCGGCTTTCTCCAGATAAGCGGCAGTAGCTGCTCCAGCCGGGCCGCCGCCAATAATGCCAATATCAAAGTCAAATTGGGCCATGTTCATCTCCTTTAAAAAAAGTAAATCACTCAAGTATCTTGCAGGCAATAATTCTTGCTATTTCT